>NZ_CP116808.1:3471515-4185531 GCF_028464065.1 Saprospira sp. CCB-QB6 | reverse complement strand
TAAATGAAATGGGGGAGGAAAAAGGCTTTAGGCCTTGAGCCGGGAAGGGCTAAGGTCGAGAAAAAAAGACAAAGAAAAAAATTGATTTTTTGCTAAAAATGCCTTAGCGATGACAGGCAATTGATTTAGAACTTATTTAAACAAAGGATTTACTTTGTTTCATTGGTCAAGGGCTGTTTAGAGGAGCGAAGCGACTGGCCTAGCGATGTGCAGCAGTGGCCGAAGGCCAGACCCAGGCGGCGAAGCCGCCGCAGGGCCGAGCGAAGAGCGAGCTGCGAAACGTAGCGCCCGCCGCAGGCGGGAGGCCCCAAATCCTTATACTAGTCAATAATTGTATTTTGGCAGCTAATACATTTCTTCTTTTTGGAGGGTTCAAAATAGACATCGATGCGGCCAAGGACGATGCCTGCCCAGCCTGCTTGAGAAACCAGTACTTCTTCGCCTTTGGGGTTTTTGACCAAAGTGGGTTGTTCTAGAAAAGTGTGGGTGTGTCCGCCAATAATGAGGTCTACTGCCTCTGAATTTTGGGCCAAAACGAGGTCTGAAATCTTGTTGTGTTTATAGCTATAACCGAGGTGAGAGAGGCAAATGACATAATCGCATTTTTTCTCTTCCTTGAGGAAACGAGCCATTTTGTTGAGGGCCTTTTGGGGGTCTTGATATTGGGTTTGGCCGTAAAGTGGACCAGGCACTAGGCCATCTAGCTCAATGCCAACCCCTGTGAGCCCAATTTTGAGTGCTCCTTTTTTGATAATCGTATAGGGTTTGGCGAGGCCTTGCATGGGGGTGTCCTCAAAATTGTAATTGCAGTTGAGGATCGGGAAATTGGCATGGGCCTTTAGTTGCTGCTCTAGGTTTTCGATGCCCGCATCAAAATCGTGATTGCCCAAAGTGCCCGCTTCATAGCCCATATTCGACATCAATTTGAGTTCGAGCTCGCCTTTGAAGTAATTAAAATAGGGGGTACCTTGAAACATATCGCCAGCATCGAGCAAAAGGACATGTTCTTCCTCTTGACGAATTTTTTGGATGAGGGCGGCCCGACGGGCGGCGCCTGCCTTGCCTTGGTTGCGGCCTCCATCCATAGGAAAAGGTTCGATGCGGCTATGCACATCATTGGTGTGCAAAATGCTTAGTTTGATGAGTTCTGGGGCTTCATCGCTTTGGGCCAAAAGTTGGCCATGAAAAGCTTTGAGGGAAGAGGGGAGAATCAGGCTTGTTCCAGCCAAAAGACCAAATTGGCCCAAGCGGCCCAAGAATTTTCTTCTATTGTAGTTCATGCGCTTATTTTTTTTGGCTGATTCGGCCTTCTTTTCGGGCCTTAATAGTTTTTCCTTTGGCCGTTTGGGCAGAGATGTATTCTATGGCTGCATCTCGGAGAAATTTCCCCGTTTCATAGCGTTTTTTGCCTTTAAAGAAGCTGCAATTATCGCCTCCATTGGCCAAATAATCAATAGTGGCAATGCGATAGTTCTGATCGGGAACAATGGCTTGACCTTCTAGGCTAATATTATGGGGTGCAAACTCGTCGTCCATCTGCATCCGAACCGCAGCGCTAACCGGCCAACCGCCCTTCATGCAGATGTGCTCAAAGAGGGCAGGCAATTCGCTGCCTTTAAGCTCAACCACGACAATCATATTGTCAAAGGGGAGGAGCTCATAGATTTTGCCTTTTTTGAGTGGGCCTTTGGGAATAGAGGGCAGGCGAAGCCCACCATAATTGAGGACCGCAAAATCAATACTTTGACCAGTATATAATTGTGCTTGGACGGCGACCATATCAGCCGTGAAATTCCCCATGTTAGACTCTGGCTGTTCCTTGATGAGATCTACATCCAATTGGCCCAATTGCTCATTCATCTTGGCCTCCAATTGTTTTTTGTAAGGAGCATAAATAGCCGCAGTGCTGCTATCCGCCTCTTGGTGCTCACTGCTGTTGAGCTGATAATATTGTCCCTCTTCTTTGACAAAGTGCTGGTAGGACTGACAACTGCCCAATAGCAAAAGAAAGAGGGCAAGTATAAAAAGCTGTGGTTTGTTCATGATGTTTTGGCTGTTTCGGGCCGAAAATACAAAAAAGCCCCGCTATTTTGGGCGCAGCCCTTGTTTTAAGTTTTTGTTTAGTCAGTTTAGGCCAACTTAAAATCCCGCTTGCCTTAAAGGCCCAAATAGTTAAAAAAGCTTAAAATATTGGCCAGGGAAATGAGTGGAATTCATGGAGTAATAGCTTCCCTTAGGGGCCCAATAATATCCTAGAAGCAGCTTGTTTAATATTATTTTCCCTCATAAAAGAAAAGCTTTGAATAGCAAAAAAAAAGAATAAGTTACCGCTAACTATATGGATTATTGGAGTGGGCTAGCTCAAAAATTAAAAGTTTTTTTGCATCTTGAAGAAGCAAAACAACTTGAGCTGAGCCCTTTGAAGCTCGGCTTTTAATCAAAAAATCTCTTATGTCGCTCACTCCTACTTCTTCTTTATTCCTTTTGTTGAGTATGCTAATTTTTTGGACTGCCAATGCCCAAGATATCCTTTACAATAAAGTGGCGGCCCCCCTGCTACATGAGCCTGAAGCTGAAAGCGCTATGGTCGAATTTCTCCTACAAGGAGAATTATTATATCCTCTGCAAAAAGAAGAAGGCGACTTTGTTGCCATCGAAAATCAATCTGGCCGAAGAGGTTGGCTACATAAACAAGACTTGAGTACCGAAGCCATCCGCCCCCAGTATCGTTGCTTCTTGTCTAATCTCCGCCTAAGAAGTCAAGGCAATTTAAAGGCTAGTGTAGTGGCCAAATTACAAGTAGGGGAGCTGGTCCGCTTTACGGGCCGAAGAAGCCCAAACAAGGAAACTATTAGTATCCGTGGCCAAAAACTTCCCCATTATTGGCTAGAGGTAGAAACCCAAAAAGGACTAATTGCTTGGACCTATGGCGGCGGACTGGAAAAATTGGTCCCTATCCCAACTATCCCTGGCAACCCTGATGTAGAAAATGAAACAACAAAGCCCAAAACGGAGGATAAGACCGAGAATACTAACTCGCATCTAGAATTGCCGCATGCCTCTAAAGTAAAACAGGCCGAATCTCTTTTCCTTTGGTGGAATGCACTTCAGCCCGAATGGAAAGCCTTTTATAACCAGATGGTCCTACTCAAACCAATTGAACAAGCGTATAGCGAGGCGAGCCTAGCGGAGATTGAACAGATTATGCGCCTAGAAGAACTGGATCTCTCTCAAGATGATGCCTGCAAAACGGGCCCTTTCTATGCCGTGCCCCTAAAAAACCTTTCGGGCCTAAGCGGCCTGCCCCTGCTCAAACGCTTGCACGGCAGAGGCCTCCAACTCGAAAATCTTAATGGTCTTCGTCAATTGACGAACTTAGAAGAGCTAAGCCTAACAGAATTGCATCTGCAACAATTACTCTTTTTACCCAAAAAATTAAAGAAACTCCAATTGGCTTTTGCTCAAGAACAAGAGTTTCCCCTACAACTGCTAGAGGGCCAGACCCAACTGCAGGAACTGCATATTCAGGCCCAAAAAATTAAAGACTTAGACCGCCTGATCCAACTTCCCAAAATTAAGAAACTTAGCTTACACATCAGCGACCTCCGAAGCACCCAAGGCATCAATAGCCTCTTTCTACTCGAAGAGCTAAGCCTGAAAGCCGAACAATCTGATCTCGATTTACGCCCCCTAGCTGGACTCAGTCGCCTCAAAAAACTGAGCCTCCTAGCCGATGAGGTCCAAAATATGAACAGTCTTGTCCATCTACAACAACTGCAAGAACTCGAACTGAATGTTAAAGCGAACCGAATTGACGCCCGCTTATTGGCTCGCTTTAAAGCTATGCGCTGGCTGAAAATTAAAACGCCCGAACTTAGCCAGACAGAAAGCTTGGCCGAACTAAAAGCCCTGCAGTTTTTTGCCTGCCAACAGGAAACGGCTTTTCCCATCCAACATCTGCCTAAGCAAATCCAACAACTAGAGTTGGCCGCAACCAACTTCCAAAATCTTAAAACGCTAGCCCAATTCCCCAATCTACAGAGCCTAGAACTCTCCTCCATTGCCCTCCAAGGTCTAGGGCAAATTCCCGCCCTCGAAAAATTAGAAAAACTCTATATCAAGGCGCCCAAACTCATCAACCTCAAAAACCTTAACCCCCTCCCCAATTTGCGCCTTTTAGACCTTAGCCAATGTCCTGAATTACAAAGTTTTGAAGAACTTAAACAGCTACAACAGCTGGAGTTACTCTACCTCCCCAAAAGTATTTCTCTACAAAGCGAGTTGGTCCAAAATATTCACCATTTGGGCCTAATTATCCGACACGAAGCCCTTTCTGGCTGTTTCTAAATCATTATTTTTGGGCCCGCGGCCAGCTAGGCTTCGGCTAGCTCGGCCGCCGCTAGGTTTCAGGGCTCGCAGGTCTGCTCGGCCCTTCAGCCGCCTTTGGCGGCTTCGGTCTGGCCCTGCGGGCCACCCCTGCGCAGCGCTGGGCCTTTACCTCCTCCTCATCTCTAAGAGTGCTTTTTGCTCATGGGGTGGTTAAACTTTAAAAATGAAAAAGATCGTATTTCTTTTGCTCTCTCTTAGCCTATTTAGTTTGGGCAGTTGTAGCACTAAAAAGAAAATCAGTTATTACCAAATGCGTTGCCCTGATCTCTATGTTCCAGACAGTTTAAATCAACTTCTTGTTTGGAACCGAGCTTTTGCCAATAATTCAGGCAAGCAGCTTATAATCAACTCTCTAGAAGGCCTAGCTTCTGGTGAAACAGTAGGCCAAGATCGTCAAGCAGCCAAAGGGGCTATGCAAGGCTTTGAAGAAGCTATTATTGAAGAGCGAAAACGAAACTATCAACGGCTAGACACTAGCTATGGCCGCTTGTATTTATCTGAAGATGTTCCTCCGCCTTTACCTGATACCTTTTTAAAGGCCTTGGCCAAAAAAGGTCAATTATTGGCCAGTTTAGAGATGCTCGATAGCGAGGAATATGATTCTTATAGTGAATCTTCGTGGAATTCGGGCGTTGGACAAACCTCTCGCTCTTCAACAGGGCGTAAAATTCAATTAGTTGCTTGCTGGAGGCTCTATGATTTAAGGGCCAAAGAAGTTGTAGATATTTGGCGCTTTGACCAAAATTTTTCTGGAGACTCAAATGCAGATTATGGTGTGCTTGGTCAAATCGTTACACCCTTCAAAAATAAAAAAATGAAGGCGCAGGGATATCGTTTAGGGCGTAGCTATGCTATGCGCATCTGTAGCACAATGGTCCAAAAAAGGCGACAAATTTATGTTAAGGGCCATAAAGATATGAAGGCCGCCTACAAATTGGTTAAGTTAGGAGATTGGGAGGGGGCCGCTGCTATTTGGCAAAAAAATCTAGAAACTAATGATGCTAAACTTCGTGGCCCATTACTCTTTAATCTAGCTGTGTATGAGGAACAAAAAGGCCATTTGGCCAATGCAGAAACTAGAGCTAGGGAGGCATACTTCTTAAATGCCTTTAAACCAGCTAATGAGTATTATAAATGGTTGGCAGAGGAACAAAAACGCATTAAAAATTATGAGCGACAGAAGGACTTACCTTGGCCCAACTAGCCCAAGGTCCATCATAACTTAGACTCAAAGGTATCTTTGGGCCTGCCTCTTCTTTCCAGAAGGGCAGGCCTTTCTCATCTTTTATCAGTTGGCCCAAACCTAAATTTTGTCCAATCAGTTGCCGCAAAGCGGAGGAACGTTGCCTTGGCTGTTCTGCCCATTGAGGCCAATAATAAATATTCGCCTGAATACGGGCCAAGTCTGAGCGGCTTGGGGCCGCCTGCGCCCAAATATAATCTTCGGCCATCTCCAACTGAAGGTAAATGGACCAAGCTGAACAGAAAAAATAGCCCAGCTCCAATTCTTCTACTGTTATCTTTTTGGGGTAATAGCCTAGAGGAGCCCCCAAACGCAAGCCCAACTTATAAGCGGCCTCTTTTAAGGCCCAGAGTTGGGCAAAAGCCAAAAATGGCTGGGGCATATGCCCCAGCCATTTTTGTTCTTCCTTAGAACAGATTTTATCTATTCGTCTGGACCAGCGATCTTGCCTTAGTTGTCTAAGCTGTACGATATCGGTTCCTAGCATCTTAAGCAGTAGTTAGCTCCTGAATAATATCAAGGGCAGCGCCTACGGTCATCATCCTTTCGGCGGCTTCATCATCAATTTCAATGTTAAAGGCATCTTCTACATCTAGGATGATGTCTACCAAATGCTGGGAGTTGATTTTTAAATCGTTCATGAGGTGGGTGTCTTCTTGAGCCTGTTCAAAAGCAGCTTGGTCCTGAACATAAGGGGCCATAATCTCTTTGAGGGCCTGAGTTAATTCTTCTCTAGTCATGAGTAAAAGTTGAGGAAGTGGGAAAATAGGCTGCGCGCGGGGGCTAAATGCCCCAAGCGCAGCAAGGCCTAGCGCTGTGGAAGGGTGGCCCGCAGGGCCAGACCGAAGCCGCCAAAGGCGGCTGAAGGGCCGAGCAGTCCTGCGAGCCCTGAAACCTAGCGCCGCAGCAAAGCTGCGGAGGCCCCTAAAAATCGATCTGAAAACTCAAAACGGGGAGTAGGCCCGAATTGGGATCAAGGACGATAGATTGAATATTTCGGTCATATTCTACCGCACGCCAGTTATCTGTTTTATTGGTGGCATTTTGAATGTCGAGACCAAGTGTATAAGAAAAGTTTTTATGGTCTTTGCGGTAGGCAATACGCGTGTCGAGGCGGAAGTAAGGTGGGAAGCTGGCATCAAAAGCGGCTTCTTGGTCCTCTACAAAAGCGCCCAGCTCGCGAGAAGCTTCTAGGTCGGCCTCTTGATGATGCAAGCCACCGCGAAAAAAGGTTTTTACACCCAATTGCAGCACGCCGCCATTTTTGAAGATAAACTCTTTGGTAGCCATCAAGCTAGTCGAAAAGCGGTTATCTAGGCGGGCAGGGCGATAATCCTCCTCCCAAGCCTTGAAGGTAGAGCGGAAGGCTGAGGCCGTAAAGAGCATGAAAAAGCCTTTGCCAAAGAACTGCTCTAGGGTAAGATCTACCCCATAGTTTTGGCCTTTGCCTTCAGAAGTCATGGGAATGGTTCCGTAATTATCTCGAAGGTTATAGAACCAAAAGTTGCTGTTTGGATCGGTAGAAATGGGCACATTAAAGAGCTGCTGAAAATAGCCTTCTACCTGCAAGCGAAGCTTGGGCGTAAGCATTTGCTCCACTCCAGCAATAAGATGATGGGCTCTTGTAAATTTAAGGTCCTTATTGGGCTGGTAGATTTGTCCGTCGCTCCCTTCAAAGCTAAGCATATAGGTGCCAAAAGGTTGAATCTTGCTGTGTAGACCGTAAGCGAAGGTAAATTTGGTGTTGGGGCTTAGCGTATAGCGCATAGAAAGCCTTGGGTCTAGGGCCCAATCAGCATTTAGGGCCAAGAAGAGGAAATGAGCCCCAGCATTGATCGTAAACTTCTCATTGACATGATAGCTGGCCTGAGAATAAGCTTGTTGACTAAAGGTGCTCCCTAGTTCGCCTTCGCCTTCTAGGGTGGGGATATCGCCCACTTGATCGGGATCAAAATAGGCTTCTGTCAAGGGGCGGCGGGGACCAGGTGTAAATTGGCCCAAATAGTTTTGGTAGCCTAGGCTATCTCCCTGAAAGAGGCCATACTCCAAATCCCAAAGGTAATAGGTGCTAATGAGTCCCGCTTTGAGGCGGAGCTTGCGGTTGATCTTGCGGCTATATACTCCATGCCAGCTAAATTTAGTGGTTAAGAAGTTATTGCGTTCCAACCAATAAGTTGAGTCGGCGGCAATGGTGGGCTCTACCTGATAGTCATTAAGGTAGTTGGTTCCTACGCCAGCAGACATTTTAAAGAAGGATTTATCATCAATCAGACGAGTGTAGGTGGTTCCCAAAACGCCCAGATTACTAGTATTGGCATCCCAAACATAGTCCAAGCTATTTTGCCAGCGGTCCGTAGGCAACATCCACCAATATTCTTGGCTGAGGCCGCCCATCCCAAAGATGGTAAAGCGATCTTTGTTCTTAGGGCCAGAAAAATAGAGGTTGAAAGAAAGGTCCTGAAAGGTATTTGATACATTTTCTCGAACGACATGCAAACCTGCTTGGGCCAAAATTCCCAAGGTAGAGTAGCGGTAGTTAATCAAATAAGAGCTGCGGCCCTTTTTAATGGGGCCTTCTGCGGCAAAGTCAATCCCAATAACTCCCGCCCGAAAAGTATACTCTCTTTTCTCTAGATTTCCTTTGCGGAAACGCACATCAAAAACACCCGAAAAGGCATTGCCATATTCTGCGGCAAAGGCCCCTGTGCTAAAGTCGGAATTGCTCAATAGAGAAGCGCTAAAGACGGTAATCCCTCCACCCGTAGTGGCTGGACGAGCAAAATGGCTAGGGTTCGCAATATCAAGGCCCTCTACTCGCCAGAGGACACCCACCGCAGAGTTTCCTCTGATGATGATATCGTTTTCGGTATCTTGATTGGCTTGTACGCCTGGAAAGGCCATAACCATCCGCCCAGGGTCATTGATCGAAGCGGCATAGCGCTGAGTTTCTTCTACTGAGAAAGAGCGGGTACTGACGACGGAGAGCTCATTGATGGCTTCATTTCCACTGCTGGCTGCGGCAGCAGTTACCGTGACCTGTCCCGTTTCTTGGACTGTCTCTAGCATTTCAATATCAAGGTTAATCTCCTTGGCTGCAGAAATAATAATGGGTTTGCTCAAAAAGGGCTCATAGCCCAAATAGCGAGCTTCAATCTGTTGGCGGCCCAAGGGGACCTCTATCTTATAAAAACCATCAAAGTCCGTGACGGTGGCCAAGGTGGGCTCACTCTCAAACAAGAGTACGGTAACCCCTACCAAAGGCTGCTTACTCGTTTTGTCGATAACTCGACCTCGAATTTCTTGGGTATCTTGGGCCCACAAAGAGGGGAGTAGGAGGCCCATGAAAATACAGAGACTAATCCAGCGCATAGTAAAATAAAGCTTGGTTGAAATAAATGGCAAAGCTCAAAAGTAAGCTTTTAATGCGGCAACATATCGGAAAAATTATTTTTTAAGGGAAACGAACTCTATTTCTAAGCGCCGCTCGGCGGCGGCAGCTGCCGAGAAAATGGACCATCGGGGCTGATCAAAACGATCGTTGACGCCTGCTGGGGCTCGACTCTCGCCTAGGGGCAACCACTCTAAACGCAGCTGCTCCTGGGCCAAATAGGGCGCTAAGGGCCCGCTTTCCCAATCCTTGAGCAAAGCATCAATTCGCCTTTGGGCCAAATTAAAGTTGTAATCCGTCCAAGAGCGGGGAGAACAATAGGCCCGAATGGCTACCTCTAAGCGATAGCCCTGCTGCAATAAGCGCAATAGCTGCCGCTCAAAACTATCCAACTGAGCATATTGGGCCTTAGCCTGGGCCTCAAAGTTTTGCCAATGGGCCAAGCTACTGGCATTCTGCTGTCGATAGAGCGGAAAAAGCGCCTGATAACTATCCCAAGATTGTCGATAAGTTTGGCTAGAAACAATGGCTAAGCTATTACTATCGGGTTCATCATTGTGAAAATAAAGGGCAATGGGCAGTTGCTGCTGCAAACTGGTCAGCAGCTCTTCATAGGGCGGGCGAGCGGGAGGTGGACTGTCGAGCTGGACCACTAAGGGCGTATCCACAACTACTGGGGGCAAAAAGCGCTGGCTCTCAAAACGATAAATATCGGTGCAACAAACGGCCTCCTTGAGCTGTTGCGAGCCCTTGCGATTAGAGGCAAAATAGCCCGTACTATCGCCTGGCTCCAAATAGAAATAGAGCTCATGAGCCGCCGAATTGAGGCCCGCCCCCAGATTAAATACCGTATCGCCAATAGCGCAAAAGATATCGAGCCCGCCATAGCCCGCCCAAAAATCAGAGGCGAAGAACAGGCTGTCGCCCCGCCGAAAAGGCGAGAGCTCTCGGCCCATACTATTGATTTCTGGCCCCAAAGGGACGGCCGTTAAGACGATGCTATCTGCTTTGATCTTGGCCCGCCAGATATCTTCCTGCTGCTCTTCGGAGCGATGCACAAAGTATAAATAACCCGAATCTGGCCCCAAAGCCCAATAATGCGGCTGACTGACCCTAGGCGGTAAATTCCCCAAGGCTTTTGGGGGCGAAAAACGGCCATTTTCCTCTCGATAGCTATAGGCCAAATAGCTCGTACTATCTGTTATTACACTGAGGTAGCGGATGCCATAATGCGCCCCCCAACAACTGGCCCCTAAGGGCTGCTCCGAGCGGATAGCCCAATAGCGCTGGGCTTTTTGCTCCTTTTCGCGCTGGCTATAGAGTTGGCTCTCAAAGGGGGCTTGGGCATCGGCTTGTCGGAGAGCGGAAAAGAAGAGGCGGCCCAGACTGTCTGGATAAGCTGCATAATCTGCCGAGGGACCATTGATTTTAGGCCCCATATTTTGGCAGTCCCAACTTTGGTCTTCTGCCTGGCGGCCGATCATCTCTAGGCCCTTCAAACACTCTTGAATATGGGCCCGCTCATAGGGCGAAAGCGGCCCCAGCTCTTGCTTTTCCCAGATGGCTTGCGCCTGCTCATATTGGCCCGACTGCTGCAAACTCAAGCCATAACAATAATAGAAGTTGGGATAATTTGCCGCTTGTTCCTCTGCTTGGGCATAGGCCTGGGCGGCCTGCTCATGCGCAAAAGCTCCCGCCAATGCCTGGGCATAGTTCCAATAAACGGCCGGCTTTTGCTTGCTCTGCAAAACGGCCTCATAGTAATAAATGGCATTGTAATAATCTGTCCGCTCCAAGGCCGCTTGGGCGGCTTTCTCATAGGCACGTAAAGGTTGGCCTTTTAGGGATAAGTTACTAATGAAGCACAGAAAAAGTACAAGGTATTTCATCTTTTTCTTTGGAAGATAATAAACTGATTTAAAAGAGGCTTTTTTTGTCTATACTATAGACAAAAAAAGCGCCCCTGAGGGCGCTTTAAATTCAGCATTAGAGTTCTCCTCTTTCGTATTGGTAAAGGATGTTTTCGAATTCTTTCATGCTGAAAGAGGCTTCGCTATACTCAATACCTTCATGCTCTGCTTTGTCTTCTACAAACTTGCGGCAGTGGCGGTAAAGATCTGCACTGATGTTATTCGTTTCCGCCATATTAGCAAGGCTGTTCATGATGTAATTTTGGTTGATGAGCCCCCAGTAGTTTTTATTTGCTCCCATTATCAACATAGCTACATATTCCTCGTTTCGATCTGTTTTGATTCTATATTGATATTTCGTCTTAAATTCCTCTAGAAACAAATGTCCTTGACTGGGTTGGCGGAAATAGAAGAAGTTGCCAACAGTTTTTAGCTTATAGATATCGTCTTGATAAACATAAGTACTTCCGTAGGTTCCCATTCTTGTGCGCTTGAGGCAGTAGACATCTCCATCACGTTTGATAAAGCTAGGGCCTTGAAAATTCCAAAGACTTTTTACTTCGTCTCCATTTTCCAGTTGAGCATTAACTTCATACTGGAAAAAATCTTCATAAATATTGATGAATTTAGCTTTTTTAATTTTGCTAATTTTTTGTCCCTCATTATTTAGAAAGGCAGCCAAATCTGGATAATATATATCTTGGGCCTGCAATTGTAGCCCTAGGAAAAGCAGCAAAAAGCTGCAAATTAGTGATTTCATATAAATAGCTTATTTATCTTCCGCTTTGATGCGTTTGAGGTCTTTACGAATTTGTTTTTTAACAGATTTAGATATATTGCCAACTCCTTTATGTAGTGCATTGCTATTGACTCCTAAGGTCTCATAAGTAGAGTTTTGAGTGTTGAAGATGGTAGAGAAGTAAAGCTGATTACCTGTAGCGCGAGCATTGTTGATAGGATGGAGAAGCGCTTGAAAGAACAGACCTACTCCTGAAACTACAGCAATAGACATCCCTACCTGGGCTGATGAGCTTGTTGAAGAGGGGGCTGTAAGCATTAGAGCCGCACTACTAGCAACAAGGCCTCCGTAAACTCCATAGGTGATTTTTCTACGACGAGCTAATCTTTTTCCATCATAGCTTTGTTGCATATAACCACCTGTTACGATATAAGGACTACCATACTTTGCACAAATTTCATCCACCTCTCTTTGGTTAAATACAGGGTGATTGCGATCCTCAATATTCATTCGAAGACGAATCCAATCTTTGAGGGTCGCCACATCAGCATATCGGTCTGCAGTTAACTCCTCAAGTTCTCTAGTATCTAAGATTTGCACAGAAAGTCCAATTTGATCAGCAGTTTTATGTACTTCAGTATAAAATTTTTGAAGCAATTGATGGTTACTCTGAAAATCAATAGAAATATCATCGTGCGTCCAAACCTTTTTGCGCTTCAAGCTCAACATATAAGGATTGACATAAAGAATAGAGTCAATGCCCAAGTTGCGATCTACCTCTTCTTTGGCAGCTTTGCGGCGTTCTGATTCTACATTGTAGAGCGAGTCTCGTTCTTCCTGCGCCTCATGATAATCTTCCGTACGGCTATAATAGTCCTCAAAGTCCTCATCTTGCATTAGGTCCGAAAGAATATAACGGGCAAGATTATAGCCTTGGTCTAAATTACTGTAGCCATATTCTTTGCGGTAGCTATCAAAAAGAACCTCAATATTTGCATCCTGAAGCACCTCGATAAGGCTATCTTTGGTCACCTTAGGTACAGAGTAGTCTTGTGCTGCAGGGGCCTTGGCCAAATAGGCCTTAATTTCGGCCTCTTGCATGGCTTTGGGCAATTGCTCAAAGCTGGGAATATGCTGTTGCAAGACATAGATAGCATCGCGGTAATAATCGAAGATGTAACGATCTTCTGGATAGTCCTTATGCAGCTTCCAAGCCTTGTAAAGGGCTAAAGCAGCTAGCTCTACCGTCCGAAGATTGCTGCTCATAAAGTAAATTTGCTGTTGTCCGCCTTCAATATTCTGATAAATTTTTCGCTGACGACGATGGTCACTAGAGAGAAAGCTTCTAGACTCATACATAGAAAAACGAGAAATAGCATGTAGGGCCTGTACTTCCACTTCTCTCAAGTAGCGGCTGTTGGGCTCTTCTTTGCGTAGCAATTGGACCACATAAAGCGCATCCTCAAAACGGAAATTATGTAGGTAGTAGCTGGCCAATTCAAAGCGCGCTATTTTACGCATGCGCTCAAAATCTGCCTGAGGCTCAATAAACAATTTATCGCCAGCAGTTTTGCCCGCAATCGCTTCCTTGACAATCTCCCAACGGCGAAGCGTACTGGGGTGAGTGCTTTTTAAGGTATCTGTGTTTTCTGCGTCATCTACCCAAGCCGAAATATGCTTTAGGCTGTCTTTAGCCAAAAATAAAGAAGGATCTAGCTGGCAACTTCCCTCATTGTAGTAATTAACATCAAAGCGAGTCGTGTCATAAAGCAAATAAGAGTAATAGAGCATCTGAAAAGAAGACTCTAATGCATCTACACTATAAGGCGTTTTGAGGAAAATTTCTAAGCCTCCCTTATCCGCTTCAAATTCTAGTTCTCTAGAGTAAGAGTTAGACTCAAGCAGGGCGCTGTTAAAGTCCGTTTTCTTAAAAAGACTGCGCTGACGGTTCTCCTTGAGAATGGCAATGTCTTTTTCATACTGACTCAAACCATGCTGCTTTTGTACGTGCATGAGCTCATGAGAAAGTACAAAAGCTAGTTGGGCCTCATTCTCCAATTGGGCCAAAAGTCCCATATTGATGCAGACCAAACCCGTTGCCGTAGCAAAAGCATTGACTGCAGAAGAGCGAATAATGAAAAAATCAACCTTGCCTTTGAGTTCAGGAGTGTGCTCCAACAAACGATTACCCACCCGATTGACATAATCATTGAGGGGCGTGCCAAATAATACTTTACCAGAACGAAGCAAATCGTCAATGGTGTAAATGGCCTTTTGCTGGTACTTTTCTTGGGTTTTTCGGTCTTTGTTGCTTAGGCCCTCATCCAATTGGGCCAATCCTAGCTCGTACTTTTGTGCCGAGCTTAAGGAAAATCGTTCGGGAACTTCACCGCTGGATCTAAGACAGCGGTAATCATCAAAGTTTTGGGCCCAACTATTTTGTCCAAAAAAAAGAAACAAAATAAATGCCCATAATTGCGTGTTTTGCATGGTTTTGGTTCTGGAAGGAGGTTAAATAAGAAAATACGTTCTACTAGATGCAAAATTAGGGATTTTGGTTCCCTCCTTCAAATGTTCATTTTTATAAAACGACAACATTTTTGTTTAAGTTAATGGTCTTCTTTAGGCCGATTCTTTTTGATATCGGCTTTCTTGTAGAATTAAGTTTTGCTAGTATTGCTCGATGTGGTGTTAAGTTTTATTTTTACTTGCATTCTGTCACATAGCTTGTGTTGTCTGTTGTGTTTGTGACATTTATTACCCCTCTAAAAAAATATTATTTTTTCTCTCTTTTTTATGCTCCATTTTTTGGGGCCCGCGGCCGGCTAGCCTTTGGCTAGGTCGGCCGCCGCTATGCTGCGGGGCTCACAAGACTGTTCGGCCCTTCGCGGGCTTTGCCCGCTCGGTCTGGCCTTCGGCCACCCCTCCGCAGCGCTGGGCCTTTTGGCCTTCGGCCATCTTGGCCGAGATATAGGCTAGAGGATACATGCCCCTAGGGCCAAGGCCCTAGGCTAAGGTATTGGTCGCCCCCTCCTTCGAGGGGGCTTTTTTGTGCTTCGGTTGATGGTTGTTGTAGGGGATGGGGGTAGCGGCTGGAATATACTGTAGGTTAAAACCTACAGCCAATTAACGAATGCATTTAATATAGTATAGAGGGTTAAAACCCTCCATAAATAAACATGTTTTAGGTAGGTTAAAACCTACAGCCAATTAACGAATGCATTTAATATAGTATGGAGGGTTAAAACCCTCCATAAATAAACATGTTCTAGGCTGCCTCAATCATAAATGCAGCAGTTGTGAGGATGGTTAAAAGCTGTGGAGGGTTTTAACCCTCCACGTTATGTATCTAGGATGTTTTTTGTTGTATGGCTGTAGGTTTTAACCTACAGCCCCATGTAGCAGGCCCGAAGGGCCGCAGGCCTAGCGATGCGGCGGGGTGGCCGTCAGGCCAGACCAAGGCGGCAAAGCCGCCGCAGGGCCGAGCGAATAGCGAGCCCCAAAGCGTAGCGCCGCAAGGCGAAGCCGCAGCGGAGGCCCCAAAAAAAACAGCAGCATCTCGCCTCAAAAAAAACTTGCTCAAGCTTACTGAAAGCCTTACTTTAGGCGCATTATATATAGACCGAAGAAAGCAAGAAACAGTGAGTAAAAAACTAACTACAGCAGAGATTAACCAGGTGGTTTGGAAGGCCTGCGATACCTTTAGAGGGGTGATTGACCCCAGCCAGTATAAAGATTATATTCTGACCATGCTCTTTTTGAAGTATGTGAGCTCGGTGCATGATGCTAAACGGGCCTTTTATATGGATAAATATGAGGGGAATGAGCAGCGAGTGCAGCGGGCCATGGAGCGAGAGCGCTTTAAGTTGCCCGAAAAAAGTAATTTTGCCTACCTCTATGAGCAGCGAAATGCAGTAGATATTGGGGAGTTGATTGATAAGGCTTTGGCGAAATTGGAAGAGGCGAATCCCGAAAAGCTGAGCGGAGAAGGCTCTGGAATATTCAGAAATGTATCGTTTAATAGCAGCAATTTGGGGGATGTTAAAGATAAGAATGTCCGCCTAAAGAATTTGCTGAAAGACTTTAATAGTCTGGACCTGCGGCCGGAGCATTTGGAGGGCAATGATGTGATTGGAGATGCCTATGAGTATCTGATTCAGAACTTTGCGGGAGATGCGGGCAAGAAGGCCGGGGAGTTTTATACCCCCAGCGAGGTCTCTACTTTGGTGGCTCGATTGAGCAAGCAGGGGCCTGGGGTCCGCATTTATGACCCTACTTGCGGCTCTGGTTCTCTATTGATTAAGGCGGCTAAAGAGGTGGGCAGTAAGGATGTTTCGCTCTATGGGCAGGAGGCCAATGGCAGCACCTGGGCCATGGCCATTATGAATATGTTTTTGCATGGCTTTGATGATGCGACCATCCGTTGGGGCGATACCCTGCGCAACCCCAAACATAAGGAAGGGGATGAGCTGATGAAATTTGATACGGTGGTGGCCAATCCCCCTTTTTCTTTGGATAAATGGGGATATGAAGAAGCGGAGGCCGATCCCTACAATCGTTTTTGGCGGGGACTGCCCCCCAAGAGCAAGGGCGATTGGGCCTTTATTAGCCATATGATCGAGTCGACTTATGCGCAAAAGGGGCTGGCCATTGTGGTGGTGCCGCATGGGGTGCTTTTTAGAGGCAGTTCGGAGGGCAAGATCAGAAAGCAAGTGATTGAGGAGAACCTCTTGGATGCCGTGATTGGCTTGCCGGCCAACCTCTTTTATGGAACGGGGATTCCCGCCGCTATTCTGGTCTTTAGCAAGGCCCGGCAAACAGATCGCTCGGTCCTCTTTATTGATGGGAGTCAAGGTTTTGAGGCCGGCAAAAAGCAAAACCGCCTAGGCGAGCAAGACCTAGAGAAAATCGTGGCGACTTATCGGGCCTATAAGGCTGGAGATTATGCCCTGGGGGTAGTTGAGGATAAATATAGCTATCTGGCCAGCTTTGAGGAGATCGAGGAGAATGATTTTAACCTCAATATTCCCCGCTATGTAGATACCTTTGAGGAGGAAGCGCCCGTAGATATGGCCGCTGTGCAAAAGGAGATTGGAGCGCTAGAAGCAGAATTGAAGGCGGTGGAAGCCGAGATGCAGGGCTATTTAAAACAGTTGGGACTATGATGAAGACGGAATATAAACAAACAAAGCTGGGACTGATTCCTGAGGATTGGGAGGTGGTGAAGTTGGGGGATGTGGTGAAAAATTTAAGGTCAGGAGTTTCTGTAAATACAGAAAATTACCCTGCGTCTTTAAATGAAAAAGGAGTTCTAAAAACTAGTGCAGTATTTGGAGGTATTTTATATCCACTAGAGAACAAGGCTATAACTAAGGTAAAGGAGCTTAAACGAGCTAAACAAACCCTTGTGGGGGGAGAACTTTTAATAAGCAGAATGAATGCGCCTAATTTGGTTGGTGCTTGTGCATATATTCATCAGTCTTATGACAACCTATATCTACCAGATAGATTATGGATGACTGAGTTAAATCATGATATTGTCAATTCAAAACATTTGAATTTACTGTTAAACTCTGGGTTGTACCGATATAAATTAAAGATGAAAGCTACAGGTACAAGCAATAGCATGAAGAATATCTCTAAAAAAAGCTTTTTAAAAATTAAAATCCCCCTTCCCCCTCTCCCTGAGCAGGCTCGCATAGCGGACTGTCTATCGCAATGGGATCGGGGCATTGCCCTATTAGAGCGTTTGATTGCCCAAAAAGAGGAGCAAAAGAAGGGCTTAATGCAGCAGTTGTTGACGGGCAGGCAGCGTTTGCCGGGCTTTGCGGGGGAATGGGAGCGGGTGAAGTTGGGGGATGTATTTGAAGAAATTAAGGAGATAAATGATGGCGGAGATCATGAACCACTAACTATATCAGCAAAAATAGGATTTGTCTCACAGCGTAGTAAGTTTGATAGAGTTATTGCAGGAAAAAGCTTGAGTAAATACAGGTTGTTAACAAAGGGGGATTTTGCATATAACAAAGGAAACTCAAAGACTTATCCTATGGGCTGCGTTTATCTATTACGAAAATACGACTCAGCACTAGTACCTTTTGTTTACATTAGTTTTAGGGCTAAGGTAGATGCAGATATTGACAATATGTTTTATCAGCATTGGTTCTCAAACCATGGTTTAGATAAACAGTTGAAGCAAATTATTACTTCAGGAGCTAGAGGTGATGGACTTCTAAATGTGAATAAAGGAAGTTTCTTTTCATTAAAAATCCCCCTTCCCCCTCTTCCTGAGCAAAAGGCCATTGCGGCGGTATTAAACACTGCGGATCGGGAGTTAAGTTTATTGGGGGCCAAGTTGGGGCAGTATCGTCTGCAAAAGCGGGGGTTAATGCAGCAGTTATTGATGGGGCGGAAGCGGTTGGTTTAGCAAATGTTATTATATTGAGGGGGGAAGAAAGGGCTGTTTGGAGGAAGGCTTTGCCAATCATCGCCTAGGGACAAGCCCCTAGGCTAATCCATCTGCAGTCAGCCCTAAAGGGCCTCAAATGATATAGGTCGCCTTGCCAAATAGTTATAGCCAAGAAGGGCTTTATCCCAAGGCCCTCTTTAGAGGGCTGTCCGAAAAAGCTAGCCTAGGGGCTTGTCCCTAGGCAGCAAGGGGGGGAGTTTATTGTTATTTAGGGGCCTCCGCTGCGGCTTCGCCTTGCGGCGCTACGTTTCGCAGCTCGCAGGTCTGCTCGGCCCTGCGGCGCTTGCAGCGCCTTGGTCTGCGGCTGCGCCGCACTGCTGCACATCGCTAGGCCAAATGAAAGCTCTGCGCTTCGGCCATATAGAAAAACGCATTACAGACAAACATTAAACATAAGAACAATGCAAAGACCATCCTTTAAAGAAGATCATATCTCGCAAATACCGGCCTTGGCCCTCCTAATCAATATGGGCTACCGTTATTTATCGCCTTCTGCTTGTTTGCAAGCAAGAGGGGGCAGTCATCGGACCGTATTATTAGAAAACATCTTGGCGCAGCAGCTCAAGCGGCTCAACAAGATAGAGCGGGCAGGCCAGCAAATAGACTTTTCGGAGGCCAATATAGGGCAGGCCATTCGCCGCTTGAGTAGTTTGCCTTTGGCAGAGGGATATATTACGGCTAGTCAAAAGCTCTATGATCTATTGACGGCGGGAATATCCTTAGAGCAATCCATAGCGGGCCAAAAAAAGAGCTACAACCTAAAGTATATCGACTTTGAGCATCCAGAGCGCAACTGTTTTCATCTAACAGAAGAGTATTCTGTTTTGCGTACGGGTCGTCGGGATCATTATCGGCCAGATATTGTCCTTTTTGTCAATGGGATTCCCTTGGGCATCATAGAATGCAAGCGGCCCGATATGAAGCAGCCCATAGCGCAGGCCATTTCTCAGCATTTGCGCAATCAGCAAGAGGATGGGATACGGAATTTGTATGTCTATGCACAAATCTTATTAAGCATCTCGACCAATTCGGGCAAGTACGCCACCAATGGCACCGCAGAGAAATTCTGGTCGCACTGGCAAGAGAAATTTGCCAATGCGCAGGCCAAGCAAGACTATGAGCAGCAGCTATATGCCCTAAAGAACCGCCCATTAAGCGAAGCAACTAAAAATGCCCTTTTTGAGGAGCGCTATCGCTATGTTCGTCAGTACTTTGATGCTTTGGGGGCAGAGCCCATAGCGCCTAGTCCGCAGGATGCCTACCTTTATGGTTTGTTTCGGCCTGAGCGTTTATTAGACTTTGTGCGCAACTTCATTCTTTATGACAATGGGGTAAAGAAACTAGCTCGCTACCAGCAGTATTTTGCGGTGGCCAAGGCAATGGAGCAATTGCGGCCCATACAGGCGGGCAAGCGTTCAGGGGGCGTGATTTGGCATACACAGGGTTCGGGTAAATCGCTAACCATGGTGCTATTGGCGCAGGCCATTGTGATGGATCCACAAATCAAGAATCCGAAGATCGTACTCGTAACGGACCGCACGGATTTGGATGAGCAAATCACCAAAACCTTTCAGAAATGTGGGATGCCCGTAGAGAATGCAAAGACGGGCAAGCAGTTGGTGAGGCTCTTAGAAGAAGATGGGGATGTGGTCATTACCACGGTCATCAATAAGTTTGAGACCGCAGTAAAGAAAATGAGCCAGCCCTTGCAGAGTCCCAATATCTTTGTTTTGGTGGATGAGGGCCACCGCACACAACATGGAACCTTCAATGTCAATATGGAGCGGGTATTACCCAATGCTTGCTTTATTGCCTTGACGGGAACTCCTTTATTCAAGAAAGACAAAAACACCTTGAGCAAGTTTGGGACCTTGATCGATCATTATACCGTCGATCAGGCCGTCAAGGATGGGGCAGTTGTGCCCTTGCTCTATGAGGGGCGGCATACGGCCCAAACCGTAAATGCGGCCGCTTTAGATAACTTCTTTTCGATGATTGCGGAGCCCTTAACGGAATATGAGCGCAAGGATTTGAAAAAGAAATTTAGTCGAGCGGATCAGCTCAATAAGGCGGATCAGAAGGTTTATGCGCAGGCTTGGGATATTGCCAAGCATTTTAAAGAGAACTTCCGGGGAACGGGCTTTAAGGGGCAATTAGTCGCTCCCAACAAAGAGACGGCCATCAAGTACAAAGAATTTTTGGATGCCACCAATTGGGTCAGTAGTGAGGTCGTCATCTCGGCCATAGATGATCGGGAGGGAGAAGATAGTGCTTATGGGGCCAGTTCTGATCGGCTAAAGTCCTTTTGGAAAAGGATGATGGAAGAGCATGGAAATGCCAGTCGTTATCAGAAGAACATCGTCAATCGCTATAAAAACGAGGAGCATCCTGAGATCATCATTGTTGTTGATAAGCTATTGACTGGTTTTGATGCGCCACAGAATACCGTATTATATTTGACCAGAAACCTCCGCAATCATAGTCTATTGCAGGCCATAGCGCGGGTCAATCGGGTCCATCCGGACAAGGACTATGGGTACATCATTGATTACTATGGGGTATTAGGAGCCTTAGATGATGCTTTGGCCATTTACGCCTCCTTTGATGACTTTGATCCTGATGACTTGAAGGGTACCTTAACCGATATTAAGGAAGAGATTGGCAAATTGCCGCAGCGGCATGCTGAGCTTTGGGACCTTTTCAAAAC
Source organism: Saprospira sp. CCB-QB6 (assembly GCF_028464065.1). Taxonomy (NCBI): domain Bacteria; kingdom Pseudomonadati; phylum Bacteroidota; class Saprospiria; order Saprospirales; family Saprospiraceae; genus Saprospira; species Saprospira sp. CCB-QB6. Next base: position 4,164,686 of record NZ_CP116808.1, on the reverse strand, counting down.
GGTCAAAAACAAGCGAGATGCAGAAGCTTACCAACAGCTTTTGGCAGATGAAGCCATTCGCCTCAGCTTTTATGATAAGCTGCGGGCTTATGCGCGGACATTGAAAATGGCCTTATCTTCTGCTGCCTTTCATAAGGAGGAGCCTAAAAATCAACTGGCCCAATACAAGGAGGATTTAGCCTTTTTCTTAAAGCTGCGGAAGGCCGTACTCACTCGCTATTCCGATCAGGTAGATTACAGGCGCTATGAGGGCCAGATACAGAAGTTGATCGATCAGCACATCAGTAGTTCGGGAGTAGAGCAAATTGTAAGCATGGTCGATATCTTTGATACCGAGGCCTTTCAGGAAGAGGTAGAAAAAACTATAGGCGATCGGGCCAAGGCGGATAAAATAGCTTCTCGGACGGCCAAGCACATTAGTGAGCGGCTAGAAGAGGATCCTGCTTTTTACCGCAAATTCTCGGAGATGTTAGAAGAGGCTATACGAGACTTTAAGGAAAAGCGAATGACAGAACTACAATATCTCAACAAGCTCAAGGACCTGATGCAAAAGGTCTTGAATCGGGAAGATAGTAGTTTGCCGGCGGCATTGGCTGGGCATTCGGAGGCACAAGCCTTTTATGGTTTGGCTTTGGAGGAGTTAGAAAACTTGGCCCCCTTGGAGCTAGAAGCAGAGAAAAAACAACAGTTAGCCTTAGCTTTTGCCTTAACTAGCGATCAGCTCATAAAGGATATGATTGTCGTGGATTGGGTACAAAAACAGGATGTACAAAATGAAATGTCTAGAGATTTAGGGGATATTTTAATTGATAGTTTAGAGGCAGAGGGCTTATCGCCTGATTATAAGCAGGTCGATCATTTAGTAGATCGTATTATTGCCAATGCCAAAAAGAGATATAAATCATGACGGATGTCATTGCCTTTGGTTCCAAGCAGATCACTTATGAAATCAAGTATGTGGACCGTAAATCTTTGGGGATAACGGTCACGCCAGAAATGCAAGTGATTGTAAAGGTGCCGCCAGAGACCTCCTTGGCGCTAATTCGGGAGAAGGTGCATAAGCGGGCGCCTTGGATCATCAAGCAATTGAGTTACTTTTTATCCTTTCATCCTAGGCGGACAGAGCGGACCTATGTCAGTGGGGAAACGCATTTATATATGGGGCGGCAGTACTTGCTCAAAGTCATCCTTTCGGAGGGGCAGCAGGGCGTAAAGTATCGGGGGCGCTATATAGAAGTGCATACTAAAGAGAAGGCCAAGGCAAAAGACTTGCTTTTAGCTTGGTATCGGGAGCGGGCCGATCATAAGTTTAAAGAAATTGCTGCGCCTTTAATTCAGCGCTTTAAGTCCTTTCACGAAGGGCCAAGCGCCATACAGTTAAGAGAGATGCCCAGTCGATGGGGGAGTTGTACGCCTAAGGGGAAAATCATTCTCAATCCAGAGTTGATTATGGCCCCTAAGCGTTGCATCGAGTATGTGATTATACATGAGCTTTGTCATTTGTTGCATCCTCATCACAATCAGGCATTTTTTGAGTTGCAGACCTTGCTCCTGCCAGATTGGGAAAAGTGGAAATTACGTTTAGAGCAATTGCTGGCTTAGGCTAGCAGTGGTATTAGATTTAACTTTTTTTTAGGCCTAGGGAATTTTTTTGCCAAAGGGGGGCTTTAACAAGCCGTCAAATAAAAAATAATATCGTGGCAAAGAAAGAAAAATTAAAATCAAAAGAAATTGCGGCTCTAGGATATAAAGATGCCGTATTGAGAAGCATGGCCATGTTGGCCGTAGGGAAACATTATAAGTATACGCCCAAAGAAGAAAAAATGGCCCTTTTGGCCAAGCTATGGAAAGATGCCGAGGCCTATCGACAAGATGCGGTTCTTGGTCCCTTGGCCCTAAAAGTACTGGACTATCAAGCGGAGGTCCCCCAATATGATTTTGTGGATAAAGACTTCCCCATTTTTGGGGTAGAACAAATTGCTCAAAATGCTTTGGACCAAATGAAAAACGCTATGCGTTTGCCCATTACCAAAGCTGGCGCCCTTATGCCTGATGCCCATCACGGCTATGGTTTGCCTATCGGCGGGGTCTTGGCTACCGAAAATGCCATTATTCCCTATGCCGTAGGTGTAGACATCGGTTGCCGAATGTGTATGAGTATTTTTGAAGCCCCTAGCGATTTTCTGGAAAAAGAAAGAGCCCAGCTGCTAAAAAGCTTGAATCTACATAGCCGCTTTGGTAAAGCTACTTTTGAAGACAACAAAAGAGGGGATGATTTCTTTGATCGCTCCGAATTTGGACAATTGGCCATCCTAAGAAAAATGAAGGATAAGGCTTATGCCCAAATTGGCTCTTCTGGTGGGGGAAACCACTTTGTAGAATGGGGCTATTTAGATTTGGAAACAGAGCGTTTTGGTTTGCCCAAAGGCCGTTACTTAACCCTCTTAACCCATAGCGGATCTAGAGGTTTTGGGGCCTTTTTAGCGAATCATTATAGCCGCCTAGCTCAGAAAAAACGCCAATTGCCTAAAGAATATGCGCATCTGTCTTGGTTCAATATGGAGGAGGCCGAAGGTCAAGAATATTGGATGGCCATGAATATGGCTGGTGATTATGCCTCGGCCTGTCATCATCATATCCATCGCCGAATGGCAGAAGGCTTAGGGCTACAACCTTATGTCCGAGTGGAAAACCACCATAATTTCGCCTGGAAAGAGGTCCATAATGGCAAGGAGCTAATTGTTCACCGTAAAGGAGCAACTCCCGCTGCTGCTGGCGAGCTAGGCGTAATCCCTGGTTCTATGACGGCTCCCGCCTTTTTGGTAGAAGGTAAGGGCTTGGCCGCAGCTTTAGGCTCTGCCTCGCATGGCGCTGGCCGAAAAATGTCTCGCCGACAAGCAACCGAAACCTTTTCTAAGGCAGAAATGAAGGCTATCCTGAAAAATGCAGGAGTAGAACTTATTGGTGGCGGATTGGATGAATCTCCAGATGCTTATAAAGATATTGAGTCAGTCATCGCCGCACAAACCGATTTAGTAAATGTTTTAGGCCGATTTTATCCTAAATTGGTCCGTATGGAGTAAAAGTGAAAGGCTACTGAGGAGCAGTAGCCTTTTTTATTGTGAGCGTCTAATTGTATTAAGTTTTAATAGGTAATAATTTAAGACTATGGATAAAGTGTATTGTAGAAGCGCTAAAGATCATATAGGCTACGATGATCTACGGTTTTCAGGTATAGAATTACTTATACTGAGAGAAAATAGCCAGACGGTAATCTTTTTTAATGGGGGGACTTTCTCTCGTAAGGATAGAAAAGAATTTGACCTGTCTCTATTTAGAGAGGTAGATATATCTTTTGATGAACAAAGAAAAGAGGCTAAACTTGTTGATGTACGATACCACTATGATGAGTTAGATCATTATATGTTGTTTGATAATTCTACTATAGTTCAAATTACAAGTCACCCTATAGGCTATGGCGAGACTATCCTACAAACAATCATAAAATATGATGCTGATAGCCAAAAACGCAGCTCTTATAACTCAGCTAAAAGCTCTTATTTAGAGTCTGATATTTATGAAGATCTGAATCTTGAAGACTGGTAAAACGGCAAACTAGTCCCTCAACTTTTTCTGCTCATAGAAGAAATAAACCAAGAACCGCTAGCCAAAACGATTAGGAAATCAAATTAAATATGAAAGATCTAGAACATCCATTATTAGCGCCCTTTGCTGCTGATTTTAGCTTAGTGGAGGAGGCTGCAGGAAAGGGAATAATTGAATATTTCCATTTAATTGAAATATTTGACTATCGGGCTACTTCTTATCTAGGAAATATCGCTTGGGATACTTTTGAGACAGCCTACAACCTTAAATGGGATGAATTATGGCCAGTAGATATTGAGGCTCGTTTGAAAAAATCGTCTTTGTCTGAACATGAGGAGGTATTTTTACAATTAACTTATGGTGCGCCTATCTTGAAAATATCCACAAGTTCATTTATAGCACATTGGGATGAGATATTATATCAGTCCGTAGAAGGATTTCCACTGGCTACAGCAGATGGAAAACTGTTTTTAGAGTGGTTAAATAATCCTAAGTCGATATACTCGAATTTTTTAATCTAGAGCCAGCTTATCTAGCTGTTTTCCAAACAAAATAAATATGAACTCATTGAATATTGTCCTGTACTTAAATTATTTAGTAAGCCACAATTAAACAAGTATGATGGATGAAGAATGGATGAGAGTACTAAAGCTCCTTTTAGATGAAAAGATAAATGCGTTATCGCCAGTCTTAAATCACAGAGGAGAAACCTATGGTTATAGATTTGTTGTCATTCAAAAAGACAGTCGAATGGGGTATTTAATTATATGGAAAGAAGATACATTACAAGCTGTAAATATTTCACGAATTAAAGTCCCAATTACTTATCTAAATCAGAGACAACCTATTCCTGAAAATTTAATTTTCGATTGGTAGATAGGCGTTCATCCGTACTAGTTGCCCCATCTGTATTGATTGGTAGTTGGGGCCTCCCGCCTTCGGCGGGCGCTACGTTCGGCAGCTCGCTATTCGCTCGGCCCTGCGGCCTGACGGCCTTGGTCTGGCCTGCGGCCACTGCTGCACATCGCTAGGCCGCTCAACTGTCTTTTTTCTTTTGGCTTTCAGCTTCGGTAGCTGGGCGGTTTTGGGCCCATGGGCTGAAGCCCATGGTTGTAGACTGAGCAAACTGGCGGGCTAAAGCCCTTGTTTGCTATAAAAATGGAAAAGGTTCGCAGCAAGAAAAACAACAATGGCCCAACCACAACGGCAAAGAAAAATCCCCTCGAATGAGGGGATGACAATTTTTTCAATAGCCTAGGGCCTTGGCCCTAGGGGTGGCCGAAGGCCAAACGGCCTAGGGGCCTGAAAGGGTGGCCGTCAGGCCAGACCGAAGCCCGAAGGGCTGAAGGGCCGAGCAGACCTGCGAGCCCTGCAAGGGCCCGGCCGCCGAAGGCGGCAGGCCCCAAAAAACAATAAAAACGCTTAAAATACGTTCAGTTTAAACGATTCTTTGAAAAAAGCCAAAACTTGGCTAATTTGCGCCCTTAGATCGAATTCATTTTGCATCATTCAAGACAAGAAAAAAAATGGAATATAGGCCACAGGAGATCGAAGAAAAATGGAGATCCTATTGGAAAGAAAATAAGACCTACCAAACTCCAACTACCTCAGACAAACCCAAATATTATGTGCTCGATATGTTTCCTTATCCCTCTGGGGCAGGTTTGCATGTGGGCCACCCCTTAGGGTATATTGCTAGTGATATTTTTGCTCGTTATAAGCGCCTTTCGGGCTTTAATGTGCTGCACCCTATGGGCTATGATGCCTTTGGTTTACCAGCCGAGCAATACGCGATTCAAACAGGAGTGCACCCTGCAGTATCTACGGCCGAAAATGTAGGCCGCTATCGCCAACAGCTCGATAAACTGGGCTTTAGCTATGATTGGGATCGCTCTGTTAATACTTCTTCTCCTGATTACTATAAATGGACACAGCAGATTTTTATCTGGTTGTTTGAGCATTATTATGACAAAACAGCAGATAAGGCCTTGCCCGTAACTGAACTCATTCGTCAGTTTGAGCAAGCTGGCTCAGAAGCCGTAGCCGCTGCACATAGCCATGAAACAGCTTTCTCTGCTGCCGAATGGCAGGGCTTTTCAGCCCAAGAGAAGGAAGAGGTGCTCATGAATTATCGTCTAGCTTACCGCAAAGTAGGCTATGTAAACTGGTGCGAGGAGCTAGGAACCGTTTTGGCCAATGACGAAATTAAGGATGGCCGTTCGGAACGTGGAGGCTTTCCTGTGGTTCAAAAACCAATGATGCAATGGGCTTTGCGCATCACGGCTTATGCCCAACGCCTACTTGATGGATTAGATACTGTAGAGTTTTCGGAGGCGCTCAAAACACAGCAGCGCAACTGGATCGGTCGGTCTGAAGGGGCAGAACTCTTTTTCCTCACAGAAAATAAAGAGGATAAAATCGAGGTCTTTACCACCCGACCCGATACCCTTTTTGGGGTGAGCTTCATGGTGCTTGCTCCTGAGCATGAGCTGGTCCAAAAATTAACTACTGCCGAACAAAAAGAAGAAATTGAGGCTTACCTCCAATATGTTGAAGGTCGTTCGGAACGCGATCGCATGATGGATGTAAAAACCATTAGCGGAGCCTTTACGGGTAGTTATGCTATCCATCCATTTACCGGCAAAAAAGTGCCGATTTGGATCAGTGAATACGTTTTGGCCGGTTATGGCACAGGCGCTATTATGGCGGTTCCTTCTGATGATGAACGCGATCAACGCTTTGCCCAACATTTTGGACTAGATATTTTGCCCGTAGTTGATCAATCAGACTACCCCAATGCAGAAATGGGCCAAAAAATCGGCAAATTGATCAATAGCGATTTCCTTAATGGCCTAGAAGTGAAAGCAGCCATTGTCAAAGCTATCGAAAAGCTCGAAGCCCTAAATATTGGCCAGCGCAAAGTGAATTTCCGCTTGCATGATGCCAACTTTAGCCGCCAACGCTATTGGGGCGAGCCTTTCCCTATTTCTTATGATGCAGAGGGCCTCACGCAAGTAGAAACAGCTTTGCCCGTAGAATTGCCCGAGCTAGATAACTTCCAACCTACAGCCGATGGACATTCTCCCTTGGCTAGAGTGGAGTCTTGGGTAAATACCCCAGAAGGACACAAAAGAGAAACCGATACGATGCCTGGTTTTGCTGGCTCTAGTTGGTATTTCCTTCGTTATATGGACCCCAAAAATGAAACCGCTCCCTTCTCTGAAGAGGCTGTTAATTATTGGCAGGATGTAGATCTTTACCTCGGTGGAGCAGAACATGCCGTGGGCCATTTGATGTATTCTCGCTTTTGGCATAAATTCCTTTACGATTTGGGCAAAGTGCCCACGCAAGAGCCCTACAAAAAGCTGGTCAACCAAGGAATGATCCAGGGGATTATCGAGCAGATTTATATGCTCAAAGAAAAGAATGAAGCTGGCCAAACAGTTTTCGTTTCTGCCGACCGCATCGCAGAATATGGCGGAGCCGAAGCTTTTGCCCTTTTACCTGTGCATATCGATTTTGTAAGTAATTATGGTCAAGATGACTCATATTTGAGCACAGAAGGCGTTGCTCAATTCCTGGAATGGCGCCCTAGCTATGCCGATGCCGAGTTTATCTATAATGAGGCTGGACAGCTAGTGACGGATAGCGAAATTGGCAAGATGTCTAAACGCTATTATAATGTGGTCAATCCCGATGATATGGTGGCCCTTTACGGTAGCGATTGTTTCCGCCTCTACGAAATGTTCCTTGGCCCCCTAGAAGATTCTAAACCTTGGAATACCAGCGGAATTTCTGGCGTAGCCAAATTCCTCCGCCGCCTTTGGTTGTTGTTCTACAGCCCAGAAGGGGAGTGGTTGGTCCAAAAAGAAACGCCTACGGCTAAAGAACGCAAGGCTTTGCATCACTGCATCAAACAAGTGCAGTATGGACTCGAGAGCTTCTCGCTCAATACCTGCGTTTCCGATTTCATGAAGCTCAGCAATGAGTTGCGCGATCTCGATTGCCATAAGGCCGAAATTCTAGAGTGCTTTGTTTTGTTGCTCGCCCCCTTTGCCCCACATTTAGCCGAAGAGCTTTGGCAGGCCTTGGGCCATCAGGAATCGGTCTTCAAAACAGGCGCTTTTCCTAGCTTTAATCCCGCCTTTTTGGTGGAGGATAGCATTGTTTATCCCGTTTGCGTAAATGGTAAAAAACGCGCTTCTATCGAGCTCCCCAACGGCTTGGCCCAAGATGCCATTAAGGAACAAGCCTTGGCTTTAGAAGAGGTTCAAAAATGGATAGAAGGTAAGAGTATCCGCAAGGTGATTGTCGTGCCCAAACGCATGGTCAATATTGTGGTTTAAGTTTTGTTTAAGGTCTCCAAGTTTGCGAATTTGGAGACCTTTCTGTTTTTTAGGGGCCTCCGCTGCGGCTTCGCCTTGCGGCGCTACGCTTCAGGGCTCGCAGGTCTGCTCGGCCCTTCAGCCCTTCGGGCTTCGGTCTGGCCTGCGGCCACCCTTTTGCATCGCTAGGCCATAACTGTAGGTTGAAACCTACAGCAACAATGGTATTGCTTCGCAATGATATATGTCTGAGAGTTGAAACCTGTAGATCGCAAAAAAAAACATAACGAATATAAAACCGCCCCTCCCCAAAAAAAGGAAAGATGAAAGAATTTTGGAACCAGCGCTATGGCGCTGAAGACTTTGCTTATGGCCGTCGGCCCAATCGCTATTTTGCTGCTCATTTACATGATGTAGAACCTGGGAAAATCTTGCTCATTGCCGAGGGCGAAGGCCGAAATGCTATTTTTGCCGCTCAAAATGGTTGGGATGTTTGTGCCTGCGACCTCAGTGAGGAGGGCCAACAAAAAGCCTTGGCTTGGGCCGAAAAAGAGGGCTTGGATTTGCGCTACGATTTAGGCGATTTTGGAGCACTCAATTATCCCAAAGAAAGCTTTGATGCTTTAGGTTTGGTCTATGCGCATTTTCCTCCTCATCTCAAGACAGATTATCTGCGCAAAGCTGCCGATTTGCTTAAACCAGGAGGGCTCTTGCTCTTAGAGGGGTTTGCCAAGGGGCATCGGGCCTATCAAGAAAAAAATCCAGCTGTAGGTGGTCCACAAAATGTGGAGATGCTTTTCACGAAAGAAGAAATGCTAGAGATCTTCTCTGATTTTGAGTTTTCCATTCTCAAAGAGGAGGTAGTAGAACTGCAAGAAGGGCTATATCATAATGGAGAGGCTGAAGTCTTGCGCATTATGGCCCAGAAAAAAGAAAACTAAAAGATGCCGATTTATATCGACCAAATGGGCCGCTCTGTAGCTATAGCAGAGCGGCCTCAGCGCATTATATCCCTGGTCCCTTCTCAAACAGAATGGCTAGCTGATTTAGGTTTGGAGCAAGAAGTTATTGCTTTGACCAAATTCTGTATTCACCCCAACTCTTGGTGGCGAAAAAAAGAGCGGATTGGCGGGACCAAAACCTTGGATATTGATAAAATTAGGGCGCTTCAGCCAGATTTAATTATTGCCAATAAAGAGGAAAACACTCAAGCGGAAATAGAACTTTTGGCCCAAGAATTTCCAGTTTGGATTTCGGATATAGAGCGTTTGCCACAGGCTCTGCAGATGATGCGGGCTTTGGGTCAAATTACAGCTAAAGCTGGGCGGGCCGAAAGTCTTTTGCTTCCTTTTGAACAGGCTTTGGCCGCTTATCAGGCGCCTTCAGCTAAATTATCGGTTGCTTATTTTATTTGGCGGGAGCCCTGGATGTTAGCGGCTAGGCAGACCTTTATCGATGAAATGTTGAATTGGGCGGGATTTAAAAATGCCTTGGGGCATTTGGACCGTTATCCTAGTCTATCGCTAAAGGAATTGGAGAAAGAAAAAATTGATTTGATTTTCTTATCTTCGGAGCCCTATCCCTTTAAGGAAAAGCACATAGCTGAGCTAAAAGAAATTTGGCCCAATATCCCAATACTTTTGGTAGATGGCGAGATTTTTTCTTGGTATGGCTCTCGTCTATTTAAGGCGCCAGCCTATTGTCAAGCTTTGTGGACCAAGATTTTAGGGCTGGGTAATTTGGGCGGCTAGCCGCCCTTGGCCCTTGGGCCATATCGGCTGAGGGATGGACAGCAGTGGCCCGCAGGGCCAGACCAAAGCGCGCAGCGCTGAAGGGCCGAGCAGACCTGCGAGCTGCGACACAGCCCGACCCGAGCCGATAGGCGAGGGGCAGCCCCAAAACATTAAATTAAATGAGTTTATCAACAACTAATTTGTTTTAACGCTATGAAAAACAGAAAGTATCCCCTTTTACTCTTGTCTTTTGCGCTTTTGGGTGCCAACAGCCTGATGGGGCAAACCTTTAGTGAGTATGATTGGGGGGGCGAGATGCCCAAAGTGGGGGATATTCCCGCAGAGATGCAGCAGGAAGATGCTGTGATTGTGAAAAGCTCGACTTATAGTAGCAATGAGTTTTCGGGAACCTTCCCTTATATTGAGCAGCTGGCTAACTATAAGGAGTATCAGCATATTAAGTTTTTGAAAGCGGAAGCTACAGAGGATTACGAGCATCTGATTATTCCCAAGTTCAAGGGCCGAATTGGTGATTTTGTGCAGATGAAATTTGTGGATGTGCGCATTCGTAGAAAAGATGGCCGTGTGGAGGACTTGGTCATTCGGGACTTGGAGCAACCTACCTTTGAAGAAGATGATGAGTTGTATGAGACGCAAAAAAATGCTTATATCTATAAATTGCCCAAGCTAGAGCCGGGGGATGAGATGGAGCAGATTACGGTCATTGAGTCGAAATTTCCGGATCAGGGGCGCATTGTTACCTTGTATAAGGATTATCCTGTTTTGGAAAGTGAATTTAAGATTTCGGTTCCAACTTCTGTGGGCTTGAAGGGGCAGATTTATAACGGGATGCCAGCCGTAGATATTCAGCAAAGAGGTGAGCAGCGCTTTTATACATGGAACATGAAAAACCTAAAAGCGGTACCTGAGGCCAATACATCTGGGACTATTTTTACGACTGAACTTGAGCATTTTGTGTATGAGTTAGATTTTTTGGCTTTGCGTGCTGATCGCAGCATGAAGGTGAATAACTTTAGTGATCTTTTGCGTCAGTATAGCACGGACTTTATGGATGTGCGCATTCGTTCTAAGAAAAAGGTGCGTTTATTCTATGAAAACCTTTTTGCGGAGGGGGCTAAAACCTTTAAGAAGTCGGTAGAGGAGTTAAGTGTAGTAGAAAAGGCTTATTTGATGAATAACTTTGTGGTTAAGGAGTTGCAGTTGGTGGGGCGTCTCAAAGATTTTGAAGAAAGTGAGGGGATTGATTATTTTTTGACCAATAAGAAAGCGGACTTCAGTACATTACTTTGCATTTATCGCGACTTTTTTGAGCGCCACAATATTGAGTTCTATTTTGGTATTGGCAAAAGCCGGTTTGATGGTCCATTTGACAAGGACTATCCTTCGGCTACGCAGATTAGCTCTTACCTTTTCATCTTTAAGGATGAAAATGGGTCGCTCTTTACTATTACGCCTACGGGAGGACTCAATGAATTGCCTGCAGAATTGCAGAATACAAGCTGTTTCATGCTCAATCTAAATGACAAAAAGGCCAGCTTGCAATCCATTAACTTTAATGATGCAGTACTAAAGGATAGCAAAAATAACAGCCGTAAACGTCGTCTACAATTGACTGTAGCCAAAAATGGTGATGCAGTCATTAAGGGAGATCTTAAGCTTTCGGGTTTGTTCTCAGGGCAGCGTAGTAGTTGGGTAGCCGCCAATAAAGAAGGGCAAGACAGCTTGAAAATAGCTTTAGAGCGTAGTCTTAGTAGTCGATTTGATGATCGTGAAGTGATCGTAAAATCGGTTGAAATTAAGCAATTGAATATTGTGCAACCCTATGCTTTTTCTTTGGTCTATGAAGCTGAAGTAAAGGGACTATTTGAAGAGAAAGAGGGCAAGATTTCGCTCAAGCTCAAAGATTGGTTGGGGCATAGTATTCGTTGGGTTAGTAATGCTGATAAGCGTACTTTAGATTATCATAATCGCTTTTTGGGGCAAGATGAAGAAGAGATCTTTTTGGTCTTTGATGGTCCCCGAAAAGTGGAGGAGATTAAGGAGTTTAGCAACAGAAAAGACAATGATCAGGCAGCTTATAGTCTTAAAGTGAGCCAAATGCAACCCAATGTGGTGCGCATTAACTCTAGTTATAGTGTTAAGCAATTGGATCTCAGTCCTGAAGAGGCCAAAAAGCAACAAGAAGTGAATAAACTTTGGGATGAATTGACCGATAAGCGCATTTATCTCAAGTAAATGATAGCATTTAGTTAAATATTAAGGGCCGCTCCTCAGCTGAGGAGCGGCCCTTTTCTTTGGCTTTAAATATAAAGTTGTTTATCGGAGGGGTCTAGGGCAATATAAAGCAAGACTGCTAATTCTTGTGGACTAATTTGTGCTTGATTGGTATAAGCGGTTCGCAAATCGGTTAGGGTAGAACGGGCCTGTTCTTCGCCCATCCAGATATCGTACAAACGAATAATTGCCAAAGGACTTGCGCTTAGTGCTTCCTCTTGAAACTGTATCCGTAGACGGATAGGTAAAGCGGTTTGTTGTGGACGATAAAAGAGGTGGTAGCCTTCTTCTTTTTTGAACAAATCGTAAATCGCATAACCTTCTACCCAGATTTTTCCTGGTTCCATTCGGTAGTTGAGGTCCAAATACTCTAATAAACGAGCATAATTAGTCTGCAAATAATCGATTTCTTTTTGTCCTTGACCTTCAATAGCCGATTCAAAATGTAGGCAAATGTTATCGGTTTCTTCTTGCAGTGCCAAGCGACAAGCCATGCTCAGAAAAGTAACTTTAAGCAACTGCTGTAAATAAAGGGATTGGCTACGTCCAAATTGATCGGGGGCATTTTGATAGACATAGCGCAACTCGGCCAAAGCGGCATCTTCAAAAACAGCCTCTTGCTTGAGCTGCTCCTGACTAGCTGTTGCTTTTTGGTAAAGCAAACTACGAGTACCGCTGTTTTTCAAGCGTAAAGGTGTTACTTCTTGACTTAAGCTCTTAAACTCTAAGAGTAAATGTTGTAAGCGCTCTTTGAGTTGTTCTAATTGTTCTTTAAGCTGAAAGAAGTGCCATTGCTCTTGTGCTGGTTGGCTGCTATAAAAATGGCTTTCTTCCTCCTGACTGTCTCTAAGGAGGCTTTGCATCTGTTCGACTTTGCGGAGTAAATCCTTATAAGCATAGGGACCAAGTTGCTGCATATTGGGCAATCCACTCTGCTCCAATCGCTGTGCAAAGCGCAACTCTTCTATGCGGGCCTGTAATCGGTCTTCTTTGAGCTGAATATCAAAAATGACGGGTTGTTCCCCCGTGGTTTTGAGCAGCTCTTCTGCTGTAAAGGCTGTAAGGTCGCGCTCAATTTGTCTTTTGAGTGCCCGCCCGCCCATGCGTTTGCTATAGCCTCTGTTGGCCACCCATTCTAGGGCTGTTGCCGAAATATTGAGGATGCTGGTTCGTCGAACAAAGCCATCTCTACTCAGTAGTTGCTTGATTTGCAATTGGGCAATCTGCAAAATATGAGGCAGCTCTAAACTATTGAAGATCACAATCTCTTCAATGCGATTGATGAGCTCTGGACGGAAGAAGTTTTCTACTGCTCTGCGATAAATAGCTGCTTGCTCATCGGGACTATTTCCAAATCCCAGACGACGGTCCAAATCTTCTGCTCCGATATTAGAGGTCATAATGATGATGGTATTGCTGAAGTCTATCGGACGCCCTAGGGCATCACTCAAGCGACCATCATCCAAGATCTGTAATAGAAGATCATGCACCAAGGGGTGAGCTTTTTCAATCTCATCAAAAAGGAGAATTCCAAAGGGATTGTAGCGAAGCTTTGCCCCTAATTGGCCTTCGGGTTGGGCATAAGTGCCCAACAATCGACTACTACCATTATAATCATTGTACTCATTCATATCAAAGCGAATGAGTTGCTTGGGGTCTCCAGTCAAATAATCACAAATAACTTTGGCCGCTTCGGTTTTTCCCACTCCCGTTGGTCCAATAAATAGAAAGGAAGCCAGCGGGCGGTTAGGGTTCTGCAATTTGGCCTTGAGCAAATGAATCAATTGACTAAGTCGCTCTACGGCCTGCTCTTGCCCGATCAAACGAGCTGAAATATTCTTGCGTAGTTCTTCGGCCTCTAACTGATAGTTGTCATCTAAGATTGGCGAAGCGAGGCCTGTATATTCTTTAAATTCTTCCTGAACTTCTTCTACATCGATACTTTGTCCTTGTAACTTGCGGGCCAATTGTCGCATCATCTTGGCCACGCTACCAGGTAGCGCCCGCTTCTTGAAGTAGTTATGATGGATGTTGAGCATTTGTTGCAAGGCGGGCACACTAATGCTACAAGCTTCTTGCAACTCTAGTTCTTTGCGCAAGCCCAAAAGCATACGAGCAGCGTCCTCCTCTTTGGCCGCAGGAATCCGTTTGAGCCTAAATAATTCCGTAAATCGACGGTCCTTTTCCTGTAAGAGCTTCCATTCTTCTGGACTAGCAATCAAGATGAGCTGAAATGCCTCTTGTTCTAAATAAGGCTTGAGCAAATCCGCTAAGGTCATGCTGTTTTGAGCCGTTTTTCCAATGCGGACCAAGGCCAAGGGGTTGTCAATAACCAATTTGTGACTAAGCAGTTCATTTCGATATCCTTTGGGCTGCCGCAGTTCTTCTACAATGGCTTCCATTCGTTTTTGCCACATCCCCACAATGCTCATCCCTGAAATTACCCGAATAGGATCAAGTCGCCAGATAATCTCTTCTTCCTCTGGCAGCTGTTCTTCGGCCTTTTGCATATAGCGGTAAACCAGTTCTTCAATTAGGCTGTGCCGACCCACTCCTGCTTCTCCAATAAGGGCTAAGGCCTGATTATTTGGCCCATATACCAGGGGGTAAAGCTCCTGTAGGAGCGATTCTCGCTCAAAAGCGCGTTGCAATTCACTTGGATAAAAGTTGTTGAGGTTGCGTCCTAGGCGTTCCAATTCTTGTGCTCCATCAAAGGTGCTAGGAGCCTGAAAAAAGGCCATGAAATCACTTTCTCCACTCGGCTCAAAAGAAAAATCACCCTGTTCTAAAGAAATGCGCATTTGGAGCTCTTGTACAAACTCAGAACGCTGCAAACAAAATTGTTGTAGCTCCTCTAAGGAGCTGCCTTCTTCGAGCTCCATCAAAAGCAATTCTTCAATTACTTCTTTGGTCTGAGCTAAAATATCAGAGGGCTTTTGTCGCTCGGCGTCTACCAAAAAACAATAGGATTGAAAGCTAGGCAAACAAACAATGCCTTGCTCCTGCAACTGAAAATAAAGAATGTGAAAGCGCCCTTGAAATAATTGCTCCTTCTCCAGCAGAAATTTAAACTGTGGCTTAAAGGATTGCATCTTTGGCGAAAAACGAAACCAAAGTAGCTGTTCCATACTATCGCGTTGCAACTTGAAGTCTCGGAAATAGGCCCGTAGTTCTTTTTTAAACTGTTGAAGAGCAGGCTCATACCGACGGTCGGTAGCAATGGGCGATTGAAAAAATAGCGGGCGAATATAATATTGCCAGCGCTCATCTACCTTAATATTTTGAACCAAAATAGGCAGTTGCAGCTGTACAGAGGACATAAATTCTATTGGTTTTAGTTTAAGCTCAGTAAGCTAAGGAATCTTAGCTGTTTGGGCAAAGGCCACCCCATAAATTTAAGTCTAGCTGTTCTTTTTTTTAATATCATTAGAATCTGGGCCTAGGCCTTTGGTCCAGCTCAGCCGTCACTCTGGTCCTCCTATTGGTCGTCGAACTGTGCCTTAAAGGGGGTATTGTCGCTGTTCGAAGGTTCCCATTATAAGAAGTAATTCAGTGACAGTTATCTTTGTTTTTATTGGATCTAAAAAAGAAGTGAGTTGTTATTTTTGTTGTTTTTTTTGCTGCGGGATAACTATATTCGTGAAGATCAATAGAACAAAAAGACAGATGAAAAATTTAGAGAGAGACTTGGCTTGGTTGAAAGCCGTCTTGGATTATCGTTTACAATGGGCTGTAAATCGCTATAGTCAAGAGCAAACAGTGACTTTGGCGCAACTTCCACCACCTTCTATTGTAGATGAGCGGGATAGCTACGGACAATTTATTATCAAGCATAATATTTCTATTGCTGAGCGTTTATTGCTCATCTTGAGTATTATTCCGCATGCTGAGCCTTTTTATTTGACTGAGGCGCTGGCACATTTAAAGGCGGCCACAAATGATTTGGAGACCAAAGTTCTTTTTGTGCGTTATGACACGCCTAAATTTTTAGAATTTGCGCTTTTTCGTGACCCCAATTTGGGCTATTATTTACCAACGGGCAATACTTTTTTGTATTTACTCTTTGGGCAAGATATAAAGAGTCGTTTGGCTTATAGCCATTTACTTAAAAATAGTCATCCTTTTTATCAGCAGAAGATTTTGCACAAACAGGCTTTGAAGGGAGCGGCAGTTTTTGGTAGTGAATTACTATTGGCCGATATTTCTTTTTATGAAAGTTTGTTGAACAATAAATAGTTGAAGAAAAGGGGGGGCATTTGGCCTAGCGATGTGCAGCAGTGGCCGTCAGGCCAGACCAAAGCGCATAGCGCTGAAGGGCCGAGCGAATAGCGAGCTGCGAAACGTAGCGCCGACGAGCGCAGCGAGGCGGAGGCCCCAAAAAAAAACTTAAATAAATAAACAGAAAGAAGTTATCCTCAAAAAAATATCCCCATGGCAAAGCAATTACAAAAACAGCAGGAGAAGCAGGGTTTAGGAGCAGTACAAGGACAAAAAAACAGCATTGAATCTACGGAGGCCGCTTATCCGATGAGTTATACGGCGGGTTATGAAAATGGCTATGAGGCTTATCCTCCTTTATATGGGGAGGGCGAACTGGCTGAAGTGGATCAAAAACCAAATTTTAAATTCCCTAAAGAGTTATTAGAAGAATATCGAGAAAAATATCCTTATTTTGTTAGTTATATCGAAAATAATATTAAAAATGATTTAATGAATAACGAACTGATTCTGGAGGCCTTGGAACGATTTTCAGGAGGAAATCTTACCCCAGAACAAGTTGAAAAGGATGCAACTTGGGGTGAAGGTAGTAGTCCGTTAATCGTTATTAGAGATATGACTGACGGGCAAAACGGGCAGTATGTACGAGGACATGGTTCGGGAGGAGAAGGTGTTTTTGAACAGGCTAACAGTGAACATTATATAGTGTTGGATGAAACTTTAATTATTGCATTTGAAGAAGAAATGTCAAAGCAAAATAAATCTACAGACCTTGGCAAAAAAGCAAGTTTACTAGTTATTATGAGTACATTTTGGGAGGAGTATGTTCATTATGGAGATGGTAGAGACGGTATAGACTATGATGAGGTTAATAATATCCCCAAAGAAAAAAATTTGGATTCAGAAGGAGATGGTTATGATGAATTTGACGAAGGAAATGCCGCAGAGTCCTATATCCTTGGAAATAGAGATATGATTTTAGGTAATACTATAACACCAATGGATAAAACATCTTTAATAGAAGCTGTTCAGACTTTATTTTCTGTAGAAAAAGGGAAATTATTTGAATTACAACCTGATGGTAGGGCTTTGCCAACAAAGGATGCACCAGAGCTGAAAAACCCCTCTATTATTCCAACCTTGCCAAAACGGTAGTTTAATGAAAGCAATAGCATTGATTTTAGCTGTTTTAAGTAGCTTAAGTTTTTTGCATGCTCAAGAAGATTTGGAAGACGAATTTGAGCATTATTTTTCTGAGCTTCAATGCAAAGGCTTAAGGGATGCAAAGCGGACTATGGAGGAAAAGATGTTGCAACAAATTATAGATGGAGCATCTTTAAAGCCCTTTTTATTGGCTAGAAAGAAAAATCTGGCTTATTTAAGTCTGCGCATCTTTGATCAAACCGCTTCTTTTGCTGCACTGCGCTTGTGCAGAGCTGGAAAGCCGCTCTCAGTAGCAAAAGATTTTCCAAGGAATATCAATGCAGCCCCTTTTTTTGATCTTATCATTTTAGAGCGGAAGAAAATTGGCAGTATAGAACAGCTAGCGTTGTTTTTTTGTAAAATGGACTGTAGTGCAGAAAAACCTCATCTGGCTAAATTTTATTTTGACACGCAAGGAGATACCCCCATTTTACTGGCAGAAAATATTTTTCCTCTGTCTGAAATAAACTTTGGAGATGAGCTACCTAAAATAAAGGCCAAAAGAGGCCAACAAATGGCTAGGGAGCTCAAAAAAAAGGATGAGTTTTTGTCCGCCATTTTTAAAAGTAGTCAATTTGTAGAGTTGGTGCGTAAAAGTCAAGATTTAGGCAAGACTAATTTGCGTCTTATTGATGATGAAGGGCAGTTCTTGGCTATAGGTAAAAGAGCAAAACAGGAAAATTTTACAATAATGGATACAATTCCATTAGATGCGAATATCAGGACAGATCATTTAGATATTTTCATTAGGAAAGCCCTTGGCCCCAAAAAACTTATTCGCATAGAGTTGTTTTTTTATGAAAATAGTTGCTTGCAAGGGCATAGGTTGTCTAATCCCTACATTTACAATTTCTATTTTAAAAAATTGGGAGCAAAACTAAAAGTTGTTGCTGTGGAGCAGGGTAGCGCTTCTTAAAATACAAAAATAAAAATCTAGCCTAGATTCAAGGACAGTTGGGCAATCTTCAGGAAGTTGTTCTTGGTGGAATTCAAGAGTTTTTAATTACAGCAGTATTCCAGGCCGGAATTGAATGGATTATCGGCTTGTTGACTCCAGCAGGTGCTTTTGTTAAGGCGGCCATGGCCATTATAGATATTGTCAAATTCTTTATCGAAAATGGCAGCCAAATTATGGCTTTAGTGCAATCTATCATTGACTCTTTAGCGGCTATTGCTGCAGGAGATGTAGGCTTTGTAGCACAGGCCGTAGAGGGGGCCATGGCAAGTACGGTCCCTATTTTAATCGACTTTTTAGCCTCTTTATTGGGAATTGATGGCCTATCAGATAAAGTACAAGAAATTGTAGGTTCTATTCGCAAACGCATTGATGATGCGATTACGGGCTTGATAGATAAGGCTAAAGCCTGGTTTAAAGGGAATGGGAAGGATAAGCGGAAAGAGGAAGAAGAAGAGGAAAAAGAAGTAGATGAAATTACCATCTCATTTACAATGAATGGAGAAGATCATACCTTGTTTATTCGTCAGGGCGAAATCCGTATGGCTTCTAAGCAGGCAAAAAATTTGCACCAAAAAATAAAGGACACAAAAGCCGCTTTAGAAACAGCAGGAATTACAACAAAGGATTTAACCAATGTAAATAGTCAATTTGAAGCGGTACTTCAGCATGCGAAAAAGAAGAATGCGCTAAATAAATTAAAAACTCGTGAGGATTGGATGCCTCTGGTAAAGAATTTAATTGCCTCCTTGGAGGATTTAGCAATTACAGATCCCACGTTTGTTGGTTTATTGGGCGATTTAGACGACTTATCAAAAGAAGCTGTTGAAGAAATAGTTGCTGAAAGACAAAAACAAATAGATGATAAGGTTTTAGCATTTGTAGATCCTAGCAGCTTTGTAAGCCTTGATAATAAGTTAGGACATACTTTGGTTATGGTGAGTGGAAGTTTGCAATGGGCAAAAACAACTTCTGCTAAAGTAGAGGAACGAGTAGCAATTTCGGCATCTGCTGCTAGCAAATTGGTGAGTAAGCAAAATGCACTTAATGTAGGAGGTGGAGATAATTTTAGAGGACGAGGACCTGCACCAAAAAGAGGGGGCATTGGAGGTACAGGAATGCAAATCAATCTAGAAGAAAAAACTGAAACAGCGACTTGGGAGGAGATAAGAAATAATGAGAATTTTGAAGGATATATCAATTACCATATTGATGTTGTCAAACCATAAAATAATATGATCAGCAAATACAAACTTACTGAAGAACTAAGTCTCAACTTTTTGGGCCTAGAAGAGCTGAATAATACAGACTTAGCCCAAAAAGATAAGTATCGTCTCCATTTTGAAGTACTGTTTCCAAAATTTGATATTACAGATCCTTATTATGTCGAACTATGGCGGCTAGATGCCTTTTTTAAAACTCAGCTCGAAAATATTCCGCCTGAAAAAAATCTATCTTTTGATAGACGCAATAAACATTATATCTACTTGACGAAGGAGGCTTTGTCTCTGGAGTTAATTGAACTCCTCATCCAACATTTGCTTGAAAAAATAAAAAGTTATCTTCCAAGCGTTTTTTTGCCCCAAGAATTAGAAGCAGAATACCTTTATCAAAGTCAACAAAAGATAAGGTTATACACTCCCGAAATGTTTTTTGAGCAACGAAACTTCTCTGTGAGAATTGATACCTTTATGAAGTATGATGAGGAATGCCTAGAAAATTATGCCTACCAAATTATGCGTGACTATATGGATCGAAGAGAGGCCGATGCAGAAATTGAAGATATTGAAAATGACCCGAATAAGCCCGAAATAAAAAATATTAGCGCTAGAGTACACTTTTTAGTAAGAAAGCAGCCTTCTTTTATCGTTAAGTTTAATTTTTTTCCAGAGCAAACCGCCTTAAACAACCAAGAAGACTTAATCAATCCCTTGGATCCCTCAATGATTAGGCCCAGACTCTTTCAGCTTAAAAAATTTGTTCTGGGCAAAACATTTAATCAAGAAGAAATTAGTCGCTGGCTAAGTCGAATAGTCAGAAATGGTACAGAAGCAATTCCTCCCGAAATTTATGGGGAAAGTCTACAGGATGTTTTTGATATAACATAAGTCTTAAATCCTTTATTTGGGCCCTTAAAACGGGAGAATGGTTAATTGAAAATGGATATACAATACCTGTAAAAAAAATAAGAAAGAGAAAAGTCAAACTGTACAGTATCTTTAGAGGTGGCTTCGATCATTTACTCAATTTCTTAGCTATTCCGAGAGAAATTCGGCTTTTGTCCTGTACTTAAAGCTGAATTAACTAGATCGATAACCCGGGCAATACATTGATAATGATTAAACTTGTCAAAACGATAAGGAGTCTAGAAAGTACAATTAATGGAAATCTTTTTTTTTCAAAGAGAAATGAATTACTAAGCTGGTCTGATGAAGGAACAATTTGTCTCTATGCTTTAGAAGATGGAAGACAAAAACTAATTAAACAACATCATACGCCTGTTACACAGGCTTTTGTATGGAAAGAACAATTTATTGTTTCTATTGCCTATGATGGACAAATTAACGTTTGGGACAGAAAGACATTTTCTAACTACAAATTATTAGAAAATGTAAACAGAAGCTTTTTGGGGGCTCAAGCTTGGGATGAACAACGAATTATAGCATGGGATGCGGAGGGCGACATATCTATTTGGGAGGTAGAAAATGAGCGAGAAATTTCTATACTGGAGCAAGCCGTTATGGATTATTATAGGAATTCAGCGCAGCCGCCTTTTTTGCTTTGGCAAAAATATGACTGGCTTGTAAGTTGGGGAAGTATTGAGCTAGATTTTTGGAATTATTTGAGCGGCGCAGTAAAAATTAGTCTATGGGAAGAAAATTTTAATATAGAAGGAGCTTGTTTATTGAATGAAGACGAACTACTTAGTTGGGGAACTGCCTTAAGAATTTGGTCACCCAAAGGAGTTTTAAAACGAGAACTGAAGGGAAATAAAAAACCAATTCGTTTTGCCTTAGTTTTAGAGGAGGAAACAATTATTGCTTGGGATAATCAGCATAGAATTTATGTTTGGACTAATTTTTTGCTCACTCTTTGCTTTGAGCAACACAAAAGTCTGCTTCTTCATGTTTGGCCGATCAATGATGAACTTTTATTATCGAAATCTATAGATGGACAGCATATTATCTGGGACAAAAAAACGGGAGATATAAAAAATAGTCTTCAGGGCTTTTCTAATGAAGGTTGCCTGCTCAATACATCCTTTTACCTTAGTTATCAGGCTAATTCGATCATGATTTGGAATCTAAAAACGGGCGAAGATTTTATTTTGGAGAATGCACATGAGACGAATATTCAAGAACTCCTTCCATTGGACCAAAATCGATTTTTGTCCTGCGCCAAAGATGCAGAGAGAAAAATTTGGGAATGCTAATTTTTGGAGCCTCCGCCTCGCTACGCTCGTCGGCGGTTACTCCCTACGGTCGTCGAACTGCGAACTAAAGTTCTTGTTGTCGTTTACTTCGTCGAACTGGCGCCTCTTTGAGGCTGGTTGTCGCAGCTCGCTGCTGTTTTGGGGCCTCCGCCTCGCTGCGCTCGTCGGCGCTACGTTTCGCAGCTCGCTATTCGCTCGGCCCTGCGCAAAAAAACAAGTTTTTTGCTGGGTCTGGCCTGCGGCCACTGCTGCACATCGCTAGGCCGCACAACTTTAGTTTTTTCTCTGGTCTTTTTTCTTCGGCCCTCAAATCCCCCTTTCAAATAGCGGCTTTCAATTAGCAATTGGGTTAAAAACAACAGAATTTTTTCTGCTGCATTTTATGAGCCGATGGTTTTAACCATCGGCTCATTTTTTTGGATGTAGAACGGCCATCTTTTTTGCTGTGGGTTTTAATCCACTGGTCTGTAAAAAAACAAAACAACAACCGCCAAATGAGCCGAGGTTTGAAACCCCCAGCTTATTTTTTTGTATTTAGCAGAGCTTTCTTTTTGCTGTGGCGATCCCAAAAGAGCAAGGAGAAAACCGTAATTTGAAAAGCAGAATAAAATTAAAGACAAAAATAATAATGATACACCTAATTACCTGGGATTCTGGCTACCTAGACTATGTAGAGAACAAAGCTTTAGTGACGCAATTTTTGGAAGAAAAAGATCCTTCTAAACATTTAGCTTATGCTAAGCAGTTACTACATGAGTATCCGAATGATATTTTTTCATTTGGTTTTGTTGCGGCTAGGGCCATTACCTTAGATAGTAGTGGGCGCAATTTTAATAACCCCTTACATTCTTTATGGACGGAAATAAGAAAGAAATCCATAGCAATTTTAAATGCCCCTCCAATGCAATGCCCCTTGGAATATTCATTTCCAGACTATAAACTAGCTTCTTGGGTTTTATTTGTTACAGCTGTTCCTGCAGATCTTAAAATTTGTTTACAACTTCTGCAAACTTATGGCAATAAGGACTCCTCACTAGGAGCAGAAATAAAAGGGACTATCTATGAGTTAAACAAAAAAGTCTGGCTTCTAGATGAAGAAACCCAAAAAATGCATTTGGATTTTTTAGTGAAAGAACTAGCCACATATCCCGAAGATAATGATCGTGCAATCAAAGAGCTGCTGCTTTTTGCTGAAGAAGAGCACTGGAATAACTATTTGTTAGCGGTGAAATCAGGGAAAATCGTTAATATGCGCTTAGCAGAAGAACTCTTTTACGGCCTTTTGTACTCGCCCATAGAGAAGCGAAATAAAAAAACTCGAGAACTGGTCCAAAACTTTTTAAAAGGAAAGCAACAAGACGAACCTTGGTCTTTCTTCTTGCAACAACTAACAAAATCTGATCTGGAAATATTAGAAGAGGTAATTTTAGCCCATGATGAATTTGATCAACTTTTGTTTAGTCAAGATGATAATCAATGGGCCGATTTCTTAAAGGAGTATTTTTTTCGACTCCAAAACAGACTACTATTCAAAGATTTTTATCAAGGAAAAGAGCCTCATAGAGTTAAATATATTCTTGACCGATTAGGCGAATATATTTTTGAAGAAAGCATAGCATTAAATGCTCATATACATTATATGCTGTTGTTACAATCTCTCTTTAGTAAAGAGGATGAGTTTCTACAGGAAAAAATGAAACAGGCTATACCTGCTTGGACAGAGAACTACGGCGAACAGTGTTTTCCCATCAATGCAGCAGAAATATTAGAAATTTTGGAGCGCTGAAGTTAGATTTTACTTTTTTTGGGGGTACTCCTTTCAGCCGTCGAACTGCAGACAATAAAAAATTAAATTAAAGGATAGAAGTGGCAGGGCTTTTATTTGGCCTTAGCCGCACAACCTTAGTTGTTTTCATGGCTCTTAAATCCCCTTTCAATTAGTGGCTTTTAAATAGCAAGAGGGAGAAAAATCATAAAGATTTTTCTCCCTCTTTTTTGTAGTTGAAACAGACAACGCTATTTAGCTTTAATTACATATTGATAAGGCAGGAGTTCTTCTTTTAGCTCAAAATTGACAAAGCCTGCAGCCTTAAGCTCTTCTAATACTTGTTCTTTCTTGATTTTATGGTCCATGGCAGGACCAATAGGCAGTTCCTTTTTAAAAAAGTCTATAATGAGGAGCTGCCCACCTTCTTTTAGGCCTCTTTTTACAGCCTTAAAGTAGGCAACGCGATCTTCAATATGTTGATATGTATTGCTAATAAAGACCCAATCTACTTCTTGAGCACTAATTTTTGGCGAGTTATAAGGTAGAAGTCGGAGCTCAATATTTTCAATTTTATCTTGAACAATGCGTTTGTGTAAATAATTCTGAAAACCAGTGTCTACATCTGCTGCAATAACTTGAGCGCCAGCAGCAGCAAATTTTACAGAAAAGTAGCCAGAACCAGCACCAATGTCCATAATTTTTTTGCCCGATAGCTCGCCCATATAAGCCAGCACTTTGCTGGGTTGTTGATACTCATCTCGTTCTTTAGACTCGTAGATTTGGACCAATTCTTCAATAGAGGCTTTATGCATCTCTAACTGAATATCTCCTCGAAGGTTTTTGTTTTCTTGGGGATTTGTTTGCATGTCTGTTTGTTCTATTTCTGAGGGAGAACAGGCGCCAATAAAAAGGAGTAGCGCCAAACTTAGTTTTTTCATAGTTTAGTTGTTGTTGTTGGCGCAAGATAAGGAAGTTGCTTTGTTTTTCTGTGATTGAATTTTAGGGTAGAACAAAAAAGGATCTACCTCTTAGGTAGATCCTTTTTTGCTAGTGGTTGTAGCACCATTCTACAAATTCTTTGCGGTCAATACTGCTTGTGAATACATCTTGAAGGTCTACATAATTGTCTATGTCATAAGTGTAGCTATAGGCAAAATGGAGAAAATCTTCTCGATCAAAGGAGCTAGACCAAAGTGTAACCAGTTGTCTAATTTGGGAGACGGTATAGCAACCTTCTCGGGGCATTTGTGCTTTCGCGACATCCATACGGTCGAAGCTACTACTGTAGCTGGCTAAATTTTGTCGAGTTCTTTGGAATTGATTGTTCGTGATTGGGGCATTGCAGCCTAGTCTTCCGGTATAGCCTGGTACGGGGCCGCCCAAAACCACACCGCCGCCATTACCAATAGCAGAGGGATCAACAACAATACAAGAGGCCATAAGGAGGCAAAGGCTGAAAAAAGTAATAAAAATTCGCATGAGCGTTAAGTAGTTTTATAATGATAAGTTCAAAAGTTAAGGTCAATCTGCGGCTCCATTTTCCAAGAGTGTGCCAAAAATAGAAGCATTTTTTTGAGTAGATAGAAAATTGGGCTAAAGAAATCAACTATTTTTTGGTCCAGAGAGGGCGGCGGAGCCGCCCTTGGCCGTAGGCCAAATGGCCCAGCGATGCGACAGGGTGGCGCGCAGCGCCAGACCGAGCCAGCAAAGCTGGCGAAGGGCCGAGCAGACCTGCGAGCCCCGCAGCCTAGCGGCGGCCGCCCCGCTATAAAGGGCGGCCGCGGGCCCCAGGGCAATAAAAAAACCGTCTTGCTCGGCAGGCGAGAAAGACGGTTGTCGCTTAGTAAAGCTTGTTTATAAACCTCTTTGGGCTTTTGCATTTTTAAGAATATCGTAGAGTAGCTCCTTTGCTCGAAAAAGTTGAGCTTTGACGGTGCCCAGGGGCATATCGAGTCGCTCGGCGATTTCTTGGTAAGAAAGTTCTTCAAAGTAACGCAGCTCAATCATTTGGCGATATTTATCGCTCATGCGCTCCATCAGTTCCTGCATAATGCGTCGGCGCTGCTGTCGGATGAAGCGCTCCTCTGGGTCCAGCAAATCGGCTTTTAGGCTGTTGCTATAGTCGGCACCTCCTTCATCGGAAACGGGCTCATCGATAGAGAGCATTTTCATTCTTTTCTTTCGGATAAAGTCGATACAGTTATTGCTGGCAATTTTGAAGAGCCAAGTACTAAAGGCATAGCTAGGGCTATAGCTTTCTAGTCGGCGGAAAGCTTTGCCAAAGGCTTCGATGGTTAAATCTTCGGCATCATCTTTATTTCGGACCATTTTGAGCATCATGTGAAAGATGGAGTTGCGGTAGCGGTCCATCAGTTGGGCATAAGCCATTTGGTCATTTTCTTCTACAGCGAGGGTTACCAGGCGGTAATCTTCGGCTGCTCTATCGGATAGTTTTTTCATTTCCAGTAGCTGGGCTTTTTTCGCAAAAATTGGAGTGCCATAAAGGGGTAATAGAGGAGGGCGAATAGTTCGGCCCAAAAAAGTTGGCCCCATAAATCATCTTGCTCTAAGGTAAGCAAAGTTTTTTGCCAAACCCTATAAAAAATTAAAATTCTAATTGGCCAAAGGATGGCTAGATAGGGAAATGGCCCCAAGCAGAGGGCGAGGGCGCAAAAAGGCAGGCCGAGGAAGCTAGCCGACCAAAAAGCGAGCATCCATTTAGTCGTATTTTGGTAAAACTCGCTGCTACTGTAGTGTCTGCGTTTTTGGCGAAAGAGCGATCGCCAAGTTTTTTTGGGGGCTGAATAAACAAAGGCTTGGGGATCGAGGCAGTTATGGATGGGGAAGTTTTGGGCAGCAGAGACCAAAATATCATCATCGCCAGAGGGGGTATTTATGCTAGCGACTAGGGCAGGGGTTGCCGCTTCAAAGACTTTTTTGTGGTAGAGTAAATTTCGGCCCACCCCCATATAGGCTTGATTATAGTGAGCGGCCGAAAAGTATTGGAGGGCGACTAGAGCGGTTTCGTAGCGGATCCAGCTATTGAGCCAAGTTTTTTCGGATAGGTAGGGGCCAAAGCCCAAAACGAGGCCCGGGCTATTTTCGGGGCGGGCTTGCATCATTTTTTTGGCCCAAAGGGGGGAGGCGGGTTGGCCGTCGGCATCGGTCAATAAAATCCAGTCGTATTTAGTTTGAGGGATAGCCCAAAGCAATGCTTCTTTTTTGCCCAAATATTTTTTTCCACGATAAAAAAGAGGGCGAAGTTTAGGGTTTTCTTGGGCCAATTGGGCCAAAATAGCTGGACTTTGGTCGCTAGAGTCGTCATCTACCCAAACAAGCTCGTAGATTGGATAATCTTGGGCTAAAAGTTTCCGTAAATTTTTCTGTAAATTAGCGCCCTCATTACGCGCCAGTACGACAATACTCAAGGGCGGCAGTGTATTGCTGTCTGTTTTTTGAGGCGCTTTGGCCCATTGATAAAAGCGATAGGCAAAGCCCATTTGGAGCCCAAAAAAAATGAAAGTCAAAGCAAAAAGCGCGATCCACATCATTAAAAAACTTAATTGCATGCCCGAGCTGCATACAGAAATGAAATTTGAGCTAGAACATAGCGATCCGCAGAGTCAGGCCCGCGTAGGGACACTACAAACAGCGCATGGCCAGATTCCCACCCCGATTTTTATGCCCGTGGGGACAATCGGAACCGTAAAAGGAGTTCATCAAAAAGAGTTGAGCGAAGATATTAAAGCCAAAATTATTTTGGGCAATACCTATCACCTTTATCTGCGTCCAGGGACCGAACTGCTCGAAAAAGCGGGGGGATTGCATCAATTTATGAATTGGCAAGGTCCTATTTTGACCGATAGCGGGGGATTTCAGGTTTTTTCATTGGCCCACCGCCGAAAAATCAAAGAAGAAGGAGCTACTTTCGCTTCTCATATTGATGGAAGCAAACATTTGTTTAGCCCAGAAGGTGTGATGGATATTCAGCGTTCTATTGGGGCCGATATCATTATGGCCTTTGACGAATGTACGCCTTATCCCTGCGATTATCGCTACGCCAAAAAGTCAATGGAGCTTACACATCGCTGGCTCAAGCGCTGTTATACTCGCTTTAAGGAAACAGAACCTAAATATGGTTATCCGCAGTCGCTTTTCCCAATTGTACAGGGAAGTGTATATAAGGACTTGCGCCTAAAATCTGCCGAAACTGTGGCCCAATATGCCGATTTGGGGATTGCCATTGGTGGACTCTCGGTGGGAGAGCCCAAAGAAGAAATGTATGCCATGACGGATTTGGTCTGTAGCCAATTGCCAACGGATAAACCCCGTTATCTCATGGGCGTGGGAACTCCCGCCAATATTTTGGAGTGTATTGCTTTGGGCGTGGATATGTTTGATTGTGTGATGCCTACTCGAAATGCTCGTCATGGTTTGATTTTTACCCGCAAAGGAAAACTCAATATCAAAAATAAAAAGTGGAAGGACGATTTCTCTCCTATTGATGAGGATGCGCCTAATCCCACTAGCCAACAACATACAAAAGCTTATTTGCGTCACCTCTTTACCGTCAATGAACTTTTGGGGATGCAAATTGCTACCTTGCACAACCTCAGCTTTTATCTGGAGCTGGTCCGAGAAGCCCGTGAACGCATCTTAGATGGAAGTTTCCGCGCTTGGAAAGACGAATTGGTGCCTATTTTAGAGCAAAAACGCTAGCCTTTTATGCTAAAAATTATTGATCGCTACATCCTTTTTCGCTATCTCGCCACTTTTTTCTTTATCATTCTATTGATGGGCATGCTCACGGTAGTTATTGATTTTTCAGAAAAGGTGGATAGCTTAGCCAATGGCCCAAAATGGACCGAGGTGGTCTTTGACTACTATCTCAATTTTGTGCCCTATATCAGTAGCATGCTTTTTCCACTTTATGCCCTGATTGCGGTCATTTATTTTTGCTCCCGCCTAGCCGCCAATTCTGAAATTATTGCCATTATTGGTAATGGAATTAGCTTTTGGCGGCTGTTGCGGCCTTTTATGATGGGCGCCGCTATTATTGCAGGCTTTCACCTCTATGCCAACCACTTTATTTTTCCAGAACTCAATAAGGACCGTACTCGCTTCGAAAACACCTATATCCGGAAAAATAACTTTGATGGCCCAAAGGATAATATTCACCTTTTTGTGAGCCCACAAGAAGAAATTTATATCCAACATTATAATCGAAAAGATAGTACAGGACGCAATTTTGCCCTGATCCGCTATGATAGTAATGGCGTAGATCGCCCTTATACACTAGAGGCGAACCGCATCAAATTAGTTGAATATCCCAATAAATGGGAGTTGATTAACTATCACGCTCGCTATGTTGATGGCTTACAAGAGGCTATTGTTAAAGGAGCTAAAATGGATACTCTGTTGCCCCTAAATGCAGGCGATTTGGCCCGACGAAAAAACCTTAAAGATGCCATGAATAGCCGAGAAATCTTGGCTTATATCGAACAGGAAAAAGCCAAAGGTTTGGGCAGTACCACAGTTTTTGAAGTCGAATATCATCGCCGCTCCGCCGACCCCTTCAGCATTTTAATTCTTACACTCATTGGGGTGTCTATTGCGGCCCGAAAAACCCGAGGTGGAATGGGCATGCATATCGTTATGGGGATGCTGGTCTGTGCGCTCTATATTTTTATGTCTAAGTTTTCTATGACCTTTTCTACTCATGGTGGGCTCTCCCCACTTTTGGGCGTTTGGACGCCCAATATCATTTTTACTTTTGTAGCATTTTATCTAGTCGGTAAGGCGCAGAAATAGTTTGTTTTTTTTGGGCCTCTTGCCTAAGGCAGGCGGTTACTCCCTACGGTCGTCGAACTGCGAACTAAAGTTCTTGTTGTGGCCGCTCAACCGCATTTTTACTTTTGGCCCTTTTGCCCCTTTTTTCTTTGGTCCTAAAAAGGCCCGAAGGGCCGCTGGCTGAGGGATGGATAGCAGTGGCCGTAGGCCAGACCCAGTTTTTTTGAGCGCAGCGAAAAAAACGCAGGGCCGAGCGATCAGCGAGCTGCGACACAGCCCGACCTGAACGAAGTGAAGGGCAGCCCCAAAAAATAAAAAAACAAGGCTTAATAATCTTTCATCAAGCCTTCGGCTAGCCAATCGGCCAGAGCTTGGCGGTTGGCGGGCAGCAAAATGCGTTTTTGGTCTTTGGGGTTTTGAATATTGCCAACTTCAATAAAAACGGGAGTGGGAATAACTTCTCGAAGCATGTGTAAATCACGAGCTTTCACGGTGCCTTTATATTCTCCAGAGGCTCGATGTTGTTGATATTTTCCGCGAATATGTTGATGCAAACGGCGGGCGAGTTCTCTGCCGCGCAGACTTTCGGGATAATGATAGAAAAACAAATCGATGCGTTGTTTTTTAGAGCGGGAATCGACGTGAATTTCTACTAAGCGTTGATAATAGAGTCCTTTTCGCAAATTTTCTCGATACAATTCATTGATGATATCAGAGCGTTGGCTTAAGCGTTCACTTTGTCCTTTTGGAATAGTTTCGCTGGGCCAACAGCGTTCATCTTCATCTTTGGGTAAATATTCCAATTGTCGAATTCCATCATTGGCATCACGAACAATGAGGTAGACCAAAGCGCCATGTGATAGTAATTCACGGGCCAATCGCAAAGTAATATCATAAGCATATTCGTCCTCGCAAATGGGTTTTCCTTTATAAGTAGCCACAGCACCGGGGTCGGGCCCGCCATGTCCAGAAACCAAATAATAGACGGCTCCGGCTAATTTTTTATCCTTTAAAGGGACATCGGCAAATTCTTTCCCAAAAATGGAAAAATGTCGGCCTTTGGGAATATGTTCTTCTAAGTTAACTGCGCAAGCTTTTAGGTGGTGGGGGTACCAAAGAGGAGCATTTTTAGTTTTGAAGCTTGTTTTTAGTCGAAAAAGCTCCATACTTTCATTGTAGCGTTCAATTTGTTTGGCCCTTTGCCAGCTTGAAATTCCGACCGTAGAGCGGATAGATTTTCCATTATATTTATATTCTAAAATGGGGAGTTTATAATTTTTGCCCACCATCAAGTAATCAGTTTCTTTGAGTTTATTGAGCTGGCAAAACTTTTTGAGGTTGCAAGGGCTGCGATCCAAGCCATAGCGGCCTAAAAGGACCAGAATACCATCGCCTCTTTTGGCGGTCACACTCAGATAAGATTGAGCATTTAGTGGAAGTAGATGAAGCAGAATAAGAAAAAGAGAGGCGAAAAATAATTTCATAATGAAGGATTAGAGTTGTTGAAGAAACCATCTTCTTTCGGTCAAAATGCTACAATCTTCAATTTGTTGCCGCAAGTTTTTTTTCTCTTGGCGATCGTAGGGATTGAGCTGCAATAATTTGCGGCAGAAGCTAATAATATTGAGATAATTTTCCTGATGATAGGAGCGCAATTTTTGCGCTCTTTTTTTTCTATTGACAAAGCTTCGGAAGCTGGCCAAAAAGGATTCCAAAAGATCAAATTCTTCTAGCGCATAATAAATTTTGAGCAACATCACTCGCGCATTGAGTTGCATAAAAAGGTCGGCAAACTCTTGTTGCAAAAGCAGCTCTTGGGCTTTTGCATACTGCTCTTTTTCCAAGGCGAGTTTGGCCCAAGAAAAGCGGGCATAAGCCGCTTGATGAGCTTTGGGCAAAGCGTTTTCATAATCTTTAATAAAATTTGCCACCCAATCGTATGCTTTGAGCCAAAGGCCTACGCTAACAATGTTTTTAAAGGCAAAAGGGCTAATTAATCCCTGCTCAAGCAATAGGTTTTCATTTAATCCAGCACGGTAAAGAGCAAACATTTCTTCAAAGTAGTCTTCATAACCAGGCCGCTGTAAATTGACTTGCTTGGTACAAAAATTTATAGCTAATTGATAAAGTTCTCGCAATTGTTCATCGGGCAAAATATTTTTTTCGCTTAACAACAAACGCTTAAGCTCTCGAAAATCTTCTTCTGCGTCTACAGAAGATTGTAGACGATAACAATGGTAATAAAGCGCCAAAGCTTTGTCTTCCAACAACTCTGTTTGTGCCTCGATTTGTGCTAAAACAGCAGGCAGCAACCCAAAATCATATTGCGTTTTATAAACGGCCTGATGGGCCAGAAATAAACAAGCTTGCCGCAATTTTCGCAGACGATATTCGCTATCCAACCAATGTCCTAAAGCGGGTAAATTTTTAGGCGCGTTTCTACTTTTTCCAGCTTTGGCTTCTTCTTTATAGCGCAATTTGGCCAAGGCGTATTGCCCTTTACGATAAGCTGATGCGCGCTGGGGCTGACGCTCCAGTTGCCGTTCCCATTTATCGGTCTGTTGACCTAAGTGCTTGCTTAACCCAATTTGCTGATAGGCTTTGGCCAAAAGCTCAGCTTTGTACAATGGCATTTGATCGAGCTGCTCGGCAATTAAAAATTCTTCAATTTGCTGCAACAAAAAAGATTGGGCATAACGCAAAAGCGAATCTTCTTCCTTCCTATAAGTTCGTCCAAAAATCGCCTCAAATACTTTTGCTTTTTCCCAAGCTTTGGGCGCTGCCTCTGGCCCCTGATCTTCCATATAAGTCCAAAGCGCCCAAATATCCGCTCGTTGGTTGTGCGCTGGAGATTGCAACCATTTTCTAATACCTAAACGCTGACTGGCAGAAAGCAAGGCAAATAAATGAATGAGCTTTGATTTATACATTTGTTTCTGTTTTTATTTTGGGGCCCGCGGCCAGCTCGGCTTCGCCTCGGTTGGCCGCCGCTATGCTGCGCGGCTCGCTGTTCGCTCGGCCCTGCGTTTTTTTCGCTTCGCTCAAAAAAACTCGGTCTGGCCCTGCGGGCCACCGCTCCGCAGCGCTGGGCCATTGGATCAATAAGCAAAATTAGTTTTTTGACAAAATTTAATCAAAGATAAGTATAAAGCTTGTCTTTCCAATTTTTAGCTTGACAAAGGGGCTAAAATAGATTCTAAACTACAGGAGCTATTTCTTTTCTTTGTAATATGGAAATAACCTTAAATAGCTTCGAATATTCTTGATGACCAAAGGACCGAACACCTAAAGTTTAATGGCTTATTCCCTGCTCAGAAAACTCATTTTAAAACAAAGTCTCCCTCCACCGCAAAATAAAATGTCTTATGAAAACCAAGCTTATTTTTCTCTTTAGCCTTTTTACTTTCTTCTTCTTAGGCCGTAACCAGGCCCAAAATGCTTTTTTAAGTGGTAACCTATATCTCGACGCGGATCAAAACTGTAACGTTTCGGTCCAAGATCAAGATTTGCCACATATTATTATCTCGCTAACGGACTCTACCTCAGGGACGCAGTACTTTCAAAAAACCTCCTCTACAGGCTACTATAGCTTTGATGTGCCAGCTAGTCTCTATAATTTAGAGGTCCACTTTCCCTTTGAACATGATTATTTTACACTTTGTGCACATAATAGCAGCATTCTTCTGCAGCCTAGCCAAGTAGATACTTTAGATCTTTTTGCAAGGGTAACCACCTCTAGAGCAATTCCCTTTGTAGAATTAAGTACAGACTTTATTCCCGATTGTGGCTCAGCTCGCTATTATGTTTATATGGCCAATTTGGGAAATACGGCTTTGTTTAATGGGAATCTATTGCTAGAACTAGATGGAGATCGCATGAGCCTTGATACCTCTAGTATCCCGCTAATTAACTTGGGTAACGAACGTTATCAACTAAATTATTCTTATTTGGCGCCAAGTGAAGACTCTGCCTTTCATTTTACATTTGATGTAAATACCAATTGTAATGATGAGCCAGGAAGTATGCATAAGGTCAGAGCTGAATTTAGTCCACAGATTATTGATTATAATATTGGAGAATTGGCCCTTTCTGCAGATTGTTTAGGCGACTCTATTCAATTTATTGCTAGAAATATTGGTAGACAATCTTTGCCCGCCCAAGCTTTAATTGTGATTGAAGATGATGTGATGTATAGTCAGCCCAATATTGGTACCTTAGATAGCTTGGATGCAGATACGATTATTATTCCGACAAGAACACGTTCAACTTACCGCATTCAAGCGCCACAAACGCAAAATAACCGCTTACTTTCAAGTCAAATGAGTTGGGCGAGCTTAGAAGGCTGTAAACCTGATGCCCAAGGAGGATATAATACAAATTTTGCGGGGCAGTTTTATCAGGATCATGCTGCAGCACATATTGCTTATGATGCCCAAGAAAGCCAAGCTCAAAGAACGGCAAGTTTAAGTCGCGCCTTTCCTAGAGGCTATGGTAGCAACCAATATGTCGAACTATTTACGCCCTTAGAATTTCAATTGGTTTATGAAAAACAAGATGCAGACACAACTGCTGTATTAACCTTGGTCGATTCCATTTCACCTTGGTTAGATCCTAGTAGTTTTCAGTTGGGTGCCCATAATTTGACAGGCTTAGATTGGACTATTTCTGGACAAGGAATTTTAACTTTTAATTTTGCCAATTATAATTTATACCAAGGCGATCGAGTTTTTGTGAATTATCAACTTTACCCAAAAGCTTCTGCCCTGAATCAGTTGGCTTATCAGCAGTATTTAGCTTTAGAGGATGGTCAGCTTAAGCAGCCATCTACCACAGCAATTTATAGAACCTTTGGCCAAAACTTTATAATTAGTAGTTACAGCCATGAGTTAGCTGCACCTATGGCACCTAAAGTGAAAATTTATCCACAACCAGCCCGCCATAGCGTAAACTTAGAACTCCTTTCTGCTGAAACAGCTCCCTTACAATTTGAAATTTATAATTTACAAGGGCAATTGCTTTATCAGTTGGAGGGAGTTGGTCCCCGCTGTCAACTCAATTTGCCTAATTTGCCTCAAGGCATTTTGATTTATCGTCTGCGCACTGGACAAAAAGTTATAGATCAAGGACAGTTGAGTATTTTCTAATATTAGCAGTACTTCATAAAAGTAAAAAGCGAGTAGGATTTCCTACTCGCTTTTTTTATGCGTTTAATTTGCGTATCTGCGTCGACGTAAGTAATAGTAAATGAGGCCAAAAATACCCAAAACAATTAGTGGAATGCCTAAATTGATAAATTGCCAAAGGCTTTCTTGATCAAAGGCGCGTTTTTGGTCCAATGGTCGCAAACGAATTTCTCTATTGCGTAAATTAACTAAACCCGAGTCATCTGTGAGGTATTCTACACAAGCCAATAAAAAATCTTGGTTGGCAAATAATTTTGGTCCAAAATCGGGAAGAAAACCCGCACCTAGCGGATAATGTCTTTGGCTGGGCGCATGATAATTATTATAAGCAATATCTCCATCAGAGATGACAATCATTTTGCTGGGGCGGCTAGTCATTCGGATAGGGTAGTTGCCCGCTCGCTTCCAAATATTTTCTGTGCCTGGAGGAAGGCGGTTTTTAAAATGAGATTCAAATTCCCCCTCTAACAAAACAGCTACATTTTGATGCCCTTTGGTAAAAGCCTCTGGTCCAATAGCCGGATCAATGACACCAAAACCAATGCGTGTGGGAGGATATTGTAGTTTACTATACTTGGAGCTTCGCAGTAAGGGTGTCTTTTTTACGTTGGTTTTTGTACCAACAGTATCAATACTTGAAGGATATTTTGTTAAAACAAAATCTAAATTTTTCACAATGGGGTGATCAATTACAGATTTACCTGTCTCCAAGCCTTCTTCAGGGGTTGCAAAAGGTTTGACTAACGGATAGTAAAACCATTTTGGATTTGATTTTTGGTTGGGGCCCGATTGTAATCCTCCAAAGGCCGCAGCATCATAAGAAGCGATTAAGTTATTATTTACGCGAACACCATAATTAAAAAGCAACTTTTGAAGGTCAAGCTCTCTGGGAATAGGAACATGAAAGCCTTGAGGGTTTCCTAAACTATCATCTTCCATATCCAAGGCGTCAATCATCCAAAGAATGCGCCCACCATTCATAACATACTGGTCCAATTTAAATTGATCATCATAACTAAATTGACGTTTGGGCTTGGCAATGACCACTAAACTGACGGAAGAGTCAATTTGATTGAGCCGAGAAAGATCTACATGCTTGGTGCCATAATTTTCAGACAATGCTTTTTCAAAGCCATAAATATGGCGAAGTGGCAATTCCCCATGATTATTGATAAAAGCAACTACGGGTTTGCTTTTCAGTTGTAGTTTTTTAATAGCCGCAGCAAATTTATACTCCAAGCTATTAATAGATGCAGAAATATCACTAGGCTGATAGTACCCATCGCCTAGCTCTATCATATTGATGACTTCAAAGTTGTAACCTGAGCGCACAATGGCAAAAGGGAAAACTAAAATCATTCGACCCTGTCGCGCATCCTTAATTTGCAGAGGCATAATTTTTTGTTTGGCCAATTGTTGCTGCAAGGCTTTGACCTCTTCTTCAGTACCATCTAAGGGATTGACAAAACGATAATTGAGCATGCCGCCAGATCGTTCCTTAAATAACCCCATCAAATCTTTAAGGTTATTTTGTAGATGTCGAAAATCAGAAGGAAATTCGCCATCAAGCAAAATTTCGATGCTCACAGAGGCTGTATCACTGGGAAGTTGAGCCAAAAGCTCTGCGGTAGCAGGATTGAGTGTGAAGCGTTGGTCCTCTGTTAAATCAATTTTACCATAAATAAAGCTGCCTAAAACATTCAGCACGATAATGATGAGTGCCATGAGTGCAAATTTTAGCAGAGAGCTCGCTGCTTTTTTAGATTTCATCGGATAACAATTAGAAGTGGTGATAGAGACACTTTAATAGTGTGCTCAAAAATTCTAAGGGGCTCAAGATACAACCCTTTGGGCATTCTGAAAAATTTGTTCTTCTGCGAAAAGAAGAGGGTTTTGCTTGGCAGATAAATTATCGCCTGAGCAATTAGCTCTTTTTCTTCGGCTTGAATTTTTTAGTAAAAAAAACTAAACTAGATTTTGTTGGTGCGCTCTAAATTTTTGGCTAAAAGCGCAGACTTTTTTAAAAACCTAAATTTGAAGGGTAAATAAAAAAAGGCAGAAAAATCAAACTGATTTTTCTGCCCCTCACTAATTGAAAGCCGCTAATTGAAAGGGAATTTGAGGACCAAAGAAAAAAAGATGGTTGTGCAAAAAAGGCGAGCGAAGCGAGCCTTTTGGCCTAGCGATGCGAAAGGGGGCGGCGAAGCCGCAGACCCAGCAAAAAACTTGTTTTTTTGCGCAGGGCCGAGCAGACCTGCGAGCCCCAAAGCGTAGCGCCGACGAGCGTAGCGAGGCGGAGGCCCCAAATTCAGCAGACAAAAATAAAAATGCAGAGATTTATGTTCTTTTTTCCTTTTTTTATGTGGGGCGGTTTATTTTTTATGCGAGATCTTTGTCATGCAACAAAAACAAAGGAATTATGCAAATTGATAAAACGAAGCCAGTAATGGTGACAGGAGCTACGGGGTATGTAGCAGGATGGTTGGTAAAAAAATTATTGGAAGAAGGTTTGACCGTGCATGCAGCAGTGCGTCAGCCCGACAACAAGAAAAAAACAGCGCATTTGGATAAATTGGCCGCTAATAGTCCAGGCGAAATAAAATATTTTAAGGCCGACTTATTAACCAAAGGGGCTTATTTTGAGGCCATGCAGGGCTGCTCTGTTGTTTTTCATACGGCTTCACCTTTTATTAGTAATGTAAAAGATCCGCAAAAAGATTTGATTGAGCCAGCAGTAAAAGGAACAGAAAATATTTTGATTGCTGTCAATCAAACACCATCGGTGCAGCGTGTAGTTTTGACTAGTAGTTGCGCCGCTATTTATACAGATGCTTCAGAATGTAAAGGTTATCCGAATGGCGAATTGACTGAGAAAATTTGGAATACAACTGCTTCTCTAAAGTATCAGCCTTATTCTTACTCCAAAACTTTGGCGGAGAAAAAAGCTTGGGAAATGCAAAAGGCGCAAAATCGTTGGGAGTTGGTGACCATTAACCCTGCATTAGTCATGGGGCCGCCACTTAATCCAAAAGCAACAACTTCAGAAAGTTTTACGATTATGAAACAACTTGGCGATGGGACCTTTAAAATGGGAGCGCCAAAATTGGGGATGGGCATCGTTGATGTGCGTGATGTAGCCGAAGCACATTTTCGGGCTGCTTTTTACCCCAATGCAAAAGGACGTTATATTACGGTGGGACACAATAGCGACATCTATACGGCCAGTCAAACACTTTTGCCCAAGTACGAAAATTATCCCTTACCGAAAAAAGTGGCGCCCAAATGGTTAATTTGGTTAGTAGGGCCAATGGTCAACTCGGCAATGACAAGAAAATTTGTACAAAATAATGTAGGACATGTTTTTAAAGCAAATACCAACAAAATTCGTAAAGAATTGAATATGGAATTTTTGCCCTTGCAAAAAACAATGCAGGATAGTTTGCAAGCCTTAATTGATGCAAAGATTTTGTAACTAGAATATTTATATAAAGTAAAAGCCCATGCAGAATTTCTGCATGGGCTTTTTTATTTAAGGAAAAAACTTATCCTAGATAGTTGACTTAAGAGCCTTAGGAACAAATTTTTTCTTGTAAGTAGCATATTCTTCTTCAGTAAGTTCTTCTACTACATAGTTACCTTTTTTGTCATAAGTAACTTTTGCATAGGCAGGGAAGTCTTCCTGCTCATTGCTAGTAAGTGAAGGATCGATAAGGGGTGTACCTTCTACAATGAAACCATTTTGGCCATAAAGCAAAAAGTAGAAAGATTTAGAATAGATAACTCCATCAGTTAGAGCAACTGCACCAGGAGTTACTTCAATAGCTCTATCAATAGCTTCCTTTAGGTTAGGAAAACCTGTAGGAATAATTAAGATAATGTGAGCAATGTCCTTTCCTGTAACACGCTCCTTTCCCTTTTTGAAATTTGCTGCATTGCTAAGATCTACATTTTTTGTAGAAATGATGGTAAAGTCAACCATGCGCTGTTGGCAAGAACCCAAGCTAAAAACGATTAGCATAAGGAGAGAAAGACGAACAAACTGTTTCATTTGTTTGAAATTATTATAAGTAATTAAAAAATATTGGGCGCAATACTAGCACTTTTTTTTAAAAAAAAGTAAAATAAAATAAAAAATTACATCCGACTTGGCATTTTCATACCTAAAATAGCCCCAGCTTGTTCAATCACTTGAGCTACAGCTTGGCTAAGATCTAGACGGAAACTACTCGCTTGAGGCGCATCAGCATCTAGAATTTTTACAATATTCCAAAACTGATGATAAGTTTTGGCCAATTGATAAAGGTAGTTGGCAATTTCAGCTGGATTATATTGCTCGGCTGCTCTTTGTACTAAATTCGGAAACAGCTCAATGTTTAACAATAATTCTCTTTCGATGGGCGCCAGTTGATACTCTGCATAAGTGGTTTTGCTAAAGTTTTTCTCAGCAAAAGCTCTTTGCACCGATTGGCAGCGAACAAAAGCATTCTGAATATAAGGGCCCGTTTGTCCTTGCAAGTCAATAGACTCTTTAGGATCGAAGAGCATTCCTTTTCTGGGCTCTACTTTTAAAATGAAAAACTTGAGTGCACCCAAAGCAACGGCCTCATGAATTTCTTTTTGTTCTTCAATCGGCAAAGCGCTAAGCATATCGCGCTCATTAGAAGCTTCAGCTACTTCATCAATTAGTGTTTGCATCAAATCATCGGCATCTACTACTGTACCTTCACGAGATTTCATTTTTCCTTCGGGCAATTCAACCATACCATAAGAAAGGTGGTGGCAATTTTTTGCATAAGGTTGCCCGAGGCGATTCAAAATTTCAAAAAGTACTTGGAAGTGATATTCTTGCTCATTGCCCACCACATAGACCATGCGATCCATTTTATAATCTTCGTAGCGAAGCAAAGCGGTGCCCATATCTTGCGTGATGTACATAGAAGTACCATCTTTGCGCAAAACTGCTTTTTGGTCCAATTTGGCATCCGTCAAATCAATCCAAGTAGATCCATCTTCTTTTTTGAAAAAGATAGGCGAATCGCTCTTCAAATTATTTTCAACCAGTTCTTTTCCTTTGAGATAAGTATTCGACTCATAATAATTTTTGTCGAAATCTACGCCCAAACGTTTATAGGTAGAAGCAAAACCCGCATAAACCCAATTGTTCATTTTTTCCCAAAGCACCTGCACTTCTGCATCGCCAGCCTCCCAAGCTTGTAGCATTGCTTTGGCTTTTTGGCCCAATTCACTACTCTGATTGAAATAACTGTTTTTATAAACTGACTTAAAAAAGTAAGCTTGAATCGCTTCTTCCGTAGGGGCCGTCTTTTTATCTTCCGATTTTTTTGTTAGCTCTTTTACGGCCTTCTTATATTTTTTCTCATCGGCTAAAAAGGCTGCAAAAACAGCTTGTCCCGCTTCGCTAGCTTGCCAAATTTTATATTCTGCCTGAAAAGCTTGCTCAAAGCGAACATAATATTTGCCCACCAAATGATCGCCTTTTAATCCACTGCTTTCTGGGGTTTCGCCTTCGCCAAACAGTTGCCAAGCCAACATAGATTTACAAATGTGAATCCCGCGATCATTGATAATTTGCACTTTTTTTACCGAGTAGCCCGCAAATTTGAGCAATTCAGCAGTCGAATAACCCAAAAGGTTATTCCGAATATGTCCCAAATGCAAAGGCTTGTTGGTATTGGGCGAAGAATATTCGACCAAAATTTCATTCTCTTTGGCTGCACCTTGTCCATAATTTGGATTGCGAAGCAATTCGGCCAACAATTCTTGCCAATAAACATCGGCAATTTCCAAATTGCAAAATCCTTTAGCCACATTAAAAGCAGCCACTTCTGGACAGTTTTGTAGCAAATATTGTCCTACTTCCTCCGCTACTTGCTCTGGTTTTTTACGAGCCGCTCGAACAAAAGGAAAAACTAATACAGAAAGTTGGCCCTCAAAATTTTTAGGGGTCTGATTGATCTGCAGTTGTTTGTCGGCCAAATTTTCTAGGCCATAAAGTGTATTCAATCCCTCTTTCAGGGCCGTTTTGAGTCTTGTTTCTATATAAATCATTCCTTTAGCTTAAATTTTTTGCAAAGAAAACCTTTGTTGACTGAAAAGAAAAGCTTTGCCCCTAAAATCTTCTTTTTTTGGAGGAGTATTTTGTTTTGGGGCCCGCGGCCAGCAAAGCTGGCCGCCGCTACGCTTTGGGGCTCGCTGGTCGCTCGGCCCTGCGTTTTTTTCGCTGCGCTCAAAAAACTTGGTCTGGCCTGCGGCCACTGCTGCGCAGCGCTGGGCCTGCACAACCTTAGTTTTTCTCAGGGCTTTTTTCTTCGGCAGGTAAATCCCCCTTTCAATTAGCAGCTTTCAATTAGCAAGGGCAGAAAAATCAAACTGATTTTTCTGCCCCTTTTTTGTTTTGCGCTTAAAAATGAAGGATTTTTTTATCTAAAAAATTATACTTCAGTCTGTTGTCCTTTTCATTTTTTAGGCGTAACTTGAAAAACAACAAAAAAATAGCCCCATGATGAGTCTCCAAGAAAAAATGCAGGATTATAAATTAAGCAAGAAAATGCTCAAAGCTTTTTATGGCATTTCTTATCC
The DNA here is from genome assembly GCF_028464065.1 of Saprospira sp. CCB-QB6. NCBI lineage: Bacteria > Pseudomonadati > Bacteroidota > Saprospiria > Saprospirales > Saprospiraceae > Saprospira > Saprospira sp. CCB-QB6. The sequence goes on along the minus strand of NZ_CP116808.1, from coordinate 4,123,577 downwards.
CACTTTGCGCAAACGTCTACGGGCTGCAGGTCTGGAAGAATTTATTGGTCGTAGAAAATTTCTATTTGCCGAATTCTTGCTCATTTTTAAGGCACTGGGCAACCTACAGCCATTTTGGAAGAAGTTGCCGAACTAGCACTCATTTATGAGCAACTTTTAGCCTTGGGCCTATTAAAAGGACCGTCTCAAAAAGATTTGCCGCAAAAACAGTTGGACCAACAGACAAAGACTAGAAAAAGTCACAAATTGATTGCGATCAAACAACCTGTGGATTTATTAAATCGCTTTTTAAGCAACTATTATCAAGTTTTGCTAAAAGGCGGGGAATTATTGTACAACTCAGCCGAAAAATATGCTTTTAAACTAGCCGTATAACAAAAAAAATCTCCCTTAAAGCAGGGAGATAAGAATAAGGTTGAAAGTTTTTGCTTAAACTTTAAGCACAGTCAAGGTCGTCTCAGAAAAAGCACCAATAAAAGACTTTCCATTATTACAAACGGCCCATTTTCCTTTCACTTTTAAATTGGCATCTTCTGTTACTTCATAAACAGCTTGTATACTGATAGGAACTCTTTGACCTTTTTGTCCAGTAAAATAGACACCCTTACCAATTATTTGGTCATTGACCTCAATCGCAAACCAGGTTCCTGCATTATTTTCTTTTCCATTATTCCAAGTATCAGGAGCATTAAGTGTAATTAGGAGTTGTTCCCCTTTTTTGGCAGAAACAATAAGAGGAACATCATCTAAAGGTAAATCCTCGAATGTGGAATCATCCTGAGTATTATGAACAAGCTCTATAGATTTACAACTAGAGGCTGACTTGTATCTTTTTCTTTTGGTGTGATATAGTTTAGACATAGGAAGTGTATTGGTTTGTAAAGACTTTAAAGTAATTAAATATTTTTACAGTGCATTAGCTTTGGCTTAAAAAAATGATTTTCAAATAGCGGCTTTCAATTAGCAACTGGATAAAAAACAAGGACAAAAATATCTCTTGGAAAAAAACTGGCCTGATGGTAATGAATGGATTTTTTACCACAATTTTTTCTGCTAGATGTTATGAGCCGATGGTTTTAACCGTCGGCTCATTTTTTTGGATGTAGAATGGCCTCCCTTTTTGCTGTGGGTTTTAACCCATTGGTACTAGAAATCGTAGAGAAAAATAATTTTCTCAAAACCGCCGAAGAAAACAGCCAAAAGAAAAAAGACCGTTGAGCGGCCTAGCGATGGTAGGCAGTGCGGCACAGCCGCAGACCAAGCAAAAAACTTGTTTTTTGCGCAGGGCCGAGCGACCCGACCAACGGGAGCCGACGCAGCGAAGCAAGTAATAGCGAGCTGCGACATAGCCCGACCCAAGCGAAGCGTAGGGGCAGCCCCAAAAAAAAAAAAAACTGTACAGATAGGTTGGTCCGTTGTGCTTTTTCTTTGAACTATTGAAGAAAAACTAAAACGAATGTCTATGTCAGTAAGAATTTACCTCCTCAGTGTATTTAGCTTTTTGATTTTTATGGGAAATCTGCAAGCGCAGGAAGAAAATGACCAATTTTGGCGAGATTATAATCAGTTTGCGATGATGACAGATTAAGAGGGGAACAGGACGGAATGGAAAGAAACCTCAGCCAATGAGGTTTTTTAGTACCCAATTATATGGAGATCGAGAAATGGGCTTAAAATTTATATTTAAGCAAAAAAAAGCCGCAACGAAAGTTGCGGCTTAAAAAAGCGGTCTGGACGGGACTCGAACCCGCGACCCCCTGCGTGACAGGCAGGTATTCTAACCAACTGAACTACCAGACCATATAGGTCTTCTTTTTTAAGAAAAAATTGGCGGTCTGGACGGGACTCGAACCCGCGACCCCCTGCGTGACAGGCAGGTATTCTAACCAACTGAACTACCAGACCAATTTTTTATTCTTGCTTTCCTTTGAGAGCGGCACAAATATAGAGCGTCTTTTTTGTTTTTCCAAAAGCATTTTGGAATTTTAGGCTAATATTTTTACAATATATTAACAACTACTTGATTTAGAACCTTATATTTTTTTGAAAAAATGTCAGTACATCTTCCAGCTATATTATCTGCCGAAAATATTAGGCAACGACAAGCTCTTATTCAGCCCTATCTTAAAAAAACGCCTTTGCTTCAATCGGAGAAGATAAATGCCTTGGCGGGCTGTAAAATTTATTTTAAGTGCGAAAATTTTCAGTATACGGGTTCTTTTAAATTGAGGGGAGCGCTTTCGGCGGCCTTGCTTTTATCTGAAGAAGAGCGAAAAAAAGGATTCTGCACGCATTCATCGGGCAATCATGCACAAGCTATTGCTAAAGCGGCGCAGATGCTGGCTTGTCCGGCTTATATTGTGATGCCTGAAAATGCGCCAGCCTTTAAACAGCGAGCTACAGCAGAATTGGGAGCTGAAATTCGTTTTTCTCCGCCCACTACTGCGGGACGAGAAGCGGCTTTAGCGGCTTGGCAAAAAGAAACGGCTGCATATTTTATTCATCCCTATAATGATTATGATGTCATTTTGGGCCAAGCGAGTTGCAGCTTAGAAATTTTGGAGGAGCTTTCGGATCTAGATGGAATTTTGGCGCCTATTGGTGGGGGAGGGCTCTTGAGTGGTAGTTTGTTATCGGCCCATTACTTTCGGCCTGGCCTAAAGGTTTTGGGTGCAGAGCCTCAGCTGGTCAATGATGCTTATTTATCTTTGGCTGCGGGAAAAATTATTGAAAATAAGCGAACAGATACGCTAGCAGATGGTTTACGCACTACGATTCGGCCCAAGACCTTTGGCGTTTTTCAAGAATTGCTTTCCGAAATTATTTGTGTAGAGGAAGAAGAAATTATCTTAGCGCTTCGCCTAATTTGGGAGCAACTAAAAATTGTTGTAGAACCTTCTTCTGCGGTTCCACTTGCTGCTTTATTAAAACATAAAGCACGCTTTAAAGAACAAAATTGGGCTATTATTTTGAGTGGGGGCAATGTAGATTTAGATCAATTGCCCTTTTAAATTCTGTTTATGCGTGTCAAATTACCATTAGCTAAGCGCTATCCTTTTGAAACTCCTTTGTCTATTCGCGTCAATGACCTAAATTATGGCAATCACCTATCTAATGATCGCTTTTTAACCTTGGCCCATGAGGCGCGCATGCGATTTTTTGCCCGCTTAGGCTATAAAGAAACCGATTTTGCTGGAGAAGATCTCATTATGTCTGATGCGGCCCAAATGTTTTTAGCCGAAGGTTTTTGGGGCCAAGAAATTGTCATCCAAATTGCCGTAGGCGATATCTACAGCCTAGGGTTTGATTTGCATTATCGCTTTTTGCGGCCCGAAGATCAACAGGAAATGGCCCGCATCAAAACGGCTTTACTTTGTTATGACTACCAAGCACAGAAGTTAGTGCGCCTGCCCAAGGAGGCCGCCGAAAAATTAGAAAAATATCAAGGCTTTTAAAGCAAAAAAAAACGCCTAGCCAAATCGGCTAGGCGTTTATCATTTAAACGACTTTATCGGCACAGCTTGAGCTGGCAAAAGCATGAGGTTTGGCTTTAAATTCATAACCCATACCTCGAATATATCCCATGGCTTCTTTTAAGGCCACATTAGATTTAAAATTGCTATCCGTGCTGATGTCTGCATGAACTTCCATTTGCACCCCATGGGCCGCAAAAATATCAGTCAATTCATAAGCCACGGCAACAGATTTGGCTACTTCTGTAATCATTCGCTCCCGAATGCTCATTTGCCCAGTTTGCAGCTCTGGCTTAATATACATGAAACCACCCTTGCCCTTACGCAGAAAAACAATCACCGTCGCAAAACTGATTTGCTTGCCTCGCACCTGCGAATCTGTTCCGATACAAACCTTGATGTCATGACCCTCGGCCAATTCTTTTGCTAAGGTTTTGTCTACGGCTTCCTTAATAGGCAGCAAAATTCGACTTCCGTTTAGTTTTCGCCAATTCATTAAAATAGGATTTTGGGCGACCTAAGCCGCTGTCATAATAATCATGTGCTTCTATTTTATTGTTGAAACACAATCACTTAAACTATGACGAGCTTTTTCAAGTTCCCAAGCTCCTGATTTATAGGTGATAATATATTAAGCCCTTATTTTTTATTTTACTTAAGTTGTTGGTTTTCAGTTGTTCGTGTTCTTGGTTTTGGGCTGGGTTTAATTTACTTTTAGCGCCAAATAATCCGCCACAATTTGCATATAATCTGCCCGCTCAGCTGCTGTACTATGAATAAATTCTAACTTAACCTCGCCAGCTTCCAATACAAAAACACCAGGCATCTGACTAATACTTCCATATTCCTTACTAATACTCGGCAAGCTAAACCCCTCAGCCAAAGCTTTCATACCACCTACCACCACTTTTAGTCCATACAATTGACTAAAAGTGCCTTTTTTTAAGCCAAAATAAGCGTACAGACTTAAATCAGGGTCAGAAACATGCCCTATATCTGGCAAATTAAAATGATGCAAACGCTTATTTGCTAGCTCTTCTGGAGCCATATGGACAATAATTGGCAATAAGCCTTTGGCCTCTATCTCTGCTCTCACTTTCGCCAAATCAGACATGGTTTGCTTGCAAAAAGTACAACCAAAATGCCGCAAAAAAATAAGCAGAACAGGCTGCCTTTGCGAAAGCTCTAAAAGATTTTCATCTTTCTGAGTGTATATCGCCTCTAGTATTTCTGGATCTACTCGCATCATAATTTTTCCTTATATCTCTTAGCAAGATACAACAGCAGGCAGAAAAAAAAAAGCTAGCTCCCAATAAGGAAAGCTAGCTTTTATACTTTAACAGACTCTTAGAGTTCTCTATTTAGAAGCAGTCATTTGATCTTCAGCAGGAACTTCTTTTAGCTGTACCATCATAACGTCTTGGATAAGAGATAGTTCTCTGGCAACTTCTACAGGAGAATCTACGTTGGCATTAGGCGCCAAAACCAAACCCTCACTCATATCATCTACCTCAAATTGCTGAACAATAAGCAAATTGTGACTCGCCAAGAGCTCATTAAATTGATCATTGCCCGTTTGGCTGTAATCTCCAGTACTAAATACTTCCGCCCAAGAAGTGGCCGCATCATAAAGCACAACATAATTGTACTCTTTTTGCTCCATCTCATTGATCTTATTAAGTGCTGTCAAACTCAAGTCTTGCTGACTTTGTCCCTTCTCAAAAGCAACTAAAGAAGGATAATAATAAGCTTTGGCCTTCACTTTTTTCTGCTGCCCAGCTCTAGTTTTATCCATATTCTCTGTGTCAACTACAGATGCGCTAAGGTCTTTTTGGTCTACATTGTTTTGGCAAGCTGCAAATAAACCTACAGCAAAAAGGAACAAAAGTAATTTTTTCATAGTGGTTATAGTTTTATAAAACTTTAGGTATCACAGGAAAAGTAGATCCTTCCCATCAAAATTGGGGCCACAAAGTTATATTTTTCACTGCTCTTTGCTGCAATCTTTCGAGACTTCTGAGCAATTCAAAATTAGAACAAAGCTAAATAACTTTTACGTTCCCAAACTAGCCATTTTTTAAATTGTTTTTTGTTTTTGGGCCTCCGCCTCGCTACGCTCGTCGGCGCTACGTTGCGCAGCTCGCTCTTTGCTCGGCCCTGCGGCCTGACGGCCTTGGTCTGCGGCTGCGCCGCACTGCTGCACATCGCTAGGCCGCTCCACCAAGTTGGTAACTTAGGTCGGTCCGCTTCGGCTATTTTATCGAGCACTAAAAAACAAACTCAATTCCCATTGTTGCAAAGGCAATGGCCGAGCAGAGACCAACTGATATTCTGCTCCCCAAAGGTTATGCACTTGCAACTGCAGGCGAATCGGATATTGGGCCATTTCCCCCTTCCAACCCAACTGAATTTGGCCCAATTGATAAGCCGCCAAGGCTTCTTCATTCAATGCATCCAAATAACGAGGGGCATCCCAAAGATGATGATAGCCCAAACGCCAAGTTTTATATTGGTAATTTACAGCAAAATTAGCCGAAAAAATAGGACGATACTCTAGTTGTTTATCTCGCAAATCTACCGAAGGACTTTTATGTCGGCTAATGCGGTTGTAGTTGGCGCCAATTTGCAGTTGCAACTGGCCCAACTGCTTCAAATTAAAGCTTTTTTCGCTGCTCCAACTGGCTCCTCTGGCCCAAACTGCCGCCAAATTTTGGGGTTCCCATAAAGCCGTATTGGGATTGGGTAGCCATAAAATCCAATTCTCGACTTCCTGGTTAAAAAAACTGAGTTGATGCAAACCCCATATTTTGTGTTGCCAAAAAATATTGAACTCTTCTTGCCAGCCTTGTTCTACTTGCAGCTCTTCTTGGCCCACTAAGGGCCAAAATCGATCATTTAGTGTTGGAAAGCGAATGGACCGCTGCAAACTAACTTCTAGGCCTAGTCCCGCAGCCCAAATTTTCCTAAAACTTAGATGACCCGCAGGAAAAACACCCAAATTAGATCGATGGGCCAAAGATAATTGTCCTTCTAATTCGGCTCCTAAAATACGCTGTCGAAGGCCCACAGAAAGACGACTTTGTTGTTCTTTTTTTATGTCTAGATAACTACTGCTTTGAACCTGGTTTTCCCCCCAGCGCCCATTAATGAGCAAAGCTCCATTTTTTAGGGCAAAAAACTGTTGGGCCTGAATAAAAATACCTTGTGTGAGATGCTCTTCACTACTCAAATCACGGATATAAGTCATATCCTGATAGAGATAGCCCAAACGTGCCTGAAAAACAGAATGCTTAAAGCTTTTTTTCCAGTTCAGGCTGTTTCGCCAGCTCAAGGTATTTTGTGCTTCGCTGTTAGCTTGTTGGGCTTGCAAAAGCGTAGGCGGCAGCTCTTGCTGGTCCTTTTGGAGCCAGCTTCTTAGGCTCAGTTGGCCCTTAAAAAGAGGAAAATCTAAAGTATAAAGTGCGGCTTGACGAGCCGTTTGGGCTTGTGTTCTTCTTTTCCAAGGCTTGGGAAAGCCAAAAGCTTGTAGATCTCGGTAGGGATAATCATTTACAGCAGATTGGACCAATAAGCGGAGCGATTGCCGCCAGTTATTTTTGGCAAAGGCCAAGAGAAATTGCTGCTGCTGCCTGCTAAAACTGCCTAAACTACTGCCAAAGCCTACTTGCCAGCCTTCTAAACGAGGCGATTTGCTACGCATCAGTAAGCTGCCGCCTAATGGCTGAGGAACACTCAAGCCGCCAGCTCCAGCTTGCCAGCTTAGTTGATCGATAAAAAAGAGGGGAATAAGATTGAGGTCGCTTTGGCCCAGCATTGGGTTGGCCAGATTGAAGCCCTCCCAGCGCAGGAGGTTTTGCTCTGGGCCGCTTCCGCGGCTAGAGAGGGTGGCCAGTTGTCCTGGTCCATAGGAGCGGATATGTATACCCGCTTCTTTTTGCAATAAATTGGAGAGGTTTCGGCTACTTTCTTGTTCTAGTTCTATGGTAGAAAACTCCTTTTTGCTAAAGGGGATTTGCTCTGTTTTCTTTTGGGCCGAGATGGCCACGGTTTCTACAGAATCACTCATCATTTGGGCCAATAAACTGCTAGGCAGTAGCAGCGCAAAAAGGGCGCAAAGCGCCCAATTTTTCAGGCCGTTTAGGCCTGTTTTCTTTTGGCCTAGCGATGTGCAGGGGGGCGGCGTAGCCGCAGACCAAGCGGGCAAAGCCCGCGCAGGGCCGAGCGAATAGCGAGCCCCGCAACGTAGCGCCCGCCGCAGGTGGGAGGCCCCAAAAAATGAAGAAGAATTATACAGTTGCATGCCGAGTTTCATTGCTAAGAGTATTCCTCAAGCCATTTCTGAAAGCGTTGGATAAGTAGGTTTTGAAACCTTGGGTCAGGAATGATATTATTAACTGATAAGTTAATTAGATATAGGGCATTTGTCTTTAAATACTGCCAGAAGAAAGCATATTCTTTATCAACTTGAGAATTGCTTTCTAGTTTAGCTAAGAGGCGGTAAAAGATAGTTTGTAGATCGGGAAGTTGGATTTTTCCTGTTGCCAATTGGGATAAATGGAACAAGAAATCATCAAATAAGGCTATTATAATGTTGGCTCTTCGAGTCTTTAGGTAGTCTCTATCAAGTCCTATTATTTTTATTGTAGCATCAGCCCGTTTATATTCTAAGTCTGTTTTCTTTAGACCTTTTTTGACTATTATTGCTGCTGTCTCAAGATTGAAATCAAAATAGTCAAAGGGATCAAAGTCTTGCTCTTCTGGATGTAGTAAAAGGGGCACTTCTTGGCTAAGGTAGAGTTCGTTTAATTTTTGGTCTGACTCAATAATTTCGCTGAGATGGTTACAGGAGGGAGTTGTTTTATGGCTGTTATTCACTGGGAAATGATTCCTTTTTTGTCTTTGATTGCAACTTATGCAAGCTGGGAGTAAATTGGTCCATTCGTAAGCTAGCCAGTAATAACCTGGGTGAGCAGTATTTTCGGTAACTTCTTTTTTGGGACGATAGTGTTCTATGTCAAAACCGTCTAATAAACTTTCACAGTAAGCACATTTATTGTGATAGAGTTCGTTCAACTTTTCCTTTACAGAAGTATCACCATAGTAGTAGGCACTAATTTTACCTTTATTTATAGGTGGACCAATAATTTGCCTTCTATTATTGAGGCAACTTTCCGAGCTTAGTTTGGCTGGAATTGAAAGAGGTTCTTTTTGGACAGGAATCATCAGATACTATTATTGTGCTTTAGGTCATAGGAGGTTAGTCTTCTTCCTCTTCTAGTTCTTTGAATAGTGCTTTTAAATGCTCTTTAGCTTGTTCTCTAGCATTTTTGTCTTGCATAGATGCACTGAAATTAAGGATTTCCTCTTGTTGTGCACTGATTGGAGCCAAATCATCCATATTGAAAATATCAGAGCTTAGGATGAGGTTGGGAAGTAGTTTTGGCAGCTCTTGTTCTAGTCTCTCTAAGCGCCTTACCGTGATTCCATCTTTTTGAGTTCGGTTAAGCGTAAGGATGACACTATTCTTGGGAGCGCCTAAAAGAGGTATAGGGCTATGAGTGGATACTACAAAAATCAATTTGGGAAAAAGCTGACTTAATATTGTAGGCAGCTTTCTTTGCCACTTTGGATGCCAATGCAGGGCAATTTCATCGATAATGATAAGGCCAACAAACTCTTTAGGGTCAATAACATCTGGTTGACGTTCATATAATCTGATAATCATATCCCCAAAAAGCGCCAATAAACTGCGATAACCTGCAGCTAGTTCATCAAAACTAACAGCTTCAAAATAGCTTTCTTCTGGAGCCTTTTCTTTATACCAAATTGATTTCTTAGCTACGATTTCAATTTTTAAGGCAGGCAATAGCTCCTCTAGTATTTGTTTAGTCTTCTCAAAACGCTCGCGGTCTAAGAGATTCCATTCTAAGAGTTTGTCTTCAATATTTCTCATTACATATTGACTACTAAACAAGCTCTCAATAGGGTTGCTCGCATGCCTTTGAGGATTGGGGTCTTTATCAATATCTAAACGAGATGCACCATAAGCTAGAACGCTGTGGTAGCTAGTATTTGACCGTCCCTTACTGAAGACAAAAAATGAGGGACAAGCTGTAACTTCATTTTTATGAATAATCGTCCAAAGATTTGCTTGAAGAGGTGAAGGGGATTCCTCGAAGCGTTCTCTTTGAAGCTCACTTTTTGGAAGGTTACCATCTAGTGAAATAGCAAGAGCTTGAAGAAAAGAGGTTTTTCCAAAGCCATTTTCACCCGTTATAAAAAACCAAGAAGCTCCTTTAGGAAGCCCATTTAAGACAATTTTTTTTATTCCTTTATAATTTTCAAACTCCAATGATTCTAACTTGATGGGATAGGCGTAAAATGCGCTTTTAACTTTGAAAAACTGCTCTAAGATAGAAAAGTCCTCGGCATCAATTAGTTGAGTTTCTTCAGCTAAGGGGGTTAGCAGCTCTTGGACTAATTTGCTTGTTGCAGCTTCATCATTTTTAGAAAAAGAAAGAATTTTTATAGGGGGGATTTTCTTTGAGGGGAGTTGCTGAAGAAGTTCTTCCTTTAGCAGTGGTTCTATATTTTGGAAATTAGTGTTAATAATTCCTCCTTGATTTATGTCTAATACAATAATTCCCGCTCTCTTATCTAAGAGGATAAAAGACATCACAGATGATCCACTACTATTTTCTGTTTTTGAATCTTGTAACCAAACTTTATAAAAAACACTGTAGCGTTCGCCCAATTCACTAAATGTTTGGAAAAGGCTAGCTTCTAAGTAATTGCTAAAGCGGTTATCTACAGTTCTAGGAAAAATCATAGCTCATTTTTATGATAAAGATAGTCAATTTATTTAAAGTGAGAGATAACTCAACCCCAACCCAAGCGCTTATACCCCCAATACAAAACCGCCGACAAACTCAGGCCCAAAAAAGCGCCACAAAGGAGGTCCAAGGGGAAGTGAACACCCACATAGAGCTGCCCATAGGCAATGCTAAAGGCCCAAAGCAAAAAGCCGATCCAGAAGTAGGTTTTATAGGCTTTGTAATCGGTAGAAAGGAGTTGGGCAAAGAGATAGGCCAAGCCAAAATGATTGGTCGCATGAGAGGAGGTAAAGCTGTAGCCGCTGCCACAGGTCACCAGTAAATGCAGTTCTTTTTGTAGGCTGGTCGTGCGGCAGGGCCGCAATCGCATCACATTCTTTTTGAGCAATTGGCTGCTGAAGGTGTCAAAGAGGAGCAGGCCCAGCCCTAGGAGCAAAAGGGGCTGCCAGACTTTGCGTTTGCGCTTATAAATGAGGCTGGTCAAAATGAGAAGATATAAGGGAATCCAAGTTGTTTTTTCTCGCCAAATTGGAAAAATTTGGTCCAAAAAGGGGCTGTGCCAGCCCCCGTTTATGGTTGTAAACAGTTGTTGGTCCCAAGCGATGAGTTCGGCTAGCATGCTTTAGCAATTAAGATCAAACGATTAGAGCTTTCTTCGGAAAAAGGAGCCAGTTGGTAGTTGCCAAATTGGGCCAGAATTTCTAAACCCGCCTGGGCAAAGAGCGCTTGGAAATCGGCTAATAAAAAGCCACGTACTCGCTCCTGAAAGTTAAAGTTTTGGCCTTCGGCCTCAAACCGAATATCCTTAACAATATAGCCGTTTTCTACATAGCGACGAAGATGAAAAAGGACATCTTTTACTTGCTTTTCTTCGGCCAAAACAAGGTTTTGAATGACCTTATGTGCATTCATGAAATCGAGTACAAAAAAGCCATCTTTGGGCAACATGTTTCGAATTTCTTTTAGCGTTTGTAGATGCTCTTCTTCGCTTTCAAAGTAGCCAAAGCTTGTAAAAAGGTTAAATACTGCATCAAATTGGCCCATATTTAATGGCTCTCGCATATCATGTACGGCAAAGCTAAGGCCTTCTTTGGCTTGTTCACTAGCGGCGGCAATGCTTTCTGCAGCTAAATCTACCCCCAAAACTTCATAGCCTTGGCTATGCAAATAAATGGAGTGGCGTCCCTTGCCACAGGCCAAATCTAATAGGCGACTCCCTTTGTCTAAGTTCAAATGAGCCAAAAGATTGCGCATAAATTCTTGCGCTTCTGCTTCGTTTCTGTTGTTGTATAACAAGTGATAATAGGCCGAGTCAAACCAATCGGCAAACCAAGTTGTAGTTGTCATGCATAGTAGTTTTGTGGCCTCAAAACTACGCCTATTCTAGCAATAAAAAAAAGGAATAGCGCTCAAAGCCCTTGGCCGATCGCCCAACAAATTGTTCGATGCTGATACTGATATGTGGAAACTCCCCATCCAATTTTATATAACCAGCGGCTTGCTCGTATTCTAGGCCCAAATTGCTACCGCGGTAATAGTATTGTCCCTGTCGCTGTTCTGGAATACGCAGTTCGATAGCTGCTTCTCCCTCCAATTCTCCCCAAGCCAAATAAGCATCTATAGCGGGTAAATTGGGGAGTTTTAAACGGACGGATTGTTCCGATAAGCGCTCAATTTTCAAGCTTTGCTGCTCCAGAAAGTTTTCTGCTTGCAAGACAAAAAGTTCATCTCCTTTGCTAATTTGACTTTTTTCCTCCACCACAAATTGGCTGTGTTCAATTTCGCCATTGGACCAAGTTCCCACTATTTTGTCTAAGGGCAGGGCTTGTTCATTTTGGACCAAATTGCTGCTAGTTTTGGCGTCCAAAAGGTAGCGTAAGCCTTCTAAAAATAGCCAAAGTTCGGCCTTGTTGTGGCGCAGCTCGGGCATTTCTTTATAAATGTGGTCTATTCCCGCGCTATCGAGTAAACGGCGCGCATAACGCATTCCATTGAGGCGATCGGGCGCTTCTTGCATGCCCATAGTCATAAAAAATCGATAGTCTTTTTCCCTAAAGACTCCTAAGGTTTCGGCTGTAGTGGGATAGCTACAGCGGCTGCCCATCACTAAGGCGCCTTGGTAGCCTTGGGGCTGTCGTTGAGAGATGGCCCAGCTCAAATCGCCACCCAAAGAAACCCCAGTTAGGTAAATGCGTTGACTATCAATTGGGTAGCGGCCCAGGTTGCTTTTTATGTCTTTTTCCAAACGGCGTTCATAGCGTTCAAAACAGGCTTTAAAACCTCGCCAAGAGTGGTCTCTACGGCTGCCTCTTCCTGCGGGTAAGAGCAGGGCAAAGGGCTGGGCTTTTTCGCCAGGAGCGGGCAGGGCGGCAATAATACTGGCCAGTTTTTCTTGGTCCGAATCGCTTTTCTCGCTGCCAGCCGCCTGGGCATAGGCCTCAAACATATAGCGGGCATCTCCGCTAGTAAAAGGGAGCATGACCAAAAGAGGGTAGGGGCCTTCTCCAAACTCTTCTGGAGGCAAAATGAGTTTGCTGGCTACGGGAATATGGCTGCCATAATATTGCGCTTGCAAGCCACTGCAAAGCAAGAGCATAAAAAGTAAAATTCTCATTTCTTTTTGTTTAGAATGATTTAGGGGCCTGCCGCCTTTGGCGGCCGCTATGTTCGGCAGCTCGCTGTTCGCTCGGCCCTTCGCGGGCTGCGCCCGCTCGGTCTGGCCTTCGGCCACTGCCTACCAGCGCTAGGCCCTGCCAGACTAGATCCAAAAATGGTATTCGTCGCTGCGCTCCTCATTCGTCAATATGTCCCCGCCCACCCGCCCCTCTACGGGATTCCTTAAGGAATCCCTCGGGCCGGCTGGCCAAGTTATTGGTCCAAGGCGGGCGGAGTCCGCCTGGCCGCAGGCCGAACGGCATAGCGCTGTGGAGCAGTGGCCGCAGGCCAGACCAAAGCGGCAAAGCCGCTGCAGGGCCGAGCGATCAGCGAGCTGCGCAACCTAGCGCCCGCAGCCCCAAGTTAAAGGGCTGCGGGATGCCCCTAAAAAACAGCAGGTCCTTTAATAATTTTGGCAGGAACGCCAACAGCCGTTACCCCTTTGGGTAAGTTTTTATGGACCACAGCCCCAGCGCCAACCACCACCTCATCGGCAATTTTGATTCCTGGTAGAATCGTGGCATGGGCTCCAATTCGGCAATTTTGGCCAATTTGGACCGCCCCCAAAAGTAGGGCTTTAGGTGAAATCTCTGTATAAGCCCCCACTTTCACTTCATGGTGAAGCTGGGCTCCTGCGTTAATCAGGGCGCCTTCTTCAACACTTACCGAATTGCTGAGCCAAACGCCCTGCATTAGGTTGAGCCCCTTGGCCAATTGGTTGTCAAACTGGCCGATATAGACATTTTGGGCCTGAATACTTTGGAGCTGGCCGCCTGCAGTTTGGCCAATTTGGGCCAAAATTCGGCGGACCTTAGGGCTGCCCACCCCCAAAACAAAATCAGGGGCTAGGGCAAAATGCGCTCGAAGCTGCTCTTCTTGGTACAGAACGGGAAAGCGGTCATAGATCCAAGAGGGCGCTTGGCGGGTATTGTCAAAAAAGCAAAGGCCCTCTAATTGTCCATTTTGGGCAGCAAGTTCTAAGATTTCGAGGGCATGTCCCCCAGCTCCCATAATCAGCATAGGCTTATTTTAGGGCTTTATGAATCACATTCGTAATCAGCTTCATTTCCTCAGCCGAAAGCTCTACATACATGGGGAGGCAAAGCACTCGTTTTGAGATATCCTCGGCAAGGGGACAGTTTTGTTGGCCCACATAATCGAGTAAATTGAGTGCGGGATAAAAATAGCGGCGGGGGTAAATCCAGTGGCTATTTAGGGCTTTGACTGTTTTGAGTAGGGCCTCTTCCGATTCAAAAATGACGGGATAATAAGAATAATTGGGTTGAGCTTGGGCCAAGATTTTAGGTTGGCTAAGGGGAAGGCCTTTGAGGGCCTTATCATAATAGGCTTTTTGGTCCAAACGAGATTGGCGGATGCGGGCAATATGTTTGAGATTGACCAAGCCCATAGCGGCGTGAAACTCAGAGTTTTTGCCATTGACACCCACTTCGGCGAAGCTTTCTGGACCATCATGGCCGAAGTTGCGCATATAGCCAAGGCGCTGAGCAATTTCTTCAGAGGGGCTCATCACGGCTCCGCCTTCAATGGTATGAAAAAGCTTGGTGGCATGAAAGCTACAAGTGCTCACATCGCCAAAAGCGAAGACCGATTGGCCCTTATATTCGCTACCGAAACAGTGAGCGGCATCATAAATGACCTTGAGATTGTGTTTATCGGCTATTTTTTGGATGGCGTCAATGTCGCAGGGATTACCATAGACATGAGTGGCCAAAATAGCAGAAGTATTTGGACCAATATGTTGTTCCAATGAATTGGGGGCAATATTGAGCGTTTCGGGATCAATATCGACAAAAACGGCTTGGCAGTTTTCCCAAACGATACTGCTGGTTGTGGCCACATAAGAAAAGGGCGTTGTTAGAATCTCTCCTTGCAGATCTAGGGCCTTGATAGCAATTTGCAAGGCAATCGTTCCATTGCTTAAAAAATGCAAATAGGGCAATTGCAAATAGTTTTTAAGCTCGGCCTCTAGTTCATTGACCAAAGGGCCATTATTGGTGAGCCAGCCTCTTTGCCAGATGCCGGAAAGATAGGCTTCATATTCGGCTTGAGGGGCCAAAAAAGGTTTGGTTACGTTAATCATAGCGATAATTTGCGAATAATCTGATCATAGACTTCTGCGACTTGAATCGGCGAACGATATTTTTGGGCCAATTCGACAGCTTCGTTACGTTTAGCCAATAAAGGGGCTAAAGTTTCAAAATAATCTTGATAATTGGGTTGAGGAACTTCTAGGTTAATGATAATTCCCCCTTTTTGTTCTTTTTGAATGATATCAGAATCATCTCCTACATTGGCTGGAACTAAAATAGGTAAGCCTGCCGCCCAGTATTCTCCATTCTTGATGGGAGAGCAAAAGGGGCGAGAAGGAGCTGGTTTAACCAAAGAAAAGGCAAAATCTGCTGCAGATAGATAATTGGGCACCTCCTTATGAGCTACTAAATCATGAAAGTATTGATTTTCTGGAAAATCAACTTCGGCAAGTTTAGCTTTTACCTCTGCTTTTGGTGCAGGACTCAATAGACAAAGGAAAAAACGATCCTGATAGTAATCGGCTGCAGCTTTAAAGATTTGAAAAGCTTCCTTATCATAGTAGTTACCGCCAAATTTACCCAAATAGAGCCCAACAACAGTATCTTCTGATAGCCCCAATTGGGCCCTAGTTTTGGCTCTTTCATTTTCATTAAAAGCAAAACGATCTAAAGGGACAGTACAAGGAACCGTATACACTCTATCTGCCGAAATGCCTTCTTGCTCAATGAGCTGCCGTTGGTAGTTGTAGCTCACCCCAACAATGGCATCAGCTGTGGCTTTGGTTTGGGCTTCTTTTTTTCTTTGAAACTGAGTTTTGATGCCATTGGGCGACCAAACCTTCGATTCGACCATATAGTCGGCATGAGGTTCAAAAGATTCCACCATATAAGGGATGCCTAATTTCTGCTTTACCAAATGTCCAATACCACTTGCCATAGAAGAACGGCAAATTAGAAAGTTGGGCTTTAGTTGTTTGGCAGCGGCTAGAATAGTTGATTGTATTCGCCACCAATCAGCTGCTTTGGTGAGCAAATGCAAGCCCATATTTTTAGAGAAAATAGGGGAGTGGGTGGTTTTGGGAATCGGCGGAAACTCGTCCTTAAATTTCTGGTCTTCTGCTCGTTCTACCGTAAAAAAGTGAATAGCCGTTACATCTTCTCTTTGGGCCAATATTTTCAAATGAGGATAAACAGTAGATACGGTTAGGCCCTCTTTAACGCCCCAATAAGAGATATAAAATAGAATCATGCTTTAAAATATCGTTGTAAAACTGGGCCTAGGGCCGAAAATTGTTTAGATCGAAGGTAAGATAAAAACATGATGCGCAAAATTCGCTTTTTGAGGTAGCGAATATGAACCCTCGGAACAGCTTTTAGCTTTTTCACCTCTGCCAATAATTCCCAGTAGCCCATTTCCAAGCCTTTGAGATTAGTCATCGCAGAAGCATTGCCTTGCCGATAACGCAAAACGGGAGTCTGGACTGCCGCATATTGTCCGCCTTCTGCCGCTAACTGAATATAAAAAAGGAGATCTTCAGCATGCGTCATGCCCATTTTTAGCTGATAGTTTTGATTGGGTTGGCATCGAATCATCCAACTGGGACCAAAGAAAGATTGCCCCCCCAAACGAACCAAATCAATTAAGGGATTACCCTGCCAACTGGGCTGTACTTCTCTAATCGTCTCTTGAAGTTGCGCATCTTGAACTAATATTCGCCCATCTACAAAAGTAAGTTGCTCATCCTGAGCAAATAGCGCTAATCGATCGGCTAAACTGTTGGGCGGCAAAGCATCATCCGCATCTAAAAAGCAAAAAAAATCGGCTCGCATTTCTGCTAAAGCCAAATTTCGAGCAGCGCTAACTCCTTGATTTTTTTGATTTAAATAAATGATCCGAGGGTCTTCAAATTGAAGAATAATCTCCTCGGTCATGTCTCGACTACCATCATTTACAATCCGCAATTGCCAATTATTATGACTTTGGGCCAATACAGATTTAATGGCCGTAGCAATATATTTCTCTGCATTATAAGCAGGCATAATGATCGCCACCAAAGGTTGATTAACCGACATAGAAAAAGACTTAATCTAAGAATTGGGCAATTTTTTCTAGCTGTTGCTCATACTGAAACTGCTGTGCAAAGGCCATGCGCTTCGCCCGAAGCTCAGGGCTGTTCAACCGCTCTACTTTCTTCAAACTTTTGGCAAATTGCTCGGGCATATCCTCTAAACGATCAGCCATGACCAATAAATTTTGCCGATCCTTATAATCTTGGGTCGGGCTGGCCACTACCAAGTTCCCCGTGCTCAAATATTCCAATATCTTTTGTGGATTGGCCACTTTGTCCGCAAACTGATCGCTATCATAACAAACCAAAAAGAAATCCATGGTTTGGACCAATTCCGTCATGCGCTTCCGCATCAAACTGCCATACATCCGCACATTGGGCGCGCCCATCAAATACTCTACAAAAGGATCTTCCCAAGTTTTATTCCCCTCTAAGGCCAAATTGCTGTTCTTCACAAATGGCCCAATCATATGAAATTCTACTGTGGGATGCTGCCGAACGAGCTGCTGAAACAATTCTTTGGCAATAAATTCATTTTGCAAATTGCCCACATACCCACAACGCAAACGCCCCGTCGTAAATTGAGTGTTGGCCCGAATCCGCTCCGAACGCTTTTCCGCAGTCACAAAAGCCGGATGCAAAGCATGTTCAAAACGCATTTTTTTGGCCCGACCCTCCGGCAAAGAAGCCAAAAGTGGACTAGAAAGCGCCAAAACCAAATCCGCAGACTGCATAATCGCCTTGGCGTGCTCCGGCTTTTCTTGCCATTCCTCCAAATAAAAAATAGCTTTTTGGGCCCCAAAAATACTCAGATCGCCAAAAGCACAACAATGAAAACTAAAGAGCAAATCAATAGGCCGCCCAAGCAATTTTAATATCCGCTTGGCCTGACTCGCCTCCGAAGATTTTCCCCACAAACCCAATATCGGCTTGGGCAAGCGATAATCTACCACAAATAAATTTTCTTCCTCTGCCTGTGGCGTTACCGAATTAAACTGAGATGGCGGATTGACAAAATAGACCCGATTCCCCCTACGAGCCAAAAAACGCGCATAGAGCTGCCGTGCCGGAGAATCTACTCCCCAAGCCTTAGGCGATAAAATGACTATTGTTTTCTCGCGTAATTCCATAAGGTGCTTGCCATCTGCTTTGAATTCATTTAAATGCAGTAATTCCCCTGCTTTTAAAGCAAAAATCACCGTTTTTAAAGAGTCCTTTGTCTGAAATGCCCAAAACTAAGGCTTTTTTCAAATTTTAAGGAATCTCACTCTAATTTTAAAGCTTTGTTTTTTTGGGCCCGCGGCCGCCCTTTATAGCGGGGCGGCCGCCGCTAGGCTCCGCGGCTCGCTGTTCGCTCGGCCCTGCAGCGGCGTTGCCGCTTCGGTCTGGCCTGCGGCCACCGCTGCGCAGCGCTGGGCCTTTGGCCCTGCGGGCCATGGGGGCTTCGCCCCCGATTTATTGGCCCAATTCCCATTGGATGCCCTGACAAGCATAAAGGGCCGCGGTTTCGGTCCGCAGACGGCTATGTCCCAAACTAACAGACTGAAAACCCGCTGACTCGGCCATTTCCACTTCCGGCCAAGAGAAGTCACCCTCCGGGCCCAACAAAATTAAAATTTCCTCCTTAGGCCCGATAGTTTTTGGACAAGCTGCTTTCAACAAAGGCAAATCCGCAGAATGACAATGGGCAATGAAACGATGCTGGGCCTTTTGCTGAGGTAAAAAATCAGAGAGCTTCTCTAGCTCTCCCCATTCGGGCAATACCCACTTATGCGATTGCTTAGCCGCCGAAAGAGCAATCCGCTCCAAACGGTCCATCCGAACCTTTTTGCGCTCCGACTGCTGGCTCAAGAATAAACTGATTTTATTCACGCCAACCTCTACGGCTTTTTCTACCAACCACTCCATACGGTCTATATTTTTGGTTGGGGCCAAAGCCAAATGCAAAGAAAAGGACCAAGGCAAAGGCCGCTCTTCTTGCTCCAATATATCTAAGAGGGCTTCTCGCTTGTTCGTTTTGGCAATCTGCCCCAAATAATAATGTCCCCGACCATCAAAAAGGTGGAGTTGGTCCCCCTCTTTTTTGCGTAAAGTTTTGCAAGCATGACGAAATTCGTCTTCTTCAAGTATAGCTTGTTGTCCCTGAATGTTTGGACAATAAAAGAGTTGCATAGTCTTAGTTAATAGCGTAGATATAATAAATCTTTCCCCAAATTTGCTGCCGTAGCACCTTGGGCCGAAAACGGAGCCGCTGCTCTAGCCCAAGCAGTAAACGCCAAGCGCCTGCCGATTGATAGCCTAAGGAAAAGGCCAAACGATTTTCATATTGCCAGCCCTGAGGCCGCCAGCCAGGCAGCAGCTCTTCGGAGGCCTGCCAATATAGCTCTTTTGCATTGATTTTTTGGCCCATAAGGGGACGTTCTAGGGCCAGGCGATAGCGCAAGCGATATTCTGGCCGCCGCTGAGTTCCCCAGTTGCCCTCCAAACGAAAACGATGGCCCAACTGCCCAATGGATAACTTTTGGCCCCAAGATAACTGCTGAATAAAACGATGACTAAAGGCTTGTCCCGCATCTTGGGCCAAACGATAGCCCCAGGCCAATTTAAAGCCCCTATGGGTTTTGTAATCTAGAAAGTATTGGGCATTGAAACTACTATGGGCCAAAGGCGGAAACTGAGCAAAATGCTCTAGCTTAAAGCTTGTTCGCCATTGCTTATTGTGGTCATAACGCAGCAATAATTCAGACAAAATACCTTGCTCTTGCTTAAATTCTTGAGCATAAAGCAACCCACTATTAAAGAGGAAAAAGAAAAGAATAAACCGCATAGAGAAAGAAATTGGATCGGCTTCCCTGGCCCAGCGCTGCGGAGGGGTGGCCGAAGGCCAGACCGAGCGGGCAACGCCCGCAAAGGGCCGAGCGAACAGCGAGCCCCGCAGCATAGCGGCGGCCAGCTCTGCTGGCCGCGGGCCCCAAAAAAAACTAATAATCTAATTGCCAGCTACTGGCGTCTACTTCTATCAACTGCTCTTGCCGAAGAATTTGGCCATCTGTTGTAAATAGAAATTCCCAAAGCTGCCATTTTTTATTCTCTTTTTTACCTTTAATAACTAGCTCATAGGCCTGATTGGCATTGGCTGTTTGGCCTTGAAGGGCTTTGGCTAAGGCCGTTTGAGGGCCAGTGAATTGCAGCTGTAGCTTTAGGATTCGATAATGCTTAAATTGCTGTTTGAGCAGTTTGCGAATCTGCTCTTTGGTCTGGGGCTTGAGCTTTTTCCATTTTTTCCGAATTTCAATTTCTTCTAATTGCCCCTGAGCATTGTATTCCACACTATGGCAATGGCCCTGATAGCGAAATTTGGCCTCATAGCTATAGCTCTCCTTTTGGTATTCTTTGTAAAATTTGGCCCTTTTAGGGAGTTGGCCATAAAGCTGTTGCAGGCTTTCTTGCATAGCAGAAGGGAGCTTGTCGTAGCGACAGCGCTTTTCAAATTCTACTTTTTGGCCCAAGAGGCCAAGGGGCAGAAAAAGCAGGAAGATTAGCGATATTTTTTCCAATACTGATCGAGTTTTTGTTTAAACTTATGCTCTTGAGCGTTTTGGGCGGGCTCGTAAAGTTTGTGCCCCCGCAGGGCTTCGGGCATAAATTCTTGCTCTACAAAATGGCCGGGATAAGCATGAGCGTAAAGATAGCCATCGCCAAAACCCTCTTGTCGGTCCTCTTGAGAGCGGGGATTCCGGAGGGCCAGAGGCACCTCTAGTTGTCCTGTCTTTTCTACTAGTTCCATCGCCTTGTTGATGGCCGCATAAGCAGAGTTGCTTTTGGGCGAACAAGCCAAATAAATCACTGTTTGCGAGAGAATAATCCGAGATTCGGGATAGCCAATGCGGTCTACGGCTTCAAAACATTGATTGGCCAAAAGGATGGCATTGGGGTTGGCCAGTCCAATATCCTCACTAGCCGAAATAATCAATCTTCGGGCAATAAACTTGAGGTCTTCGCCTCCCGCCAACATGCGGGCCAGCCAATAAAGGGCGGCATTGGGATCAGATCCACGGATAGATTTGATGAGGGCAGAGGTCACGGCATAGTGCCAGTCGCCATTTTTGTCGTAGGCGGCCAGATTCTCTTGTAGTACCTCGGCCAATAAATCGGCAGTAATGCGCAAAGGCTGCTTGGGATCGCTATGGCTACCCACCAACAACTCTAAAATATTGAGCAGTTTACGGGCATCTCCGCCAGCGTATTGTTGCAGGGCTTCGGCATCGACAATCTCTACCTCATATTGTTGTAGCAATTCATCTTTGGCCAAGGCTTGCTCCGCAATAGTTTGCAGTTGCTGGGCCGTTAGGGGACGCAGGCGATAGATTTGGCAGCGGGAGCGCAGGGCCCGAATGACCTCAAAAGAAGGATTTTCGGTGGTGGCGCCCAAAAGAGTCACTACTCCTTGCTCTACAGCAGAGAGCAAGGCATCTTGTTGCGATTTGCTAAATCGGTGAATCTCATCGATAAAGAGCAAAGGACTTTTCCCTTGTTGAAAGAGGTTTTGTTTTTTGGCTCTTTGTAGCAATTCGCGCAATTCTTTCACTCCAGCATCTACGGCAGAGAGGCTATAAAGTTGGCGACCAGATTCTTGGGCCAGCAAGCGGGCCAAGGTCGTTTTGCCAATACCCGGAGGTCCCCAAAGAATAAGGGAGGGCAATTGGCCCGAGTTAATCATGCTGCGAAGAGGGGCGCCTGCACCCAACAAATGTTCTTGGCCCATATAATCATCTAGGCTTTGGGGGCGCAGGCGTTCAGCTAATGGTTGCATTAAAACTTGATTTTTCCAGCCTTGGCCATTTCTGCATAGGCTTTGGCAAAATAACTCAAAATGACTTTGGCCCCAGCGCGGTGGATGCTCATAAGCATTTCGGGCATGGCCTTTTCAAAGTCTAGCCAACCCTTTTCGCAAGCAGCTGAGAGCATGGCACATTCGCCACTTACATTATAGGCGGCAATAGGCAGCTCAAAGTTTTGGTTGAGCAAAGCAATAATGTCGAGATAAGGAAGAGCGGGTTTTACCATCAAATAATCGGCCCCCTCTGCGGCATCCAATCGTCCTTCAATAAGGGCTTCTCGGCTATTGGCGGGACTCATTTGGTAGGTCTTTTTATCTCCAGCTTTTGGGGCCGAGTCTAGCGCATCTCTAAAGGGGCCATAAAAAGCCGAGGCATATTTAGCGGTATAAGACATAATAGAGGTATGGCCAAAACCGGCCTGGTCTAGGGTCTGGCGAATATGCGCTACACGGCCATCCATCATATCGCTGGGACCAATAATATCTACCCCAGCTTGGGCTTGGGCCAAAGCCATTTTGCTCAAAATGGGCAGGGTTTCATCATTTAGAATTTGGCCAGATTCGTCTACTAAACCATCGTGTCCGTCTGAGCTATAAGGATCCATAGCCACATCGGTCATCAGGCAGGCCTCAGGAAACTCCTCTTTGATGCGGCGCAAAGCGTGCAGATAAAAATTCTCTTCGGCATAGCTGTAAGAAGCCACTTTATCCTTCAAGTCTTCGGCCACAGCCGGGAAAAGCACAAAGCTCTGTAGACCCAAATTCATACAGCTTTCAATTTCCTTCAAAAGAAGTTCTAGGCTCCAGCGGTAGTTGCCGGGCAAAGAGCTCACTTCTTCTTTAACGCCTTCTCCTTGGACCAAAAAGAGGGGATACATCAAGCGATCTACCGTAAGATGATGCTCTTGAATATGTGCTCGAACTGCGGGGCTTTTTCTATTGCGGCGGGGCCGACTTTGATTATATGAAAACATTTTTTATCGGTTTGTTCTGGCCGAAAGTTAAAAATAAGCGCCTTAAAAACGAGCACTTCTTCTTTTTTTTACCGCAAACTGACAAAGCCGCTCGGCCAAGCTCCCTAAAATTAGAATGCCTAGAATTCTGCTTTGTTTTTAGTCGGCTTGTTGTATCTTGGCCGCATTAAAAAATGACGAATCGCTTATGCAAACAGAAAAAGAACAGGCCGCATTTATGCGCAGTGTACAGTATAAAACGTATGGATTATTGGCTATAAAGGTTGTCGTTATCGGCCTGCTTTATTTTTATGTAGAAAATGACCCTTGGATGAACTGGCTCTTACTAGCTTATTTGCTCTTCAGCCTTGTTCGCACTTATCAAATGATTAAGAAGGCAAAAGCAGCTATCCGTTAGTGATTAGCCCCAAAGGGGCGCCAGTTCAACGAAGTAGAGGCCCTACCCGCCCAACAGGGCGGGCCGGGCCTCTAGGTGCAGAGAAGGACACACCAAATCGTAAAGAAACTCATCGGAAACTCTTCCCTCAATCTGTTCCCTGTACAAAATCCCAATCGGTCAAACTTTCTAAAAAGGCGATTAGGTCAGCTTTTTCTTGGGGTGAGAGTACAAAGGCCTGTATTTCTGGGCTCTTATTAAAGTGGGCTTCTCCGCCAGCGGCAAAGAAATCAATCACTTCCTCTAGATTTTGTATGCTGCCATCATGCATATAGGGGGCGGTTAGCGCAATATTTCGAAGGCTAGGCACCTTAAATTTGCCAATATCGCTTTCTAGGGCAGTCACTCTTCGGCGGCCTGGATCTCCATTGTAGTTATAATCGGCATAAAGGCCAATATTGATAAATTCCTCATTAGAGAAGTTAGGGCCTGCATGACAATCTCGGCAGCCCTTATCCTGAAAAAGTTGCCAACCTCTTTTTTCTTGGTCATTTAGGGCGCTGCTATCGCCTTGATAATAATAGCGATCAAAAGCCGATTGGCCCGAAAGAAGGGTCCTTTCATAGCTGGCTATCGCCCGTGTTAGGGCAAAAGTAAGGGGTTTGCCTGGATAAGCCTTTTCTAAAAGTGGGGCATATTCTGGATGCCGAGCGAGCCGCTCGACAACCCCTCCCAAATGAAAATCCATCTCGGCTGTGTCTTCTATCGGGGCCACTACTTGCAGTTCTAAGTTGGGGACCCCGCCATCAAAGAAAAAGTTTTCTCGATAAATTAGGTTGGTCAAAATAGGCGCATTGCGAAAACCTAAGCGGCCCGCTATTCCTGGTGAAACGACCTTGTTGTCCGCAAACCCCAAGGCTCTAAAATGACAGGAACCACAAGAAATACTAGAATCTCTAGACAAAATAGGGTCAAAAAAGAGCCGCTTGCCCAGTTCTACCCGCAAAGCCGTAGGCAGATTATCTTCGGGCAGCTCAACTTCTGGAAAGCCAGGGGGTAAGGCCAAGGCATAGGCTTGCTCTTCTTTTTGGCAGCTAGATAGCAGGCCAAGAACTAGGAATAAGGGGAGCAGATATCGCATAGGCTTATTTTTGGGCCAATTGAACTAATATTTGGCGGATTTTGAGCAGTTGCCCCATAAAGACAAGAATAGAAAGACTCAAAGCACCCAAGGCCAACTCATAAGATTGGCCATTATTAACAGCATAAAGCGCCCAAGAAGAAAAAGCCAGCATCAAAAAATGAGTTAGCCAAAAATTAAGGGCTGGAAGAGGAGTTTGGGGCGCTAAGAGTAAAAACAAAATCTTGTTTCCAATCGCAGCACCAGCATATAAGGCCACTGCTAAGAGGACTAAAAATAAATAGGTCATAATGATAAAATTTAAAAAGCCAGAACAGGCCAACGCCCGTTCTGGCCTAGCGGCTAATGCCTAGCATTAACCTATAATAAAATGAATCGCAGAATCTTATTCTACACCAAAGGCCGTAGCCATGTTGTTAGCCACTTTAGTCGCCAAAGGCATGTTGTTCATGGTGTGTGTGCTATAGTCATTAGCCAAATCAGTATTCGTCAATACTGTGGCTAGATCAAATTCAACCTCAATAGTAGCTTCTTCGCCCTCCATATCCTGATGAGCCATCAAAGAAACTTCGCGAAGCATATTGTTTGTACCAATATGCCAGTTTGCAGCAGTATCAGGAGTGCCATCGCCATCTGTGTCTACTTCACCTTCTATTTTAACAAAGATATACCCAGAGCTCCAACTCCAGTGCATTCCTGGGTTTTGCGCAGCCAAAGGGTCATTGGCATCACGGCTTGTAAAATCGGCTTCTGTTTGGCTGTTGGTCAAAGAATCTACTCCAATATTAAATTTGAGCATGTGCAGATGGTCGCCAAAGCTAGCGGGAATTGTCCCTAGAGCATAATCCATCTGGCTAGGCTTAGCCAAAATGTAAAGGTCCTCAAAGCTGTGCATATTATTGTCATCATCCATAATATTGACGCCAGAGATGTAAAATTGAGCTAAGGTAAATTTTACTGCTACACCATCAATCGTATAAACTTGGTCATAGGCAAAGTCTTCTGTACCTACTTTGTAGTGCAAATGCATACTAAGGTCTGTGTCTGTGGCTGTTTCCTCATCTTTTTTACAAGATCCCATAGAAAAAACCAAAGCAAAAGCAGCAATAGCTAGGCTAAATTTAGATAGTAGATTAAACATAAGTTGGTGAATTAAATAAGTGATTTAATGTAGTTGTTTGTCAAAAAAAAGATTAGGTTTTGGGGCCTCAGCGGCGCTTCGCTTGCTGCGCTACGTTTCAGGGCTCGCTCTTTGCTCGGCCCTTCAGCCGCCTTTGGCGGCTTCGGTCTGGCCTGCGGCCACCCTTTCACATCGCTAGGCCGTTCTGCCCCTGCGGGGCAGTAGCGGCTTTGCCGCTATAGAAGTCCATCTGGCTTTTATTTTATCTTGTGAAACAATGGACAAAATTCCCTATCTTTCGGCCCTTAATAAGGGCAAATATAGAAGGCGGAATAAGCATTTCCCAATCTTTTTTTGCTCTCAATAAAGATAGTTTTTTTTAATTTTCTTATTAGTGACATTTGTTGTATTAAACCTGCCAGTTATGCGAAATACAAGCCTTTTTATCCTTTTAGCAATTTTCCTTTCTGTTACTGCTTGCAAAAAGCCAGATCCTGTCACAGTAGAGCAAAAAAGACCTAATTTTTACCTGCCTGCCGAATTGGGCAATATTGTGCTCAATATGAGTTTGCAGGAGTTGCAAGCTAAGCGTCCAAAAATGCAGCGTATTGATTATGTGCATAATGCGCTCTCTTTCCGCAAAGAGTTTTATGAAGAAATTGGCCGTGATAGCATCAAAAGAGTTTATTATTATGTAGATACAGAGGCGCCTCGGCCCTTGTATGAGATTTTGGTAGAGTATCAGGACCAAAGCTATATGGCTGAAGAAGCAGAGCGCTTATTGGGAAAACCCAATGCGAACAATGGGACCGAATGGTTGTTTGATTCTCGTCAGGGCTTTAAAGTTCAGGCTTGGTTATATGAAAACCGTTTGGTCTTTGCGGGCCAAATTCCAGGTACAGAATGGAGTGAAATCGAGTAATTAACCTTAACCCAAACAGCCAAACGCTAGTTGGCTTAGGGATGGATAGGGGGGCGGCGAAGCCGCAGACCAAGGAGCAAAGCGACGCAGGGCCGAGCAGTCCTGCGAGCCCCGACACAGCCCGGCCCGCCCAAAGGGCGGGCAAGCCCCAAAAAAATACTAACCATTAGAACCGAAAAATATGCCAGCTAACGAAAGAACAACCACCTTTACTTTTTTGGCCGAACCTAGCGATGTGAACTTTGGTGGCAAGGTGCATGGAGGGGCGGTAATGAAATGGATTGACCAAGTGAGTTATGCTTGTGCGGCTAGTTGGAGCGGCCATTATTGCGTGACTGTATACGTGGGGGGGATTCAGTTTTATCGGCCAATCAAAATTGGTCAAAGTGTGCGTTTAGAGGCCAAAGTAATTCATACGGGCAGTAGCTCTATGCACATTGCCGTAGATGTTTACTCTAAAGATTTGAGAGATGGCGATTGGGAAAAAACGACCCATTGCATCATCATTTTTGTGGCTGTCGATGAAATGGGGAAAACGGTAAATGTGCCAAAGTGGGAGCCTAAAACGGAAAAAGATAAGGCGCTTGAGGATTATGCCAAGCGCCTTATGGAACATCGGGAGCGCATTCAGAAAGAAATGTCGCCCTATGTAAAAGAACAAACGGGAGCTTAAACTTGCTCCTCTTTGCCTTCTAGTGAAATTGTACGATGGATGCTCTCTTCTAATGAGATAAAGGTTTCTGTGCGTTGAACGCCTGGGATTTCCTGAATCTTTTCATGTAATACTTCTCTTAAATGCTCGGTATCTCTGCAGATGATGCGGACAAAAATGCTGTAATTTCCTGTAGTGTAGTGAGCATTAACGACCTCGGGGATATGATAGAGAGCATCTACTACTTGGCTATAAAAAGAACTATTTTCTAAATGAATTCCCAAAAAAGCACAGATATCGTAGCCTAATTTATTGTAGTCTACATTTAAGAATGCTTTTTTTACAATGCCGATGCGGACTAAGCGTTTCATGCGGACATGGACTGTGCCTGGAGATACATGAATCTGTTTGGCAATATCTACATACGAGGTGTTGGCATCTTTGAGTAAAATATTGAGAATTTTACGGTCCGTTTCGTCTATGTTTTCTTTCTTTCCGTACATCGGTTAGTTCTTTAAGTCAGGTGATAATGGAGCAGCTTGGGAAGCGGGCTGGCCAATATTTTTGCCCGCTGAAGTTGGGCTGCGGAAAGTGCAGCTTGTAATTCAGGCTCAAAGACAGCAGCTATGCTGCCTGTAAAATGAATGGGGTAGTTTTTTGCAGCCTCAAATATAAGCAGCTGTTGGCAGATAAAGTCTGAAAAATGATATTTTAAGGCTTTTTCAATGTAATTAGTTTGTCGATTTTGGGATAAAAAACGAGAAAACTGTCCCAAAAAAGCATTTGGACGTTCTTGAGCATAAAGTTGGGCAATAAAATTTGGCGCTTGAACTATTGGGAATTGTTGGGCAAAAGCTTGGGCTAAGGAGCTTGGCATCACTTTATACAAGTAGTCTTTAATCAGTTGCCGCCCCAAGGCATTGGCACTGCCTTCGTCGCCTAATAAATAGCCCAAAGAGGGGCGTAGTTGGACCAAGCGTTCGCCATCAAAGAAGCAGGCATTGCTGCCTGTACCCAAAATGCAGTAAAACCCAGGCTGAACCGGCTTGCCAAAGGCCCGAATTGTAGCCCATAAGTCAGACTTTACTTCTATATTAGAACATTTGGGAAAAGCTTCGGCTAGTAGCTGTTGCATTTTATCGGCTGCTTCTTCAGCAGCGCAGCCCGCTCCATAGAAAGAGATTTGTTGGATAGAGGCGCAGGAAAACTGCTCTAAAACTTCTTGAATGGCTTTTTTTAACTCTAAATGGCTATAAGTTACGGGATTCATCCCAGCAGCCTGAAACAGTTGATAGCGACCATTCGAGGCTAAAAAATACCAATCCGTTTTTGTCGATCCACTATCGGCTATTAGGTGCATAGGTTCAAGGGGTTAAGTTAAGTTTTGGATGAGAAAAACACAAAAAGCTGCCGAAATTATAAATTTTAGCATAAAAAAATAGGGCTTTTTTCATTTTCTTTGTGCTTTGCTTCGGAAAGAACTGTTTTTAGCTTTCCTTGTTCTATGGACAGACTCATTTTTTGGGCAAAATAGTTTTCCACCCTCATCTCAAATCATTTATGTCTCAGCACAATTCTTCCAACAGTCCTCTTTCTTTCTTACAAAAGGTTCAAATTTGGCTCCCCGCTCTTATTGGACTCTCGCTGGCTTTAGGTGTTTATATGGGCCTGCTTTTGCGTCAGTCTAGTCGCGCAAGTTATCAGTTTGATCAAGATAGTCCACATACTGCCGAAATTGGCCACTTTAACGGAAAAGTAGAGGAGGTGCTGCGCTTTGTTGATGCTCGTTATTTAGAAGGGGTAGAACTAGAAGAATTAGAGGATGCTGCTATTAAGGCGATCCTCGATCAACTCGATCCGCACTCTAATTATATTCCCAGCCAAAAATTACAAGCTGTTAACGAATCGCTAGAAGGGAACTTTGAGGGCATTGGCGTAGAATTTTTCCTTTTAGATGATACCGTCTCGATTACGACAGTCCTCAAAGAAGGCCCAGCCGATCAAGCCGGCCTAAAAGTAGGCGATAAATTTCTACGCGTAAATGATAGCCTTTTTGCGGGCCAAAAGTTAGATAATGAAGATATCGTTAAACGCCTCAAAGGACCCGCAGGCTCAAGCGTAGAGGTTACCGTACTAAGAAGAGGAGAAGCCCAACCCCTAAAAATAGTCATTAAAAGAGGTGAAATTCCCGTCAAAAGTGTAGATGCTGGTTTTATGTGGGACGATAAAACGGGCTATATCAAAATTAGTCGCTTTAGTAGCAAAACTTATAAGGAGTTTATGGAGGCCCTAGAGCCTTTGGTAGAAAAGGAGGGCATGGAGAATCTAGTGATCGATCTGCGCCAAAATCCAGGCGGTTACCTCAAAGAAGCGACAGAAATCCTCAACCAATTGTTTAAAGATAAACGACTTTTGGTCTATACGGAAGGACGCAGCTACAAACGCAAAGAATATAAATCTACAGGCCGTAGCTTTTTTAAAGTGGGCCGAGTTGCCGTTTTGATCGATGAAGGCTCTGCCTCTGCTTCAGAAATTATGGCAGGCGCTATTCAAGATAATGACCGTGGAATTATTGTCGGTCGCCGCTCTTTTGGTAAAGGCTTGGTCCAAGAACAATATGGCCTAAGTGATGAATCTGCACTTCGCCTTACCGTTGCCCGCTATTATACCCCCTCTGGCCGCCTCATTCAACGTCCCTATAAAAAAGGCGATGAAGAAAGCTATGATCAAGATTTTGAAAGTCGCCTGAAATCGGGTGAACTTTATGAAGAAGATAGCATTAAAATCCTAGACTCTACGGTATACAAAACTACAGGCGGTCGCTTAGTCTATGGCGGCGGCGGAATTATCCCCGATGTTTTTGTTCCCCTAGATAGCCTCAACCGCAACGATTTTTATGTCAATGCCCGCTTTAATCTACCCGCTTTCGTTTATCGCTATCTCGACCAACATTTTAAAGCCTTTGAAGGACAAAAAGCAGATGATTTTCTCAGAAATTATCAACCTCCAACTCAACTTATGCAGGCCTTTAAAGAGTATTTGGTCGAACAAAAGGAATTGGAACTAGACCCCGCAGCTTGGCAAAAAAGTCAAGCCAGCCTCAAACGCTACATTAAAGGCTATCTAGCCGAACAATTGTTTGGCGAAGCCTATTTCTATAAAGCAATGGCTGAAAAAGATCCCGTGGTTTTAGCTGCCGTTAAGGGTTTGAAAACAGAATAAAGGGCAATTTTTAGCACATCTTTCCTATCTTTGCCCTCTCCAATTAAATATTATTCAATCGAAAATAATAATCGTATGTATCCAGAACATCTGACTGCACCTATGGCCAAAGACCTTACCGATCATGGCTTCAAAGGTCTTGAAACTGCTGAAGACGTAAAGGCTATTTTGGGCCAAAAAACAGGAACAGCTTTGGTCGTGGTCAATTCTGTCTGTGGCTGCGCCGCGGGTAATGCCCGCCCAGGCGTAAAATTAGCCCTAGCGCAAGCAACTAAGCAACCCACCGAAGCCGTTACCGTTTTTGCCGGTGTACATAAAGAAGCCGTAGACACAGCCCGCCAATTTATGTTGCCTTATCCTCCCTCTTCGCCTTCTGTGGCTTTGTTCAAAGATGGCAAATTGGTACACTTCCTAGAGCGTCACCATATCGAGGGCAGTACGGCCGAAATGATCGCCGCTAACCTTAAGGCCGCTATCGAACGCTTTTGCGACTAAGCCTTCTTTTGGCCTCTTAAACCCAAGCGCTAAACTCAAGCACTTGGGTTTTTTTATGCGTTTTTGACTACCTTTGTGGATAATTTGGGGCTTGCCCGCCTCTGGCGGGCCGGGCTGTGTCGGGGCTCGCTGCTCGCTCGGCCCTGCAGTTTTTTCGCTGCGCTCAAAAACTTGGGTCTGGCCTTCGGCCACCCCTTTCCATCCCTAAGCCGGCGCTGCGCTCGCCTCCAGACGCAAAAAATCGTTCAATAAAAATCAAATGATGCGATATAGTTTAATTTTCTTTTTTCTCTTCAGTTTTTCCTTTTCTTGGGCCAAGCCCATCCGTTTTCGCGCCGTTTTGCGCCAAGATCCTAGCCAAAGTATTAGTATCGGTTGGGAACAAGTTTCTGGCAAGGCGCCCGTCCTTTATTATGGTCCCAAGGATTTGGGCCAAAAGGCCAAAGCTTATCCCCTCAAACAAATCCCCCAAAAAAGCTATCAGGTAAAGGGAATGCTGACTTATTTCGCCCGCTTAGCCAATTTGCAACCCAATACTAACTACTATTTTGTAGTTTGCGATGAGGAAGGCTGCGGCCAACGCTATTCGTTCAAAACTTTACCTAGTTCTCCCAAAGAACGCTTATCTATTGTAGCTGGAGGAGATTCTAGAAATTATCAGGCGGCCAGAATAAATGCCAACCGTTTGGTGGCCCGATTGCACCCGCATTTAGTAGTTTTTGATGGCGATATGACCGCTTTGGGCACGCCCAAACAATGGCAGGGTTGGTTAGATGATTGGCAAGAAACGATTACCCCTGAAGGCAGAATAACCGCTATGGTGGTGGCCAGAGGAAATCATGAGCTTTCTAATGAAACTTTGTATAAGTTATTTGATTTGCCCAACCCCAAAGCTTATTACGCTTTGAGTTTAGGCGGCAACCTCATGCGCTTATATACCCTGAATAGCATGATGCCCGCAGCAGGCTTGCAAGCCGATTGGTTAGCCGAAGATTTGGCCGCTCATCAGGATCATGCTTGGCGATTCGCCCAATATCATCATCCTATGCGCCCACATGTAAAACGCAAATCAGAAAAAGAAGAATTGGCCAAGGCTTGGGCGCCTTTATTTGAGCGCTATGGAGTACAATTGGCCCTAGAATGCGATTCGCATACTTCTAAATACACTTGGCCCATTCGCTACAGTCAAGAGCAAGGCCATGAAGAAGGTTTTATCCGCGATGATAAAAATGGAGTGGTTTATATAGGTGAAGGCGGCTGGGGAGCCCCACTCCGCAACGCCGATGATACAAAAAGTTGGACCAGAGCCGCAGGCAAACTCAACCAAGTGAAATGGTTGTTTGTCAGCCTAGAAAATATCGAAATTCGCACTGTTAAATCAGATAATGCTAGCCTAATTGGCTTTTTAGATGATGATAGCCGCTTTAGCATGCCCAAAAATATTATGCTTTGGCAACCTCAGCAAGAAGAGCATATTGACCTGGCCAATAATTATTTATTGCGTTATCAACCACCTACCGATAAGGCCAAAACAGCTTTGATGGAACTAAGCGCCAAGGCAGAACAACAACGCCTGCGCTTATTTTGGGCCTGCAAATATGAAGGCCATAATTATCGCTTTCTGATTCAGCATTCACACAATAAAATTTATTGGTCTACTCTGGCAGAACTAGAAGGAGCTGGCCCTTCAGAGGAATTACCCAACCACTACGAGTTTGCCGATATTCAACAGCGTCCCTTGAGCCAACAATCTTATTATCGCATTTCGGTTTTAGATGAAGATGGTGAATTATTAGATCGCCAAGAGCTCCTGGTTAAAGCTAGCCAAGAAAATGAAGAACGCATTCCACTCTTATCCGTGAATTTATTGCGCAAACATTTACCCATTAACCTTGCTTTGCATAAGGCAGAGGAAGCCGTTCGCTTTGAGCTTTTTGATGTGAACCGAAATAGCCAAAGACGCTATAAAATGGCTTTAGGTGCAGGCAGGCAAGAGGTTCAACTCAATATTCAGGGACTAAAAGCAGGAGATTATCTTCTGGAAATAAGTTATGATGGTCGACTCGAAAAAAGAGCAATCCGTTTATATATTCCTTAAGGTTAACTTTTCTGATCGCCTCATGTTGGCTTAGGGATGGAAAGGGGGGCGGCGCAGCCGCAGACCCAGCAAAATGAGCGTAGCGAATTTTGCGCAGGGCCGAGCAGACCTGCGAGCCCTGACACAGCCCGGCCCGCCCGAAGGGCGGGCAAGCCCCAAAAAAATAAAATGAAAAAAACAGCTCAAATAATTGGTCTTTCTTTTTTGCTCTGCCGAAATTTTTCTTGCGCAGAACAGAAAGTGCCCAGCAGCAAAGCAGAAAAAACAACAGCTGTTGCATCCTCAGCTCAGCAGCCGCTAAGGTTTAGTTCTGCAATTATGGCTATACATCGGGATCGCAGCGGAAATTATTGGCTGGCTAGCCATAAGGAGGGCGTTTGCCGTTATAATGGAAAAAGCGTTGAATATTTTACTGTTGATCAGGGCTTGGCCGATAATCAGGTTCGTTCTATACAGGAAGATCAATTGGGCCGAATTTATTTTGGCACTGCTCAGGGGGTATGTCGTTATGAGCAAGGAAAAATTATTCGCTTAGTAGAAAATAGCTGGGAACCAGCGCTAAAAGAAAAAGATTTTGGCCAATTTGACCTTTGGTTTAATGCCGACACAAAAGAGGGCGCTTATTGCTACGATGGTGAAAAATTAAGCTATTGGGCTTTTCCTTTGGGGGATAAGCGAGATGTGAATAACGCTTATGCGCTAACTGATTTTTCTAGAGGAAAAAATGGAGCTTTGTATTGGGCTACTTATGCCGCAGCTTTTATTTATGAAGGGCAGGGCGTTCAGCGAATTGATAATGAAACTTTGGGCCTTAAAAAAGAGGAGGGCTTGCACATCAGAAGTATTTTGAAAGATTCAAAAGGACGCTTGTGGATCGGCAATAATGGGATTGGCGTTTTGTTAATGCAGGGTGATACCGTCCTAAATTTTTCAAGAGAAAAAGGCTTGTTAATGCCCATGGAAGCATTTCGAGAAAATACAGAAAAAAGAGCATTTACTAAGAATAAAGGCTTGCAATCTGTTTTTCTTATTGTGGAGGACCAAAAGGGAAATATTTGGTTTTCTGATCGAGATACTGACCTTTGGCGATTTGATGGGAAGAATATTCAAAATTATAAGATCACTGAAAATGATGCTCCATCAATGCCACTCAGTTTTTATGAGGAGGAAAATGGAATTTTACTTTTTGGCTTAAGTAACGGAAAAGTCTATCAATTTGATGGACAATCTTTTCAAGAACGTTTTTAGTGGAAAAGCTCAAAAAAGCCTGTTGATTCATAATCAACAGGCTTTTTTGCTAGTACCTCAATTCTTCAGCTTTATTCATTAAGTGCTCAAAATTATTGAGTTGTGGGTTATCCCAAAATGCAATCTTTTCTCGATACCCTTCCAAAATCATTTCATTGGCCAATTTTTGTTCCTTCAAAAGTTGTGCATAGGCAAGTGCTATATCTTTCTGGGTTCTTTCAACGCTTTGGGCCAAAGCTTGATAGTCTTTTTGTTGGGCTTCTCTTTTTTGTAGTAGTTGTTGAGAAACTGCATATTTTTGCTTTAAAAAAGCCGTGTAATATTGATTAAACTCAGCTTTAGATTGTTCAATAGCTTGTTTTCGCCTTGCTTCAGGTCCTAATAGGGCTAGTTTTTTCTGTTTGTCTTTTAGGGCTGCAATTTCTTCCTTTTCTTTTTTGGCAATAGCAATTTGGTCCAAAACAAACTGATCTTCCAGTTCTCGTTCTGATTGCTTAAACTCTTTTTGGATCTTACGAAATTTAAATAACCGCTTTTGGAAAGCCTGGTAATCACTATCTTTTTGAATAAAAGGGGCCAAATCAACCACCACTTCACTTTTTCCGATCAAAGCTGCCTGTTTGGCATCTATAGCTTGCCAAAGGTTAATGTAATCTAAGCCAAAGGGCTGCAGCTCATTCAAAAAAGCTTGAACGACGGCTTGGGGCCAGTTTAGTTCTTGGACCAAAAAAGCAGAAATGTCGCCTAGTTTTTCAAGCTGGTCGTTTAAACTGGCTAATTGTTTATTTTTGCGATGGCTTAATTTAGATCGTTCATTTCTGGCATTTTCTTGAACTTGCTGAACTGCCTCTTCAAGCTTTTTTGCCGTTTTTTTAAAGGCGCTAGCCGACAATTCCTCCAGCGAATTGGCCTGTTCAAAGGTTTGCGTCTGCAATTTAGCTAAAGCATTTTCTTCAGCTTCTTGCAAACGCTTCTCGGCCTCGGCTATAGACGAAACATTTTGGAGCAGAGGATGAATCTCGGCCAATTTTGGCAAAATTTGTTTTTCACTCACCCGCCAACTTTTTTCTTCTTCATCTAGCAAAGCCGATAGTTGTTCTTTGATGGTGTTTGTTTCTTTCGTCCATTTTGAGCGCAGGTCGTCAATTTCATTGCTCAAACTTAACCGCATACTTTGCCAAAGTGGTTGGATTGTTTCTTTAGCAAAGCGCCAATAGGCTAAATATCGCTCTCTTTGTTTTATCATCTCGTCTTGCACAAGATCTATTGCTTCAAGCTCTTCTTTCCGATTGCCCATAGCAAAGCGAATAAAAATTAGCGGGAATCCTAAAAGGAACCAAAGCATAAGCAGTAAGGCCACAGAACTACTAATCCCCTCTCTCTGAGAAGTGATATAAAGAAAAACGCAAGGAGGCAAAATAAAAGAAAGTAGGGCCGCAAGTAGCAGTAAACGAGGCGCCAATTTATTTTTATGGCGTAAATCATAGGCTTTTTGCTCCAATTTGACCCAAATATCCTGTTGCGGATTTAAGGCTTCGGGCAGTTCCCATTGACAGATTTCTGCAAATTGAGCTGGAATGACTTTTTGTCCCAGAATTTTTTCTGGAATTGGGCTTTGCTCCAGGGCCATCACCACTTTTTCCAAAGAAGCTTTGGCTAATTTTCCCTCTAAATCTTTTTGTAAAAATTGCCGATAAAAACTTTTGTCTTCCAATTCTTCTGCAATCACTAAACAAAAATCTTCAGGACGAGGCCGAAGCTCAGCCCGCTCATGTCCCGCCACAAAAGCAGTTTGAAAAAGCGCTTGTAGTTTTTCGGGCAACTCGTAATAAGCCTGATGTAGACTTGGCCGCACTTCAAAAAGCGTTTCGGCCTGAGGATGATGGACAAATAATCCCCGCTCGATATTCTGATGTAAACTGCTCAGATTTTTTTGCTTGGCCGTTGCCGCATAAGGATGAACCCCCAACAACAATTTGTAAATGATAACGGCCAAGGCAAAGTTATCCCAGCTAGCAGAAAACTGCTCAATTTTTCCCCGATAATATTCTGGCGCAGAAAATTCTGGGGTAGCCACTGGCGCCCTAAATTTTAATTCGCCATTTTCCAAAATCTGTATTGAATCAATATCAACAATAGAAATTTGCCCATTTTCATGCAATAAAATATTTTCGGGCTTAAAATCTACCAGAACATATTCTCCGCCCCGCTGCAAAAGATAAAGAGCATAAGCTAACTGATAAGCAACTTTTAAGCGGTTTTCTCTCCCTTTTTTATGCGAAAAATCATACTGCGCCCAATTTGTCGCCAAGGATTTAGGCAACTTGGGCAAACAAAAAAGCGCCAACTTTTTTCCTTCCACCAAAGGCATCAAAAATCCACGCCCTTTGCCCTCCTTATCGCTTAAAAGCTGTTGTGGCCAAACAAAAAAAGGCCGCTCCTCTTGCTCAATAGGATGTTCTAATAAGTAGGAAATTTTTTTTATTCGACCTTCATCTAGTTTGTTCGGATGATAAATTTTGGCCAAACTAGTTTGATAACGCTTGGGGGTTCGGATCGCAAAAAGCTTCCCTTCTCCACCTTCTGCTAGCGGTTTGGAAGCTAAATTTATTTTCTCTTTAGTCGAATTCGTGTAAAAGGAGCTCATATTTTTTAGGGCTTTGGGCTAATATGCTTTTTGGGGGCAATACTTCTAGAATAAACAGATAGTTCTTTTTTTGGGGCCCGCAGCCAGCAAAGCTGGCTGCCGCTATGCTTCGCCGCTCGCAGGTCTGCTCGGCCCTGCGGCGGCAAAGCCGCCGAAGGGCCGAGCGACCCGACCAACGGGAGCCGACGCAGCGAAGCAAGTAACAGCGAGCCCCGAAACGTAGCGCGGCGGCCGGCTAGCCTTCGGATAGGCCGGCCGCGGGCCCCAAATCTAAAAAAGCATTGTTCATTGAATGAATGCACAATAAAGAGATGAAAGGCGTTCTAGAAAGATAGAAACTTTATCTTAAGGATTCATTAACCCATTTTTATACACCTAACTAGAAAATGCCTATGCGACTGAGCTACCTAAGGGTACTGTTATGCAGTTGGTTATTGCTCTTTAGTTCCCAGATTTGGGGGCAGACAGAGCTTTGGACCGCTGTAAAAGAGGACCAAATTCCCAAGTCGGGAACACGTTACATTTTTGCCGAGCAATATCAGATGGTCCGATTAAATTTATCGGGGATAAGGGATCTTTTAGCGGCCACTCCTATGGAGCGGACGCCTATTGCGGCCATTAGTCCCACTCTTTTGAGTTTACCATTGCCAGATGGCAGCTATGAAACTTTTGAGATTGTAGAATCTCCGATCATGGAGGTAGAATTAGCGGAGAAGTTTCCTGAAATACAGACCTATGCGGGTCGGGGGCTTAGTGATCCTTCAAAAACGCTTCGTTTTGATCTTACGCCACAGGGTTTTCATGCTATGATATTGACTCCGGGCGAAGGAACTGTGTATATTGATCCTTATCAGTTTGGTGGAGGAGATATAGAGCACTATATAGTATATAATCGTCGGGATTTTCGTCCTGCAAGTCCCAAGCAGTTTGTTTGTGGGTTGACGGGCAACAACATTCCGCTCTCTAGTTTTAAGTCGGGCGGGCAGACGGCGGCTCGTTTTGGCAGTTGTGAATTGCGGACCTACCGCATTGCAATTGCGGCGACGGGAGAGTACACTCAGTTTCATGGGGGAACGGTAGCTTTGGCCTTGGCGGCTCAGACCACCACCCTAAATCGGGTGAATGGAGTTTATGAGCGGGAGATGGCCATTCGGATGAATTTGGTGGCCAATAACAACCTCATTATTTACACCAATGCGACGACGGATCCTTATACTAATGGAACGCCGGGCACAATGATTACAGAGAATCAGGTTAATATTGATACGGAGATTGGTTCGGCCAATTATGATATAGGTCATGTGTTTGGGACCAATAGTGGTGGATTGGCTGGTTTAGGTGTTGTTTGTAGCAATTCGGGCAAAGCCCGAGGCGTAACGGGCAGTAGTGCGCCTATTGGCGATCCTTTTGACATTGATTATGTGGCTCATGAGGTGGGGCATCAGTTTGGCTGCAATCATACGCAAAACAACAGTTGCAACCGCAATAATGCCACGGCTATGGAGCCCGGTAGTGCTTCTACCATTATGGGGTATGCGGGAATTTGTGCGCCTAATGTACAGAATCAAAGTGATGACTATTTCCATTCTGTCTCTTTGCAGGAGATGGGGGCCTTTATTACGGGAGCAGGGCATAGCTGTCCGACGACTACGGCCTTGGCTAATAATGCGCCCACAGTTAGTGCACCAGCTGCGAATATTAGCATTCCGGCCAGCACTCCTTTCTTATTGACGGCAACGGCTAGTGACCCTGATGGGAATACCCTAACCTACAGTTGGGAACAGATGGAGAATACGACGGCCACGATGCCACCCGTAGCGAGTTCTACGGCTGGGCCAAACTTTCGTTCCTTTGATCCTGTGACCGATCCGACTCGTTATTTCCCAAATCTTAGTGATTTGGCTGCGGGTGGACCATTTACTTGGGAGGTACTTCCTTCGGTTAGTCGAACTATGGATTTTAGAGTGACCGTTCGGGACAATGCAGCGGGAGGCGGTTGTACGGCTCATGCGGATATGCAAGTGACCGTAGATGCCAGTAGTGGTCCTTTTGTGGTGCTTTATCCTTCTGCCACGGGAATTAGTTGGAATGGGGGAAGTACAGAAACGGTAAGTTGGGATGTTGCCGGTACGGATGGCAATCCTGTGAGTTGTGCCAATGTAGATATCTTATTGTCTACGGATGGAGGCTTGAGCTATCCTACTGTTTTGGCGGCTAATGTACCCAATGATGGAAGTGAGGCGATTAGCGTTCCGAACATAGGGACCACAACAGGCCGTATTATGGTACGTTGTGCCAATGGATATTTTTTCGATATCTCTGATAACGACTTTACTATTGTTCTTTCGACCAATGATTATACCTTAAGTACGGCCAATAATAGTCAGGCTGTTTGTGCGGCTGCTACCCTAAGCTATACAATTGATGTGGGGCAAATAGGTACTTATAGTGATCCTGTTACACTTGCTGTAACGGGCTTGCCTGCAGGGGTTAGTGCTAATTTTGCTAGCAATCCAGTTACGCCAGGGGGCAGTGTGGCCCTCAATTTTAGTGTAGGGGGAGCAACTGCAGCGGGCAGTTATTCGATTACGGTCAATGCGAGCAGCACATCGGGGAACAAAAGCTTGATCTTGACCTTAGTGGTAAATGATCCGGCGCCTGCGGCTCTGAGTTTGAATAGCCCAGTTAATGGAGCTACCGCAGTGGCCCTACCCGTCAATTTTAATTGGTCGGCAGCGGCTGGAGCTAGTTATGACATTAGCATTGCCACGGATGCGGCCTTTAGTAATATCGTAGATCAGGCGACGGGATTGAGCAGTCCTAATTATATCTCTAATGTATTGGGGACGGGGACGCAGTACTTTTGGCAGGTGAGTGCCACAAATGGTTGTGGGAGTTCGCCAGCGGCTAGTGCTAGCTTTAGTTCGGGTCTACAGGCCTGTGACACCATTTCTAATTATGATTTGGCCAATGATAATCCTGCGCTCTATAATGCAGGTGGACCTGGGGGGTATCTGAGTGGCCATAATGGTTATGGTGATTTGGCTAAGGCCGATTACTTTAATTATGGGGGCGCAAATAGCCATTTGACAGGGGCCTACTTTGGTTTTGGTCAGGCAGTAGCTTCCAATGCGAGCAATAGCTTTAACGTTCAGGTTTGGGATGGTACAGGAGGTACTCCTGGCGCTGTCATAGCGACAGTTCCTATTGCTTATCAAGATATTGCAAACATTATTGCAGGAGGAAGTGGTGTTGTCTTTATTCCTTTTGGAAACATTAGTCTTCCTGCGTCTAATGAGTTCTTTGTAGGCATAGAGTACACTTATGGCAATGATACAATTGCATTAATTACCAATACAGATGGGGAGACGGCTCCTGCTACGGCCTGGGAGCAGTGGAGTGATGGAAGTTGGCATGCCTATGATGAAACGGGAAGTTGGGGGATTGAGGTTGCACATTATATTGTACCTGTTTTAGGTACGCTTCCTACTGCTGACTTCAGTCCAACCAATAGCACAATTTGCTTGGGGAATAGTCTCAGCTTTAGCAACAACTCGAGTAATGCCGACAGCTATGAATGGTTTTTCCCTGGAGGAACACCAGCCAGCTCTAGCAGTACGAACCCTACTGTTAGTTATGCTGCTGCGGGTAGTTATGACATTGCTCTTGTAGCGACTAATGGTTGTATTAGTGATACTCTTATCATTCTTTCTGCGGTCACAGTAACAGAACTCGCTACTGGAATTAGTAGTACCGATGAAAGCTGTGCGGGCAATGATGGCACGGCCACGGTAACAGTAAGTGGAGGAACTGGGGCTTATAGCTTCCTTTGGTCAGATGGACAAACGGCAGCTACAGCTACTGGTCTAACGGCAGCTAGCTATACTGTAACGATTACGGATGCTAATGGCTGTACGGCAGTAGCTACGGCTGTAGTTGGTAATAGTTGTACGCCTTGTACTTTAGCAGCGACCACGAATGCTACTGATGCTAGTTGTCATGGATTGGCGGATGGAATGGCTACGGTTGTTGCAACGGCAGGCACTACACCTTATACATACCTTTGGTCCAATGGACAGACGACGGCAACAATCTCTGGATTGTTAGCAGGCACTTATACGGTAAGCATTACAGATGCTTCGGGTTGTACGACAGTAGCCACAGCAGTAGTGAATGAGCCTACGGCTTTGGTGGCTACAACAGCTAGCACAGATGAAAGCTGTGCAGGCAATGATGGTACGGCCACTGTAACAGTAAGTGGTGGAACTGCGGGCTATAGCTTCCTTTGGTCAGATGGACAAACGGCAGCTACAGCTACTGGTCTAACGGCAGCTAGCTATACTGTAACGATTACGGATGCTAATGGCTGTACGGCAGTAGCTACGGCTGTAGTTGGTAATAGTTGTACGCCTTGTACTTTAGCAGCGACCACGAATGCTACTGATGCTAGTTGTCATGGATTGGCGGATGGAATGGCTACGGTTGTTGCAACGGCAGGCACTACACCTTATACATACCTTTGGTCCAATGGACAGACGACGGCAACAATCTCTGGATTGTTAGCAGGCACTTATACAGTAAGCATTACAGATGCTTCGGGTTGTACGACAGTAGCCACAGCAGTAGTGAATGAACCTACGGCTTTGGTGGCTACAACAGCTAGCACAGATGAAAGCTGTGCGGGCAATGATGGCACGGCCACGGTAACAGTAAGTGGAGGAACTGCAGGCTATAGCTTCCTTTGGTCGGATGGGCAAACAACAGCTACGACTAGCAACCTCAGTGCGGCAACTTATACAGTAAGCATTACGGATGCTAATGGTTGTACGGTAGTGGCTACGGTTATAGTTGGCTACAACTGTCCCTGTAATGGTAGTCTACAACTCAGCCCTACGGCTGTGAGTTGTGCCAGCAATTGCGATGGAAGTATTAGTCTACAGAGTACGGGCTTGCAAGCGCCAGTTAGTTATCGATGGACGAGTGGAGCCACTGTGGCGAATCCCATTAACCTTTGTGCTGGAAATTATAGCGTAACAGCGATTGATGCAAATGGTTGTGTGGCTATAGCCAGTACGAATATTGCTCAACCTACTGCGATGACTCTAGCTACAGGAATCAATGATGAGAGTTGTGTTGGGAATGATGGCGATTTAACAGCTATTGTAAATGGCGGAACAACACCCTATAGTTTTGTTTGGTCCAATGGCTCGACAAGTAACAGCCAAACAGGCTTAAGTGCTGGGGTTTATCAACTAACCGTAAGTGATGCCAATGGCTGTGAGCTAGCCGCAGCTTATACTATTTCTCTAGACAATAGCTTGGCCACTAATGCTGTCGTTAGTCAAAATGCAAGCTGTGCAGGCTATGCTGACGGAGAGGCACAGGCTGTGGGTACAGCTACAGGGCTTCCAATCAGTTATAACTGGTCCAATGGAGCCAATACGCAAACGGCTAGCGGTCTGGCAGCTGGCAGCTATACGGTAACGATTAGCTCTGGAGTTTGTAGTGCTCAAAGAACAGTTCAGGTGGGAGAGCCTACTGCAATGCAAATTCAATTATTGAGTAGCGAGCAAAACTGTGTACCAGGGACTGCTGCTTTAGCTTTAACTGTTAGTGCTGGGGCTGGTGGGCCCTATAGTTACCTTTGGTCAGATGGTTCAACGGCTACAAGCATCAGCAACTTGGCTAATGGTACTTATAGTGTGACCGTTACCGATGCCAATGGCTGTGAGGCGGTACGAAGCGAGAGCTTCAATATTCCTCAGGGACCTGTATTGACAGCGCTAAGCAATGGCCCTAGCTGCTCGAATACAGCAGACGGAAGCCTTGATTTATCAGTAAGTCCTGTTGGAAACTATCTTTATTCTTGGTCCAATGGGGCAAATACTGAGGATTTGCAGGGATTACCTGCTGGTATTTATACAGTTTCTGTTAGTGATACAGCTCTAGGTTGTACGGTGATCCTTCGCGATACGGTGATAGCTCCTGCCAGTTTGCAAGTCGCTTTTTCGCTTACTCAGCCTCATACCCCAGCAAGCAATAATGGTGCTTTGGCAGCCAGTGAAAATGGAGGTACGGCTCCCTTTAGCTACCTCTGGAGTACTGGAGACAGTGTGCAACAGCTGACCAATGTCGGAATTGGCAATTATAGTGTTACTGTTACGGACGCAAATGGCTGTACGGCTACGGATAGCATTCAAGTGACGGCTGTTACTGCTCTAAATACACAATGGGCCGAGGCTTTTAGTCTCTTTCCTAATCCAAATAATGGACAAATGCAATTGCAGCTTCTCTTGACTCATGCTAGCCAAGCCGAATTGGCCATCTTTGATGTTTTGGGTCGGCAATTGCATCAGCAAAGTCTGAATGGGCAGCACTTTGACTTTGCCCTTTCTTTTGATTGGCCCGCAGGTACTTATTTCTTG
The DNA here is from genome assembly GCF_028464065.1 of Saprospira sp. CCB-QB6. Taxonomy (NCBI): domain Bacteria; kingdom Pseudomonadati; phylum Bacteroidota; class Saprospiria; order Saprospirales; family Saprospiraceae; genus Saprospira; species Saprospira sp. CCB-QB6. The sequence continues at coordinate 4,080,336 of NZ_CP116808.1, read as the reverse complement.
CGCCTTTCTACTCAACAAGGCCAAATTACCCAAAAGTTTGTCATCCGTCGATAAGGCTTTGGCTAAACCCTAAGGGAAGTATTCATAACCCTCAGCACTTTTGTGTTGGGGGTTATTTTTTGGGGCCCGCGGCCGGCTAGCCTTTGGCTAGGTCGGCCGCCGCTATGCTGCGGGGCTCGCTGTTCGCTCGGCCCTTCAGGCTGCACTTCCGCCTTCGGTCTGGCCCTTTGGGCCACCGCTGCGCAGCGCTGGGCCAAGGCTTCACTTCGATTGCCTCTAGCAGAACGGCCCTTTTCTTTTGGCTTGAAGATTAAAAAAAAATGGGCGAAGAACAGCTGTTCTTCGCCCAAAGTTATGGTTAGCTAAAAAATCCAAGCTTAATGCTGTTGACAGCAAGCAGGAAGCTGATCATGTGCTTTAGGGTCGGCAGGGAGATCATCTGCGGGATAGCCCAATTTACTGAGGGCTTTGCGCAAAGCGGCAGGATTCGTTTTCTCCTCATCGTAGTGAATTTCTACGGTTTTGCTGCTTAGATTGGCGCTAGCATGATAAACGCCCTCAATTTTTTCTAAGCCTTGGCTAATCGTAGTTTGGCACATGCTACATTGAGGGTCAGACTTAATCAATAGCTCGGCGCCATTCTCATGATGATGTTCGCTAGCTGTTTTGTGGGCTTCATTAGGCCCGTGGTTATGTCCAGCATGAGGATCATCATGGCCTTCATTAGGCCCGTGGTTATGTCCAGCATGAGGATCATCATGGCCTTCATTAGGCCCGTGGTTATGTCCAGCATGAGGATCATCATGGCCTTCATTAGGCCCGTGGTTATGTCCAGCATGAGGATCGGCCTTGGTTTTTTGACCCAAAGTATAACGGAAGCCAGCATAAACCATAGTCCCGAAAACGGGAGCATAAACGGCCGAAGCATCAAATAGTTGGGGTTGTAGGCTTTGCCCAAAAGGGTCTTGAGCACCCAAAATGGGTTGCTCTTGGCGGTAGTTTGTCAGGTTTTCTCCACCCAAATAAACTTCCCAGCCTTTGCCCAATTTTTTGCTGACTTGCGCATTGACTAAGGCAAAAGTAGGAGAGCGGGCTTCTTGGCGATAAGCAGGAAGATCGCTAAGATCACCATAAAGTGTAGGGAGACGTTGCGGACCAACCAATTGGGTGTTAAGGTTAAACTGCCAGCCAGATTTAGGCAGTTGGTACTGCAAAGCCATCAGGCCACGGTGACGCGGCGAAAAGGGCATCCAGTCTAAATTACCGTGATAAGTAGCACGGACATCATTGTATTTGTAGGCCAAACGCAATTCTAAGTTTTCAATAATATCTTGGGTCCAAGATAACAAGATGCTGTTGGCAAAAGAGCGGCCTTTTAAGTTGTAAAACTGAACTTGGCTGCTGCTGTGATCAATATCTGCGACTAATTGCTGTTCAAAATCAGTGCGATAAATATCTAGGCTTAAGCTCCCTGCACGCTCGCCCAAAATGTAGTTGCGAGTAATATTTAGGCCATAGTTCCAAGCTTTTTCTACGGCAGGGGTTTCATTCAATACAAAGGTTCGAGCAGTAGGCAAATAGCGGAAGTTTTCAATCAATAAGTTGGGTAGGCGAATTCCTCGGCCTCCAGAAGCTCTAATGATAAAGTCTTGATTGAAGTTGTACTTGAAATTGAGACGGCCAGTAGGCAAGTACTCCATGCCATTAAGGGTTTGGACCTGATCGAGGCGGAGCCCCGCAATAAGACCAAAGCCACGACCTGTTTCTAGATTGAGCTCTTGCTGCCAGTTGTATTCCGCAAAAAGAGAAGATTGCTGCTCTCTGCGATCCATATTGAGCTCATTTACCTGCTCTTGAAAGTCATCTAGGCGATAGTTGAAACCCGCCATCAACTCTTGCCCTTTGCCCAAAGGCGTTTGAAAGAGCAAATTGAGATAAGCGGTGTTTTGTTTCCCTTCATAAAGTCTGTCGCCAAAAGAAGAAGATTGATTGTGCTGGCTAAGGCTGTAAATAAGCGCCAAAGATTGTAAGGGATTATCAAAGCCGATAAATCCAAGTTTACCAAATACCTCATAACGCTCAATATCTGAGTCGATTTGGTATAAGCGTTGGGGCAAATCAGCCGCAGAAAAGAAGCTAGCAACTTGTCCACCCTCTCTTTGGTCCAAAATAGCTTGCGCATTGATTTCGGCATGCAGGTTTTTGGTTCGGTGGTTCAAGCGCCAAAGGGCATTGAGCTGCCGCTTGAGGGGAATATCCATAAAATTATCCCCATTATGATCTAAGGCTTGGTTGAAATAGTTGCCATGTAACAAAAGTCCAGTAGCCGTTTGCTCATTAAATTTGTGAGCCAAATTGAGGTTAAGCTCGCTACGCCCCAAATGATTGATAAATCCATTGAGGTAGAGCTTAGGCGCATTATGTGGCTTAATCAATTCAGTGTTGATTTGTCCTGTTAAGCCTTCTACGCCATTGCGTACAGTGCTAGCTCCCTTAGAAATCTGAATGCTTTCGACAAAAGTACCTGGAATATATTCTAAGCCATAAGCCAAACCCAAACGATTAAAGTTAGGCCGATTTTCAATCATCAATTGACTGTAAATGCCTCGCAAGCCCAGCATTTCAATATCTCTGGCTCCAGTAACGGCATCGGTAAAACTTACATTGACGGTCCCATTGTTCTCAAAGCTTTCGGCCAAAGAGCAACAAGCCGCACGGCGTAGCTCGCACTGTCCTAAGGTCTCGACATTGATGGGGTTGATGGTAGAAGCAAAGGCATCGCCTTGCTTAGCCGTGACTTCAACGGTGGCTTGCTCTAGTAGTAAGTCATCGCCCACAGTAAGGATTAAATCTTGCTCTGAGGGCAGTATTTCTACAGACACAGGCTCATAAGAAAGATGGCGAATTTCTAGGGTGTGTGGCTGGACCGTATCCAGGCGAAGAATGCGAAATTTCCCCTCAAAATCCGTAACGGCCCCAATACTAGCGCTATCTTGCCAATGAACAGTGGCTGAAATAATAGCTTCCCCTTGGCCATTAACAAGCTGGCCCAAAAAATAAGATTGGCTATAGGCCAACTGGCTCCATGCTAGTCCAACTAGCAGGAGGATATATTTGTAAAATTGCATAAAATTTTGATTTTCTGATTATTAACTAATGATCGAACAGAAAATCAATTTTAGCAACGCATGATCTGAAGAAATTGCAAATAGCCAGCCCCCTCAAAAAGCAGTGGAGCTCGTTTTTGCCAAAAAACAAAAGGAGTTGCCCAAGCCAATTCTTCCTGTGCAGAAAGTGGCGCATTGGGCCAATTTAAGAGTAGGCGAGGTGCCCAAAAAAGTTGAAGAGAGAAAAAAGATTGCGCTAAATCTGGAGGCAGTAAATCCCCAGAATCATCCCAAATAGAAAGAAACTGTACCTCATTATCCTGGCAGCAGGGATTATCTACACTACAATGATTGCCTCCCTCTTGCTGGGGTAAAATAGAACAGCAGCTTTCGGCTTTTTCTAGAGAATTATCAGCTTCATGCTGACAACAACCCATATCGGCCCAAATACTTTGGTGCCAACTATCTTGACAAGCACAAAAATGAGAATAACTGGTCCAACCCACTGAACTACAGAGAAATAGCAGGGCGAAGATTGGCGCTAAGAAGCGGCCAGTTTTATATAGTTGGACGAGTCTCATGAGACAAATGAAGCACTTTTTTTAGACTTATCTAAACTTTTAACCCTTTTTAAATCTTCTTTGCCTCATTTTTATCTTTTAGACTTTTTAGCCAAGCTTTGGCCTGTTCCTTATCCGAAAAAGCCCTAGTTGGATAACTTGGTTTATTGAGCCCCAATATGAAATTGCTCAATAAACGAGAAATAGGATTGGCAATTAAGGTGGCTACTCCTTTTACTAAAGTTGGAGAAGCCTGCGCCAAGGTTTTTCGCGCTCCTGCTGAGGCCCCTTTGATGTTTTTCATGTCAATCAAGAGGTAAATATTAGCCGATCTAGCGGCTGCCATAGCCCTCATGCATTGCAAAGATTCCTCTGCATCTTCATTGTCCATATAATAGGCAGGCAAAATTTGCTGCTCGACAATAAAATCGCCAGCAGGCCAAGAAAAAGAGCCGGATTTAATGCGTAATTGCTCTGCAAAGTAGTTTCTCTCTTGCATACTATTCTAGGTTGGTCTACCACAATAATAATAAAGCTTTAATTAAATTTTAACTTTCGCCAAGAAAAAACTAATAAGATTGAATCTTGTGACGGCTATTTTGGGGCCCGCGGCCGGCTAGGCAAAGCCTAGGTCGGCCCCCGCTATGTTTAAATCCATGAGGGTTTCAACCCTCATTTCATAAATTATCGCGAAGCGATAGCATTGTTGCGGTGGGTTTTAACCTACCGAAAAAAGGTCCTCCGCAGCGCCAAAAAAGGCTTGGCCCTCTAGGAAAACTATAGTGTTATTTAGTCCCTCAACTTTTTCTGCGGTGGGTTGGATTTAGTTTTTGGCAGGGAGCTAGGTAAATGAGCGAAGGGTTGTTTCCTCAGTTTAAGCGGGAATCAAAGAGGAGTAAGAAGTATGCAAGAAAAACCCAGGACCGTTTTGTGGGCCATCTTGAAAAAAAATCGGGACTATTCCTGTTTTCTGTAGCTGAATAAAATTTGTGTTTTAGCTTAGCTCTCAAAAGTAGAATTTGACCAATAATTGCCTAGGGACAAGCTCCTAGGCTGCAAGAAAGATGAGAGCATGAAATTTTAGTATAGTCTAAAATCCTGATTTTTAAACTAGCAACAACTAAAGGGCCAAAGCAGAGAACTTTTAGTTTGGCCCAGCGCTGCGTAGCCGTGGCGCGAAGCGCCAGACCAAGGCGGCTTGCCGCCGCAGGGCCGAGCAGACCTGCGAGCGGCGCAGCATAGCGGCGGCCGACCTAGCCGAAGGCTAGCCGGCCGCGGGCCCCAAAACAACAATTGAATAATTGAAAGTAATTAGTCCCTCAACTTTTTCTCGCAGAGATGGAGGTCTTTTTTAGATTGAATTTTATTCAAAAATAGGAGGAGAGGAGAAGCTGTTTAGAAAGCAAAAAAGTCCTTTTAGCCCAATTCCATCTGTAAACTGGCTAGGTCTTCGGCTTTGCTGGCGAGCAGTTGCAGGGTGTCGCCCGCTTCTATTTTGGTATGGGCGGTAGGGACCAAATACTGCTGTTTTCGGATAATCAGGACCACCATACAATCGGCTGGAAAGCGAATATCAGCCAATTCTCGGTCAATCAGAGGACTTTCTTCAGAAATGTAGACCTCTGCAGTTTCTACCTTACTTTCTTCTTCTAGCGCCAAAGAACGAGCATGAGTTAAGGCCGAGACTTGTAGGTCCACCAAACCCAACAAACGGGCAAAAAAGGGGATGCTCGTGCCCTGCAAACCAATGGAAACTAAAGTGAGGAAAAAGACCAAATTGAAAATGAGATAAGAGGAGGCAATGCCCATGACCATCGGGATCGTGGCAAAAACAATGGGAGCGGCCCCGCGAAGCCCTACCCAAGAAATAAATAATTTGGATTTAAAATCGAGTTTGGTCCAAGACAAGCCAATAAAAACACTGATTGGCCGAGCAATGAACATCAGGAAAAAGGCCAAGGCTAAGCCCATTGGCCAAACGGCCAAAATTTGAGAAGGGAAAACCAAAAGGCCCAAACTCAAAAAGAGAATGATTTGCATCAACCAGGCAAAACCATCAAAAAATTGCCGAATACTCAGCTTTTGTGTCAATTGACTGTTGGCCAAAAAAACAGCAGATACATAAACCGCTAGAAAACCATTGCCAGACAAGAGCTCGCTGCAAGCATAGGCCAAAAAACCAAGAGAAAGAGCCAAAACAGGATACAAACCCTTGAAATCTAATCGAATACCATTGATTACCCATTTGCTCAACTTGCCCATCATATAGCCAATAGAAACACCTAGAACCAACTGCAAAAGCAGTTGTGTTAGGGCTGGAATCAAGCTCATTTCATCTTTTAATACCGCTCCAGCAAGCAAACTGGTCAGAAAATAAGCCACAGGGTCATTACTTCCGCTCTCTAACTCCAAAATGGGCCGAATGCCATGCTTTAAGTGAATATTGGTTGAGCCCAAAATTGAAAATACAGCCGCTGCATCAGTTGAGGATACGATAGCTCCCAATAAAAAAGCCTCCAGCCAACTCCAATAAAAAAAGTAATGCGCAAAGATCCCCACAGCCGCCGCCGTAATAAAAACGCCCAAGGTGGCTAAGGTCAATCCTTTGCCCAAAACCAAGCGAACAGCTCCCCAACGAGTATCTAAACCACCCGCAAATAAAATGATGTTTAGCGCAATGATGCCAATAAATTGAGCAATCTGAGGATCATCAAAGTAAATGCCGCCAAATCCCTCAGAACCCGCTAACATGCCCACCAATAAAAATAAAATTAAGGTGGGTAAACCTAAGCGAAAAGAGGTTTTTCCAGCCAAAACACTGAGCAATAATAAAAGCGCCCCAGCAAAAATAATGTGTACGGTATCCATCTTTAACCATTTAAGCCAGTATAATAGCTATTAAGTAGAATAGTTGTATCTAGATAGGCTAATATTTATATAATTTTAATATTACACTAGTCCCCCAACTTTTCCTCATCAGTAAAATAGAAGATATAAACGAAAATTTTAGCTTCAAAAATGAGCGTCGTATAAGGCGGGTAGCGTTATGCTCGATGGATAGGAGAATATTGTTTGGTAGTGGGAGAGAGGGGGACAAAAAAAGCCCAAACTAAAGTTTAGTTCGGGCTTTGGGGGCTTAAGCTTCATTAGGCTCTAATAGCTTTTTTATTTCATCGGTGCCGGCCGAGAACAAGTTGGGATTATGCTCAGCAATAAATAAATAGACTTCCTTGAGCATGGCTTTGGTCCCTGGCGATACAATATTTGCCCATTTTAAGTCGCCATTTAATACTGCTTTTAGGAAGGCATCAGCGAGTTTTCCTTTTCCTTCAGATTTTATTTCCTTCTCAGCTAAGAAAGCGTAACACTCTTTATCGCTCAGTTGCTCGTTGAGAAAGTCAGCAATTTTTACATCCTTATAACTCTCATATTGGATAGCTTCCCCAAAAGAAAAGTTTTCCTTTTCCTTGAGGATAACATGGCCAATTAAATACTCCCAAGTTTTAACTGATAAAATATTTTCCATTTCAACGCCATCTGTACAAGAATAAGCGAATGCTTCATTTTCTGCTTTGCCCAATCTTTCATGTTGTTTAGCCTTGCCCTTTGCTTTCCGACCTAAATGGTCTTGGTCATGTACCAGACAGATTTTGCACAAAAAACGCCCAGCTGACAACTCAACTGGGCGTTTCCTACTCTCCAAACTCCTAAACCTCCAAAGGAGCGAGCCAATCAATTCCCTTGACCAAATAGCTCAAGGTTTGCGCTTCTGCGCTGCCAGCCTCTGGCTGATGATCATAGGCCCAACCCGCAGTGGGCGGCATGCTCATCAAGATAGATTCGGTACGGCCATTGGTCTGCAAACCGAACTTGGTGCCACGGTCCAATACCAAGTTAAATTCTACATAACGACCACGGCGAAGCGCCTGCCAATCCAACTCTTTTTGACCATAAGACATCTCTTTGGTGGCGGTCACCTGCTCGGCATAAGCAGGCACAAAAGCTTTGCCCACCGCAATGATAAAGTCCAATAATTCTTCTTTAGACAACTCTTCTTCTGGACCTAAACGATCGAAGAAAATGCCACCAATACCTCGCATTTCTCCACGATGAGGCAAATAGAAATAATCATCGCACCAAGGCTTGAAACGCTCGTAAAAGCTAGGATGAAACTCATCGCAAACGGCTTTCATCCGCTGATGAAATTGCTGGGCCAATTCTGGAAATACATAATGTGGCGTCAAGTCGATTCCTCCGCCAAACCACCAAGTTCCATCGCTCAATTCAAAATAACGAACGTTCATATGCGTAATGGGCACATAAGGACTCTCCGGATGCAAAACAATAGACACTCCAGAAGCAAAAAAGCGCAAACTTTCGTCTCCTTTGGCCTCAATTTTCAAGGTTTTGAGCAAAGCATCTGGCGCCTCGCCCTCTACGGCAGAAAAATTCACGCCGCCCTTAATCAATACATTTCCATCGCCAATTAGGCGGGTGCGGCCACCGCCACCACCGGGGCGCTCCCACAAATCTTCCTGAAATTTCCCTTTGCCATCCATGGCCTCTAGGCCCGCACAAATATGGTCCTGCAAATCTTGCAAAGCCGTCTGAATCTTTTGTTGCTCGTTTTTCATTTCGCTATATTTTATGCCCGAAGGCGAGTTTAATTCTAATTTTTGGGGGCTGCCCCGCCCTGCGGGCGGGTCGGGCTGGTTGTCGCAGCTCGCTGATCGCTCGGCCCTTCGCCAGCAAGCTGGCTTGGTCTGGCGCTTCGCGCCACTGCTGTCCATCCCTCAGCCTGCGGCCGCTTTGCGGCCTGCTAGATGCAGCTCGCTGCGCTCGTTTATGGCCTAGCGATGTGCAGGGGGGCGGCGAAGCCGCAGACCCAGCGGGCAAAGCCCGCGCAGGGCCGAGCAGACTTGCGAGCCCCGAAACGTAGCGCCTGCCGAAGGCAGGAGGCCCCAAATCCAATGCCTCAAAGATAAAACAAATTTTAGGGCTCCCTATAGGATGTAGATATTTAGAATGAGGCTAATTAGGGCCAAAAAGGTCATAAAATGGTCAAAAAACAAGGGGGGCAGCACTTGAAGAAGAGTAGAAAATACCTTAAACTTGCTGACACACAAAAAAACAAAGCATGCGCAGAAAAAACGTCCAAGCCTTTCGCACAGATTGGCGCAAAGCCGAAGGCTATGATATGCAAGCCTGGGATGAAAATTTTATCGGTAGTGTTCATGAGGGCCAGCAATTCGGTTTTTACCGAATGGTCAACGGAATTGTGGATAATATTAAGGCCGATTTGAGTCCCAAACTCCAAAATGCACAGGATGAACAAGCTATTTATGAGTTTTTGCAAAATGCAGCCGATAGCCAAGCGAGCGATTGTGCCGTCATTTATGATGAGCAGTATTTTATGGTGCTCAATAATGGGCGGGCGTTTACGGATAAGGACCTCAAAGCTCTACTCAACTCTTTTCAAGGGACCAAAGCCGATAAAAGTAAGGCCGAAAACTGTGGCAAAATTGGCCGCTATGGTATTGGCTTTAAGTTGGCCTATCGCCTAATGGGCAAATCTGATGGCGCAGAGGAATTATTAAAGGATTTGGCTGGGCCACTCCTTTTTAGTTGGCAAAATGCTAGCGAATTTGAGGAGCTAATGGCCTATCAAAAAGGAGGCTATCAAACTGCTGCTCAAACTACAGCCGATTTGCCTTGGCTGCTCAAGATTATCTTGGCTTGTTTTCCCACGGGCCTAGAGGAAGAAGTAAAAGATTTGAATTATCAGCCGCAAACGCTCTTTAAGGAAGCGGAATTGCTGGAATTACAGGCCTTTTTGCAGCGAAACCAAGAGCAACTATCGGCTTTGGACCTTTCTCAGGGTTCGCTTTTCTTCCTAAAGTTTGGACCAAAAAAGCATGAGAAGCTCAAAGAGTCTTTGCTCAATATCCAATCGGGCATTGGCTATGCGATGAACACCCTCAAAACCCTAAATAAGGTAGTTTTGCAGGACAAAGTTATTGAGCGCCAAAGTCTGCGCTTTGAGAAATTTGCCGTTTTGCCCAAAACAGCTGATTTTGAGCGAATTGATCCTGAATTTGCCTTTTGTCCCATCGAAATCGCCCTGGGTTTTCCAGATGATACCCTAGAGGCCAAGCGGATGAAGCAAAGTCCCTCCCTCTATCAGTTTTTTCCTATGCGCAATGAGCGGCATAATTTGGCCTATCTCATTCATGCTAGCTCTTTTGCCAAAATTACCGACCGTACCCGCCTAGATGACCAAGGCGAGGCCAATATTGAGACCTTTAAGTACATTGCTAAGGCCTTGCAGAAAAGCCTCAATAGCAAAAGAAACAAAGATTTTGAGCACTTCTTGAGCATTTATAAATCGCTACTCCTGTCTGATCCTTCTGAGGAATATGATGCGGAATTGCTCAATCAGCATTTATATCGACCGAACCTCAAGTACATTCAGCAATCTATTCCCACCAATAAGCGCAACTTTTATCCCAAGGACCTAGTCGTCATTAAAAAGACGGCCCTTCCCATTGATCCCATGCAGTTGGGTATTGGTAAAGAATGGTTTTATTGGACCGAAGACGAGCATTTGCAAAGAGAAGCCGCTAATTCAGCCAAATTGGACCTCAAAGGCTGGGGCCTCAAAGAATTGCTATTGCAAGGTACGCCAGCCCTCATCAATAGCTGGATCGAAAGCTTAGATGAAGAGGATTATGCGGCCTTTGTGGCCGAATTGCGTCAAATTGATTTTGATGAAGACTTTTTGGCCCAATTCCAATATATCAACTGCTTCCGCTTTAGCCAACAGGGCGGCGGCGAGGAATACCTCTCGATCTTGGACCTCAAGGAGGAAGAGCAAATCTTTTTGATGAATGCCCAAACCCTGCCTTATAAGGAAGAAATTAAGGCGCTGGGCTTCTCGGTCCTCTCTTTTGATATTCAGGATTATGCCGCCATTTTGGAGCAGCTGCAAAAAGAATTGGATTACCTCAGCCAACCCAAGGCGCTTTTCCAGAAAATTGCAGAGCGGGCTGCAGTCTCTACACTTTCTGCAGCACAGAAGAACCGCCTATTTGCTTTCTTGAGCAGCTTGGGCCAAATTAGTGCAGCAGATTTACGGGCGATCCCCCTTTTTGCTAATCACTATCAACAGCAATTGCCTTTATCGGCTATTTTGCCTTTGGGGCAAGCCCCTTCTAGCTATTTACAGGGCTTTGAGATCTTGGAATTGGAAGACAATAGCCAATTGGCCGATTATTATTGTTCCGTAGAGGGGGCCGAGCTCTATCAAAACATCATTTGGGCCTATTGGGAGCAATTGACGGAGCACCCGAGCTTGGTGGAGATCGATCAGGTGCAAGCACTTTATGAGCAAAGTATTTCCCTATACAAACAAGCTAGCTCCCTGCCTGATTTAGCCGATAAAAAACTCGTTTTTGTTTCTGCCGCAGAGGGTTTTCTTCCTGCAGAAAAAGTATTTTATCACAACAGCCTTTTAGCGGTTGCGCCTAAACAATATCCAGCTTTGCGCACAGCTGTGCGCAAACTCATGGGCCTAGAACTGCCCGATCCCGCTATCCTAGATTATCTCAATCAAGGCCCCTTTAAAATTCGGGCAAGCTCCAGCCACAAAGATTGGCGACAAGCTTCGCGGGCCATTTTGGAGCAGGCCGAAAGCCAGCCTCTTAGTCCCAAAGAAAAACAAGCCGTTTATCCCATTCTCAATGCTTCTCTGCATAGTCTAGAGCTCAAAAAGCTTTGCTTATTTGAGAATCAATTGGGCCAAAGACGACCCTTGCAAGAGCTCTTGAGCAGTGAAGAACAGTTCGAGTCCTTCTTGTTGCCCTACCAAATTAAGGAAGAGGAATATATGGAGGATTTGGCACTGCTCCTCTGTGCAGAAAAGGACCTCTTTAATAAAGTTATTCATAGAAATTGGAGTGAATTGATTGCTCAGGAAGCCGTTTTGGAGGCGCCAGAGGCTTTCTATGATGCAATTAGTAAATATAGCGAGCTGGCTAATTCCGTTAAGCCGCTTATTGGCGAAAAATATGTATTCCTCTCCAAAGAAGAAGGCTTCATTAGCGAAGGGATTTTCTATCATCAGGCGATGGAGCAGGTAGAAGATTACCCCGCTTTGGTCCGTGCCCTAGAAACCTTAACGCCTTATCGCTGTCCCAATAAGTTAGTTTTACCCTATCTCAACCAACGAGCCTTAAATACTCGAGATGCCGTTTTGGGCCGTTTGCTACATTTAGAGCCGCAGCAATTGGATAAAGAAGCGGTTTTGGCCCTACAAGAGTTTTTGACCTTGGCCAAAACGCCTCTCTTTAAGTTTATGTATGTGACGGCTGGCGAAGGCCGCCTCTATGAGCTGGGCCGTAGGGCTAAAAACACCCCCTACTATCTTGATAAATCGGCCCAAAAAATGGCCGCTGTTATCAAAGAGAATTTTGGAGAAAGCTATAAGCTCTTTCCCTATAGTCTATATAAGGAAGGCATCGACTATGAAGATTTACTCCTAGGGCCAAAATTATACAAGGAGCTCTCTCGCCATAAAAATGCAAGTCCAGAACTACTTTCTGCTATGATTGTAGAATCTGGCAATGCGGCTTTGCAAGAACAGGTCTTTTCTAAAATTGAACGGATCGTCCTAAAAGAAGATCGCATTTATGATAAGGAAAGCTTTGAGCATCAAGCTTTGCAGATTTTTAGAAACAAAGATGCCGAACATGCCAAAATCCGTTCTAAGGTATTTGTAGAAGCCATTGAAGGCGGCTTGATGAAACTGAGCAGCATCTCTTTTGCCCCTCAAACTACCGTTAGCATTGAGCGAGATGGTAAATATCAATTGGATGTAGCGGCTATTTCGCCTAAGCACAAAAAATGGCAGGCCCTGACCAATAAGTTGATGGAGCAATTGGTCGACTATGAAGCGCCCAATAGCCTGCGCCGCCGCTGCTTTGAACTAGAGGAATTGACCTTAGAACAGCTTTATGATTTGCTTAAAGGCGATAGAGTGGAACTCCAAAATGCTCAACAACTAGCTGTAGTGCTCTTGCAGGTTAAACGTAAGGAACGCCCCATTTTGGCCCGCAATTTTTGGGTCCAATTGGCCAATGAAGAATGGCTTCCCCTAGAAAGTCTAGAGGCTTTCTATTTCAATGCCCCCGATTATATCCACCCTCAAGCTTGCTTGCATCCAGAACGCTATGCCGATTTGCCCGAAATTCTTCGGATGGATCCAGAAAGTAGCAGTCGCCAAGCTTTCGAGTTCGCTGGCCAATACATCGCTTTTCAGCCTTATCTGGAACGCAACCGCTTTTTTGCTGCCCCTCTACGCGCTTTGCAAGAGGATGAACCCAAGGCCGCTTTGCTCCGCCGCTTGCTAGAGGCGGTTTATCCCCTTTGGGCCGAGCAGGGAGATGCAAAACAAGCGATCGAGATTTATTTTGGACAAAAGCATCAATTGGGCGAGAAAATGGACCTCTCCGCCTATCTCTTTAGTCCCCAATATGCCCTTGAGGAGGAACAACTGCCCCCACTTTTACAAGATTATTTGGGCGAGGATGCCGAATCTATTTCCTATGAAGCCGAGCCCGATGCCGATTTGCCACTTAATCGCCTCAGTTTTATGCTGGCCCTAGGCCTACAAGGTCCACAATCTGCTGTAGTGAATTTGCGGCGCTATTTGGCCGAAAGCCAAGGCGAAACGACTTCTCAAAAACAGATCAATGAGGTCCAAAATAGCCATGCTCCACTCTTGCCCCAAACGGTCCGCTTCTTGGCCCAAAAAGAACTGCGCTTTTCTTCTCAAGATGAACGCATTTTCTGGTTGCGCAAACTCTACAACAGCCTATCCGAGGCGCAGATGAAGGGCTTGGCCCTACCTTATATAGAGTCGGCCCAAATGAGCGAAGAAGGCTTAGTGATGCAATATGCACTGGGCCAAACAGAGGACTGGACCTATTGCTATACGCCCAGTAGCGAGCTCAGCGATTTTCTAGAAAAATACGAGCTGCCTTTAGATAAACTCCTTAGCCTTTTGGCCCAAACCAACAAACGCTTATTCGATAAAACCCTCAAGTATTATCCGCTCTTCCAAGCCGATAGCCAGGAGGAACTCGATCGTGAGAGTTTGGAGGAAACTGCCCAAGAATGGGCTGCCCCCCACTACCTCAAATGGAAGGAAGAGTTTAAGCAAAGTATCTTTTTACTGCAGGGCGCAATTCCCTATACTGTCTATTTCCTAGACGAAACGGTCAAAATTGTTCGCCAAGGAGATGCCGTTTTCATTGATGGAGAGATTTATCTCAATAGCCAAGCAGATAATCTCGAAGAGGCGCTTTTTGCCATTGCTGGCCGTCAAACCGTTTCCGAAATGGCCCTTTTGCAGTTGTTGCGCTACAAAAACGAATTGAACAAAAAGGAAGAAGTGCAGGCGGTCCGTAGCGAAACGGTCCGAGAACTCAAAGCTTTGGAAGAAGCCGCTATCCAATCCCCAAAATTGGAGCAATTGCAGGCCATCAAGAGCAGCGAGAAGGAGGCCCAATTGTCTATGTCCTTCAACCTGCAAGATTTACCCGAAGAACTCCTCAGCCAATTGCTTAGCTTGGCCCAAAATAGCCAACTCAAAGTGAAGGAGGATTAAATAAAATAGGCGTTTTATGCTGCTCAATAGCGAAGCTGGTCAAGGACTGGTTTCGCTATTTTTTGTTTTGGGGCTGCCCCTTCCTTTGGTCGGGTCGCTCCACTACGCAGCTCGCAGGTCTGCTCGGCCCTGCAGCCCTTCGGGCTTTGGTCTGCCGCCTTCGGCGGCCCTGCTTCGGCAGCTCAGCCGCTCCTCTTGAGATTTTCAGTTTGGGGTTCTCGGCTTCGGCACTAATAGCTGCGAAAACTGCTTCTTTGTTTAAAGGCCTAAGCCCTATAGCTAGAGCAAAAATGACTGTTGAGCGGCCTAGCGATGCGGCGGGGTGGCCGAAGGCCAGACCGAGTTTTTGAGCGTAGCGAAAAACGAAGGGCCGAGCAGACTTGCGAGCCCCAAAGCGTAGCGGCGGCCGACCTAGGCCTTTGGCCTAGCCGGCCGCGGGCCCCAAAACAAAAAACTAAATAAATAGCCCTAAAACTTGAGAGTATATTTTAAAGTTACTACATTTGGTTAAACTAAAAATATGCTCAACGAAAAAGAAAAACTCTGGGCCATTGCGCTGCAGCAATCTCCGCAATTGGGGGCGATTCGGGCCAGAAGATTATTGCGGGACTTTGGTTCTATTCAGGCGATTTATGAGGCGGATGCGGTGGCTTTGGCCCAGGCTAGTTATATTGGAAAGACGGCCATGCGGCATATTTTGAGCCGAGAGGGCCTAGAAACGGCCAAAAGGGAGCTAGATTTTGTGGAAAAGAAAGGCATTGAGCTCTTGCTCTTTGGCGAAAGCAACTATCCGAGGCGGTTGTTGCAGATTGAAGATGCGCCCTTTTTGCTTTATTATAAAGGTTCGGCGGCTTTGGACCAGTTGCGGACGCTTTCGGTGGTGGGCACTCGCAAACCCACAGAAAATGGTCGCTCTGCTTGTGAGCGCATTTTAACCGAAATTAAGGAATTTTCGCCTTTGATTATTAGTGGTCTGGCTTATGGTATAGATGCTTGCGCCCACCGAAAGGCCCTAGATTTGGGCCTAGAAACCGTGGCAGTTTTAGCTCATGGGCTCAACCGAATTTATCCGCCGCAGCATCGTTCTTTAGCGGAGCAAATGCTGGAACAAGGAGGATTATTGACCGAATTTATTAGTCAGAATAAGCCTTTGGCTTGTAACTTCCCCATGCGCAACCGCATTATTGCAGGCCTATCCGATGCGCTTTGGGTGGTGGAAACGGGACCAAAAGGTGGCTCGATGATTAGTGCCCAAAAGGCGATAGACTATCAGCGGAGAGTTTTCGCTTTGCCTGGGCGTTGGAATGATAAATTGTCTTTGGGCTGCAATGAATTGATTCGGCAGCAAACGGCTTTGCTCTTGACCAAAGGCGAACAATTGGTCCAAAAAATGAAATGGAGCCAGCCGCAGCGGGGGCAACAACAGCAGCTTTTTCAGCAGTTATCGCCCAAAGAGCAGCAAATTAGTGAGTTATTGTTGGGGGGACAGCAATTGCATTACAATCAGCTGTTGGCCCAATTGCCTTGGGGCCACAGCCAATTGATAGAACTTTTATTGCAATTAGAAATGCGGGGGCTGATCAAAGCCCTACCCGGCAAATATTATCGCTTATCCTGAGCATCTCGGAGCAATTGCTGGCAATTATCGGGCACGAAAAGAGCACCATCTCCATTTCCCTTGAGGATTTCGCGGACCACCGTAGAGCTATAGTAAGAGTATTCGGGAGCGGTCAGCAAGAAAATGGTTTCTAGGCCCTCGCCCAAATCGCGGTTGAGCATGGCAATAGAGACCTCGTAATTAAAATCGTTGGAGTTGCGCAGTCCTCTAAGGATAAAATCGGCTCCCTTTTCCTTACAATAATCTACGGTAAGTTGTGGGAAGCGGTCGATTTCTACTTTGGGAGCATCGGCAAAACTGGCTTTGAGGAAAGAAAGGCGCTCCTCTTCAGAAAAGTAATAGGATTTTGTCGAGTTGGTCCCTAGGGCCACAATGATTTTATCAAATAAAGGCAGGGCTCGGCGAACAATGTCTTCATGGCCTTTTGTAATGGGGTCAAAAGAACCCGGGAAAACAGCAATTTTCATAACTAAAGATATTCAGAGTCAAAAAAAGGCGCCAAACGAAGGTTTGGCGCCTTTAAGTTAATCAACTTGATGGCCTATTCGGCAATTACGATAAATTTATTCTTCTTTCCATTTTGGCAGAAGAGGTAACGCTCTGCAAGAAGGTCCTTGCTCGTTAGTTCTTGGTTAAAGTCTGTTACTTTTTTGGCATTTAGCGCAATCGCACCTCCTTTAACGGCACGGCGAAGATCGCCATTAGAGCCTAGGCTTTTATGCTGCCCCACCAAAAGGTCAGCTAGGCTAATACCTGCTTCCAATTGGCTTTTTGCCACAGTAACCACCTCTAATTCTTGGGCCAAAACGGCAAAGTCCTTGGCCGAAAGGCTTTGGAGGAAATCCGCTTCTAGCTTTTTGCTAAAGGCGATATTCGTTGCTTTCTTAGCAGAGGCCAAAGCTTCTTCTCCATGTAGGCGGATCGTCATTTCTTCGGCCAATACTTCTTTGAGTCCTCTAGGGTTTTCGGCATATTCTGCCTCCAAAGCCTCAATTTCTTCTCGGCTCTTAAGGGAGAAAATGCGGATGAGCTTGCTCAAATCGGCATCATCTACATTGAGCCAAAACTGGTAAAACTGATAAGGAGAAGTTTTTTCGGCATCTAGCCAGATATTTCCTTTTTCCGACTTACCGAATTTCTTTCCATCCGATTTAGTCAAAAGCGGGCAAACCAAACCGTAGCCTTTTCCACCGCCTTTGCGGACAAATTCAGTTCCCGTCGTGATATTCCCCCATTGGTCACTACCGCCCATCTGCAAAAGGCAATCGTAGTTTTGGTTGAGGTGATGGAAATCATTTCCTTGAATCAATTGGTAAGAAAACTCGGTAAAAGACAGGCCCGTTTCCAGGCGCTTTTTCACAGATTCCTTAGCCATCATATAGCTAACCGTGACATTTTTGCCAATATCGCGCAAAAAGTCAAAGATGCTCATATCCTTATAAAAGTCGTAGTTATTGAGCAAAATGGCGGGATTCTCCCCTTCAAAATCAAGTAGCTGCTTAAACTGTGCAGTTTGGCGGTCAATATTCGCCTGCAAAGTATCATAATCCAAGAGCTGACGTTCTTCGTCCTTGAAAGAGGGGTCGCCAATTCGACCAGTGGCCCCACCCAACAAAACGATAGGACGATAACCCGCTCTTTGCCAATGCTTTAGCAACATAATTGTCACCAAGTTCCCAATGGTCAGTGAGGGAGCGGTGGGGTCATAACCAATATAGGCCGTTTTGGGTCCTTCTTGGTTCAGGGCATCTTCTAGGCCCTCCGTCATTTCTTTCAACAAGCCACGCCATTGCAGCTCTTCGATAAAGTTCATGCCTTTATTTTTTCAATTCGTAAATAGTCATTCTCTTTGCGCAGAGAAATTTTCCATGCTCGGAAATTTAACGCTTCAAGATAAAGTTCCCAACAACTTCTCTATTTTTGTTTTTTGGGGCCTCAGCAGCAAAGCTGCGGCGCTACGCTTTGGGGCTCGCAAGTCTGCTCGGCCCTGCGGCGGCTTTGCCGCCTTGGTCTGGCGCTTTGCGCCACCCCGCCGCATCGCTAGGCCGCTCAGCCGGATTCTTTGCGCTGGGCCTTTTGCTTCGGCCGCTGAGGCTGCGGATTACTTTACAATACCCAAAATACGAGGCAAGTCCCAAAGGTTTTTAAATAGGGGCTGAAACTTACCGGTTCGGACCTGTTCCTCTTCTCTTTCCCAAAAATGCAGATTAGAAACCGAATAGAGGTAACCAAAAGCGTAAGCCGTATGCCCTTCTTTAAGTTGAGCAATATACTCTAAAGGGTAGCGATAAAGCACTTCTTGTTTTTTGACAATTTTTTGAGCCTCTTCTCTGCAGCTTTTTGCTTTTTCTAGCCATTTATTGGGATCTTCAAACTTCTCCTTGCGCAATTTTGCCCGTCTTTTGTCCAGCAAATAATTGATGGTATAAGCTCTGTGCCGAGCTCTCAAAGCGGTAATCTGTAGACTATTGGCCAATTCTCCCGCCAATTGCTTTTGTATATTCGTTTGCGGGAAATGACGCTCTTGAAGGGCCAGAAGTTCTTCTGTTCTTAGAGCAAAATCTAACAAAGGCGCCACAATAGTTTGGCTTACTGTATCCAATTGATGAGGCGCCGCCTGATTTTGGATGTAGGGATAGCTATAAAGCGGACGAGGTTGGAATTCCATGTCACCTAAACGGCCAGGAAGCTCATCTGTCGTGCTAGAGGGCGCCATATAGCGAATAAGCTCTTTGTCCTTAATAAACTCCTCTTGCAAACGGAGCATAGACCAAACGGGATCGGTCCAAAGGTCGTTTTGCATCAATTCGGCCAAATACTGTAAAGGGTCATTCACTTCTTTTTCTCCCTGAATTTGATGTTCCCAAGACCAACGAGCTATACTCCAATCAATCAACCAGTAGCTCCACTCCCAACCCGAACTAAAGGTGATATGTCCTTCGGCCTTCAAAGAATCCATAAGTTGGATATCTTCTAAGCGAGCAGAGAGGTAAGGCAATAAAGTCATAGGCACCGAATTGTCAAAGGTGATCCAATAAGCAGACTCGGGAAAATACCAACATTCTCTTTTCTTGACCTCTTCTTGGTAAAGGGCCAACATGGCTTTTAGGTTTTCATTATTGTAAACTGGGGCGCGTTCATCTTGTAAATCATAAAACATGACGGTATGGACCATTAGGCCATGGCTGCGTTCTAGTAAAAGATCATTGCCAGATAATTCGGGAAGCTCCTCTTTTTTGTCCAACATGGCCTCTTCTTGGACTACATGTGCTCTACTCATAAAATGAGCTTTATAGCGGTTTTTAATTAAGCCCGCTAAGAAAATTTCTAGCTCTTGTTTCTTTTTTTGGTTGCCCTTACTAAACTCTGTAGTCGAAAATTCTACATTATAGACATCCCAACCTGCTTGGGCCAAATAATCCATATTCTCCTCAATCTGTTTCTCTTTTGATTTGAGGCTATTGGGGAATGTTTGGTAGAGTTGAAAGGCTTTTTGTTGGGTCATGTGCATGGAAATGTCAATGCCCATAAGCAAGCCTCTTTTTTGTCCATAATCTACTAGCTTTTTGATATAAGGCATCCATGTTTTTTGATCAATGCTATTGAGCAGATTGAACTCAAAGTAGTTTTGTTGATTTCGGGCCAGCCAATCAATGTAGCGCTTAACTTCTTTTTCTGCATCGGGATAGTTCGGGTCCAAAAGAGCTTCTGTTAGCTCAATGGGATGCATAGTATGTAAATGGAAGCCTTTTTTTGCAAAGCGGGGACGCGCCTGCCAGTCCAGCCCATTGGCAATAGGCCAAAGTGTTAGATTGGGGATAAAACTTTGTTTGGGATGGAAAAACTGGAAGCCCAACTGTTCTTGCAAAAGTCCGTATAGGCCCATACTTACTCCTTGATAAGAGTTAGTGAGCAATTCCATTTTTGTTTGTGGTCCAGAAACCTTGCTACTCCAGCTATAAGCGTGCTCAGGCACATAAAACCCCTTCCCTTGTTTATTAGCTTGTCCTTGGTTGATATGAGGCAAGATGATAAGGACCTCTGCATCGGCTTGGTTATAGCTTAATTCACAGTGGCAGGCCTGCGCTAAAAGCCTGTGGGCATCTTCAATGGCATATTTGCTAATAGAAACCTCAAAGAGCTCTGCATCTCCCATGATGCTAATCGAGCGGATGGCAAAACTATTAGGCATAAAGGCCCAAAAGAAAAAAAGGGAAAAGAAAAGTGGATGTAGCCGCATAATAACTTAAATATTGCTGTTTGAAGTTGTGGGTCCTGCAAATTGGTCGCTTACTTTTGCTAATCCCACAGTTCGCCCTCCTTGAAGAGGGGCCTTTTGTCATAAATGCGGCAAAGATAAGAACTGAAGGCCGAAAAGAAAATCTCTTTTCGGCCTTTAGGATATCCTTCTATTTTTGGTCCAAAATAGTTTAGAGTTCAATAGCATAGCCCTCTCGGCGGTCATCACCTACAGCTTGGAGTTGGCCATTTTCTTTGCGCAGGATAGAGTTTAATCCGCCAAAGAACATGGCTTTTTCGGGCCATTCAACTAATTGTTCAAGTCGGGGGTCCTCTGTATTGGCTAGACCTGCATATTCAGGTTCTAAATTGAGGCGACCATGTTCGTAGTGTAGGCGGCTGCTGGCTATCGCCTCTTCTAGTTCCATTTTATGGTCCAAAACATGATGCAATAATTGGAGAATCATGCCTGGAATCCGGCTAGCTCCGCCTGTACCTGTTGCTAAATGAAATTGGTTTTCTTTGAGGACCAAAGTAGGGGCCATCATAGAAGAAAGGCGGCTGTTGGGAATCCAATTATGAAAGCCATCGGGCAAAAGGGCGGCTTCGCCCAGCATATTATTCATCATGATGTTGGTCCCTGGAATCATATAGCCGCAGCCTTCTCCATTGGATAGGGTTATGCTGATGGCATTGCCCAATTCATCGGCAATATTGAGGTGGGTGGTACTGCCCCATTTGCTATTGAGCTTTTTGGGGTTGCGATCTATGCTATAAATATCTCCAAGGACCTTTTGCAGACGAGCCAATTGCTTTTTGCTATGTAGGTCATCAATGGGAAGTGGCTCCAAAGCGGAGAGGCCTTCTGCAATAAGAACACCTCCTGTGCTGGGAAGTGGATTTGTGAGTAAGTGATGGCCTTTATAGTTTAATTGTAGGGGGTTGCGCCAAATTACCTCATATTGAGCCAGGTCATCAGCTCGGAGCAGGCCGCCTTTTGTTACGCTATCTTTTAGAAGTAGTTTAGCGGCTTCTCCTAAGTAAATATCTTTGGCCCAATCTTTTTCGTGGCTGAGATAATCTAAATAATCGGCTAGGCCGGGCATGCGCTGTATTTGGCCCACAGGCAAAGGTTGTCCATCGGGGTAGAAAATAGCTGCCGATTCTGCAGAGCGGGTCATAATGGGCTGTAGTACCCGAATATCAAAAAACTGAAAATCGGTCATGGCGAGGCCTTCTTTGGCCAAAATCTTAGCGGGTTCTATAAGGACCGAAATGGGGAGGCTAGCATAGCGTTCATGCAGAGCCGAGATGCCCGCCATCATGCCAGGGGTGGCCATAGCGCCCATACCAATGTGAAAAGTTTCTTGGGCAGAGCCAAAGTCTACCTGCATGGGATAAAATTCTAGTTCGGCGGGAGCGATTTTATTGATTGGGGTTTGGACAAAAAAGTCGAGCAGTAAATTTTGTCCCGCAGCGGTATGTAAGCAGGCAAAACCGCCTGCGCCCAAAGAAGCCATACAGGGTTCGGCTACAGAGGCCGCAAAAAGGGCAGCTATGGCAGCATCAAAGGCATTGCCCCCTTCTTTAATAATGAGGGCAGCGGCTTCAGCTGTTTTTTTGTGACCAGCAGCAATACTGGCTCTTAGTGGGGCAGATGAAGGCATGAGGAAAACGATTAGAAAGTTGTAGCTAACTATTTGGTTGTAATGGCCTAGCGATGTGCAGCAGTGGCCCGTAGGGCCAGACCAAGCCGCCCTAGGCGGCGAAGGGCCGAGCGAACGTAGCGCCTGCCGTAGGCAGGAGGCCCCAAAACAATTACTTAATTAGCTTAGTTTTTTGATAAAATCTGGATAACTGATTAGGCCTAGAATTTCTTTTCTATTATCATCTAGATGTTGGTACTCGTAGAACTCTATCTTCTGTTTGTAAGCGGCACCGATATTTACCGATTTGCTGAGCAAGCCAACTCCCCAGTCCGTATCTATGCAGCAAGAGTACAATTCTTTATTTTGTCTAGCTTTGACAAAGGCCTTCCATGTTGTGCCATTCCAGTAGCCTGTTGCAGGTGTGTAGGCAAAATAGAATTTTTCTCTAGCGTGCCAAATCGTGGGAGGGTTGCAATCGTGTAAAACGATAAAGCCATCATCTTTGATAAAATCGAGAGCATTTTTGATATCCCTATCAACCTGTTCTGCCAAGTGTAATCCGTCGATAAAAATTAGATCGAAGCGGGTGTCTGCAGAGAGGAGTTTAGATTGGCGAATTGCAGCAAAAAAATCGTCACTGGTCAGTTTAAAATCGACAGGGTTCTCTTTAAACTCGACGCCTGGATCTACACTATACTTTTGATCTGCTTTGATTTTATCAAAGTTTTTGGAAGGGTCGCGTACCCCAATTTCCAAGTAAGTTGTGGGGCGATTGAGTGTCTGGAGTAAAAAGTTAATAATTTCAGTGCGGCTCCCTTCTTTGTTTAACTCTAAATGGAGTTGTTGGTCACTTTGTATTTGTTCTTTATCTAAAAGAGCAGCTTTACCGTGACGGTAAAATTTAAAATGTCGTTTTAATGTATTAAGCATACTGTAGGATAGCTTGAAGAGCTCAGGTTAAAAAAAGTCGCTTAGTGACTAATTTATAAAAGCCACTAAGCGATCAGTTCTCGTTATATGTGGTTATCCTTCTTTTTCCAATAATTCTTGGAAGAAAGCGATGAAGTCGGCCACGGGCATACTTCCTTTGTCGCCATCTTCGATTCCTTGGATACGGACCGAAATGCTGCCTTCTTCGGCTTCTTTTTCGCCGAGGATGAGCATAATCGGAATGCGTTTTAGTTCGGTATCACGGATTTTGCGGCCCAAAGTTTCGTTGCGATTATCGACATAGCCGCGGATATCTACGGCGGCCAATTCTTGTTGTACTTTGGTTGCATAATCGCCAAATCGATCAGAAACGGGCAAAATAGCGTATTGCTCGGGCATCAGCCAAAGCGGAAATTTGCCTGCGGTATGCTCGATAAGGACAGAAATAAAGCGTTCTAGAGAGCCAAAAGGTGCGCGGTGAATCATCACGGGGCGGTGCTTTTGGTTATCAGCGCCAACGTACTCCAGTTGGAAGCGTTCGGGCAAGTTGTAATCCACTTGGATGGTCCCGAGTTGCCAAGAGCGGCCGAGGGCATCCTTCACCATAAAGTCGAGTTTGGGGCCGTAGAAAGCGGCCTCCCCCAATTCGGTAACGGTGGGTAAGCCCACTTCTTGAGTGGCTTCGATAATGGCTTTTTCTGCGGCCTCCCAGTTTTCCTTGCTTCCGATATACTTTTCGGGTTTTTCGGGATCGCGCAAAGAGATTTGGGCGGTAAAATCGGCAAAGCCCATTTTGCGGAAGACCATCATGGTGAGGTCAAGTACGTTGAGGAACTCGGCTTTGAGTTGATCGGGCGTACAGAAAATGTGGGCATCATCTTGGGTGAAGCAGCGCACGCGAGAAAGGCCGTGTAATTCTCCACTTTGCTCATAGCGGTAAACGGTACCGAATTCGGCTAGGCGGAGAGGCAATTCTTTATAAGAGTGTGGTTTATGGGCGAAAATTTCACAGTGGTGAGGGCAGTTCATGGGTTTGAGCATGAACTCTTCGCCTTCTTTGGGCGTGCTGATAGGTTGGAAGCTATCCTCTCCATATTTTTCATAGTGGCCCGAAGTAACATAAAGATTTTTGTGACCGATATGAGGGGTAACGACTAGTTGGTAGCCACGGCGGACTTGTTCTTGCTTGAGAAAATCTTGCAGGCGGTCGCGCAAGGCGGCACCTTTAGGCAGCCAGATGGGAAGTCCCATCCCTACTTTTTCTGAAAACATAAAGAGTTCGAGTTCGGCCCCTAATTTACGGTGATCTCTTTTCTTGGCTTCCTCGAGCATAGCCAAATACTCTTTGAGTTCTTTCGCCTTGGGGAAAGTAATTCCGTAGATACGAGTTAGGGTTTGGCGGCTTTCATCTCCTCGCCAGTAAGCGCCAGCTACATTAAGTAGTTTGACGGCTTTGATAAGTCCTGTATTGGGAATATGAGGGCCACGGCAGAGGTCGGTAAAACCGCCTTGCTCATAAAAAGTGATGGTACCATCTTCTAGGTCCTCCAATAATTCGAGCTTATATTCATCGCCTTTTTCTTGGAAATAGGAAATGGCATCGGCCTTAGAAACCTCTTTACGGATATAGGGATTTTTTTGGCGAGCGAGCTCAAGCATTTTCTTTTCTAGGGCTTCTAGTTCCTTGAGGCCAATCGTTTTCCCTTCGGGCAAATCGATATCGTAGTAAAAGCCATTTTCGATGGGCGGGCCGATGGCGAATTTTACGCCAGGGTAAAGGGCCTCGATGGCTTCAGCCAAAAGGTGGGCGCTAGAGTGCCAGAAGGCGTATTTGCCCCCATTGTCTTGAAAGCTGAGTAGCTGAACTGCGGCGTCTTTCGTCAAGGGGCGAGTAGCATCCCAAATTTCGCCATCTACTTTAGCGGCAATAATTTTACGGGCTAGGCCTTCGCTAATCGACTTGGCCACATCCAAGCTGTTCACTCCCGACTCATACTTACGAACGCTGCCATCGGGAAGAGTAATCTCAATCATTTGGTTAAAGATATAATGAACTTCTGCTCCTTTGAGTGGGCGGAAGTTCGATGTGTAAAAAATAGGTATAGGTGCCAAAGCTAAGTTTTTTTGTGCAGTTGTCTAGTTTTGGACCTAGATAATTCTATTTTTGCCCCAATGATTTCGAAACTCATTTAAAGCAAAATGCAAAATACCCCCTTTGTAGATGTCTGTATGATTACCTATGGCCATGAAGCTTTTTTAAGGCAAGCCATAGAAAGCATTTTAATGCAAAAAACCGATTTCCCCTTTCGTCTAGTTATTGGAGAAGATTGTAGCCCAGATAACAGCCGGGCTATTTGTGAGGAGTATGCCCAAGCTTATCCAGAGCAAGTCGTTTTGCTCCCTTCGGATAAAAACTGGGGGGCAATTCCCAATTTTGAGCGAACGATTGCGGCCTGTACCGCTCCTTATATAGCCTTTTGTGAGGGGGACGACTACTGGACGGACCCCTATAAGTTGCAAAAACAATGGAATTTGCTAGAGGCTAGCCCAAAGTCGGTACTTAGTTTTCACGAAGTTCAATTTTTAGAAGATGATGAATTCCGTCCCTTGTTGCAGCCCTTTGAAGAAGGACAAGAACTGAGCTTTTTTGAGCTTTTTGATCGCCATATCGTGCCCAATACTTCCACGGTCATGATTCGCAAGCCCAAAACGGCCCCCAAACGCTTTGCCGAGGTGTTCAATGGGGATACCCTTTACTTTTATTTTGCCCTTAATTTTGGCAAGGCGCTGTTCAGCCGAACGATTTCGCCTTCTACTTATCGCTTGCATGCAGGGGGGGTATTCTCTAGTTTGGCACAGTTTGGCCGCCGAGAGAAGGCCCTAAAAACCTACCGTATTTTGGCCCAAAACATGCAGGGCGAGGCCGAAAGACGGGCCGTTGAAGCCCTGCTGCTGCAACTTTATCGAGAATATCTTATCTTGGCCCTCAAAGAAAAAGCACTGGCTGAATACCTAAAAAAGAAATGGGCTTATTTTACCTATGCCTTTGGTTTGGGGCAATACAAGGCCCCTTGGCTTCATTTAAAAGATGTACTTTATCACCTTAGCCTTTATTTTAAAAGAAAGTAATGAAAGAAACAGAAGAAAACTGGAGCTTAGTGATTGGCCCCAAACGCTCGCTTTGGTCCCTAGATTTGGCCGAGCTTTGGCGCTATCGCGACCTGCTGCAGATGTTTGTTCGCAGAGATGTAGTGACCGTTTATAAACAAACTGTGCTGGGCCCCATCTGGTTTTTTGTGCAGCCCATTATGACCATGTTGGTTTATGTGGTCATTTTTGGCAATATTGCGGGCCTGCCCACAGATGACATCCCTCAGCCGCTCTTTTATTTATCGGGCATTATTATCTGGAATTATTTTTCAGATTGTTTTATGCAAACCTCTGATACTTTTTCGCTTAACCAAGATATGTTTGGCAAGGTCTATTTTCCTCGCCTTATTATGCCACTCTCTAAGGTGGTGGCTGGTCTTATTAAGTTTGCGATTCAGTTTATGCTCTTTATGGCCGTTTATGTCTACTTTTTTATCAAAGAGGTAGATTTGGCGCCCAATGCGGCCTTGGCTTTGGTGCCCGTTTACATCCTACTGATGGCTGCTCTGGGTTTGGGGTTTGGGCTTATTTTTACCTCGCTAACCACTAAATACCGCGACCTTAAGTTTTTGGTCCAATTTGGTGTGCAGCTATTGATGTATGCCAGTCCCATCATTTACCCCATGAGCATGATTGACCAACCCTTGCTCAAAAAGGTCATTTACTACAATCCTTTGGCCCAAGTTATTGAGGGCTTTAAATATGCTTTTTTGGGCCGTGGCGAACTGAGCTGGACAGGCTTTGCCTATGCGGCAACTTTCGCTTTTGTGGTCCTTTTTCTAGGTGTTTTTATCTTTAATAAGACGGAACGCAGTTTTATGGATACTGTTTAGGGGCTTGCGGGCTTCGCCCGCCGGGCCCCTTCAGGGCTCGCAGGTCGCTCGGCCCTTCGCCGCCTAGGGCGGCTTGGTCTGGCCCTACGGGCCACCCATTTCGGGCCCCTAAGCCGCTCATCGGAACCGATAGCTTTGGGCTGCAGGGCTAGGCGCTCCTTGGCCTAGCGATGTGAAAGGGTGGCGCAAAGCGCCAGACCCAGCAAAAAACTTGTTTTTTTGCGCAGGGCCGAGCAGGCTTGCGAGCCCTGAAACGTAGCGCCGCAAGGCGAAGCCGCAGCGGAGGCCCCAAAAAATAAAATTAACAACAATCTGCTTTAAAATACAGTCATGTCAAAAATAGCCTTAAGTGTAGAAAAGCTCTCTAAGCAATATCGTCTGGGAGAAATTGGAACAGGCACGATTTCCCATGATTTGAATCGTTGGTGGGCCAAAATGCGGGGAAAAGACGATCCCTTTTCTTTGGTGGGCCAAGAAAACGACCGCACCAAAAAGGCCGAATCTGATTTTGTTTGGGCCTTGAGAGATATCAATTTCAAGGTAGAACAGGGCGAAGTCTTGGGGATTATTGGTAAAAACGGAGCGGGAAAATCGACCTTACTCAAGCTAATTTCTAGAATTACCGCCCCTACTCAAGGTTTTATTAAAGCCAAGGGCCGAATTGCCTCTTTGTTGGAGGTAGGAACGGGCATGCATCCTGAGATGACTGCCAGAGAAAATATTTTTCTCAATGGGGCCATCATGGGAATGACAAAAAGAGAGATTCGCCGCAAATTTGATGAAATTGTAGACTTTGCTGGCTGCGCTATGTATGTAGACACGCCTGTTAAGCGCTATTCATCGGGTATGCGAGTGCGTTTGGGCTTTGCCGTTGCGGCCTTTTTAGAGCCTGAAATCTTAATCGTAGATGAGGTTTTGGCCGTAGGCGATGCCGAATTTCAGAAAAAGGCCGTGGGTAAAATGAAAGATGTGAGTAGTGGAGAAGGACGGACCGTTTTGTTTGTGAGCCATAATATGGGCAGTGTTCGGGCGCTTTGTAATAAGGGCTTAGTGCTCAAAAATGGCCAAATGCAGTTTCAAGGAACGGCGGATGCAGCAGTGCAAAACTATTTGGACAACTATGTAGAAGAAAGTCGAGAAATTGAGTGGTCCAGAGAAGAGGCGCCAGGTACGCATGAAGTCAAATTGCTTTCAGCCAAGGTGAAAAAAGCAGGGGCAAGCAGCAGCCGGGAAATGATTGAGCAAGGGGATGCCGTAGAGCTTGACTTTGTGATTGAAAAATTGACCGAAGGGGAAGAACAGGTAGATTTTACCTTTCATTTCTATGATGAAATGAACAACTTTGTGTTTATGGCCAGCTCCGCTTTGCAAAATGATATTCCTGCATCGAGAAAGGGCCTATTGCATTACAAAGCCACTATTCCTGCCAACCTTCTACATGAGGGGAATTATAGCTTAGACAAGATTTTTATCGTCAAAAATAAAGCTAGCTTACTTTACCGTCATGGGAGCAGCCTCAACTTTGAGGTGGTGCGTAGAAGCTCTGGTTTTGGGTGGCAGGGAGCCAAAGAGGGAGTAGTAAAACCAGATATCCACTGGAGTTTAGAGCAACTTTAGATAAAAAGCGAAATGGCTGAACAAAAACAAATCTTGCACTTTTGTCGAGATAGCGTCTTTCATCGAATCATCATAGATCTTTATGAGGCGGTTGCTCCTGGCCAAAATCGCTATGTTTTGGTAAAGGAAAAAGACGCCTATGTTTCTTTTAAGCTGGAGCCAGAAATGGAAAAGCTAACTAAGACAGAGGCAAAAGAGGCATTAGCCAAACATGAGGCGGTAATTTTTCACTCATTGAGTGAAAACAATCTTTGGGTGGCTGCTCAGGCTAGCCTTGGGCAAAAAGTTGTTTGGTGCAGCTGGGGAAGCGATTTGGGCGCCAACCATATTTACTGTTCTGATGAGACCATTTTGGAACCAAAATCATATCAGGCCAATCAGCAAAATAGAAGTGTTTTATTAAGAACGGTCAAAATAACGCTGTATAAGCTTTTGCATCAGTTTCCTGCCCTGCAAGCGGCTTACTTCAACCGACGGATTGCTAAAGACAAACAGCCCCTGAGAGAACAAGCATTTTCGAAAATAGATTATGTATCGACTATACTTCCCCCTGAGAGGGAAATCTTGAGCAGCCTTCCCAATTTGAATGCAGATTATCAGTGGGTAAACTATGGTGCGGTGGATATGTTCGTTGGAGATTTTTACAAAAAAGATATTCCTTTGGGCCAAGGAATGTTTGTGGGGCATGCCGCTTTTTTCACCTGCAATCATCTGGATATTTTACCCCAAATTAAAGCATTAAACTATCCGCATCCTATATTTATCCCCATGGCTTATGGCAATAAATACTGCAAAGCTGCTTTGGCCGAAGAAGCCCCCAAGCTCTTTGGCCAACAATTGATTTTGCAAAAAGAAGTGCTGCCAAAAGCCGATTATTTAAAGCAGCTCTTGGCATGCAATATTGCCGTGCTCAATACAAAGCGTCAAGAAGCTTTAGGTACGCTAATTACCGTACTCTATTTAGGGATGCACACCTATTTACATCCAGAGGGTGTGCTCTATAAGTTTTGCCTAGAACAAGGCCTCAAAGTTCACTCTACTCAAACCCTAAAAAAGGGAATGGATTTCCCAGTAGGAAACGCTAAAGAGATGGAACATAATAGAGGCCAGTTAGAAAAGATATACGGTCGGGAGGTGGTCCTCTCCAGAATAGGAAATTTAGTAAAAAAATTACAGCACTAAGATGACAAAGCCGTTACTTTCCGTAGTCCTCTCTGTCTATAACGCAGCTCCTTACTTAGAAGACTGCCTAACTGCTCTGGCTAAGCAAACTTATGAGCCTGTAGAGTTTTGGCTGGCGGATGATGGCTCCAGTGATAACAGTCGCGCTATTCTGGACCAATGGGCTGCCAAAGATAAACGCTTTAAAACAGATCATAACGATAAAAATAGAGGCAAAATAAAAACCATTAACCGTTTACTCAAAGAAAAGGCTAATGGAGAGTTTCTCTCTGTACATGATGCAGATGACTACTCGGCCCCAAATCGCTTTGAGCTGCAAATGAACTTTTTACTGGCCCATCCAGAATTTGGATTTTGTGGAACCGCCTACGAATCGATCTCAGCTAAAGGGCAACGAATTGCTGTATACCAAAAGGAAAGCGACCCCAAAATAATCAAAGCCCAGATAACGCAGCATAATCAATTTTGTGGAGCAACTATGATTTATCGAGCAAGCCTATTTCATAAAGTAGGGGGCTATCGCCATTTTTTTAATCGAATTGGCAATGAAGATTACGATTTATCTTGTCGAATGCTAGAGCTTATGCCCGCAACAAATCTACCCGATAATCTTTATGCTTACCGCCAACTCAATAACTCCTTTTCTAAAACCCTAAAGGCGGAAAATGCGGTAGGTCATAAACTAGTACAGTGGCTGGCCCAAGAACGCAAAGATAAAGGCCAAGATGCCTTGCAATTAGGCGAAGAAGAACGCGTTTTGGAGCAGTTGGAAGTGCTTTGCCAACCTTATCGCCAAACTCCCGACTTACTCTACCGAGAATATGCTGCTAGTTATATGTATCAGCATTTATATCGATCTGCATTTTTTGCTGCACTGCAAGCCATAAAAATTGCCCCCAAACATTTGATTAACTACCGAACAGCTTTTTATATCTTACGCAAAGCTAATATTAAACTCTTGAACTAATTTCTATGTGTGGTATCGCTGGACAATTTAATCGATCGGGCCAAGCTTTTTCTCCCGCTCAAAAGGAATTTATTTTTAAATCACTGGAAAGAAGAGGACCAGAAGCCCAAGGCGAAAAATCTTTTGCTCTGCCCGCTGGACAATTAGAATTCTTCCACCGCCGCTTGTCTATTATTGAACTCTCTGAAGAAGGCCGACAACCTATGCCTTCTGCTAGCGGCCGCTGCTGGATCAGCTTCAATGGAGAAATCTATAATTACCAAGCTATCCGAACAGAACTAAGTCAGGAGTACGTCAAACTCAATACGCTTAGCGATACAGAAGTCATTATGGCCGCTTACGAACAATGGGGCCTACAAACAATGCTGGATAAGATTGACGGAATGTTTGCCTTTGCCCTTTTCGACCAAAAGGAAAATAAACTTTTCTTGGTTCGCGACCGCCTAGGCAAAAAACCCCTTTATTACAGCTGGACGGGCCAAGCGCTTTATTTCTCTTCCGATATTCGCATCGTTAAGGCACAACTTCCCAATGCCCAGCTCGATCTGGCTAGCCTCGATTACTATCTCACTGAGCTGTCTAGCCCTCAACCACATACTATCTGGCAGGAAATTAAACAAATTCCGCCCGCTCAAGTTCTTCAACTTCAATTGGAAAGCGGAGAACCTCAATTGACCAGCTACTGGAGCCTGAAAAAGAAAGAAACCTTAAATATCAATTTGGAGGAGGCTTTGACCCAAACCGAAAATATGCTCCGAAAAGCTATCCGCAAACGTCTAGTAAGTGATGTCCCTATCGCTTGCTTCCTGAGCGGTGGTGTAGATTCTGGCCTCGTTACGGCCCTGATGGCCGAAGAATCTAGCCAAGCCGTGCCCAGCTTTACCATCGGCTTTGCCGAAGCGATCGACATGAACGAATTTGCCGAAGCAAAAGCCTTGGCCCAACACTATAATTGCGATCATCATGAAATTGTGGTGGAAGACCAACTCTTTGATCAATTAGAAGGATTGATGGACTATTTCGGAGAACCCTTTGCCGATGCGAGCATTTTACCCTCTTCTCTGGTCTGCCAAGCCATATCCAAGGAATATAAGGTGGCCCTATCTGGAGATGGAGGCGATGAGCTTTTTGGAGGCTATCCCGATTATGGCCTGGCTTTTCAAGCTAGCCAATTCGCCAAAAAATATCCCAAAAATCAATATCTAGTTAGCCAATTAGATAAAGTATTGGGCCGCCTAAAAGGCAAAAAGAAAAATATGGGAGCCTACTATGCTTATTTACAACTTCCTCCAGAAAAACGCCTCTTCCGACAAATGGGATTTTGGTCCAAAGAGGCCCTTTATGCCCAAAAACAGCCCCCCAGCGCTCAAGAACATCTACAGTCTATCTGGACCAATCATGCAGGCCAGGGAACTCCTGTCGATCAACTGATGCGCAGCTCCCTACAAACCCGCCTGCTCAACGATTATCTACCCAAGGTGGACCGCGCCTCGATGTACCATTCACTAGAGGTACGTTCGCCTTTTCTCGATATCGATTTGCTTAATTTCGCTTTCAGCCTACCCGATGAACTCAAGTTTCATCAAAACCAAAATAAGTTTTTACTCAAGCAATTGGCCAAAACGAAAATTGATCCCCAAATTTTAAATCGCCCCAAAAAAGGCTTTAGTATTCCCATCGGCGATTGGCTGCGCAATCAAGCCAAAAGCTGGGGTGAAGAACTACTTAACCAACTCAAAAAACGCCCTTACTTTCAAGCCAATTATCTCGATACAATTTGGACAACCCACCAAAAAGCTACAGATAATCGAGATGCACTCCGTATCTGGACTCTCCTCTGCTTCGAGCTTTGGGCACAAAAACATCTCGATTAAGTTTTTTGGGGCCTCCCTTCGCCCTTCAGGGCTCAGGGCGCTAGGTTGCGGGGCTCGCTATTCGCTCGGCCCTTCAGCGCTACGCGCTTTGGTCTGGCCTTCGGCCACCCCTCCACAGCGCTAGGCCATTTGGCCTGCGGCCAAGGCGGCACAGCCGCCTCCTTTCTAGATCCTTTGGACCATTTTACAACTATGAATATTCTTTACCTTGCCGACCCAGGCCTTATTCACGACCTTAAATGGATGCGCTTTTTCACCCCAAATCATAATTGTTTTGTGGTCTCTAGAGCTCATCATAAGCCCCATCTCCAATCTCCCCAATGGAAGCAATTTTTGGCCGAGGAGAAGGTGGAGTACTTGGGCCAAATAGAAGATTTTTCTATCCGCCACTTTTTTCGCAGCCGCCAAGAAATGAATAAATTGGCAGATTGGGTTAAAGAACATAAAATTGATCTTATCCATCTCTTTTATGCCGAACCCAACGCCCTTTGGGCCTATTTCAGAAAAAGTCTAGGCGTGAAAATGGTCCTGACAAGCCGCGGAACAGACGTTCTACAAACGATTCCCCAATTTTTTAAAGAAGGAGGCTGGAAAAATGGACTCATTCGCCATTTTTATGGCCGAGCCTTTGGCCAACTGGACCAAATTGTCTCTACCTCTTTGCGACAAGCTCAAAGTATTGAGCAACATTTTCCACAGGTCCAAAAAGAAATTGCCATCATCCGTACTGGAGTAGATGTAGCCCTATTTGAAGAGCCGCAGCCTCAAGCTTTGCCCGAGGAGCTCAAAGAAAAACAATTTGTCTTTTTCCCCAGAGCGATGCGCCCACTCTATCAACATGAATTGGCTATTGCCGCTATTGAGCTTTTACCTAAGTCTATTCTGGACCAATACCAGTTCGTTTTTGTAAATAAAGACGGAAAAGAGCAAGCTTATTTGGATAAAATTGCCCAGTTGATGCAAACAGGCCAAGCCAATTATATCTGGCTGCCCAATTTGGAGCAAAAAGCCCTTTGGCAGAGCTATAAGTCCGCTAGCTTAGTGGTAATGACCCCTAAATCAGATGGAACGCCTGTAACGGCCATAGAAGCCATGCTCAGCAAAACGCCTCTTATTTTGCCGCCCTTGGCCTACGATGAAGATCTTTTTTCGGGAACTTGCTTACAGTTTAGGGAATGGACCGCTAAATCTTTGGCCCAAGAAATTCAAAAAGCTTTGGAGCAGCCCCAAACAGAAATGATCGAAGAGGCTTATCTTCGGGCGAAGGGTTTGGCCAACCGAGAAACAGAAATGATCCGATTAGGCCGAATTTATGGACAGTTGGTCCCTAAAAACTAAGTTTGGGCTGGCGAAGCCAGCTTGGCCGCAGGCCAAATGGCCTAGCGCTGTGGAGGGGTGGCCGAAGGCCAGACCAAAGCGCGTAGCGCTGAAGGGCCGAGCGAATAGCGAGCCCCGCAACCTAGCGCCCTGAGCCCTGAAGGGCGAAGGGAGGCCCCAAAAAACAACTAGAAAAAAGCAGTTATGAATATTCTTCGAGGGAAGAGCATCTTTATTTTATCGCCTGAAGCTTGGGGCAAAAGTTTTGTTTCCAAGCATCATTATGCCAGTTTGTTGGCCCAAAAGGGCAATCGCGTTTATTTTGTGAATCCGCCTTCGGGAAAATGGGCCAAGCAAAAAGTGGCGCCTAATTTATGGGTTTTGGATTATAGCACTGCTTGGCGAAAAGGGCTGCAGCGTTGGCCCAACTTTTTGCGAAAATGGGCTAATGCCGGTTTAATTAAACGGCTGTATCAGTTGGCGGAGGCTAAGGCAGACATCATTTGGAGTTTTGATCCTTTTCGCTTTCAGGATTTGAGGCAATTTGGAGCGGATTATCGCATTTATCATCCTGTGGATCCCCATATTTGTCCGTTGGAGCAGGCGGTAATCAATTCGGCCCAAATTCTTTTTGCCAGTTCGCATAAAATCATAGAGCGCTTTGAGGCTACTGGGCCCACGCCCATGTATTTCATCAATCATGGTTTGGCACAGCATTTTTTGGCTGCGGCGCCCGAAGTAGATTTTTCGCCTCGATCGGAACGCTTGAAAGTGGGCTATGTAGGCAACTTGAACTATCCTTTTTTGGATGAGCGGGCTTTGTTGAGCATTGTGAAGCAGCAGGGAGAAGTAGATTTTTATTTTATTGGACCTTATGAAAAAGGGAATTTGTCGGGCACTGAGCGCAAATCATTGATTGCGCAATTGATGGAGCTGGACAACTGTTTTTTATTGGGCCCCAAACCCTCGGCAGAGCTGCCCGCTTATTTGGACCATTTCGATTTGTTTTTGATGAGTTATGAGGGGGATAAGAATCCTGCAGCTATGGCCAATCCGCATAAGATTTTAGAGTATTTGAGTCGGGGGAAAGCCGTTGTTAGCCATTTTATAGATGAGTATAAGGAGCGAAAGGATTGGGTCTATATGGTGGAAGATAATGCAGATTTGCCCGCTAAATTTGCTTGGGCTTTGGGGCATTTGACTGAGATCAATAGCGAGCAGTTGCAAGCGGAGCGCAAAGCCTATGCGCAGGCTAATAGTTATTTGGCACAATTGCATCGGATAGATGCTTATTTGCAAGAAATTTAAGGGAATAGAGATGTCAGAAAAGATAAAATTTGCCGTTGTGGGCCTTGGTTTTGTGGGCAAGCGGCATTTAGCGATGATTCAACAGCAGAGCGAGGCAGAAGCTTGTGCGCTTTGCGATATTCGGCCCAAATCGGAGCTCAATTTACCAGATTGGGCGGAAGAACTACCATTTTATAGCAGTTTGTCGGAGCTATTGGCCCAAGAAAAGTCGGTCTCTGTGCTCTGCATTTGCACGCCTAATGGTTGTCATGCCGAGCAGGGGCTCTTGGGCTTAGAAGCAGGAAAAGAAGTAGTGATTGAAAAGCCTATGGCGCTCAATAAAGTAGATTGCGAGGCCCTAATTTATAAATCCTTGCAAATGTCCAAACAGATATTTGTAGTGATGCAAAACCGTTATTCGCCGCCTGCCAAATGGCTTAAGCAACTGCTATTGGAGCAGCGTTTGGGGGCCATTCAATTGGTGCAGATCAATTGTTATTGGAACCGAGATGAGCGCTATTATCGGCCCAATGGCCAAGCGCATGCATGGAAGGGCCAAGCGGCAGCCGATGGGGGAACCTTATTTACGCAGTTCTCTCATTTTGTGGATATGATGTACTGGCTTTTTGGCGACATTAAAAATATATCGGCTCGCTTTGCTGATTTTCAGCATCAAGAAATGACCGATTTTGAGGATTCGGGTTTGGTTCAGTTTGATTTTGTCAATGGGGGAATGGGCTGCATCAATTATTCTACAGCTGTTTACCGACAAAATATGGAGAGCAGTTTGACCGTCATTGGGGCCAAGGGCAGCCTAAAAATTGGTGGCCAATATATGAATGAGGTAGAGTATTGCGAGATCGAAGATTATGAAATGCCTGAGCTGCCACCTGCCAATCCACCAAATGATTATGGGCACTATAAAGGCTCTGCAGCTAATCACTCTTATGTGATTGAGAATGTAGTGGACGTATTGAAGGGGAGGAAGATTATCAGCACCAATGCCTTAGAAGGACTTAAAGTGGTAGAAATTATTGAGAAGATTTATGCCTTGAAATAAATAAGTGAACAAAAAAAACGGCTTGATAATCAAATGATTATCAAGCCGTTTTTGGGTTTATTGAATCACTCCAGAAAAGACCAATTCATCGCCTAAATAAGCTGCCGCAAACTGCCCAGGTGTAATCCCTCTTTGGGGTTGCTCAAACAAGAAATATAAACCTTCTTCTCGAGCAATCAACTGTGCTTTCTGCAAGGCTTGGCGATAGCGAATGCGCGCCATAACGCTCATTTCTTCCCCAGCTTTCAAGGCTAAATCTGGACGCAACCAATGGGCTTCCGCAGCAGGCACAAATAAGGCTGGGCGATACAAGCCTGGATGTTCTTTGCCTTGGCCCACATAAACAATATTTTTCTCAGTATCAGTATGCAAAACGAAAAGTGGCGCTTTAAATCCACCTAATTGCAAACCTTTGCGCTGACCAACAGTAAAAAAATGCGCTCCAGCTTGTTCGCCCACAACCTTGCCCAATTCGGGAGAAAAAGGGTAGGGGCGCGCCAAATCAGCTAGCTCAGTGGCTGTCCTTTGAAAAATGGGAGCATCCGCCGCTATTTCAATGGCTTGGCCCGTTTTGGGCGCCAATTGCTGTTGTAAAAATACAGGCAGCTTGATTTTTCCCACAAAACAAAGTCCCTGAGAATCTTTTTTCTCTGCAGTAATCAAGCCCTGCTCTTTGGCAATTTCCCGAACCTCAGATTTCTGCAAATGCCCAATAGGGAAGAGGGCCTTGGCCAATTGCTCCTGAGATAATTGACAAAGAAAATAACTTTGGTCCTTGTTCGGGTCCGCCCCAGCTTTCAACTGATGATAAAGCTGCCCATCTTTTTCAATACTCGTTTTTTGGCAATAATGACCCGTCGCCACATAATCTGCACCAAGCTCCAAAGCCTTTTCCAAAAAGACATCAAATTTGATTTCTCGGTTGCAAAGTACATCGGGATTAGGCGTGCGGCCCGCCTCATATTCCGCAAACATATAATTGACAATCCGCTCTTTATATTCCTCGCTCAAGTCAACTACCTGAAAGGGAATACCCAATTCCTGAGCCACCAAAAGTGCATCATTGCTATCCTCAATCCAAGGACATTCATTTTCCTCAATTACCGAATCGTCATTCCAATTTCGCATGAAAAGACCAATCACTTCATAACCTTGCTCCAAAAGGAGATAGGCCGTTACACTTGAATCTACACCGCCTGAAAGGCCGACAACTACTCGTTTTCCGTTCATTTTTTCCAACTGATTTCTGAGCTAAAAATACGCTCATTGCTAAGCAGCCGCAAATATACGGCACTAAATAGTGGATTTAACGATTAAAGGGCCTAAATGTTTGTTTAAAGCTTGCTAATCAACACTTTAAAGTTGTAAAAACCTGTAATTCAGTCTTTTATATTGAATGATGTGAAAATCATCCATAAAATAACAACAAGAGCCAAAAGCAAAGGAATTTCTCAGGGGATGAGCCCTCCAGCGTCTTGAAGCGGCTCAGGAGGATCAACTTGCTCCAAAATCAATGGGCCATAACAAAAGACATTGCCTGAAAGTAAGTGGCAAACCTAAAATGACATCCGCAGCAATAATCAGCCTAAAGCGAGCACAAAAGCCCAAAACAAATTTTATTGGCCCAAATAAATCCCTCAATACAGCAACCTAGACTGCTCGAAATAACAAGCAAAATCCCTCAAAGCCCGATACACAGGGCCTCTCTCCCTTTTTTAAGCCCATATTGCCCCATAATTTATATTATGTTAAATAGATTTACTCAAAACACCCCTATCGACAACTATTTGGCGTATTTTTCCAATTCTTCTTTACTATTTAATTTGGGGCTGTCCCCAAGGCCTGCGGCCTTGGGTCGGGCTATGTCGCAGCTCGCTACTACTTGCTTCGCTGCGTCGGCTCCCGTTGGTCGGGTCGCTCGGCCTTTCGCCAGCAAGCTGGCTCAGTCTGGCCTTCGGCCACTGCCTACTATCCCTCAGCCTGCGGCCCTTCGGGCCTGCAAAATCGTTAATTGGACCAAAGGTGCCGCAGCCGCTCCATTTTAGTCTCCCCTCTCCCGCTGAGCGGCTTAGTGATGCGCAGCAGGGCCGCCGAAGGCGGCAGACCCAGCGGGCAAAGCCCGCGCAGGGCCGAGCAGACTTGCGAGCTGCGGAGCGTAACGCCAGCGAGCAAAAGCGAGCTGGAAGCCCCAAATTAAATAACTAGATGTAAAACAATCAATTACAATTGATTACTAAAGTCAGCTTAGACCAAATATTTTTTCAAATAATGGCAGTTTTCCAGCTTTAATTTTGATTTTAAAGCCAAAAAACTGAATCTTTGCCCAATTATTACTCACCTTTTCGACTCATTTTTTATGCAAAAGAACCTTCCACTCAAATTTTTAGGGATCTGGCTACTTTGCTCACTTAGTTTTGGCCAACTATGGGCCCAAACACCCCATGAGCAAATCCAAGAAATCCTTCACCAACAACAAAAGCAGCTTGGTCTCAATGCTGCAGATCTGGCCGAATGGACCATTTATGATCGCCACCAAAGCAAACAAACTGGAGTCGAGCATATTTACATTCGCCAGATGCACCAAGGCATCGAGGTCCAAAATGCTGTAATTAACCTCAATATTAAAGATGGGCAACTTGTCAGTCTGGGCAATCGCTTTGAAGCCAATCTGGCCGCTAGAATTGAGGGTCAACAGCCTTCTATTAGCCCTTACCAAGCTATTTTAAAGGCTGTAGATGCACTTTATTTACCCCCAGTCCAAAACCTAGAAGAGCTGGAAAATAGCGCAACAAACAGCTATTTATTCAGCCCTGCAGGCATTTCCCTAAACGAGATTCCCGTAAAACTTTGCTATCAAGCTGGTCCAGAAGGAGAAATTCGACTGGCTTGGGATCTAAGCATTCATCAAACCAATAAACAACATTGGTGGTCGCTTCGCATTGATGCCCAAAACGGAAAACTTTTGGCCCAAGAAGACTGGGTAAAGCACTGTAGCTTTGCCGATCACGCCTTTGGCCGTTGTAATCGTCCAAACAGTCCGCATCTTCCCACAGTAACTGGAAACTTGTCGAATAATGCCCTACCCGCTCAATATCGCGTATTCGCAGAGCCTGTAGAAAGTCCCAACCACGGTAGCCGCAGCCTAGAGATTGATCCCTCAGATGCTACGGCCTCTCCCCTTGGTTGGCATGACACAGATGGGCAAGCTGGTGCAGAATATACGATCACTAGAGGAAATAATGTGCATGCTTATGAAGATCGGGCCGCAGTCGACCAGCCAGGCTACTCTCCAGATGGCGGAAGCGCACTTGATTTTGACTTCCCCCTCAATATGAACCAACAGGCAGCAGCCTACCAAGATGCCGCTATTACTAACCTTTTCTACTGGAATAACCTCACTCACGATGTTTGGTACCACTATGGGTTTGATGAGGCTAGCGGAAACTTCCAAGAGAACAACTACGGCCGTGGCGGCTTAGCCAATGACTACGTTTTTGCCGAAGCGCAAGATGGTGGAGGAACCAATAATGCTAATTTTAGTACCCCTCCAGATGGGAGTAACCCGACTATGCAAATGTTCCTATGGTCCAATGGCAGCGGAGCATCTAGCCCTTTAGATGTAAATAGTCCTGCTAGCATTGCTGGAACTTATACCGCATCAGAAGCTACCTTTGGCCCCGGCCTTCCGGCTACGCCCATTACAGCAGACCTTGCCCTCGCCGATGATGCTACTGCTCCAGACCCTAATGATGCTTGTGATCCTTTGGTTAATGCGGCTAGCCTTAGCGGAAAGATTGCAGTAATTTACCGCGGGACTTGCTCTTTTGTCTCTAAGGTACAAGCTGCTGAAGCAGCCGGAGCACTAGCCGTTATCATCATCAATAATGTTTCTGGTGCCGCTATTACCATGGGAGGAACAGGTACAACCAATATTCCTAGTATTATGCTCACAGATATTGATGGAGCCGCTATTGTTAGCGCTATGGCTAACGGCACCGTCAATGCAAGTATTGGTAACTTTTCATCCAATTTCGACAAGGATGGAGATTTTGACAATGGTATTATTGCTCACGAATATGGACACGGCATTTCTATCCGCTTGACAGGTGGAGCTTCTAATTCAGGTTGCCTGAGCAATGCAGAGCAAATGGGCGAAGGTTGGTCAGATTACTTTGGCCTGATGATGACGATTGAGCCTGGCGACCAAGCCACGGATGTTCGTGGAGTAGGTACTTTTGCCACGGGCCAGTCAACAACCGCAACAGGAATTCGACCCGCACCCTATACCACAGATATGACGATCAATAGCTATACTTATGGCGATGTTAATAACACTAGCCTCTCTGAACCCCATGGTGTAGGTTTCGTTTGGGCAACTATGCTTTGGGACCTTAACTGGGCACTTATCGACCAATACGGCTACGATGCCAATCTACATAATGGTACTGCTGGGAATAATATGGCCATGAACCTAGTGATCAACGGCATTAAGCTCCAACCCTGTAGCCCTGGTTTTGTCGATGGCCGTGATGCCATTCTTCAAGCCGATCAATTACTCTATGGCGGCGCCAACCAATGCCTAATTTGGGAAGTTTTTGCCCGCCGTGGCCTAGGCGCTAGCGCCGATCAAGGAAGTAGCAATAACCGCTCGGACCAAGTAGAAGCTTTCGATTTGCCCAATAGCTGCTTGACCCCAGTTACTGCCCCTACCGCTAACTTCAATAGTCTTCTGCTTTCTGCTTGTGGCACCCAAGTTAACTTTGAGGACCAATCTACTGATGTTCCCCAACAATGGTTCTGGGATTTTGGCGATGGCAATACGGATACGATCCCCAACCCCAGCCATAACTATAGTGCTAATGGAAGCTACAACGTGGTACTTATAGTAAGTAATAGCCTAGGGAGCGATACGATGAATGCCAATGTGACCATCAATATCCCCGCAGCACCTACCGCTGCTAATCAAACGATTTGCCCTGGTAGTACTAATATTAGCGCCAATACAACAAGCAATAACGTAATTTGGTACGATGCACAAGGCACAGCCTTAGATACCACGATTACTTTTACTACTCCAAACCTAAGTAGCAATACCAGTTTCCAAATGGAAGGGGTAACCTTCTACCCCAGAAGCTTGGTCGGAATTGATTCCGCTGGCGCTCAAGGGAATGGAGGCTACCACAATACAGGCTTCACTGGAACCCAAAACTTTGAGGCCTTTAAGCCCTTGGTGATTGTTTCCGCGTGGATCGATGCAGGAAGTGCAGGCCCCCGTACCATCTTTCTATGGGATGGCAATGATGGCAGCGGAAATATTGTAGATCAAGTAACCATTAACGCAGTGGCTGGCCCACAAAGAGTAGATCTCGGCCTAGAAGTGCCTGGCCCTGGCAACTACAGTTTAGGCGGAACCTCTATTGACCTTTTCCGCAACAATGCCGGAGCCAATTATCCCTACCTTGTTCCTGGCCTACTCTCTATCAATAGCTCTTCTGCCACTACTGGACCTCTCGACTTCTGGTACTATGTCTATGACTGGGAGGTAGAAGAAGCCCCCTGCCGATCTCCTCTAGGAACGGTCAGCATCAATGTAAATAATGGTGCCCTATTTAGCTATAGCGCTAGCGATTTGGACCTGAGCTTTACCGACCAATCCGCTAATGCTTCTAGCTGGAGCTGGGACTTTGGCGATGGCAATAGCTCGACGCTACAAAATCCTACGCATAGCTATACCCTCCCAGGTACTTACACTATTACCCTAATGGTGGATGGTAACACGAGCTGTACTTACAGCGAAACAATTACAGTGACGGAAAGTAGCATCCAAAACTTGGCCGATGGCAATAGCATGCAGCTTCAACCTAACCCCGCTACTACCTCAACACTATTGAGCTTTAGCCAAGCGCTCCAAAATTCACAACAATTGGAGCTGATTAGCTTGGACGGACGGGTATTGAAGACCTGGACCCTAAACGCTGGACAAATTAGCTTGCAAATTGAACTAAACCAACTGCCTCCAGCGGTCTATCTTCTTCGATTGACGGACCAAAAGGGCAGTCATAGCCTCCGCTTAATGGTGAAATAGAACAATTATCTATTTCAATGACTCTATCAGAGCCCCTAACTGTTTGTTTAGGGGCTTTTTTTGGGGCTTCCCCTCGCCCTCAAGGGCTCAGGGCGCTGGCTTGCAGGGCTCGCAGTTCTGCTCGGCCCTTCGCTGCCCCAAGGGCAGCTCGGTCTGGCCCTACGGGCCACCCTTACAGCCAGCTAAGCCTTCAGCCTACGGCTGTGGCGGCTGCGCCGCCTCTTGGTCCAAAAAATATGGGGCAGCGCTTAATTAAGCGCTGCCCCATTCTTATGCACTTCACTAAAGAAATAAACTTTTCCTTACTTCAGCTTTTACCTTAGTTGCTAGTTTTCTTTGCTCCCCTCATCCTCTTGCTCAATGGGATGAGGATCTATCTCTATTTGTATCTTCTGTGCATCTTCCCAAGCTTGAAAGTCTTCTAACTCCTGCTTGTAGTTCTTGATGAGCCAAAGAATTAAGGCAATATCATCCACCAAACCAATGACCAAGAAATCGGGAATAAAATCAAGGGGAGCCACAAAGTAAAGCAAGGCCGCCACAGAAAGAACTACCCCCTGCAAAGAAACGCCTTTATACTCTCCCTTGGCATAGGCCCGAACCATTCTGAATAATAACTGAAATTGCTCCAAAACATCTTCTCCCAATTCTCGCGCACTATCATAACGCTGCAAACGCTCCGCCGACTGCTTGAGCAGTTGCAATAAAGCCAATGGTTTATTGAGGAAACGATAGGCCGATTTGACAAATATCTTGTATAGCCAGGTCTCCGAAATCAATAGGCCCTTATCTTCTAAAGGCTCATCTCCCTCCGCAAATTCTTTCATGGCAGGAGTCAATTTCTTCTCTTCTTCTTTAGGTTCTTCTTGCATAGTATTTAATTGCTATAGGTTGCTTCAATAAGTTGGTTCTCTGCTAGGCTGCTCGCTAGATCAGCCTTTGTTTTTTGCCAAAGCAAGTTTCGGCTTTTTTGTTCCCAAAGTTTGAGATTTGGTCCAAAATCTTTCAACTTCCAGCTCTTGGCATAGGGCGCATAGGCTTGTTGGAAAAGACCAAAAAGGCGCTCCTTTTCGGCTGGGGGCAATTGACGGTCCGCTAGGCGGTCTCGCAAGAGGTTAAGTTGTTCTTGCCGCTGATTGATGACCCACTGCAAAAGTTCTCGCTTCTCATTTTGGTTGGGCAGACTAGCGGACCAAAGTCCTAGCTGCTTGAGGTCCAACATGATGATTTCTATGGGCGGTTCCTGGACCAATTGCTCATAACAA
Organism: Saprospira sp. CCB-QB6; assembly: GCF_028464065.1. NCBI lineage: Bacteria > Pseudomonadati > Bacteroidota > Saprospiria > Saprospirales > Saprospiraceae > Saprospira > Saprospira sp. CCB-QB6. The sequence continues at coordinate 4,036,930 of NZ_CP116808.1, read as the reverse complement.
TGGTTCCAATCTATCAGATCTGCTTGCAAATAGCTGTTGAGCAATTGCTTTTGGGCCAACTGCGCCTGCAAAGCCTGCTTTTCGGCCCGCAGCGTCGCCAACTCGGCCTGCTGCTGCGCACAGAGGCTGCGCAATTCTTTTTTGCGCATTTTCTCTAAGGGCTTGGCTTGCCCCCAAAGACTAACAAAAGATAGGGAAAAAAAGAAGATAAATACAAACCGCAGCATAAGATAAAAAGAGCTTTAACGCATTGAAGTAAAGATGGAATGGAAGATGATGCTACTCCTTCTGAGGCGGCTTTGCCGCCTATTAGGCGCAAAGCGCCTCGGCCCAGCGCTGCGCAGGGGTGGCCGCAGGCCAGACCCAGCTGCCGAAGGCCGCGCAGGGCCGAGCGAGCAGCGAGCCCCGCAGCATAGCGGCGGCCGCCCCAAATTGAAGGGCGGCCGCGGGCCCCAAAGCTTAGTCTCGAATCAAAACCATTTTAAGTTCATTCATTTCGAGTAGCATTTCTTTATTGTTCCAGTATAAAACTTTCCAGCCCTCATTGCCTGCGCTGGTTGCAAACTGAATAACATCGCCTGTATCACTGAGGCCCCAAGCCCCTTTCTCTGTACTTTCCTTACCCACAAAAAAGACCAGCTCCCCATCTTGGCGGAACTCAAAGGAGGGGTAGTTGAGCTGCTCTGGCCCCTGACCAGAGATTTCTACGATCCGCCAACGTCCCAACAGCTTTTGCATATCAGAAGGCAAGATCGGGCGGCTGTAACGACTAAAACGAAGTCTTGCCCCATTGGGGTCTTTAAACTCCATATTATCCTTATCGACCTGCAGTAAGGACCAACTTTCTGTCTGCTCAGGAGTATTGAGGTCAATTAAGGTCACAATTCTCTCCCGTCTAGGGCCCATCCGCCAAAAAATGCTATCTTTTTCTACGCCCGCATCAATAAATAAGCGACCATAGGCCGACAGCTGCAAACTTACCGAGCTTTGGTTCTGTGCAGGAATATCATTTACAGCCGATAGTAGCCATTCGCCTACCAAATCAGAAGCATAGGCCTTGACGAACTCTCCATCTGCAGGGGGAGGCATAGCCGAAAGGGTCAATAGCTTCTGACTCGTCTCTTCTCTTAGGACCAACAAACGCATAGGAACAAAGGCCATTAGGGTCCATGTTTCTGTGCTATCGGTCTCCACAATAAATTGCCGCTCAGGATGATTCCAAGCCCAACTGCCGCCCTTTTGGTCTTCTCCATTGACCAATAACAACTGATTGCCGTCAAAATGAATGTAGATATTGGCTCCCTCAGGCAAAGGCTGATTATCAATCTGCTTGAGTTGCCAGTAGCCCTCAAAGCTATTTTCTATTCCGACCATATAGGGCTGGGCCTGCAAGCTAAGGCCCAAAAAGAGGGCGAAGATAAGGGGCAAGGAAAAAAAGCGCATAATAAATTAGTTCTGGAGTAAATAAATTGAATTTCGCCTACTGAGGCTGCAACATACGGAAATCAACGGGAATGACTTGAGATACCCCTTGTTGCATACTCACCCCATACATCACATCGACTGCTGCCATTGTTTTCTTATTATGGGTAACGATGATAAATTGGGAGTTGCTAGAGAAGTCCTTGATGATGTTGTTGAACTTAGCAATATTGGTATCATCCAATGGGGCATCTACCTCATCAAAGATACAGAAGGGAGCTGGCTTGAGCAGGTAGAGCGAAAAGAGTAGGGCCGTTGCGGTCAGCGTCTTCTCTCCCCCCGAAAGCTGATTGATAGATAAGGGGCGCTTGCCTTTGGGCTTGGCAATAATTTCTATGCGAGACTCCAAAGGATTCTGTGGATCAGAAAGCAGTAGGTCGCAAGTATCATCCTCCAAGAAGAGGGAGCGAAACACCCGAATAAAATGTTCTCTGGCTTGCTCAAAGGCTTCCATAAACTTCTTGCTGGCGGTCTCATCAATCTCCTCTATGGTTTGCATTAGGCTTTCTTGGGCCTCGATTAGGTCCTGCCGCTGTTCGCCAATAAAATCAAACCGCTCTTTGGCCTCATCAAAAGCCTCGATAGCCATCTCATTGACGGCTCCATAGTTATTGATCCGTAGGCGGAGCTGTTCTACCTTTTTATCGAGCTCTGACTCTGGCAATTCGCTCACTACTTCATGCTCTAAGAGCTGAGACAACTGTAGCTCAAACTCAATCCGCAACCGCTCGGCAATATTCGACAACTGCATTTTGAGTTCGGCAAAGCGTTCTTTTTGCAACTGAAAGAGCTCTTGGCTTTTGCGCAATTGCTTTTGTTGCTCCTCCCAGCGCTCTTCCAATACTTGGATCTCTCCACGACCACTAAAGAATTGTTGTTCCACATCGGATAGCCGAGCTTTATACAATTGTCGGTCTTCATAGAGCTCCTGCAATTGTTTTTTGCTCTCTTCCTGGGCAACTAACAAACTTTGCTCTCTTTCTTCCCCAGCCGCCAAGGCATTTCGGTCTTCTTGGAGCTGTTGTTCTACCTCCCTCGCTTGGCGCTGGGCAAATTGCCATTCTTTATCTAGGCCCTCCAAGCGGTTTTGCTGTCTAAGCTGCTCAATATGTTTCTGATTGTAATGGGCAGAGGCTTTGGAGAGCTCTTGGGCCTGCTCCTTAAAGGCCATATTCTTTTTGCCTAGGCGTCTTTGCAGCTGCTCCAGTTGGTCTTCCTGAAATTCGACCTCTCCCTCAATCTCTCGCTTGTCGTTGCGTATCTTTTTAAGTTCTGTGCGGAGCTGCTCCTTCTGGGCTTTGGCTTCGGCCTTAAATTCTTCAAAGCCCTCTAGTTTGCTTTCTAGCGAAATATTCTTTTGCAGCAGCTGCTGATGGCTGCGCTCTGCCGTTTGAATCTCCCTACTGCGATCCGCCTGTCGGAGCTGCCGTTGACGAAGGCGCAAATCATCTACCTCGGTCTGAAGGCTACTTACTTGGCTTTGTAGCTCGGCAATCTCCTCGCTGAGTAGGGCCAAATTTTTCTTTCGCCCAATCTTCTTGCCCTCGAAGGCGCCCACGGACCCCCCTTGCAGGCTATACGGACCAAAACTTCGCTTTCCATCCTTAGACAGAAAATATGCTTCGCTTTCGCTTGGCCGTTCTTGGCCCTCTTCTAAGATATACACCTGGGCCAATAGCTCCTGAGCCAAGGCTTCATACTCTGGCTCATAATCGAGTAGGTCCAAAACAGCCTGAGCCCCTGCAGCCGATAATTGTTTTTCGCTCTTGGGCAAAATCCAATCTAGGATAAAGAAGTTGGCTTTGCCCTTTTCCGCTGCTTCGAGTAGCTGCACCGCCTTGTAGGCCTCTTCTGCCGTTTGAACTACATAGTAGCTCAAGTAGGGGGAGAGATAATTTTCTACCGCTAAGCGATATTCCTCTGGGCAGTAGAATAGATCCGATAATAAAGCAGGCTTCTCCGTCCAGCTATCATTCTGATGCAAGAATTTTACGGACTGCGCATAACCGTCCATACTCTTTACTAGGTCTTCCAGCAACTTTTTTTCGTTGCTTTTGGCATCTAGCAAACGATTTTTCTGCTGCAAGATTTGGTTTTGCCCTTCTAAGCGCTGCTCTACACGCTCCAACTCGGCTTTACGGCTTTCTTCTGCCTGCTGTAGGCCCTCCAAAATGCCTTTTTGGGTCTGTAGCTCCGTAGCACTTTCCCGATAGGCCAGTTCTACCTCTTTGAGCTCTTCGGCCCGTATGGCCAAACGCTCATCTATCTGTCGGTACTGCTTTTTGAGGTTGTTCTGTTCCGTTTCATAGACCGCCATTTCTTTTTCGGCCTGTACCAAACGTTCCTGCATGCTCTTTTGCTCTTCTAGAAATTGTTCCACTTCTATTTTGAGCTGCCCATGCTCCGAACGAATGCTAGCGAGTTGCTCATGGGCCTCTGCCAAAGCATCGGAAAGGATCTCTAAGACTTCTTCCTCCGTTTTCTTTTGCTGCGCATAACGATCGGCATTCTGTTGGGCTAGCGCTAAGCGTTCTTTGCCTGAGCGCAGACGATCCAATAGTTTTTCTTTGTTTTGTTGTAAGAAGAGGGCTTCTTGCGCCTTCATCTTTTGCTCATTTTCTAGGGTCTTGATGCGCCCAATCAACTGGTTGAGCTTCTTTTGAGCTGTAGACAAACGCTGTTCCTTCTCAATTTGCTCTCTTTTGGCTGCTCTTAGACTCTCTTGCTCGCCCTCCAAGGCTGTTTCTTGCTGCTGGATGGTCTGTCCCTCTAAAGCAATCTTCTTTTCGAGCTCCGAATAATCTTTGCGCAGCCCTCTAATCCGAATAGCTTGTAGGTCGATACTCAGACTTTTATATTCGGTCTTCATTTCCAAGTAGCGCTTGGCCCGCTTGGCTTGTTTCTCTAGGGTTTTGAGTTGTTGCTCGACCTCATGCAATAAATCTTCTACCCGTTCTAGGTCCTCCGAGGTCTGCTTGAGCTTGCGTAGGGTTTCTTTCTTGCGAATTTTATATTTGGATATGCCTGCGGCCTGTTCAAAGAGCTTTAGGCGACTATTGTCCTTATCCTGCAACAAATCATCTACCATCCCGAGAGCGATGATAGCATAAGAGTCGGAGCCCATGCCTGTATCGGAAAGCAAGTCATTGATATCTTTCAAGCGACACTTTACTCCATTCAAATAGTATTCTCCACTGCCGTCTTTATGTAGGGCTCTTTTGATGGTCACCTCCTGAAATTCGGTGGGCAAGACCCCTCGATCATTCTCGAAGCGCAAACTGACCTCCGCCAAGGCGGCTGCTTTCCGCTTGCTTGTCCCATTGAAGATAACACTGGTCATACTATCCGAGCGCAGCTGCTTAGTTTTCTGTTCTCCTAGCACCCAGCGAATCGAATCTACAATATTGGACTTACCGCAGCCATTCGATCCCACGATACCAATTACATCTTCCGAAAAATTGATTACCGTTTTGTCGGCAAAGCTCTTAAAGCCCTTGATCTCTAAACTTTTTAATCGCATACCCCTTGATTTGAGCCCACAAAAATGCATTCTTCCCCGCAGAAAAGCAAATTTCTTTTTATAGGGGGTATGGGGCTTCCCCGCCCTGCTGGGCGGGGCGCTATGTTGCGGGGCTCGCTGCTCGCTCGGCCCTGCGCCGGCTTCGCCCGCTTGGTCTGGCCTACGGCCACCCCTGCACAGCGCTAAGCCGCCCCACAGTTGTTGTTGCCTCAATAATCGGCTCCGGCCCCTTGCCCCCAAACTTGGATAGGGGCCTGATGTTCAATAACTAACGAAGTGGATAAGAGTAGGGACCTTGATAAGGGGACTTAAGGAGCTATCCGCAGCCCTTTGACCTCAGTGCTTCAGCATTTCCCTTATGCTTTTCAGAGTAGGGGGAGCAAGTTAGAAATAGAAAACAAGGACCCAATCCCCCTTAGCCCTACTAACCGCCCTTTTCTAGGGCATTTATTCAAACTACTCCTAAAGCTAAACCAACTAGTTGCTCCAAAGCCCTGTTGAGGCTTTAGAGCTAGTCCTTAGGGGCCTTATTCTTCCCAACAACCTTTTATACACATCCACAAAGGGCCAACTGAAGCCCGTTTTGTCCTGCGGTCCTTCCTTTTCCCTAAATCAACTTGCTGTTTTTACTCTGTGGCTCCCACAGCCTTAAAACAACAGCCCGTTTTTGCTCTGTGGCTTGGCCATTTCATCCGCCAAACTTGGCGGATAAGATATTTACTTTACTATGGACCCCGCCAAGCTTGACAGATAGCTTAGTAAATTTATAATCTACTGCGACAATACTGGCAAATAAGACAAAAAACCTACTAGGCCCAAAGACAAGACTGTCGGATAGTCTACCCCAGTATTCAAGCTATGCTTAGCCTTATACTAACATTTATTTTGCCCATAAAATCATTTTTTGTTGATAATACAAGTTAAATTTTTTATTTTAGGAATAAATGAGTTATTACCCCATTAAAAACGTTAAATAACTATGCCTAAAAAAACTTGGCCCTATTTAAGAAACCCTTTTCAGCGCTTAGCTCAAAGGAGTCATAAGTACTTTCATTACTTTGCCCTCTACCATTTTCGCAAACTGCGCATACATCGGCAAGATCGGGGCTTCTTGCAGCAAATATATAGCGATAGTCATCCCTATTTACTGGCCTATGAGCATGCGGCTATCTTAGAGAGAGAGGCTAAGGTACAGTTGAGACTGGCCACTCTAGCTGTGGAGGCTAAATTTGGGCAGTTGGAGGCGGAGCTACTCCGAAATTGGGATCTTCATTTACAATTGGTTCATCATCCTAAGTCTATGGAGTATAAACGCATCATGCCCAACAAACAAAACTTTAGAAAGGGGGGATATGAGCCCCGACTGAGAGCGGTAAAGACCTTAGGGCGGGCACTGCGCTTAGCTCCACAACTAAACAATATTCAACAAGAGGTAGTGCAGTTTGCTCAAGAGCTTCTTAACCTTAGAGCGCAGCAATCGGGCCTCAAGCAGCAGCAGAGCGAAGCTAGAGGGCTGCTAGACCGCAGACGGCAAGAGCTGTTGCAGGTCCTACACGCCAATTTTGGGGCCCTCATCTATCATTATCAGGGAGATGCTGAGCAGATACGGCTCTACTTTAAGCTGTCTTATCTCAAGAAGTAAGGATTGGACTAGCGAGGGCCTTAGTCTATGCGGCCTAGCAGGGCGCAAAGCGCCCGCAGGCTGAGGGATGGACAGCAGGGCCGCCGCAGGCGGCAGACCAAGGCGCTTTGCGCCGCAGGGCCGAGCGAATAGCGAGCTGCGAGACAGCCCGACCCGAAGAAAGGGAGGGGCAGCCCCAAATTCTCAACCACTACCTTATTGCCTCAATGAAGAGGGGGAAGAACAAAAAGCTAGGCCCTAATTGCGGCCAGATAAGGCCAAAGAGAAGCAGATCGGGCCTGAGGGGCCAAAATAAGCGGCAGGCACTTTCGTCTAGTTTAAAAAACATTGGTCGATATTATTCCTATTCTTGCCGAAGACTGCTTATTATCTAAATTCATCAAAACAAAACCTTATGCAAAAGATATTTGCCCCCTTTTGGCTGCTCTTCTTGCTCCCACTATGGGCCGAAGCACAGCTACAAGACGCCCTTTGGATGCGTTACCCAGCTATTTCTCCCGATGGACAAAGCATCCTCTTCAGTTACAAAGGCGATTTGTATAAAATGCCTGCCGCAGGAGGAGAAGCTAAGCCGCTAACGCAGCATAGCGCTCATGATTTTATGCCAGTTTGGTCTAAGGACGGTCGGACAATTGCCTTTGCTTCTGATCGCTACGGTAATTTTGACATTTTCACTATGCCCGCAGAGGGTGGGGCCCCTAAACGCCTCACTTTTCATTCTACAGATGATTATCCCTCGGACTTTAGCGGAGATGGTCGCCGTATCTTCTTTAGCTCTTTGCGGATGGATGATGTCAAGAGCCAACAGTTTCCCTATGGCCGCTTGCCCGAGCTCTATGCCGTGCCCGCTACAGGCGGAAGAGTAGAACAGATCACTTCAGCCGCTGCCGAATACACCAAAGTGAGCCGCAAAGGCGATATTTACGTCTTCCAAGACAAAAAAGGCTATGAAGATCCTTGGCGCAAGCATCATCGTTCTTCTGTCACTAGAGATATTTGGTTGTATGAGCCCCTTAGAAACAAAAGCTTTAGCCGATTGACGGATTTTGAGGGAGAGGACAGAGAGCCTGTGCTTTCTAAGGATGCCAAAACCCTCTACTACCTTTCGGAGGAATCGGGCAGCCTTAATGTATATAGCCTAGAGATTCGGGGCAAGCAGAACAAAAAGCAATTGACCAATTTCGATAAGCATCCTGTTCGCTTTTTGTCTATTTCTGATGAGGGCCTGCTCTGTTTCCAATACAATGGGGAGCTATACACCCTAAAGCCAGGGGCTAATGCCCAAAAATTGCAGGTACAAATTGCTGCCGATTGGCGGACCAATCCCACGGAAATCGTTATGGCCAATCGCGCTGGGGAGTTTGCCCTTTCGCCCAATGGAAAAGAGGTCGCTTACGTTTATAGAGGGGAAGTTTTTGTCTCTTCTATGGAAGCAGGAACGACTAAGCGCATTACCAATACGCCAGAACAGGAACGCAGCATTAGCTTCAGCCCCGATGGTCGCAGCATTCTCTATGCTTCAGAGCGAGGACAAAGTTGGAACCTCTATCAGACTAGCTTGCTCCGTAAGGAGGAAAAGTATTTCTTTAATTCCACCTTGCTCCAAGAAGAGACTATTCTGGCATCAGATAAAGAAACCTTTCAGCCCGAATATTCTCCTGATGGTAAGGAGGTGGCTTTCCTAGAAGAGCGCACAAGGCTCAAGGTAATCAACCTAGAGAGCAAGAAAGAGCGGACGATCTTAGAGAAAGACCGCAACTACTCTTATTCCGATGGTGATCAGTACTATCAATGGTCTCCTGATGGCAAGTGGTTTTTGCTAGAGTTCTTACAAGAGAACCAATGGATATCAGAAATTGGCCTAGTAGCTGCCGATGGGAAAACTGCTCCTGTAAATTTGAGCCGTAGCGGCTACAACGATAGCCGTCCTAAATGGAGCATGAATGGAGAATCTCTTATTTGGTTCTCTGACCGCAAAGGGATGCGCAATCATGCTAGTTGGGGCAGCCAGAACGATATCTTTGCTCTTTTCCTTACTCAAGATGCCTATGATCGTTACCGCCTAAACAAGGAGGATTATCAATTGCTCAAAGAGGAGGAAGAGGAAAAGAAAAAGGCCGATAAAAAGGAAGAGGAGAAGGATAAAGAAGAAAAGACAACGGATAAAGAGGAGCTCAAACCCTTAAACATCGAATTGGAGGGTATTGAAGACCGTATTGCCCGCCTAACCATTCATTCGGCTAACTTAGCCGATGCCGTTTTGGACAAAGAAGGGGAAACGCTTTATTATCTAGCGGCCTTTGAAAAAGGCTTCGATCTTTGGTCTACTGATTTGCGGACCAAAAAGACGGAAATCGTCCAGAAGTTGGGGAGTTCCGGCTCTTCACTAATCTTAGACAAAAAGGGAGAGAAACTCTACTTTGGCAAAAATGGGCAAATCCAAGAGATGGAGCTCAAGAGCAAGAAGGTGAAAGGCATCAGTCTCAAGGGAGAGATGGAACTACAGTCTGCCGAAGAGCGAGCCTATTTGTTTGAGCATATCTGGAGACAGGTAAAACGCAAGTTCTACTTAGAGGACCTACATGGAATAGATTGGGACTTCTACAAAAAAGAATATGCTCGCTTCCTTCCTCATATTAACAATGGCTACGACTTTGCCGAGATGGCTAGTGAGCTGCTCGGAGAGCTCAACGCCTCTCATACGGGTTGTCGTTATTATGCCGGCAAAAAAGGCGGAGATCAAACAGCTGCTTTGGGGATCTATATGGATTATGCCTATGATAAGGATGGGATTAAAATTGCCAAAATCCTCAAAGGCAGTCCTTTGGACAAGGCCGATATCAAGGTAGAAGCAGGAGACATTATCGAGGCTATAGATGGGCAGAAGATTGGCAAAGAAGACAACTTCTGGCCTTTGCTCAATCGCAAGGCAGGGGACTACATCCTGCTTACGATTTATAATAGTAAGGAGAAAAGTCGCCAAGACATCCGCATCAAGCCTATTTCTTTTGGTCAAGAATTCAACCTCCGTTATGAGGACTGGGTGGAAAGCCGCCACAAGATGGTAGAGGAGCTTTCTGATGGGCAATTGGGTTATGTGCACGTTAAGGGCATGAATAATTCGGCCTTTCAGCAGGTATATTCAGATGCCTTGGGCCGTCATTACAACAAAAAGGCCCTAATTGTAGATACTCGCTTTAATGGCGGGGGCTGGTTGCATGATGATTTGGCCACCTTCTTAAGTGGAGAGGTCTATCTCAAATTGCGTCCAAGAGGGCAAAAGATTGGAACAGAGCCGATGTTCAAATGGTCACGTCCCTCAGTAGTCCTCATGGGCGAAGGCAACTACTCGGATGCACATATGTTTCCCTATGTATACAAAGCCTTGGGCGTTGGTAAGCTAATGGGAATGCCTGTGCCAGGTACGGCCACTGCGGTATGGTGGGAGCGTCTACAGAACGGCATGGTCTTCGGCATTCCACAGGTGGGCATGGAAACCCTAGAGGGGCAATTGCTAGAAAACACCCAATTGGAGCCCGACATCATGGTCCGAAACGATTATGAGAAGATGCTCAACGGTAGAGACGAGCAAATTGAGGCCGCTGTAAAAGAGTTGCAGCTTCAACTCAAGGCACAAAATGCCGATAAGCAATAGTCGGAATCTCGTATAGACAATGAGGCAGTAACTTTAGGGTTGCTGTCTCTTTGTTTTTTATAGGGGCTGCCCCTCCCGATGATTGAAAAACCAGCGCAAAGCAAAGCGGTATCGCTTTGCCGAGCTAGACAAAATGAGGGTGTTCCCCCTCATGAATTATCGGTCGGGTCGCTCCACTTCGCAGCTCGCAGGTCTGCTCGGCCCTGCAGCCCTTCGGGCTTTGGTCTGCCGCCTGCGGCGGCCCTGCTTCGGCAGCTCAGCCTGCGGGCGCTTCGCGCCCTGCTAGATCCATAGTTGGCCCTAGGGTCTAGCTTTAGGGCATTAGTTTTTTGCCTAAAAAAATGTATTTTGCGGCTTATTGAGGACCATTAAATCAACTTATGTTTCAATTTGAGTTTAGGGGGCGGCCCTTCAAGCTGCAACGTTATCCGCAGACTAGCAATCGCTCTTTAGTGCCTGTCTCTGCAGCTCAGGCTTATCTGCTTCGCCTACTAGAAGAGGGGGAGCTTCCTTTGACGGATCATCCTTTGATTTATAATGATCGCTTTGGCGCTTGGGCCTTGGCTTTATCGGGCTGGCAGCCGCAGCTCGTCCCTAACTATGCCTCTCAAAAGAAGGCTTGGACCAAAAACTTCTTGCTCAATGGCTTAGATTTGGACCAATTGGACTACTGTCTTCCTTTGGAGCAGGCCAAAGCCTGCTCACAGGCCCTCATGCTGGTCCCCAAGTCCATGGATCTCTTTGAACTGCAGTTACAGCAGGCGCATCAGGCCCTAAAAGAAGATGGAGCGGTACATGCCGCCTTTATGACTCGGCATTTTACGCCCAGTATGCTACAAGTCGCTCAAAAGTACTTCGAGCAAGTGGAGCAATCAAGGGCCTGGAAGAAAGCACGCATCTTGAGTATGCGAGGCAAAAAGCCCTTGGCTGGCCAATCCTTGATTCGGAGCATTTATTATGAAAGTGATAGCTATCAACAATACTATGGGGTCTTTTCGGCTAGGCAGGTAGACAAGGGCAGCCGCTTCTTTATAGAAAACTGGTTAGTGCAGGAAGAAGAGGGGCAGCTGTTGGACCTCGCTTGCGGCAATGGCATTTTGGCCCATCAATATCTTAAGCGAGCGCCTAAGATGCAGGCCCAATTAACCGATGATGCTTACCTAGCCATCGCCTCCAGCCAATTGAACTTGCCCGATGCCTCGGCGGTCTGGACCGATGATCTCTCGCATATTCCTGCGGGCAGTCTAGATTTGGTCCTCAGCAATCCGCCTTTTCATTTTGGGCATGAAAACAATATAGAAGTGAGTCTGGGCCTTTTTCAGGCCGTCAAACCACTACTAAAGCCTAGTGGAAGCATGCAAATTGTAGCCAATAGACATTTAAATTATAGCAGTCATCTGGAGCGCATTTATTCTAGAGTAGATTGTTTGGCCCAAAACCTCGCCTTCGAGGTCTTGAGAGTAGAATTGTAAAATAGACAACAGATGAACTATTCTTGGAGCTTTATCCTCGCTCTTTTTTTATCCTTTAATCTAAATGCGCAGTATGCGCCTGCGGCTGGGCAGGCAGGAAGTACGGCCTTGCATAAAGACTCTGTACTTTGGGCCGATTGGGGAGCGGCTCCTTATCTATGGAGCAGAGGACCACAGGATATTAGTCAGCCCCAACTTGGTTTGGCGAGCAACGGGCAGCCCGCTGCTGCGGCTGGTCCCGCTGGAGATGGGACCGTCTTTAGCCTTGGAGATGGCGGACAAGCCAGCTACTACATCAATCCCCCCATTATTGACGGGGCGGGGGCAGACTTCGCCATCTTTGAAAACGGCTTTAGCGATAGTTTTCTAGAGTTGGCTTTTGTAGAGGTCAGTTCCAATGGGGTGGACTATGTGCGTTTTCCTGCGGTTTCCCTAACTGATACCGCTCAGCAAGTGGGGGGATTTGGGGCCTTGGAGGCAACAAAAATTCATAACCTAGCGGGAAAATACCGGGCGAACTATGGGACCCCTTTTGATTTATCGGAATTGGCGGACTCCAATCGGGTAGACATTAACAATATAGCCTATGTCCGTATAGTGGATGTAGTAGGCCATATTGGGGAATATGGGAGCTATGACAGTCAGGGGCGGGTCATTAACGACCCTTGGCCCACGCCATTTCCCTCTTCGGGCTTTGATTTAGATGCCTTGGGGATTATTCATCAGCGGCCGTTGGGCATGCTGCCATTAGTCAAGGCCGAGCCCTTAAAGATTTGGCCCAATCCATTGCCCAAGGCGAGAGAACTACAGTTAAGTTTAGCTTATCGGGCAGGAACGAAGCTCTGTATCTATAGCATGAATGGCCAATTAGTAAAGAGCATTCAGCCGAATGGGCCAAAAGTTAGCCTTTCCTTAGCGGAATTGCCTGCGACTAACTATATTATAGACTATGGGGGGCAATTGGCCCGGCTCGTCTTATTGCCTTAGTCCAATAACTGGACTTTGGTCCCTTGCGGATTGGCTGCCCATAGCAGGGCCCTTGGGCCCGCAGGCTGAGCGCTGCGGAGCGGGTGGCCGAAGGCCAGACCGAGCTGCCGATAGGCAGCGATGGGCCGAGCAAACCTGCGAGCCCCGAAGCATAGCGACCCGCCGTAGGGCGGGGAAGCCCCAAAAAAAAGAAATTTACTGACAATTGAATATAAACAGCTAGCTATGCAAGATCAACTATCTTCAGCAGATTTGATGGCCTTAGAAAATGAGTATGGGGCCCACAACTATCATCCTTTACCTGTGGTATTGGCCAAGGGAGAGGGCGTATTTGTTTGGGATGTAGAGGGAAAGCGTTACTACGACTTCCTATCGGCTTATTCTGCCGTGAATCAGGGCCACTCTCATCCGAAAATTGTGGCGGCCATGATGGAGCAGGCCAATACCTTGGCCCTAACCTCCAGAGCCTTTTACAACGATCGTTTGGGGGTCTATGAAAAGACCTTGAGTGAATACTTTGGCATGGATAAGGTTTTGCCGATGAACTCAGGAGCTGAGGCCGTAGAGACGGCTATTAAGCTTTGCCGTAAATGGGGTTATGAGAAAAAGCAGATTCCCGCCAATCAGGCGATTATTATCGTTTGTGGGCAGAATTTTCATGGGCGGACCACCACCATTATCTCCTTTTCTTCTGATCCTGATGCAAAAGGCCAATTTGGTCCTTATACGCCTGGTTTTGTTTCCGTGCCCTACAATGATTTAGGGGCCTTGGAAGCGGCATTAGAAGAATATGGCGATCGGGTAGCTGGCTTTTTGGTCGAGCCCATTCAGGGAGAGGCTGGCGTCTTTGTGCCCGATGAAGATTTTATTCCCAAAGCGGCTGCGGCTTGTAAGCAACGCAACGTTCTTTTCATTGCGGATGAAATTCAGACGGGGATTGCGAGAACGGGTAGCCTTTTGCGCATCTGCGGCGATTGTAGTTGTGGCGGGCATTGCGAAAAGCAGGAAACTTATACGCAGCCTGACATTTTGATCTTGGGTAAGGCCATTTCTGGAGGCTTGTATCCCGTTTCTGCCGTCTTGGCTAACAAAGAGATCATGGATGTGATTCAGCCGGGGCAGCATGGGAGCACCTTTGGGGGTAATCCTTTGGCTTGTGCCGTAGCTATGGCGGCCCTAGATGTCGTTAAAGATGAAAAACTGGCCCAAAACGCAAGAGCATTGGGCCAGCGGTTCAGAGATCGCATTCAGGCGGAATTGGTTGAGCAAAGCGAGCTCGTTAGTTTGGTTCGTGGAAAAGGCCTATTGAATGCCGTAGTCATCAATGACAGCCCCGACAGCAAAACAGCCTGGAACATTTGCGTCAAGTTGGCGGAAAATGGCTTATTGGCCAAGCCCACACATGGCAACATCATTCGTTTTGCGCCTCCTTTGGTCATGACCGTAGAGCAATTGGATGAATGCTGCAACATTATTATAGCGACCATCAAGTCCTTCGAAGCTTAGGTCCAGATAGCTATATGAAGCGCCAAGCTAGTTCACTAGTTAGGCGCTTTTCTTTATATTTTGGGGCTGTCCCGCCTAAAGGCGGGTCGCTATGCTTCGGGGCTCGCAGGTTTGCTCGGCCCATCGCTGCCTATCGGCAGCTCGGTCTGGCCTTCGGCCACCCGCTCCGCAGCGCTCAGCCTGCGGGCGCTTCGCGCCCTGTAGGTATCCAAAAAATCCCTCATACTTTTATTCCATCAACTATGCAAAAAGAGAATCGCGTCTTGCCTCAGGGGCATAGACTTAGTCAAAACTACTTTCAATCGGATAAGCTGTTACAGGACTATCTACATGCACATTTACCAGCCAAAGTCCTTTCTGAGCAATCGGATGCTTTAACGCAATTGGGTCGCTTAGCGGCTGGGGTGATGAATGACTTATCCTTAGCGGCGGATAAAAATGGGCCGAAGTTGCGCAAGCGCAACTATTTAGGAGAAACCATCAATCAGGTAGACTTTCATCCTGCTTATGAAGAGCTCAAAGCCATAGCCGTACATTCGGGTATGTTTCGCTTAAAGTGGGCCCCTGAATTTAGGGAGCGTTATGCGGGGCAGCGGCATCGTTTGGGCTTTGCCTTGGGCTATCTGTATGCTATGAGTGAAAGCGGTTTGTATTGTCCCTTGTGTATGACCGATGGTGTCGCCTTGTTGATCGATAAGTATGCTTCAGAAGAAGACAAAGCAAGGCTATTGCCTAGAATTTATACCGATGAGCCCAAGGATTTCTATACAGGCGCCATGTTTTTGACCGAAAAAGCGGGTGGTTCGGATGTGGGGGCCAATTTAGTCAAGGCTAGTCCCTTAGATAATGGATATTGGTCCTTAGAGGGCGAGAAATGGTTTTGCAGTAATGCCAGCGCAGAGATCATTTTTGCCTTAGCACGGACGGGTCCCTTAGAAAAGGGCACCAGAGGTTTGGGTATTTTTCTTTTAGAGCCGCAGCGGCCAGACGGCAGTGCTAACAATATGGACCTCATACGGCTTAAAGATAAATTGGGTACGCGTTCTATGGCTAGTGGCGAATATCTTTTGCAGGGCAGTTGGGCCAAGCTCATCGGCGCAGAGGATGCGGGCTTCAAGATCATGACCGATATGATCAATCTTTCTCGTTTGTATAACTCGGTAGCGGCTATTTCGGGCTTGCGCAGAGCCTTAATAGAAGCCTATCAGTTTGCGGCTTATCGAAACACCTTTGGGAAAGAATTGCTAGAGCATGCTTTGGTGCGTATGAAGTTCTGGGAATTGGGCAGTCTTCATCAGGGGCAATTTTACAGCTGTTGGAAAGCCATTAGCTTATTGGACCAATCAGAAGCGGGAGATGCTACGGCCAAAGAGTGGTTGCGCTTCTTAACCCCCATGATTAAAAAAGCTACAGCAGAGCAGGGCGTTTATGTGGCCAGGGAAAGTATGGAATTGATGGGTGGATTGGGCTATATTGAAGATGGCGTTATGCCCAAAGTCATTCGGGACATTATGGTTTTGCCCATTTGGGAAGGTGCTGGCAACATCATGATTTTAGATATGTTGCGGGCCAGTCAGAAGAGCAAGGGATTGCCTTTATTATCGGCCTTTGTAGAAGAGCAGTTAAGAGAGCAAGCGGCAACGGCCCTAAGTTCGGATTTCGATCAGCTTAAAAAGCGGTTATTTGCCTTAAGTGAGACCACCGATATGGACCAAATTCAATTGGGGGCCAAACAGCTCTTTGAGCGTTTGAGTTATTACTTCCAATGGGCCTGTATTGCCGAGCAGACTAGCCTTATGCAAACTGATTATCAAGCCTTGGCCTTGCGTTATTATGAGGAAGAATTATTATTGGCTCAGGCTTATCGAGAGCAGTATCTTCCGAGTCGCGCAGAAATTGCTGAGCTTTTGGCTTGGGAGTTTTAGAGAGACAACTATCTATTGGGCCATTTGATGTAGAGAATAAAAAGAAGGGAGCCATGCAGCTAATGAAATTTAATAAAACCGCTTGCGGGGTGGATTTTATGCTCAATGTACTTAATGAGGAGCAATTAGCGGCTTTGCATCCCTATTTCTTTGCTCAGCCCCATCGAGGCGATTGTTTTGAGATCCTTTTCTTTGAGCGGGCTCAAGGAACCTTATATTTAGGAGACCAACAAATTGTGTTGCAAGACAATTGCCTCGTTTTTATTTCTGCCTTTCAGCTTAGGCGTTGGGAAATTCAGGCAGAGGAATTAAAATTTAAAGTGCTCTTTTTCAAAGAAGAGTTTTTGCATGAGTTCTTTGCCGATCAGTTATTTACTTATAAGCTACTTTATTTCTATCAGCGGGAGCAGCCTTTGTATTTGCCTTTAGCTGCTGGAGCTTTGGAGCCCTTGTTCTTCTTTTTGGAAGAGATAAAAAAGGAATTGCTTCATCCATTGACGAATAGTGCTCATATTATTCGCTCTTTGATTTATTATTTATTGGAGCGGATAAATCGAGATTATGCGGTACATTATCAGCTGGCATTTACTACTGAGGGCAAGCAATTGGCTTATGAATTTAAGCGCTTATTAGAGCTACATATTCGAGAAAAGCAGCGAGTAGAAGATTATGCGCAACTTTTGGGTTTGAGTCGAATTAGTTTAAACAAACTAGCCAAAACAACTTTTGGTCAAACGGCCAGTGCGTTAATCAAGCAGCGATTGCTGGCAGAAATTAAATTAGAGTTGATTTATCATCCAGAAAAAAGCCTTAGCGAGATTGCTTATGCTTTAGGGTATTCAGAGCCCAATCATTTGATGCGTTTTTTCAAGGCGCAAACGGGGCAAAAAAGCTCAGACTTTTTGGCTGCTTATCAAAATGGTAGTCTTTCGAGCTAGGAAGGTAGTTGCTTGAGAGCTAAAGGGAATAATTTTGCCTTATCGAAATTATTTCATCGAAAAAAACTCTAGAAGAATGTCAAATCAGTTTTTGTTTGTGCGGAATGCCAGCGTTTATTTGAATTATGGGGGGCAAAGTTTTTTAATAGATCCTATGTTTGCAGAGAAGGGCGCTCTTGGTTGCTTTCCAGGCACAGTCAACTCAGAGATTCCTAATCCCACTGTAGATTTAGCTCTTTCTGTTGAAAAGCTTGTGGCTGCCGATACTGTTTTATTGACTCATTTGCATCCTGACCATTGGGATGAGGCCGCAGCGAGGCTCATAGATAAAAATAAAACCGTTTATCTTCAGAATGAAGAAGATGCGGCCAAGCTTCAGGCCCAAGGATTTCAAAAAACGGAGGTTATAGAGCACAAATTATCGATAGGCAATGTCCAGATTGAACGGACTAAGGGGCAGCATGGTAGTGATTTGGCCTATTCTATTCCAGAGCTGGCCAAATTTCTAGGGGAAAGTTCTGGCTATTATCTTCAGGCAGAGGGACAAGCCTCTATTTATTTTTTGGGAGACACTATTTTGACCCAGGAAGTGGAAGCAGATTTGAAGCGTTTGGCTCCTGATTGTGTTGTAATCAATGCGGGGGCTGCTCGTTTGGCGGATGCTGCGTTGGGGGCAATCATTATGGGGAAAGAAGAAATTGCAAAAATCCATCAACTGTTGCCCAAGAGTAAATTGGTAGCCATACATTTGGAAGCTTTGGCCCATTGTGTATTGAGTCGAAAAGAATTGCGTCAATTTGCGGAAGAGCAAGGATTCTCTTCCCAATTGATTATTCCTAAAGATGGAGCTTCCTTTTCATTTTAGCCTGGAAAACGTATTGGAATAAAATTTAAAAGCGAATGCCCTAACGGCATTCGCTTTTTTAGTTGGACCTCTCTCCCACTCTCAGCCTGTTGACCAAATAATATTCTTGATTTTAGCTAGCATAACGCTACCCGCCTTATACGACGCTCATAAATGACTTTAAAATTTTCGTTTACATCATCTCCCCGTAAGTTCGTAGGGAAAAGTTGAGGGACTAATAGTAGCTTAGTACTAAAAAACAAGCTAAGTCCTTTTCTACAAATTATTTAGGGCTAAGCTTTAGATGAAGGTGAAGTCAAAATAGCGATTGATTCTGGATAAAAGGCTAAAACTTACTGTTCGTCGCTATTTCTATCGCTAAACCCTTAATTATCTGTTAGATAAATCAACTATATAAAGCCATTTTGTTTACTAGTGTTTGTACTACTTTTTCGCCCACAAAACTGCAAGAAAAAGCTGAGGGACCAAATAACACTACAATTCCCCCAGAGGGCCAAGCCTTTTTTGGCCCAGCGCTGCGGAGCGGGTGGCCGAAGGCCAGACCGAGCTGGCGATAGGCAGCGAAGGGCCGAGCAGACCTGCGAGCCCCGCAGCATAGCGGCGGCCGACCTAGGCAAAGCCTAGCCGGCCGCGGGCCCCAAATCCTTCTATAGAATAATAGGCACTCCCTTAAACAAGAAAGTGCCTATTATTTGCAAGAAAAAGTTGAGGGACTAAAAAGAATTCCCCCAATCTAAGCGGAGGCCTAGTTGAAAACCGTTTAGTTCGCCTCTCCAATGATAGCGAAAGAAGAGGCCTAGGGCTCGAATTTGATCGCTTTTTGTGCTAATTGCGGCCAAGTCACTGCTCAATTCGACTAAATGCTGCTGGGAAATAGCTGTGGGTGAAGCTGAAAAAACACCTGCTTGTTGCCAAATTTGGCCAGCGGCTAAAGAGCAGCGCCAGGCCATACTGTGTTGGCGCCAAAGGGGAAAAGCGAGTCGAAAGGAAACGGGAGTTTGCCAGGCGCCCATCCCTTTATATTCTGCAGTATTGAGGTGAAAAGGCAAAAATTCTATCTGGCCATCGAGTTCGAGGCTGAGGCGGCGGGCATTGCCCAACCAAAGCCCAAGACCTAGAGAAGGCAGCAAGTTTAGGATTTGCCCCTCACTATCATTTTTTTGATAGCGTTGATCGAGGCCCATCTTTTGGCAATTGTATAAATTGAGGCCTAATTGCAACTTATAACCCAGCTGAATTTGCGCTTTTAGGCCAAAGCTGCTCATGAAAAAAAGGAGTAAAAAACAAAAACGCATATAATTTTAAGTAAAAGCGGCATCGCCATCGCCATCCTGAATAGAAAAAGGCCTTCCCCCCAAGGTTTCGGCTAAAGGATGTGTAATAATGTAATGTCTTACTTGGGGGCGCCGGCCTAAAAATGGCCATTTATTGGCCTGTAAAGCCGCAACGAGCTGTTCTTGATAAGTGGTCAGATAAATTACTCGTTTTTGGCGCATCCAAAATAGCAGTGCGCGAATGAGCTCCTTAGCATCAGCCTTGGGCATAAAGACATAAGGCAGGCGCAGATGACCGTCTCGCAACAAATACAAAACTACTGCTTTTAGAGTTTGGCCCTCATAAAAATAGAGATAGCCATTATCCAGACTTTTGGCTTTGCTGGAGAAATAATAGCGTTGGGAAGCCTCATCTTCTGGCCCTTCTTGCAGCCAAGGATAATTTAATATCCACTCCAAATCTTTGGAGCCACGAAGAAAGCCCTCTTTTGGCTCGCTCAATAGGTTATTGGATTCGGATCGCCATTTTTCGTCTGATTCGCAGCGATATTTTCCTTTGGCCAAAAAGAGCATTCGCATATTTTGGGGTGCAAAAGACAATTGTTCTAGCAAATTGAAAATGGGCAAATACGCTCGCCATTTTTCGGGATCTTTTTTGGGCAGCACCTTGGCTAGAGGGCTATACAAATAAACGCGAAGGCCCTTGAGTTGAGCTAAATCTTGGAAATAGCCACTTTTGTCGTAGAGTCCTTTGGCTGCGGGAGTAAATTCCGTAATCACTAGACGGCCCGACCAAGCGGTATACATTTGTTCCAAAAGCGATTTAGCTAAACCTCTTCCCCGCATATTAGGATCAATCCAAAGGCAGGACAGCCAAGCAAAGCGCTCCTCTCCTACTTTTCCCTGCAAACGATTGGGCAGCGCCCCCAAATAGCCCACTAAATGCCCATCTTCCTCCGCCAAAACGAGTAAAACGTCATCAGCTTCTGCTTGGGGGTTTGCGGCATGAGAAGCGCCACGAATTTGGCTAATAGCAATTGGCCCAGCCCCAGCAAAACTGGGGTCCTGGGCCAAAAAACTGCTCATTTCTCTTTGTCGAATATGTCTATAAACAATCATCTTAAGAATTTTGAGCGCAGTATTCTGCTTGTAGTTCAGCGGCATCCTCATCCCCTGCATCTGCTGCTTTTTGCAAATAGCCACAAGCCTCCTCGGTTTCTTGCATATTGAGCGCCATAACAGCGGCCAAATAATAGAAATCGCGTTGGGTGGGATCTAAATTCAATGCTTTTCGACAAGCATCCAAGGCCAGAGCGTCTTCTGATTGTTCGCTGAGAATAAGTGCATAAGTATAATAGTAATTGGCATTCTTATCATCCATGCGTAGGGCCAATTCGGCTTCTTTTCGAGCCCCTTTCATATTGCCCAAACTGTAGTAAATATTGGCCAACTTATCTCTAAAATCGGGACGTTGAGGTTGCAGACGCAAAAAGGCCTGATAATCATCTAATGCTCCCAAGGTATCTCCTTGCTGTAAATGCAAGTCGCCTAAAAGTGAGTGAAGACTTGGGTTTTCGGGATTGATTTCTACGGCTTTTCGCAAAGCCGGCAGTGCCAAATCAAATTGTTGTTGCTCGGCGTAAATGACCGCCTGCGCATGATAATACTTAGCCCGCCCCCCTTCTAACTTAATTGCTTGAGCATAATCCGCTAAAGCCTCCTTGTAGCGGTCCATATCATAAAGTACTCGCCCCCTTTCATAGTAAAATTCGGGTTCTTCAGGAGCCGTTTCGATAGCAGCGGTGTACAAGACATAAGCTGTATCAAACTTGCCGTGATTGTGTTTTTCTTGAGCTAGATAAAAGTATTCTAGGCTAGAAAAGTTTGGTCCGTCTGCCGATGGCAAATCTAAATTGCAGGCGCTAAGGCCAAAAATTAAAAGTAAAAAGCTAAATAATCGCATAAGGTTAAGTTTATTGTTTGTAGCGGTCTACTGCCTCTTGGAGGCGATGCTGCAATAAGTTTCTTAAAGAGGTTGGAGATAAAACCACGTATTTTTCGGCAGCCATCAAAAGTTGTTGTTGTAGCTCATAATTGGGCTGCAACTCCAAACTAATTACTATACTTCCATCTGCTCGGCGCTCCAACAGTTTTTGAGAAGCATGAATCGGCTTACTTTCCGTATAAGGCACTTGCTCCGCAGCCACCCAAAGCTGAATTAACTCTTTTTTTTGATGTTCATCTCGAGATACCCCAAGAATATCTTTAAAGAAATCCTCTTCCCAATCTATCTCGACTTTTTTGTACGGAAAAATACTTTCCTCTAATTTTTGGATGCGATCTAAAGCCAAATTGCGGTAATCAAAATCTTGCTGTTCCGACCGACCAAAAACAAACCATCGCTTATTATACTGTTTGAGCAACTGCGGATGAAAAGTAAATTGCTCTTCTTTGGCCTCCTCTTCAAAACTTTGATAACAGACCGACAAGCAGTATTTTTCTTTTATAGCTGTAAACAAAGGCCGCAAATGCTCTAAACCCTGATAATCCTTATTTTCATCAAAAAAAATGATCGCCGCTTGCTCGGGACGAGCATACCCCAGCTTCTGTTTCATCTTGGGCAAAAGTTCTGTCAACCAATTAAAGTCCTGAAAACTTTCCAAGCGCTCCAAAATGTTCAGAGCATCTTCCAATTGCGCATTTTCCTTGGGCCCCAAGGGCGTTTTATGAATCGAGAAATCAATGGGATCATAACGCATGTATACTTTATGCCCCTTGCGCAAGCGCTTAATTGGCGCCCGATAGCCCAACTCGCTTTCCATATGCTTAATGTCACAATAAATCTGACTACGCCCCACCTTTGTCCCCTCATCAGCCAATGCCTCATTCACGGCATCTATGAGGTCCTGAATAAAATACTTGCGATGGGGATTTCCAAAACAACTATTGAGCACCTGATAACGTAAAAGTGCATTTTTATTGATGGGCATAAGGATTTCTTTTAATTTCTCTCCAAAATAAGGAATTGTTTCCAGATAAAATGGACAGCCTAGCCTTTCTTTTGTTTTCAATTATCTATGGCCTCCCCTAAAACTGCAAAAGGTTCAAGTTTTTTCTTGGACCTTTGTTTATTTTTTGGGGCCTGCCGCCTGCGGCGGCCGGGCCCTTGCAGGGCTCGCAGGTCTGCTCGGCCCTGCGCCAGCAAGCTGGCTGGGTCTGCCGCTGCGCGGCACCCTTGCAGGCCCCTAGGCCGAATGGAAGTTCTGCGCTTCGGCCATCCTTTGATAAAAATTTTAGGCTAGTCAAGGCATTTTTTAAAGGCATAGCCCTAGCTATGGGGGAGAAAAATAACGCAGAATAGCAAGAAATTAAAGCAAAGGATAGAAGTGGCAGGGCTTTCATTTGGCCTTTGCCTGCGGCGGCTTCGCCGCCTGCTAGCTGTGGCTGCAGGTTGAAACCAGCAGCCAATTTAGGTACAGCACAGCTAGCTCCTCACCAACAATTGGCCTGCAGCTTAAAAGCCGCAGGACCTGAAAACCAAATATATCCTTCCCACAAACAAAGCAGGGACTTTTAAGCCGCTGCGGCAAGAAAGACCAAGGCCCAACAAAAATGGCTGCGGCCTTTAGGCTGCAGACAAACGGCCTAGCGATGTGTAGGGGTGGCCGCAGGCCAGACCCAGCCAGCTTGCTGGCGCAGGGCCGAGCGAGCAGCGAGCCCCGAAACGTAGCGCCGCAGCGAAGCTGCGGAGGCCCCAAAACCACCTCCTTTTAAAAAAACCTTATTTTTATTTGGAATTAGTTTAGATAAGCATAAATTTGCGGCTGTTAAGTTATTCTTATCATAAAAATATAACCACTATGAATTTAGCGAGCTTGAAACAAGCCCTACTTATTTTGGCCGTTTTTGGCTTTAGTCTTAGCTCTTGTAAAAAAGACGATAACAGCTATGATGTCCCCGAAACTTACAGCTTTGAAAACGTAAGTTATAGTGGACAAACGGACCGCCTAGATATGTTGGGCGAACTAGCCGCTTATGCCAAATCTGCTAGCGCAGTAAGTGCAACTGCCTTGGATGCCAGCAGCATGAAAGATATGTTTAGCAATGCTAATGAGCCTTTTAGCTTAGCCGAACTCAATGCTAGTACAAAACAACTCAAAAGCAAAACGGTCGCTTCAGAACAAACCGTTTTGGAAAACTTAATGGATGCGCTTGCCTTGGCTAGTCTGTATACCGACAGTACCGCAAGTAGTGGACAAGCAGGGATTATGCAAACCAATGATGGTGCAAGCAGCTACTTGCTCAATGCCAATGGTTTGGAACTGGCCCAAGTGATTGAAAAAGGAATTATGGGCGCCTGCTTCTATTATCAGGCTACTGCTGTTTATATGGGCAGCGGAAAAATGGATGTAGATAACGAAACAGTTGTAGAAGGCGAAGGAACTGAGATGGAACACCACTGGGATGAGGCCTTTGGCTATTTTGGTGTACCTACCGACTACCCTAGCAATATCAATGGCATCCGCTTTTGGGGCAAATATGCCGACGGTAGCCGCGAAACTTATTTGAGCACAGGAACTAACCTAATGAATGCCTTGATTGAAGGCCGTGCCGCTATTTCTGCTCAAGATTTAGACGAACGCGATGCCCAAATTGCTATCGCTCGCGAACAATGGGAACTCGTTTTGGCTGGCGCTAGCGTTCACTACCTCAATAAAGCCATTGCCAACTTTAGCGAAGATGCTGCTGTCTTGCATCACGCTCTATCAGAAGCTTATGCCTTTGTTTATGGCCTACAGTTTGGCGGACAACAAAGCCTAAACACTACTGAAATCGACGCAATTTTGGTCCAAATTGGAAATAATGCCGATCCATTACAAGCCAACCTATACAACAGCAGCAGCGCTAACCTTCAAGC
This sequence comes from Saprospira sp. CCB-QB6, assembly GCF_028464065.1. Lineage (NCBI taxonomy): Bacteria > Pseudomonadati > Bacteroidota > Saprospiria > Saprospirales > Saprospiraceae > Saprospira > Saprospira sp. CCB-QB6. The sequence goes on along the minus strand of NZ_CP116808.1, from coordinate 4,012,746 downwards.
TGCAAAAACCGCTTTAGTCAATGCTTTTCCCGCATTAGCTAGCGTTCAAGACCAACTTTAAGAAAAGTTTTTTGTTTTTTGTTCATTCTCTTGACTGGTCGGCTCTTCGGACTCGGCCAGTTTTTTTATTTTAAGCAATTTACAACTATCGTTCTATGCTCAATTTCAAATGGCTTCAAGGAGGTTTATACCTAGCCGCCTTGGTTTTCACCCTCTCTAGCTGCGGCTCCGATACAGAAGATCCCTGCGCCGTAGAGTTTAATCAATTGGCCCTGCTCGAAAATGTAGCCGATAATTTTATTTCGCCCGCCTATAACAACCTACAAACTAAAGTAGACAGCCTAAATGATGCGGTAAATGCTTTTTGTGGACAGCCCGATGCCAGCAAGCTTCAGGCCCTCAAAAGCAGTTGGCTTTCCGCCTATATCGCTTTCCAAACAGCTAAAATCTATGAGTTTGGTCCAGCCGAAGATTATCAACTGCGCAGCAGCCTCAATAATTACCCTGTCTTTACGAGCCGCCTAGAGTATGCCGTTAGCAGCCAAACTTACAATCTCGAAATTGATTCTTTTGCCTATACTCGCGGCTTTCCTGCCCTCGATTATCTCCTACATCACGATAGCGAGGCCCAAATCTTAACAGAATTTGCCGATACGGCTCGCCAAAATTACCTTAAAGCAGTCAGTCAACAAATCAAGCAAAAAGTAGATTGGACCCAAGACGGTTGGAGCGCCTATGCCAATAGCTTCAAAACAACCGAAGGCCTAGCCGTGGGCAGCCCCCTCAGCCTTTTGGTCAATCAACTCAACCAAAATTACGAGCTCTTCAAAAACAATAAGTTGGGAACGCCCGTAGGCGCCAAAGTCAGCTATATCGCAGCGCCCGAAAAAACCGAGGCCTATTATAGCGGCCAATCGCTTATTTTGGCCCAAACTACCCTAAGTGCCAGTCAAGCCCTTTTTAATGGCGGCAATGGCCAAGGACTAGACGATTACCTAGACGCTACGGCAGTTCAAAAGGACGGTCGCCCACTTAGCCAACTCATCAATGAACAGTTTGATGCGGCCAACACGGCCCTCAATGCCCTAAATGGACAAAGCCTAGCCGATAATATCCGCAACAATTTTGAAGCCTGCAAAAGCGCTTATGCTCAGGCCCAAAACCAAGTGGTCTACCTCAAAACAGACCTTCCCGCTGTCCTTTGCATCAATATCACTTATGCTGATAATACCGACGATGGCGATTAAATAACTGTTTTTTGGGGCCTCCGCAGCTTCGCTGCGGCGCTACGTTTCAGGGCTCGCTGCTCGCTCGGCCCTGCGCCAGCAAGCTGGCTGGGTCTGGCCTGCGGCCACCCTTGCAGGCCCCTAGGCCGAATGGAAGTTCTGCGCTTCGGCCATCCTTTGATAAAAATTTCAGGCTAGTCAAGGCATTTTTTAAAGGCATAGCCCTAGCTATGGGGGAGAAAAATAACGCAGAATAGCAGGAAATTAAAGCAAAGGATAGAAGTGGCAGGGCTTTCATTTGGCCTTTGCCTGCGGCCCTTCGGGCCTGTAGGATGGAGATATATACCTTGGGTTGAAACCTACAGCAATAGCGGTATTAGTTCGCAGGGCTAAAACCCTAATAAAATACGATCTGGGCCAGTAAACTTAGAGCAACAAAAATGGCCCGCCTAAATAGGCGGGCCATTTTGCTTAGTCCAATCGTTCTTCCCGACCATCGGCATGGCGAGCAAAACGTTCTTTTTTGAGACCAAAATGGTGCTCATCTTCGGGCCAAGGCCAAGTTCCAAACTTCCCAGCTCGATAATCCTGAAAAGCTTGCTGTAAACGCTCTGGAGAATCCATAACAAAAGGCCCTCTTTGCCAAACGGGCTCCTCAATAGGAGGCGCTTGTAAATACAAGAGTTTGGCGCCTTGGGCTCCAGCCACTAGCTCCAACTCTTCTTGGGCCAACCAACTCATGTAATGCCTAGCGGGCATTCGTTGTCCATTCACTTGAATATCTCCTCCCTCATATAAGTATAAGCGGCCCCAGCTTTCTGTAGAACTAGCTTTTGGAAGTGTAAATTTAGCTCCAGCCTCCAAATCTACTCGTAAGACCATAAAGTCTGAAGACTTTTGACTGGCCCAAGAGACCTCTGGCGGCTTGGGCGCTTTATGCTCCCCAAACTGTCCTGCCCAAAGCCGAAAACGAGCCCCCTGCTCTTCTTTCTCTACCAATTGATGCGACCAAAACATTTTGTACTGAGGATCCACCATCTTTTGCTTACTCGGCAAGTTGAGCCAGATTTGGAACAAACGCAAAGGGTTATCCTTTTCCTGATCCACCAAGGGAAACATTTCTGAATGCAATAGCCCACGACCAGCAGTTAGCCATTGTAGGTCACCAGCACTATATCGACCAGCTCCTCCATGAGAGTCTGTATGGTCCACCCAGCCCTTTTCTACAATGGTTAGGGTCTCAAATCCACGATGCGGATGGTAGGGAAAACCTGGAATTTGTTGGCCGTGATACATCCGCCAATTAGCAGCAGGATTAAAATCACTGCCCATTTGTCGCCCTTTTAGGCTACTGCTTGCAGGACCTAAATTTGCTTGTCCCTTAGGATAGTGATCTTCATGATAAGCACAAAATATAAAGGGATCTTGCGCAGGCCAAGGACCAGCTTGCGGCAAGGGATAAAATTTCATCTTCTTCATAGCTATTTTTAATTCTTGTAGGTACATCTATTAAAGACTAAAAATAGAAAAAAGTTGAGTTGAAGGCATAAAAAAGCCCTCCATAGAGGGCTTAAAAATTTCTTATTAAATATTAATTATTACTAAGCAATTAAAAATTAGGGCTTAATGTACGTAACTCTGTAAAGCTAATGGGCCGATAAGTTAGGGTTTGCTGGGCCAAGTCTTCAGGATAAGCAGTAATTTGAGCGAATTCAATTCCTCCATTTTCGCGAATACGCAAAGCCGTAATGCTCATTTTTTCGCTGCGGGCTACTTGTCCAGGAGTTTGATAGCTGCCTGTTTCTTTATTATAATACATAGCCATCAACCCACGGGTTTTGCTAAAGCTAGTACTCACTTTCTCTCTCGCTATGTTCTGAAGTTCTGGAGCGGCGATTTGGGCCAACATTTTTTCCTCTTCTTTTAATTTAATAAAGCGATCACAGTTAATCCAGCCCAAGCGATTAATCGGCATACTGTTGAGGATGCGGCGAGTTTGGAAACTGGGAGAAATCAGCCCTCTTTCTGTTTTTTCATCAATGACCTTCTCATAAATCAGGTCCATTTTTTCTACGACCTTTTGCAATTCCTTAGCCTGTTGGTTAAAGCCCGTAATAGATAGTACCTCATTGTAGTTGGCAATCATTTTATTAAGCATATCCGCATGATGATACACCTTATGAAGACGCTCACTAGTCTCCAGAGCCAATCTACTTTGCAGACTTCGCTCCTCTCGGCTTTGGATGACGAAAAGGTCCCGCATTACATCATTACGAAGTTCATTTAATTTATAGTTTCTATTGAAGCTATAATTAGCACTAATACACTTTTTAAGCGAACTAGCCAATTGAAGGAATATAGCCGGTTGATTAGCCTCCTTTTCTAAGGTCAAAAGGGTTTGTACTTCTTCTTCAAAGCCCAATTGCTTGCATTCCTCCATCAAGTAATCTTGATAGCGTTGTAGTTGTTTTGTGTTTCCAATAAGGCCCACTAGGCTTTCATTAAAAGCAACAGACCATTTAAAATCGAGTAGCCATTGGTTTATTTCTGCTCCTTGTCTTTTTGCTATTTCAATCAATAAATTGATACTATCTTGTTGAGCAGAATAAGCGGCCATCTTACTCTCATATTGGATTAGAGCCTGTTCATAACGTTTTTGGGCTTGCTCATAAGTTTTAGTTCGGCCTTCATTGATTTTCCCAATGCGTAGTCGGTATTTCTCCGCCTTTTTAACTAAGCCTGCAATACGGCCCTCATATTTTTTATCGCTTTCAAAGCGCTTCTTAGGGTTTTCGCTGCGAATGGCCGATTCATCTACTACAGGCAATTCTATGTATTCTAGTGGCGCCACTTCTCTAGGCTTTTGGGGTAAAGATAAAAGGTACCCAATTTTAGGCATTAGCGGCTCGGCAATTAGGCGGATAGAGTCTAGGTCAAGTAGATGAAATTTAAAGCTGGGCGGATCCTTCTCAAAATTATAGCTTTTGACTTTGGTCCCTGAAGCTTCCCAAACAATATCTTCTGTAGTTTGACTAATGTCTCTATCAGCATAAAAGACTTGCATGCCTTCATTTAGCGGTTCATCTGAGGGAAGGCGAAGATTAAGGCTAGCTTTGGGGGCCAGTTGTAAGTCTTTCTTATTGAGATCTTGGGCCTGAATATTCACCATGCCGCCTGTTTCAATCAATTCATGTCCAGGCGCTAGGGTTTGTAGGTTTTGCATCCACATATCGTTAAGACTAAGGGCTTCGCGCAGCTCGATTTTCACTTTGTCCTCTACTACAGCTTGGCCATTGGCCCGAACAAAACTGCCTGCGGGGATAAACAACTGGCTTCCGTTGGCGCCAATAATGAGGGTATCTCTATTGGGATTGATCCAGAACTCTTGCTTCATGCGTTGGTCCATAAAGCTATAGAACTCCTCCCAGTTTTTGGGCTGAAAGGCCTGCAAACGGACCTCTACTCTTCGATTTTCGGCCCAATCGCCTTCTTGCAGTTCTCCCTTAGCTGTTAGCGAAAAGCTAGCGGTTTTCAAGCCTTTTGCTTCTAGGAACTTGGCCACAGCCTGGGCTCTTCTTCGGGCGAGGTCTTCATTATAGCTCAGGCTACCCACTTCATCGCAAAAGCCTTTGAGGTCCAAAACAAGATCGGGATATTCTTGGCTTTGGGCCAAGAGCTGTTCTAACTTTGCTTTTGCTTTTTTCGTCAATTGAGCTTGGCCCGATTCAAAGTAAACGGACTGCTCAAAATTTTGGGCAAAAGCGGAGAAACTCAGGCTGGCGAGGAGAACAAAAAGGATATTTCTCATAATGGCTTAGGATTTTGTTTTGGAAAAGAGCATTTAACTGCGCATCTGTTCTTTTAATCTCTTTTTGGTCCAAAGGTTACGACCAAGAATTCTATTTTTTAAAAAAGAGGAGCCGAAAAGTTAAATTCCTGAGGGGTTTCAACCTACAGTATGGCCTAGCGATGTGTAGCAGTGCGGCGAAGCCGCAGACCGAGGCCGCTAAGGCCGCAGGGCCGAGCAGACCTGCGAGCTGCGAAACGTAGCGCCGCAAGGCGAAGCCGCAGCGGAGGCCCCAAAAAAAAAAACCAGCTGATGAAAATAATCATCAACTGGCTTTATAGCTTATGTATAGCCTAATTTACTCGCCGAAATACTCGCAGTAAATTTTTGGGGTCTCTTGTAATTTCACGCAATGTAGTTGGCAGTTTTCGGGCAGGAAGGGCGCCAACTCTTGCCAGATATAGTAAACCAAATTTTCGGTTGTGGGCAATACGCCCTCGGGCAAAAAGTTGGGGTCCATATTCATATTGGAGTGGTCCAGAATGTCGGTTACTTTTTCGCGCATGAGTTTGGCCAGCACCTTGGCATCCATAAGGAAGCCCGTCACGGGATCGGGTTGGCCCTTGAGGGTTACCCAAAGCTCGTAATTATGGCCATGAAAGTTTTTGTTGGCGCATTTTCCAAACATTCTAAAGTTCTTTTCTTCGCTCCAGCTAGGCACCCAAAGTTGGTGGGCCGCATTAAAACTTTCTCTTCTACTGAGGTATACAAGCATATTGCATCTCCTTTTTGGCCCATTTGAGAAACAGTCAAGGGGCCTTTTTATCAAATAAAATTATAGGCCTAGCAAGAAGGCTAGGGTATCTTTTCCGTCGGCAAAATTGGTCCATTTGGGCTGCTGTGCCTGCCCAAAAGCCACTGAGGGGCGCTCAATGGGAAGCTTCTGATTCAATAAAACCTGAATTTTGTCCCAATGTTCGGCTAATTTTTGTTCTAGATCCTCTAAATCGCTATAAAACTCATAATGCAGACTCGCAATTCTGGATTCTAGGGCGGGCAAGGGCAAAAGCGAAAGCACCGCATTCACATAATGTTCTTGGCCATTGAGCAAGTACAAAGAGCGGTTATAGTCGTAATTATTGCGGTATTTGCTATGGTGTTCTAGGGGCGTAAAAGCCTCTAGGCGCTGCATAAACTGCTCAAACTTGAAGTCTTCGGGCACATAAATTTTGGCCACAGAGCGGCAGCCCAAACCAAAATAATCGAAGATATCGCGACCTAGGGCCAAGATTTCCTCCTCCGTTTCATCTCCAGATAAGACCGCTACAGACTTGCGATTTTTGCGGATAATATGCGGCTTTTTGCTAAAATAATGTTCAAAATAACGGGCTGAATTATCGCTGCCCGTAGCAATCACCGCATCAAAATTCTTAAGCTGATCGACCACCTCAAAATAGGGTTCAATAGCGGGTTGCTGCTGCTTCCAAAGGGCCAAAAGAGCCGGAATCAAAACGGCGTCCTTAGACGAATACTTAATTAGGGCCTTATGTCCCGCCAAAAAACAAAGCAAAATATCTTTGATACCCACCATAGGAATATTGCCAGCCAAAACCAGCCCCACTCGCTTACTAATAGGATAATCTTCTGGCTGATAATTGGCCAAAAAAGCGTTGAGCTCCGCCTCCGCCAAATAGTTATTGATTAAGGCATCCAAAGCTTTTTGGCTATCCTCCGCCCGAAACCAACCATTTTGTCGATAAGCCAAAGGGAAATGTTTCCGCATTTCTCCCTGCCCATATTCAGAGGCCAACAATTGCCCCAAATCAATTAGCGCTTGCTTGCGCGCCGCAAAATCCATCATGCTCTATTTTTAATATGTGTTCGGCGCAAAGTTCGCAAAAAAAAAGAGCTAGAACGAATAAGTTATTTAAAATATGTTTTGAAGGCTGTTGTTTTGGGGCCTCCTGCCTGCGGCAGGCGCTACGTTCCGCAGCTCGCTGTTACTTGCTTCGCTGCGTCGGCTCCCGTTGGTCGGGTCGCTCGGCCCTGCGGCCTAACGGCCTTGGTCTGCGGCTTCGCCGCACTGCTACACATCGCTAGGCCTGCGGCGGCTTCGCCGCCTGCTAGCTGTTAAAATAAATGGCATAAAAAAGGCCCAAAACTTAGGTTTTGAGCCAGAAAGAAGGGCCTTAAATCATAATTTAAACCTTCAGGTCTTGCTCTCTAAGCACATAACTAATTTTGCCTTTTTGCTCATCGATATCCAAGAAAAAGACGCCCTTATCATAAAGTTCATCTAAGCGATCTTGGGCCTCGTCTAGGCTGCTTTTGGTTTTTAGACAAAGTTGGCTAACGGTTAATTTGCCTCCATGTTCTATAGCCAATTTAAGCAGGCTAGCATCATCTAGTTCTATACGTTGCGCTTCAACTTCTTGAGCCAAACGGAAATTACCCTTGAGTTCTTGCTCCTTAAAGCTATAATAACGCTGTAAATTACTATCGTAATAGCTTTTGAGATAATCCAATTTCACCCATTCCTTAAGTAGTTTGCGGGCTTCGTTCAGTTCTAAATCAAAAACCCAGACTAATTCGGCAATATTGATTTCTCGACCAGAATGCAGGGGGCGGAAAGCCTCCAACAACTCTTTAGATGATTTATTGGCTGTAGATAAGGGCCGATCCAATTGCGGCAAATTGGCCTTGAGTTGATACATCACTTGATCGGAACCATCATAAAGCGTACGGAAAGCGGCTAGATTCATCCAAGCTTGCATCCGCATACTCAACTCCATAGAAGTCAATGAAGACATCGTTTGAAGCTGAGGAATGCTCAGTACATAATTATTCATGGCAAAAGCCGCTAAAAACTCTCTATCCGATAATTTACTGAGCGATCGCTTTCTTGTGCGATTATAGTGGCGCAATAAAATATGTATAGAGAAAAAAGTAGTGACTACCATGACGGTAAGTAAAATTACGGCTAGTCTTCCCATTAGTCTACAATCATAAGTTTGGCGTATTTAAGCATAATGCGCTTTTCGCCAATTCGTTCACCAAATAAGATAGTGGCTACTTTCTTGTCGCCCCCATCCACTGCTATAATTTTGCCCTTGCCAAAACGCTCGTGCATCACTTTTACCCCAGGTAATAGCTTTTGCACAGGACTTGGCTGAAAATCTTTGATTTTCGGCAATTCACTTTTGCGTAATTGTCGGCCAGAATTGGCCATTGGGCGGCTATTTTGATAGCGATTTACACCAGAAACTGTTGCTCGATTCCCCATAGGTTGGGCCAAGGCCAAACAAGAAGGAGAAATCTCCTCTAAAAAGCGGCTGGAGTTGTTGTACTGCATTTTTCCAAAACGATAGCGACTAGAAGCATAAGATAACGTTAGGTATTGTTCGGCCCGAGTAATCGCCACATAAAACAAGCGGCGCTCTTCATCCGTAGCCGAACGGCTATCTTTAGCTTTTAAGGCCATAGTAGAAGGGAATAAATTCTCTTCTAGGCCCACAATATATACAGCGGGGAACTCCAAACCCTTGGCCGCATGTACCGACATCAACTTAACTCGATCGTTTTCATTCGCATCATTGTCAAAATCTGTAATTAGGGCAATATTCTGCAAATAACTGGTCAAGCTTTTATCCTGAACGTCATCAAGCAGCTCATCCACTTCATCCTCTTCTACAAAGGACTTGATTCCGTCCAATAGCTCCTGAACATTATCTACCCGAGCCTGCCCTTCTGCTGTTTTGTCCTTTTTGAGATGATCGTTAATGCCTGTCATCCGAACCACTCTTTTGGCCAACTCATAGGCATCATCATCTTCGGCCCAACGCTGAAAGGTTTCTATCATGGCCGCAAATTCTACCATAGAACGGCCAGCACGGCCCCCAATGCCCAATTGAGGAGCTGCTTTCAAGGCCTCCCATAGGCCCAAACCTCTTTCAGCCGCAGCAGCCCGAAGCTTAGTCAAGCTCGTATCGCCAATGCCTCGAACAGGGTAGTTGACAATTCTAGCCAAAGCTTCCTCATCCTTGGGGTTAATAATGGTCCGCAAATAAGAAAGGGTATCCTTTACTTCCTTGCGCTCATAAAAAGACATTCCCCCATAAACCTTATAAGCCAAACGCTTATTCTTCAAGGCTTCTTCAAATACTCTCGACTGCGCATTGACCCGATACAAAATCGCAAAGTCTTCATTCTTCAGATGTAAGCGATTTTTCATCTCTACAATAGACTCGGCCACCAAACGCGCCTCTTCCTTATCCGTCACGGCCCGCATCACCTTAATCTGCTCGCCCGTCCCCTTATCCGTAAAGATTTTCTTGCGAATCTGCTTGCTGTTATAAGCAATCACATCATTAGCCGCCTGCACAATATAATTGGTTGAACGGTAGTTTTGCTCCAATTTATACACCACTAGTTCGGGATAATCTCGCTCAAAATCCAAAATGTTCTGAATGGTCGCCCCCCGAAAAGCATAAATAGACTGCGCATCATCGCCTACCACACAAATATTTCTGGGACTGCCTGGATAATTCACCAACAACTGGATAATTCCATACTGCAAAGAGTTGGTATCCTGAAACTCATCTACCAAAACGTATTTAAATTTCTTGCGGTATTTTTCCACCACATTGTCGGGATTTTGCTCCAACAATCGGTGCATCTGATACAACAAATCATCAAAATCCATGGCACCAGATTGCGCACATTTCTTCACATAAAGGTCATATATTTTATAGATATAAGGCATTTTTGCCTGCTTGTCCTGCATAATTCGATCGGGATCGGTCGCATAAGCCTGAGGCGAAACCAATTGGTTTTTAGCCATAGAAATCCGACTATAAACTCGATTGGCCACATATACTTTGGGGTCCAAACCCTGCGCCTTAATAATGGCCGTGATTGCACTTTTGGCATCTGAGGCGTCATAAATCGAAAAATTGGAGGGAAAACCAATTTTCTCAGCCTCCGAACGCAGAATCCGAGCAAAAATGGAGTGGAAAGTTCCCGCCCAAATTTGATTGGCCTTATCGCCAACTACCCCCGAAATCCGCTCTTTCATCTCTCGAGCAGCCTTGTTGGTAAAGGTAAGCGCCAAAATCTCCCAAGGCGGGATCCCTGTTTTGACCAAATGCGCAATGCGATAAGTCAATACCCGCGTTTTTCCCGATCCAGGGCCAGCAATCACCAGCAAAGGGCCGTTGATATGCGTGACCGCCTTATATTGTATATCGTTTAATCCTGATAAATAATCACTCATTTTTTCTTTCTTCTCGGTTTGCAAAAACAATCTGCTCCTCAAATGTCTGTTATTTTTTGGGGCGTTACTCCCTCTGGTCGTCGAACTGCGGCTTGCGCCTTGTTGTCTGCCTGCGGCAGGCGCTACGTTTCGGGGCTCGCTATTACTTGCTTCGCTGCGTCGGCTCCCGTTGGTCGGGTCGCTCGGCCCTTCGCCAGCTTCGCTGGCTCGGTCTGGCCTTCGGCCACCCCTCCACATCGCTAGGCCTGCGGGGCGCGTCGCGCGCCGGTCCAACCAAAGCCAGCAGATCAGCGCCCCTGCACATCGGTTACTCCCGTTGGTCGTCGAACTGCGCCCTAAAGGGCTTGTTGTGGCCTGCGGCTCGCTTCGCTCGCCTGCCCCAGCCAATTGGCCCAAGCCTTGATAGCTATGAACCTTCAAGCTCTAAAACTGTTTGGATAGACAGAATCAGCGCAAAGCTGGCCCAAAATTACGACCAATCCAATAAAAAAGCGACCCTAAAGGAAGCTACTTCCAAAAAAATATAGGTTTGCCTTATTCAAAAAAAAACTAGGATTTGCCAATATATATGAGTTTATGGAACCAAATAAAAGGGCTTTTTGGCGAAAACAGGCCCCAAACGCCTGAGTCTAAATGCCCTAGCGAAGAAACACTTATTCGACATGAGACACTGGACCGAAAGGAAAACTTTCTGACCTACTTTCAACAATGGTTGGCCTCTAACACCAAAGAGCAAATGCTCGATTGGCTTTATGCCCAATATCAAGACTATTGCTGCTGCGGCCAAGCCGAAGCCGCCATCCATTTTATGATTATCCCTTCTGTTAGCGGCTTTGTCATCCACTTTGACGAAGAACGCTGGCGCCCGATGGATTTTGAATGCCTCTTTGATTTTTTTAAGCAACAGTTTAAGCAAGGCGGCTACCGCCTACAATTAGCCGAGGTCAAGGTAACGGAAAGAGATGGCCTTGAGGAAGAAATGGCCCGCTATTACCTTAAACCTCCCAGAGAGTTTGGCCTGCCCTACGGCCATAAGATGGACCAAATTTTTGGTAATATTATGCTCACCTTATGCAAACTTAATGGACAAATGATTAACTTGAAGCTGAGCGCCACTTCTTACAATGATCACTTATATAAAGCCCCCAAAGACTTCTCGGCGCTGATGCAAGACATTTGTGAGGCTTATTAACTATCCTTCAACCCTTTTTTAGATGTTACGTAAACTTATGTTTTCCCTGCTTGCCCTTAGCCTTTTTTTAGTTACTGCTTGTAGCAGCTTTGAAAAAGAACAACTTATGGGCAGCTGGCAAAATGAATTGATCTTTGTCAAATTTAATCCAGATGAAACGATGGAGCTAAAACTTGGCGGCGACAATGTTCAGAAAGGAAGCTACCACATTTTTGGCAACACCATTGAATTGATTAACGCAGAAGGCAAAGTTAGCCTTAATATGTCTGTAGTTAAGATTGAAAATGACAGCCTCTATATCAATATGATGAAAACGGGCAGTGATAATATCAAAGCGCTGGCTAGAGTGAAAGAATAAAACTAACGATAGGTTTAGCTGACAAGCCCCCTGAGCAATTGCTCAGGGGGCTTGTTTTTTATTGGCGCAAATGGCCTAGCGATGCGGCGGGGTGGCCGTCAGGCCAGACCAAGGCGGCAAAGCCGCCGAAGGGCCGAGCAGACCTGCGAGCCCCAAAGCGTAGCGCCGCAAGGCGAAGCCGCAGCGGAGGCCCCAAAATCATTTACAACTAAGGATTCAGTAAAATAAAGTCTTTGCCTGATTTGCGGAATTGTTGTGGGCCAATTGTCAGGATTTCTCCATCTTGCATATCACTTAGGTTGAGGTACTCGCCTTCCAGAGTATAGATAGAGCCGCCCGTTCGGCTGGCGATGCGAATATAATCTACGCCCACTTGTCCCTCTTTACCCGTTTCGCAGATAAGGACATCGATTTTTTTGCCCATTTTTTCAATTTTTTTGAGCAATGGCATATCGCGTACTCGGGCAAAATTATCGGCAATGAGAAGAACGCCTGTGCATTCGGGATAGCGATCGAGACCAGCCAAGACAGCCTCCAAGTCATTTTCAGAAGGGCGGCCACCGCGGCCAGCTTTCATGGCTGAAAAGGCCACTTCTTTGATACGGTCGGGAGAAGGCGAGCCGACAAAATAGGTTCCACCAGATCGGCCCAGCATACCATCGGGGCTATCATCTCCATCATTGAAAAACAGGTACTTTTTAGTGCTGTCCATTTTGGCCTGAGACTGAATAAAGATCAGTGTTTGCGTGATATAGGGATACATGCTGCCCGTTACATCTTGGACAATGAGGTGGCCTGACCAATCTTCGGCTTTTTCGGTGAGGTATTTATAAACGACTGTATCGCTATCGAGCTGCTCCAAGGCTGCAGAAATAGAAGCGGCCGAAGGGGGTTCTCGGTAAGCGACCTCTCTTTCGGTTAATTTTACCTCTTTGATTTTTTTGGTCACATATTGTTTGGGGCGTTTTTTTCCAAAAAGGCCTTTTTTGCTGTTATAGCGTTTTCCATTTTTGCGTTTTTTAGGGTTACTGTGTAGGTATTTGCCCGTCCAAGTTCGTTTTTCTACCCATTCGATTGTAGAATCTTGGACCGTTTTATAGGCTGTTTTGCCCAAAGCGGCATCCATTGTTCGTTCGATAAAGGCAATTTCTTCTTCTGGGGGCAAAAGGCGGCTAGTTGGTCGGTCCACTCGAACATCATCTACTGTGCGAAGGATGCTACCATCTTCGGCGGTAAGGCGGTGAGGTTTGAGATAAATTACAAAGCCGTGAAAATAAGTGCGGGCGGTTTCATAATCGCTAGCGCCATCTTGGGCCACCAACCGCCACTCGATAAGGTTAGATTTGAAGGCTTGAGGAAAAAACCAATGTAGCATTTCGTAACGGTCCTCATTGAGTTTGACTTGATCAAAGCTTTTATCTTGTCGAAAAACCGTGTACACCAAATCAATGCGCTCCACAATCGTATCAGTCAAGCTGTTAATTAGGGCTTTATCTTCTGGTGTAAAAATAAAGCGAGCGTAACGCATCGGAAAGTAGAGAATGTAAGGGCTTTGGCGACTCGTATCAAATTCGGCAATTAGCTCTTCGGGTTCTTCAGCCAGCATTCTGGGCGTAACGACCAGCGTATCTTCACTGGCCATTTTTTGGGCCGAAAGCGGAAGGGCTAAGAACAATAGAAAAAATAAATAGTAAGGCATAAAACTGTTTTAGTGGGTTTGGCCAAAGATAAAATTTTTAAATCAGGGGCCTGCCTGAAGGAGTATAAAATAGCAAAGGGCAAAATGCGTTTGCAGCTAAAAAAGATGTCACAATTCACAATAATTCTCCTTATAGCTTGTAAATTGAGAAGAACAAAACCAGCATGCCTATGAAAACCTTATTTAGTCTAGTTTTTTTAATTCCGCTATCTTTATTTGCCCAAATTTCTGATCAACCTTTTGAGGAAATGGCCCAAAAAGGGGAATATGACAAGATGATCCAACTTGCTCAAAAACAACTAAAAACCCCTAAAATATCGGCTAGAGAAAAAGCTCGTTTACGGTTTTTCTTAGCTTGGGGCTTAGATGAGGGAAAAGGCGAAGATAGTCTGGCGCTAAAGGAATATTTGGCGGCCGAGCAATGGCAAAAAGAGCAACCCCAAGCATTAAAAGATTATGCAAAAACCTTAGAGTTATTGGGGAATTTTTATATTCAAAAACGGTCAGAATTTGGGCAGGCGCTTCCTCGTCTGCAAGCGTTAAAACAAGCTTATGTAGAGCTTCAAGAGTCTGATAGCCTAAGCATAGACAATGACTTTAACATTGCTTATTGTTTTCGCATGTTAGAAAAGGGGGAAGAATCTAGTCGCATATATAATAGCTTGGTCCAAAAGCTTTCCGGCTTGCCCAAAGCAGAACGCTCCATTCTTCCTAGGGTTTATAAAGAATTGGCCAATTTGGCCTTAGAAAAAGATGAGCTAGATCAAGCACTGCTACTATTTCAACGAGCCTTGCTTTCGGCTAAAGAAACTTTTGGAGAAAAAAGCATCGCTTATGCCAGCCAACTCAATAGTTTAGCGACCTACTACTACCGCCTAGAATTATATGATGAAGCCGAGCCCCTTCTGCTAGAGGCGCTTAAAATTTATAAAACTCAAAACATTCAGGACAAACGATATGCTGCGGCCTTAGGCAATTTGGGAGCCCTTTATATTGAGCTTGATCGTTTACATGATGCCCTGCCCTTGATGCAAGAAGCTGCCGAAATTGAAAAAGCGCTTCTAGGGGAACAAAATATAGACTATGCCACAAGTCTGAATAATATTGGTGCCGTTTATATGCGTTTGGGAAACTTTGAAAAAAGTTTAGCAGCTATTCAACAATCTGTAGCGATTATTAAGAAGACTAAAGGAAGTAGCCACGGTAGTTATGTCAATAATTTATCAAATCTAGCTTATGTGTATACTGTAGCTAAAAAATATGAGCTAGCGGATGCCGCTTATCAAGAGGTATTGGAGTGGGTACGCAAAAATCGAGGAGATAGAAGTCTAACCTACGCTCGTATTTTATATGACTATGCCATTTTGTGGGAAGCTAAAGGGGATGTAGACAGAGCAATTGCCATCAATCGAGATATTTTAAGCATTCAGGAGACGGTATTAGGCCCTGATAGCCCAAAACTTTTGCGAAGCAAAAATAGCTTGGCCATTTACCTCTTTGCGGCCCAACAAGATGAGGAAGCCTTGGCCTATATTGACCAAGTGGTTCGACATTGTACCAATAAAAGTGTAGGATTAAAGGATGAAGCCCAATGGCAACAGCAAATCTTGGAGCACGCTCCTTTAATCAATACTGATTTGCTCAAAAGCTTAGAGCTTTATTATACCTATTTACAGCGAACACAACCCTCAAACTACCAAAAACGCTTGGACCAAATTGAGCAAACGGCCATCTCCCTGCTGGAAAATGAACGCAAAAACATGAGTGCCGAAGCTGATAAACTACAGAGTTTAAAAACACAGCAAAAATGGGTAGTTCGCGCTAGTGAACAGGCTATGACTGAAAAAGACTGGGCTCGTGCCTTCAGCTATTCTGATTTTAACAAAACGGTCTTGTTACGCCAACATTTGGCCCAAAAAGCAGGCCGCAGCCTTAGCAATCTTCCCAAAGAATGGCAGGAAAAACAGCGTCAATTAGAGGATAATTGGAAATCTATCCGAATTGCAGCAGACAAAACATTTGATGCAAAGCAAAAAGATAGTTTGCTTATTGCTGCCAATGAAGCCAAATTACAACTAGAAGAATTACGCCTTGATTTAAACCAAAAATATCCTCAAGCCGCTCAATTAGAAGAAATTAACTGGCTAGACAAGACTAAACTTCAAGCTGAGCTACAAGAAGGAGAAGCTATTCTCAATTATTTGGTCCAACCCTCAAAAATATATATCTTTTTACTCCCCAAAAAGGGAAATTTGGTTGCTAAAACAATCCCTATCGAGCTAGACCAACTGAATAAAAGTATTAACAATTTTAGAAAGAGTCTAAGTGATTATCCTTTTATCCAATCGGACTCAGCCCAAGCACGAGCGCTTTTTTTAAAAGAAGGTCAAGCACTTTACCAACAGCTTGTTGCTCCAGTTTTAGCACAACAAAAGGGCATCCAACAACTACTGATTATTCCAGATGCAGCTCTTGCTCATATTCCTTTTGAGGCCCTACTAAACAAAGCGCCTAAGGCCAATAGCAGTTATGCTGAACTGCCTTATTTGATTAAAGACTACGCTATTTACTATAATTATTCGCTAGCGCTTTGGCAAGAAAACAACCAACAAAAACCTCAGAATAATGGACAGTTTTTAGGGGTTGCGGCTAGCTATGAAGGCCAAACTAATCAAGCTGGCGCTTTACGCTCAATGCAAGAGCAGCGCTTGCGCTCCCATTTGAGTCCTCTACCTGCCGCTCGCCAAGAAATTGATTTTTTGGCCCAAGAGTTTTCTGGCCAATTCCTCTATGATAGCCTCGCCAATGAAGCCAATTTTAAACGATTAGCCCCAAATTTTGCAGTCATCCACTTGGCTATGCACGGCCTGCTCCGCCCCCGACAACCACTCTTGTCGGCCCTAGCCTTTAGCGAAAATTATGATTCGATAGAAAATAACTTTTTGGAGGCGCACGAGATTGCAAAAATGAACCTACAAGCCGATTTACTGGTCCTTTCGGCCTGTGAAACTGGCTTGGGAAAGTTCCAAGAAGGTAATGGAATTGCCTCTTTGGCCCGCTCATTTATGTATGCTAAAGTGCCCGCTCTACTGGTCTCGCTCTGGCAAGTCAACGACCTGAGCACCGCCTATTTGATGCAAGAATACTATAAAAATTTAGCTGCCGGGAACAGCAAATCCCAAGCCCTTCAACAGGCCAAGCTCAATTACCTACAACATGCCGAAGGCCTGGCCCAACACCCTGCCTTTTGGGCCGCCTTTATTCAACTAGGTAACGACAAGCCCCTTCAATTACAGCCTGATTTTTGGAGCAGCAAACTGATCCTATTGGCCACTATTTTTTCTAGCGGTTTATCTATTCTCATTTTACTCTACATTGTTTTGCGCTGGAAGAAAAAGGATCAAAAAGCAGGTTTATATCAAAAGTAAGAACATTTTTTGGGGCTGCCCCTCGCCTATCGGCTCGGGTCGCTATGCTTCGCGGCTCGCAAGTATGCTCGGCCCTGCGTCGCTTCGCTCCTAGGTCTGGCCTGCGGCCACCGCTGCGCAGCGCTCATCCGCTCATCCTTATTACTTTGCCCCAAGCTTCTGCTTCGGCCCCTTTATCTACAAACGCTTTGTTCTATGAAAAAACCATTTGCCTTAGCTTTAGCAGGACTAATTTTTGGCGCCTGCCAAGAAACGCCCAAAACCATATCTTCACAGCAAGAAGAAGCAGCTCAAAGGGCCATTCCGGTGGTCAACCAAGCCCCTAGCCAAAAAGATAGCCTGCAATTCCCTTGGCTAGCGCAACCCATCTTTGCCGAGCGACTGGCCGATGCTTTTTCCCCACCAAAAGGGTTTAGTTGGGTATCTGCGCCCAAAGGCAGTTTTGGCGCTTGGTTAGCTGATTTGCCGCTTTATGAAAAAGGCTATAAGGTCCATTTGTATCATGGGGCCGAAAAACCCTATCAGGCGGGAGCGGCCAGAGTGATTCAAATTGATGTGGGCCAATCTGATTTGCAACAATGCGCAGATGCCGTCATGCGGCTCTATGCCGAATATGCCTATGCAAAAAAAGATTATGAAGCCATTTTCTTCAACTTTACTTCTGGCGACCGGGTCCGCTTTTCGGATTGGGCCAGGGGCAAAAAACCAATAGTTAAGGGCAATCGAGTTTATTTTTCTGAAGCTAAGGGCCAAGTAGATTATAGTTATAAAAACTTTCGGAGCTATATGCAGCGGATATTTATGTTTGCGGGTACAGCCTCTTTAGCTGCCGAATTGCCCAAACGCCCTTTGGCCCAATTAGAAGCTGGAGATTTGTTTTTGCAAGGGGGATTTCCAGGGCATGCCGTCTTAGTTATGGGGGTAGCCAAGGACCAAAATGGCCAAAAGAAATTCTTATTGGCCCAAAGTTATATGCCGGCTCAAGAGATTCATTTGTTGCGCAATCTGCAAGCTGGGGGAAGTCCATGGTTTTCTTTGGCCGAAGATGAGATTTTATATACTCCAGAGTGGAACTTTGCAGTAGGTAGCCTACATAGCTTTTCGGGTAGAAAATAGGGCCAAAAATGGCCTAGCGATGTGCAGGGGGGGCCGCAGGCCAGACCCAGGCGGCTCTGCCGCCGCAGGGCCGAGCGACCCGACCAACGGGAGCCGACGCAGCGAAGCAAGTAATAGCGAGCCCCGAAACGTAGCGCCTGCCGCAGGCAGGAGGCCCCAAAACAGCAGGACAACTTTCTGTATAAAAAAAACTGCTCTTCCCCAAAATAGGCGAAGAGCAGTTCTCATTTAAATTCTAATTGTTTCTAGTCAATTTGAATTTTGTCGGTATAGCTGCGGGCAGACTCAAGGTGCTGAGCACGGATTAAGTAATTGCCTGCGGGTAGGTCATTGGGAAGGTTGATTTGCAATTGGTTGTGTCCGCTTTGGATTTGGACCATTTGGCTAATCAACTTTTTGCCCAATAGATCGTATAGTTGGATTTCTACCGTTTCCTGCATACTTCCCTCTACTTGGTAGAAGAGTTCCGATTTGGTAGGATTGGGGAAGAAGCTAGCGACCAATTGATCTGGGCGAGCGAATTGAAGGGCAAGCACCTCAGAAAGTTCGGTTTCGCCATTAGCGAGGAAGCTTCTTACACGGTAGTAATTCATTCCTTCTAGAGGAGCGATATCGTCGGCGCTATAATTTAGCTCGTTAGCAGAAGGGCCTTGAGCGGCTACCTCCGTCATATCGCTAAAGTTAATTCCATCGGCAGAACGTTCCACAACATAATGTGACACTTCTTCTTCTTGGGCCACGCCCCAGTAGACGCGGTGTATTTGGCCGATAGCTTGAGCGCGGAGATAGCTCCATTCGGTATTCAGTAGTGGATCAGGAATTAGGATAATTGCGCCAGATCCGCCAGAGAAGCCAGGAATCCCCGTCCATTCAGAGTAGTTTACCCCATTGGTGGTAGTTCCTGTGCTAGCACTATAATGTGTATCATCATAGAGTGGAGCGGCATAATTACTTCCTGAGTTTTTGAACCAGTAGAAGCCGTTAGGAGTAGCATACTTATAAGTGTAAGCGCAGGCGGGATAGCTTGCGATCCAGTTAGCTGCGGCCGTTTCGATAGCCGTTTTTTCTGCAGGCTGATAGTAGAAACGTACTTCATAGCCACCGATAGGAGCACCACCACCAAAGTCTAGATTCCAGCTACGTTCCATTTCGAAGCGTTCCTCACCAGGAGTTCCCCCTGTAGAGCAATCGGCAGCAGTAGCGGGTCCTTGAGTTTGTTGGTAATAGGCGCCATTATCATAAATAGTAGCAATAGGATAGCCTGCGGGGGCTCCGCTAAGGTCACCTCGGACAGAGAAAATGATTTCATTGCCATTATAGAAATGGTGCCAGCCTAGGTTGTCAGTACAGTAGGTATTGGTAGAGGTTCCATTTAGGGCATAAATATAGTCCTTAGCCAAAATGGGTTCGCTATCATCTGCAGTATTGTTACAACTACCTTCGCGGCGAACATAAACGGTAGAACCCCCTGAAGGAATTGTATAGTTAATTGAGCTACCGATGCCTAACAAAGTACCAGAGCCATTAGGGCCAGAATACCAATAGAGGTCAGAGGCTGTTCCAGCTGTTCCGCCAGCAGCAGAAAGGACAACATCGGTATTGGGGCAGAAAGTCCCTGCGATAGGAGCGATAGTTGGTGTGGTAGAGTTATAAGTAACATTTACTGTTTCTGCTGCAGTAGTAGTACAGCCATTAGCATCAGTTACTGTTACCGTATAAGTAGTTGTATTTAGCGGAGAAACGGTTTGGCTAGCACCAGTGGGCAAACTATTATCCCAGTTATAGGTAGTTCCACCAGTTGCTGTAAGCGTGGTATTATCTCCATCGCAAATATCGGTTGTTCCGCTAATTGCGCCAGTGGGCAAAGCGTTCACGAGTACACATTCGTCCGTAGTATAAGTACAGCCAAAATTATCAACAACTTCATAGGTATAACATGTAGTACCTGTAGTTGTAGGAGTTACATCTGCAGTGGTAACAGAGGTAGCGTTGAGATCTGCAGCCGCTTGCCAGCCTTGACTAGCGATAGTGGGTGTAAAGCTACCAATAGCCTGAATAGAGGCACCAAAACCCATCTGCCAACTAAAAATATATCCATCATCAGAGCCTAGATTATCTGTAATTTCGATGGTCCAGTCTCCATTCAGCGGACAGCCGACAAGGTCTGCAAAGCTTCCTGAAGGCAAATAGTCGCCAGGGGTGACTGTATTACCTCCTTCTATAGGTGATGTAATAGTAGGTCCATCCACTAAAAGATCTGTAGCCGTATTAGTAAAGCAATAATCATAACCTACACCAGGTCCACTAGTCACATCATCATAAGGATCACCTAAAAAAGTGCTAGTACCTCCAGGATAAGTGTGTAAATCTGTAGATTGGCCATTCGGACAACGAATCGTCATTTGAAGGTCACCAAGATAAGAGTGTTCCATATTGACACAAATACTTTGGATATCTGTAGCAGCAGTAACCGTAGTTGCAGCGGGATAACAATCTACAGTTGTAGAAGTAGAATAAGACACTCCAGAACCATCAGGTAGGAAAGTAGTTCCACTCACAGGGGGAGCACAGTTAAATACAAAAGTATTCATAGTTACTGTCGCATCTAAGGCTGAGCTCTCTCCCAAACAAAGAGGATCTGGAGTAGCCGTTGTAGTTAAAGTAGGAGTAGTAGAAACCTCTATTACTTGGTCGAGCACATTATCATTTACACAACCATCTGTATCTGTAATATTAAGGTCAAGTTCATAACTACCTGCTGTAGCATAGCTATAAGAAGCTGAAGTTCCCGAAGCCGTTCCTCCACCACCAAAATCCCAATCATAAGTTGCACCTGCTCCAGAGTTAGAGAAAGTTCCACTACCTACCACAGAAAGTGTTTGGCCTTGGCAAAGGCGAATAACTCCATCGGCATCAGCAGCTGGAGAAGTAGAAACTAGTACAGAGTTTATTGTTTGGCAACTATTTGTACAAGTCACTGTTGCCACCCAACCTGCTTCAGTTGTAGAGCCGTCAGAAGTAAATCGAAATGTAAGGCAACCCGAAGTATTTGCAGGAGTGGCTGATACTAAGCCAGGCCCAGTTGTTCCAGTATAGGTTCCCAAAGAAGAAGCAGAAGTTGAATTACCATCAAAGATTTCTAAGAAATCGTAACTATCTTCTAGCTCAAAGCTCGTAAAATCTGCTTGTACTTTAGAATTAACGGCATTCGGACAAATAGTATACACTAAAGTTTGACTACTACTATAGTTTCCTGATAGTCCCCCATCATCGGTAAAAGTTCCAGAGCAAGAGGTTGTACTTCCATTAGACATAGTAATTCCTCCTGCTAGATCTGGCACACAACTAATAGTTGCTTCAAAACCAGAAGAGGTGACTGATCCATCAGAGTCAAAAACCAAGGTTAAGCAACCTGTGGTAGATGTAATTGTACCTGGGTTTGTTGTCCCAGCATAAGTACCGATTAGCGTTCCTGAGGTGCTGCTTCCATCATAAATTGTCAGATCATCACAACAGCTTTCTGTAGAAAATGAGCTAAAGGCCAGTTGTACTTCATCAGTACTTCCCGAGCAAATCGTATAAGTAACTAGTTCGCTATTTCCATAATTTCCTGTTCCACCTGGATCCAATAAGGTACCAGAGCAAGCCGTGATACTTCCACCATCTGTCATAGTATAGCTACTTCCACCACCTCCTCCTCCACCAGAGGGCACACAACTAATAGCTGCTTCAAAACCAGAAGAGGTGACTGATCCATCAGAGTCAAAAACCAAGGTTAAGCAACCTGTGGTAGATGTAATTGTACCTGGGTTTGTTGTCCCAGCATAAGTACCGATTAGTGTTCCTGAGGTGCTGCTTCCATCATAAATTGTCAGATCATCACAACAGCTTTCTGTAGAAAATGAGCTAAAGGCCAGTTGTACTTCATCAGTACTTCCCGAGCAAATCGTATAAGTAACTAGTTCGCTATTTCCATAATTTCCTGTTCCACCTGGATCCAATAAGGTACCAGAGCAAGCCGTGATACTTCCACCATCTGTCATCGTACGATTTTGCGCAGATGCATCAAAAGAAAGGCTTATAAAAAATATACTACATAAAAACAGATAAAAATTTTTCATATCCAAAAAGAGTTAGGTGAAAAAGGGAGTTATTTTACGGGGAGAATGACAATTAAATATGGCTCATTATCAAATCGATAGACCTTTTTTGTCTGGGGAAACAAGTCTATTCCGTATTTTAATGGATTGAATGTAAGCTGGTTAAATCGCTGATCTCTAGTTATGTTTCGATTGTTCTTATTCCTCAGAGGCAATTCTGACAATTTGGGAAACTTCTCATCCGCCTCAATAGGATAATTTAAATATTCAACCCGACGCTGGAGTAAGTCCTGCAGCTGAGCATAAATACCTGGATTTTGTTGTTGGTAATTTGTACCATAAACCTCCTCAATTTTGGCTGAAGGTTCGGTAGGTTGGAGAGTTGCTTGTGCATTTAGGCTAAAGGAACCTACAAATACACAGAAAATTAACGTAAGGTTAAATCTCATATTTTGGGATTTTGAACAGTGAGCTAATCGTAAAATTTTATTGCTTTAGTTTAAAAATAGCAATTTTTTATTGTAACCAAAACGGACTTTAGGACTTATAGTATCTTAAACGTCTTTTTAACGCATTTCATACCCCTTAGCGCATTTTTTTCGATTTTTTTGCAAATCAACGAAATACATATATAAAAAAGGGCCTCCCCTCCAAAGAGAAAAGACCCAGAATCAACAACTGCTTGACAGAAATAAAAAAATTAAATCGCCTTTTGCTAATTAAGCTATGACTTACTATAACGACTTTTTAGCTAGATAAAAATCAACTTTTTCGCAAGAATCATCCGCCAAACGCGCATCCATCTGTTCCAAAGTTTTGGGCGGAGGTACAATGACTTTATCCCCCTTTCGCCAGTCTAATGGCATCGCCACTTTGTGCTCATCAGATACCTGTAAAGCCTCCAACGCACGCAAAATCTCATCCATATTGCGGCCCACATTCAATGGGTAATACATAACCAAGCGAACTTTCTTTTTGGGATCAATAAAAAATACCGCCCGCACCGCTGCCGTATCACTCTCATTGGGCTGCAACATTCCATATAGCTTAGATACTTTCATATCAATATCGGCAATAATGGGAAAGTCCAAATAAACGCCTGTATTTTTACGCACATTGTTTACCCAAGCCAAATGCGCATGAATACTATCAATACTCAAACCCATTAATTCCGTATTTAAAGCCTCAAACTCCGCCTTACGCAAAGCAAATCCACTCATTTCAGTGGTACAAACAGGAGTAAAATCCGCTGGATGTGAAAAAAGCACAACCCACTTATCTTTTGCATAATCCGAAAAGGTAATGCTTCCTTTTGTCGTTACTGCTGTAAAATCTGGCGCCTGATCACCAATGCGAGGCATATTATATACCTCTACTTTTTCTCCTTGCTGGTTTTCCATAATCTATTATTTTATTAAACACATTTAAATGATGATTCCTTTTAAATGTCCTCCTGAAGGTATTGTTTTGTCTTTTTTACTTTTGTGACCCTCTTAACAAAACACACTATTCTTCCAAAAAAGCCACGACCCGAGCAGGTGCAGCCGATGCCCCCTCTATCTTCAAGGGAAATACAGCCAGCTCAAAACCCGAATAAGGCAGCGCATCCAAATTGACCAACTGCTCCATATGCCAATACTCCTTCTCCTGCCCCACCAAATGCGCCTCCCAAAAAATATTACGATCTCGCCCCTTTTTCGCCCGCCGAATCTGATCAGGCAAAGGCGTATCCCAGCCCCAAGCATCTATGCCCATCACTTTTATCCCCTGATCAATTAAAAAATGAGTGGCTTCTGCACTCATTCCCGTTCCCCGCTGATGAAAATCTGGCTCTCCATTATACTTATCCGCCCCTGTCCGAATCAACACAATCATCCCCTCTTCTAAAACTAAATGCTCCCGCTCCAAAAAAGCACGAATATCCGCTTCCGTAATTGGATCAAAATCAGCCTTATGCGACATATCTATCACTAATCCAGGCCCTATACAATCCCCCAAATCAATCTCATCTATGGTTTTTGCCCGCTGCCCCCCACAAGTAGGCGAGTAATGCCAAGGCGCATCTATATGCGTTACCGAATGCACCCCCATACTTATATAATCATCCGCCCAACCCTCAAAATTCTTGGGAAATAATCGAAAAGGCAAACCCAATAAACGAATTAACCAACGCGCCTGACGATGCTTTTTATGCTTGATTTTTACCCGCATAAACCAAGGATCTCGCTTGTTTTCCCGTATCGCCTTAGAAAGGTCTATAATTTTTCGCTTTTTCATATTATCTGGATTTAGTGCTCAATATAGTTACGGAAAAAATTAAATATTTCTGAGCTTCCCCTCTTTTTTTATTCTTTTTGGGGCCTGCCGCCAAAGGCGGCGGGCTGTTTCGCAGCTCGCTGTTCGCTCGGCCCTTCGGCGCTTTCAGCGCCTTGGTCTGGCCTAACGGCCACTGCTGTCCATCCCTAGGCCTGCGGCGGCTTCGCCGCCTGTAGGATGGATGTATATACCTGTGGGTTAAAACCCACAGCAACCAAAGCGGCCATACTAAGCGCAATAAAAATGAGCCGAAGGTTAAAACCATCGGCTCATAATGAGTTCTACAGCAAACAAGAGCTAAAATGTTTATTTATGGAGGGTTTCAACCCTCCATTGAACACAGAAATGCATTCGTTAATTGGCTGTAGGTTTCAACCTACAGTGGCCGAAGGCCAAACGGCCTAGCGCTGTGCAGGGGTGGCCGAAGGCCAGACCGAGCCAGCGAAAGGCGAAGGGCCGAGCAGTCTTGCGAGCCCCGCAACCTAGCGGCGGCCAGCTTGCTGGCCGCGGGCCCCAAATCATCTCCCTAAAGAAGTTCTTATCAGTTGCATATTGGGTTGCTGCTGCATAATGGGCAACAACAAACTATCCGAAAGCTGAGTATCCGCTATAAGGTAATCGATCTTTTTTTCGGGCCAATGCGCTGGCCACTGATAAAGAAGCAATATCCGCTTTTGGCCCAATAATAACCATTGATTTTGCTTACTAGCAACGGGCTGCTCTTCCAATTTTTTGATTTTGGCCCGCCGCTGACTTCCCGCCGATAAATATCCCCGCTGCCGAGCTGAAGACCAAGCCGTCGAGTCATAATAACTATAGGCCGTTCGGCCATAAAAATAATCTAGATAAAGCCCTCGATTGCTTTGATAAATCTGCAAATGCGCCTGCTTTTCGGCCTCTAACTGCTGCCAACTATTATGGCCCAAAATGCACAATAAACAACAAGCGCCTAGCAATAAGGGCGTTATCCGCCGCCATCCTAAGCTCAAAACCAAAGACAAAATGGCCAAATAAGCCAATAGTAGCTCCCAAGGGGCCAACTCAAAAGCCGAAATTTTGGCCAATGGCCAAGTTTCCATATCCAAAATTGCCCCATTCATCAAGCGCAAAAGAAAAACGAGCGCCCAGGATAAAAGTCCGCCCAAAATGGGAATATCTAAGCACAATAAGGCCGCCATGCCCAAAGGCAAAAGGATGCCCGCCAAGGGCACCACCAACAAACCCGACAACCAGAAATAGGTCGGAAACTGATGAAAATAATAGAGCGTGAGCGGCAAAGTAGCCAATTGCGCCGCCAAAGAAACCGTAAACAAGCCCCAGATGTATTGCAGGGGCCAAAAAGAAAAATAATACCAACGATAGAGCTTAGGCTGAAAATAAACAATGCCCAAAACAGCCAAATAAGAAAGTTGAAAACCCAAATTCCATAAATTAGCTGGATCATAAAGCAAGAGCAAAAAAGCCGAGCCCGAAAGGCTATTGTAAATCGAGGAGTTTCGACCCAAACACTGCCCCAATATCAAAAGCGAAAACATACTACTCGCCCGACAAACCGAAGGAGCCGCCCCTGTCAATAAGGCAAATAACCAAATGCCTAATAATAATAAGACCGCCTCTCGAAAAGAATAACGCCAGGCCGATCTTCGCCTAAATAATTTGATTAAGGCCCCTAAAATACTGGCCAATAGGCCCACATGCAAGCCCGAAACGGCCAAAACATGACTAGCCCCTGTGGCCGAATAAGCCTGCCGAAGATCTTGGTCCAAATCGGTCTTATCTCCCAAAATCAAAGCCGCCGCCACCGAATAAGCAGCATCCTGATCGGGAATTAGCCGCCGCAATCGCGCTTTTAAAAATAAACGCCAATCAATTAAAATGCCCCAAAAGCTAGGCGCCGCCTTAGCCGCTAAACGCCAGTTTTTGCTATACATCTGGGCCGAAATCCCCTTTTGCCCATAATAAGCCTGAGCATCAAATTGACCATAGTTTTTTGGGGCCTCAAAAGCCTTGGGCTTGCCCAAAAGGACCAATTCATCCCCATAATTTAGCGCCAAACTCTGACTATCTCTGGGCAAATACAACAAAAGCGGCTCTTGACAAACTTGCCAGCCTTTTTCCGCTTCATAATAATGGGCTAGTTGCAACTCTAGCTGTACCGTTTTGCTTTTCGGTTGAGGTAAACTATTTACCCTAGCCCGAAACTCGGTCCAAACTAATGGAATCGGCTGCTCTGTTGGACGCAAAACCCGCTCATAGGTCCAAATATAACCACCCAATAAGAGTAAAAGCTGCAAACCCAAACCCCAAAAACGCCAAAAAAAAGGGGAATATCGCCCCAAATACTGCCCAAGCAATAAAAGAAGCAATAGCCCCCCAAATAAATAACCACCCCAAAGGGCCGCAGCCGCCCAAGGCATCCAATAGGCTAACAATAGGCCCAATAAGCCAGGTAATAGTAAACGGAAAAATGGAATCGTACTCCAGTTCATAAGTCTGTATTGAGGTAACTTTAAATAAATCACCCTCAATATAAACTAAAAAAACGACCTATAAAACTATCGTATACTTTAAATTAATTCCAAGCTTTTCTCTATCAGTTCTTTGACCAATTTTTTAGGCTGATCGTGGAAGATCCCAGCCTCTCTATTCGCCAAAATGGCATTTAGCGAAAGGGCCTGATGGCCCAATGCCGTAGCCAAGCCATAAATCCCAGCCGTTTCCATTTCTAAATTGGTGGCTTTATATCCATCAAATTCCAAGGCTCTAAACTTCGACAATAGAGCTGGCATGCGGTTCTTCGCTCTAAGCTCCCGGTTTTGTGGGGCATAAAAGCCCGTTGCCGTTAGCGTAATTCCCTCCAAAAAACCAGCGGGACGAAATTGCTCTAATAGTGCTGTTCCACAACTGACGGCTTCTGGACGAATACCAAAATCTAACTCAGCCAACAAAGCCTGGGCTTTTTTAGCCAATAAGTTTTCGTCTTCGCTGATCGGACGCTCATAAAAGCCCAATAGACCTTCCAAGCCAATCGAATAACGGCTCATCAATAAGCTCCCCACAGGAATATCCTCCCGCAAACTGCCCGAAGTACCAATCCGTAGGAGCTTTAAGCTGCGTAATTCTTTTTTGAGGGTCCTTGTTTTTAAATCAATATTGACCAAAGCATCTAGCTCATTGATGACAATGTCAATATTATCCGTCCCCATGCCTGTCGACATGACCGTGATGCGCTTCCCTCCCAATTCTCCTGTATGAATCACAAATTCTCTTTTGTGAATTTCCGTATCTATACGATCAAAGTAGCAACTGATTTTACTCACTCGCTCTGGATCTCCAACCAAAATAACGGTATCGGCCAATTGTTCGGGCTGCATATTCAAATGATAAATGCTGCCATCGGGATTCAAAATCAATTCTGATGCGGCTAAACTCATAGTTGTTGTTATTAGCTTCTTATAAAAAAAAGCAACAGCCCTTGGCACCGGTCCAAGAGCTGTTGCTCCTCATTTCAGTTCTTTTTGACCTAGCTGTGCAAGGCGCGATCTTCTGTAGCCGCCAATGCTGCCTCTTTCACCGCCTCGGTGAAAGTGGGGTGCGGGTGGCTATAACGAGACATATCCTCTGCAGAAGCACGGAATTCCATGGCCGCTACCGCCTCAATAATGAGGTCAGCACAACGAGCACCAATCATGTGCACGCCCAATACCTCATCGGTTTCTTTATGCGATAGAATTTTTACAAAACCATTGGTATCCGCAGAAGCACGAGCGCGACCAAGCGCTTTGAAAGGGAATTTACCTACTTTGTAAGGTACTTTGGCCGCTTTCAATTCTTCTTCTGTCTGGCCCACTGCAGCCACTTCAGGCCAAGTGTAAACCACGCCAGGAATCAAATTGTAGTTGATATGAGGCTTCTGACCACTGATGTATTCCGCAACATAAACGCCTTCTTCCTCGGCTTTATGGGCCAACATAGCCCCACGAACAACATCACCAATAGCAAAAATACCCTCTACATTGGTTTGCATGTGATTGTCAATTTTGACGCGTCCACGCTCATCCAATTCTACTCCCACATTTTCTAGTCCCAAAGCATCTGTATAAGGACGGCGACCAATAGCCACTAGACAATAATCCGCTTTGAGCTCCAATTTTTTACCATCTTTGCGCGCCTCAGCAACCAAAACAACTTCTTCGCCTAGGTTTTCTACGCTTTCTACTTTGTGGTTGAGGTGGAAGTTAATTTTCAATTCTTTCTTGAGCACTTTGCGCATTTCTTTGCCCAAATCGGCATCCATGCCACCCAAAACAGCATTTTGGTACTCAATGACCTCGACCTCTGTGCCCAAACGAGCATAAACAGAACCCAATTCCAATCCAATTACTCCAGCACCAATGACCAACAAACGCTTAGGCACTTCTTTCAAGTTCAAGGCCTCTGTCGAGCTAATAACACGCTGCTTATCATAGTTGAAAGCCGCAGGCAAAACAGGCTTAGAACCCGTAGCAATAATCACTTTATCGGTTTCAATCGTCTGCGTTTCCCCTTCGCCATCTTTGGGCACAATCTGAATTGTATTGCGATTCACAAAGCTTCCGTGGCCGGTATAAACGGTAATTTTGTTCTTTTTCATCAAGAACTCTACCCCCGCACAAGTCTGCGAAACCACCTCATCTTTACGCTTAACCATCTGTCCAAAATCTACAGAAAGTCCAGAAATGTTAATGCCGTGGTCTTGGAATTTTTTCTCCGCCGCATGAAAATGCTCCGAAGAATCCAATAGCGCTTTTGAGGGAATACAACCCACGTTCAGGCAGGTTCCGCCCAAAGTAGGATAACGCTCAATAATAGCGACTTTTTGGCCCAATTGGGCTGCGCGAATGGCAGCTACATAACCGCCAGGTCCAGATCCGATGATGGTGAGATCGTACTTCATCTTGCTCGTTTTTTATAGTTGGGAAATGCTCTTCCCAAAAGAGATTTTTTTAATATTTTTTGGGGCCTCCTGCCTGCGGCAGGCGCTAGGTTGCGGGGCTCGCAAGACTGCTCGGCCCTTCGCCAGCTTTGCTGGCTCGGTCTGGCCTTCGGCCACCCCTTCACAGCGCTAGGCCGTTTTGGGCCGTTGGCCCAAAGGCAGCCAAGCTGCCTATTCGCTATCCTTGGGCGCCTTGGGCTGCTGCAACTGTTTTTGCTGCATGAGCCAAGCTTGCTGCGCCTGAAAGGCTTTTAGTTTGGCTTCCTGGGCTCTTTTTCGGCTAGAGCGGGCCGCAAAAAGCGCTGTTAGCGAAAAGATAAGGCCAAGTAGTATATAGGGCCAAAGGTAAGCCATGCTCACCAAAGACTCCTTGAAATTGGTCCAACCCGTTTGCGCTCCTTCTGCCATCCGATTGCCAAAAGCAGCCTGCTGTACCTTTTCCTCAGGATTTACCTCCTGGTAAAAGGTCAAAGTAATGCTACTATGGGCCGATTTCTCCAACATCAAATTGACGCTCTGCTTGAGCAACTCGATATCCTCTGTAATCTGGTCCAGCTCTCTTTGAATAGGCAAAATAGCCTGAGCGTCCTGCGCATTGCGCATCAAACTCTCCAAACGAGTTTTGGCCAAATACTTATTTTTCAATCGGCT
The DNA here is from genome assembly GCF_028464065.1 of Saprospira sp. CCB-QB6. Lineage (NCBI taxonomy): Bacteria > Pseudomonadati > Bacteroidota > Saprospiria > Saprospirales > Saprospiraceae > Saprospira > Saprospira sp. CCB-QB6. Next base: position 3,982,626 of record NZ_CP116808.1, on the reverse strand, counting down.
ATCGAGCTCCACAAATTGACCGCCCAAATCTTGGCGCCAAATGCGCTTTTCTCGCAGCACAACCGATAGCTCCCGCAGCTCCTCCAAAAAGATTTGGAAATTGCTAGGCGGCAGTTGTAGGACCAAGGTGTTCTCCAATTGCAAATCGCTGCCTTTTTCTTCCTCAGAAATAATTTCAGCTTGATAAGTAGCGGCTAACTCCTTGATTTTCTTATAGGCTTGCTCATAGTTGCGCACCCCAATCAAAACAGCCCCATTTTCAATGGGAAGGCGTGTCTTTTTGCTCGGCGCATCTTCCTGAAACAAACTATCGGGTGCTTGGTTTTCTTTATCGTCATATTGGGCCAAAATAGCTTTGACCTCCTCCTTGGCCGAAGCATCTAAGCTAAGACTAAGGCGTTGTAGTTGTATCGATTGGCTACTACTATCAATAGTAGAAGCCTCCATTTTCCGGCTCCATTGCTTGAAGCGATAAGCCGTTTCTTGGGCAGCATTTTCTTTGGCCGCTTCTTGGGCCATGGCCTCTTGCGTAGGAGGCGATTGACAGGCGGTCCAGAAAAAAGGCAGGGCTAAAAGTAAGTATGCTTTTTTATTCATGCGATTTAGGCAATTAGCAGTGGAGAGATAGTTCCCTAGCGGCCGAAGGCCGAATGGCCTAGCGATGGTAGGCAGTGCGGCAAAGCCGCAGACCCAGCAAAAACTTGTTTTTTGCGCAGGGCCGAGCGACCTGCGAGCTGCGAAACGTAGCGCCCGCAGCCCCAAATAAAAGGGCTGCGGGAGGCCCCAAATCTTAGCCCTCTAAAAGAGCCGCTTTGGTAGCATCTAGGATTTGGCGCACCTCTTCATCGGTAGGCGCTTGGGCATAAACCCGCAAAACGGGCTCGGTGCCTGAAGGGCGAATCATCACCCAAGCATCATCGCGTAGGTAAAACTTAAAGCCGTCAATATCCTCCACTTTTTGGATGTTGTAGGGACCAAATTGGCTATAGCTGCCCGCCTTACAATTTTCTACAATCTGCCATTTTAGCTCATTGTTGAGGTGGAGATCATCGCGGTTGAAGGCGAAGGGACCAACCAACTCATAGATTTCGTCCATCAATTGGCTGAGCGTTTTGCCTGTTTTGGCCATAAACTCAAGGAGAATGAGGCCAATCCAGATACCATCTCTTTCGGGAATATGGCCCGTAGCGGCAATTCCGCCCGATTCTTCCCCCCCAACGAGAACTTCCTCTTTGGTCATAATTTCGGCAATATATTTAAAGCCGATTTTGGTCACTTGGCAATCCAAGTTATAGCGTTCGCAAAGTTTTTTCACTTTGTCCGTTACCGAGAAGGTCACGACCACCTTGCCTGAAAGCCCTTTATATTTGTGTAGGTAGTGAATGAGGAGCAACAAAATCTGATGCGAATCGACAAAGCGGCCCTCCTCATCATACATCCCGATGCGGTCGGCATCGCCATCATTGGCTAGGCCTGCGTTGAGTTCGGGCGTTTTGGCCAAAAGAGCAGAAAGCTCGCCTAGGTTGCGGTGGATGGGCTCTGGAGCCTGGCCCATAAAGCTAGGGTTATAATCGCAATGCAATTCTGTTACCGCTGGAATCAGTTGGCGAACCACATTTTGGCCAGCGCCATACATGGCATCATAAGCCAGATTGACAAAAGAATTGTTGATCGCCTCGATATCAAAGGCCTTGCGGCAGTGCTCCACATACAACTTTTCGAGATCGATATATTCGATTTTGCCTTGAGCGACAAATTCTGCCTGAGTAGTGCTTGGTGTAGCGGGTACCTCATCGGCGATGCGGTTTTCTACCTCCGTTACTTCGGCGGGAATGCTAGGTCCGCCATAGGCCGACTTTAATTTATAGCCATTATAGCTGGGGGGGTTGTGGCTGGCCGTGATAACCACGCCCATAAATGCCTTTTGCAAAACTACCCCTAAAGAAACCATAGGCGTAGAAACAAAACCTTGGGCCAAATAGACTTTTAAGCCTTGGTCGGCAAAGATGCGGGCCGCCAAATCGGCGAACATGCTTCCTGCAAAACGGCAATCGTGTCCGAGCACTACAGCTTGGCCACCTTCGGCCTTAATATATTGAGCGGTAGCTAAGGCTACTCTTTTGAGGTTATCGTTGGTGTAAGTATCTGCGATGATGGCGCGCCAGCCATCGGTACCAAATTTAATCTTCGTCATCTTGGCTTTTTGTAAATCAAAATTGTTGGATCTCCTGATCCTTGGAGGCGAAAGATAAATTTTTTTCTGAACTCCTTAAAACCTAAAAGCCCTCAATTGAAAATGAAAGGGCCTAAAATGGGAATTTCAGCGGATTGTAGGCGGGAAATATATGGAAATGGGGATATATACATTTACTTCCTGTACCCATTTTGTTTTTTTGGGGCGTTACTCCCTCCGGTCGTCGAACTGCGGCTTGCAGCCTTGTTGTCCGCCTGCGGCGGGCGCTACGTTTCGCAGCTCGCTATTACTTGCTTCGCTGCGTCGGCTCCCGTTGGTCGGGTCGCTCGGCCCTGCGGCGGCTACACTGCCTGGGTCTGGCCTAACGGCCACCCCGCCGCATCGCTAGGCCAAATTGAAGTCCTGCATAGCCAGTTATGTTTTTTACATAGCCAGTTATGTCCCAGACATAACTTTTGCCTTTTTTCATTTTGTTGCGTTATTTCATTTTTTAACACATCCCTAACAAATAGACACTATTTTGGTCAAACATGGACATAAAAAGCCTGTGGAAAGGAAAGCTTAACCTTGAAATGGAAATATATATTTATATATAAAGAAGCCTTTTTACATCTAAAAAAAAGGTCAAGCTCAAAAAATAAGTCCCTTTGCAAAACAATATATTGCGGGGCTCTTCTTATCTTGTAGAACCAAAATCAATGAATTATGTCAAGAATAAACAATAGAACAGTCCTCATTACTGGGGGGGCAGCTGGAATAGGAAAACTGATTGCCGAGCGTTGTTTGCGCCAAAATGCCTATAAAGTTATCTTGTGGGACATCAATGAGCAGAAGCTTTTAGCGACCCAAGAAGAGTTTAAGGGCCGCGGACATGAGGTAGCCATTCAAGTAGTGGATGTGGCTAGCCTAGAAGACATAGAAGCGGCGGCCGCCGCTTGTAAAAAACAATGGGGGATGGTTGATATCCTCTTTAACAATGCGGGCATTGTTGTGGGCAAACGCTTTGAGGAGCATAGCCATCGAGATATTCGGAAGACCATTGATATCAATGTTTCGGCCCCAATGCATATTGCCTTACAATTTCTACCCGATATGCAAGACCAAGGCGAAGGCCATATTGTCAATATTGCTTCGGCTGCGGGCCTAATCCCCAACCCCAATATGTCTGTCTATGCGGGCAGTAAATGGGCCGTAGTGGGTTGGTCCGAATCTTTGCGTTTAGAACAGGAAGAAGCTAAAAATGGCGTGGTGGTTAGTACTATCCTACCTAGCTATATCAATACAGGAATGTTTGACGGGGTAACTGCTCCAGCACTTACGCCCATTATGGAGCCAGAGTATATAGTAGATAAAATCATGAAAGCCGTTAAGGAAGATGACATCTTAGTGATGGAGCCCTTTATGACCAAGGCGATTCCCTTGCTTAAGGGAATACTTCCTACTCGAACCTTTGATTTTGTGGCGGGCCGTTTATTCGGAGTATATAAAACCATGAGCACCTTTAAAGGGAAGGCACCCAAAGAGGCTGTACCCGATAAAGATGAGTTGAAAGCAGAATAAAAGAGATAAGGGGCTACCTGCAGAAGGCAGCCCCCTTTTTTTTGCCCAAAAGGGCCGAAGCAAAACATTAAATGTAGGCTATTTCAGTTGAGCGGCCTAGCGATGTGAAGGGGTGGCCGTAGGCCAGACCGAGCCAGCAAAGCCGGCGACAACAAGACTGAAAGCCGCAGTTCGATGACCAAAGGGAATAACGGCCGAGCGAGGAGCGAAGCGACTGGCCTAGCGATGCGGCGGGGTGGCCGAAGGCCAGACCCAGGCGGCGGAGCCGCCGCAGGGCCGAGCAGGCTTGCGAGCCCCAAAGCGTAGCGCCCGCCGAAGGCGGGAGGCCCCAAATCATAAAAATTAGAAGTTGAGAAATTATTTATTACTACTATTTACCGCCTATGCACTAGCGGCTTTTGGGCAGCGCCCTTTGGAGGATTTACAGGATATTTTGGATGAAAACCTATCAGAGGGACTGAGTCCAATTTACTTGCTGTTGGATGACAATATACTGCTAAATGCTCAGGCTTTTCCGTTTGTCACTTGGCGGGCAGAAAATCCAGCTCCAGCATTGAATCAGGAGTTGGGCGCAGGTTTTGAGTCATTTTTAGGAGCGGCTGGGGCCTATTATGCGAACCAAATTCAGAAGAAGTGGTGGGATTTGAGTCCGATGGAACGCTATGCGCTAAGGGTATTTATGGAAGATGGGATTGCTTATTGTCGGGATTTCTCTTTGGCTAGAGAAGAGCAACATCTAGCCAATTTGGCGCAGTTGGGGGCTTTGCCCAATTATGCGAACTATTATGCGGAGCGGCCGGGATATGATTTTAGTGGGACGGGACGCGGGCTGTTTGTGCGTTATGGACCAGAGGATTTTTATGGGGGGAACATAAAGCATCCCAAGCCTTATTTTGCTCGGCAGCGGTTTCGTCGGCTTCACGCCTTTATTTATAGACGGGTTAAGGCGGGAGTGCCGATTGAGAATATGCAGCGCTTATTGGAGGGGCTAAATCGGCTGTTGCCTAGTTTGAGGGAGGGGAAATACGAGCATTATGATAAGGAGGGGCGTTTGCAGGAAGAGGGCGAAATTCGGAATGGGAAGCCCTACGGCCATTGTCGGCATTATGCTTATCTCTATGGAGAGCCGGATGTTCCTACCTTAATAATGGATTGGCAGACGGACAAAAAAGGGCGATTGGAGAAACTGTATTTTACGGGCCCTTATTTACAGGAAGATTTGCGGCATTATTTGCAGTACAAAAAGGGGAAATTGCAGGCTTATCAGGTCAAGTTGCCAGATATAGAGGTCTCTTCTTATTATGGAATGGATAGTTTGAGTATGGATTTGCGCAAAAAAAAGGTCCAACTATTTAGACAAAATAGAAAGACCGCTTATACACTTGATTTTAGGCGAGCGCCGAAGCGTTGTCATCAATCTGTATGGGAATTGGAGAAATTGCAGGAAGATATCGTTTTGGATCTTCGGCTTTGTGATCAGGAAGATATTTGCTTTCCAGCCGAGGCGTTAAGCTATGCGGACAAGGTCGTTGCGCTTTATATGGCCCCTCAAAGTCCAGCGGAATTTGTAGAGAAATGGCAGCCTTTGCTGCAGCAATTCACTCGTTTGAAAAAGGTTTATCTCTATTTGGAGAAGGAAGAAGATTTGGGGCTTTATTCTGAGCTTTTGGATCAGGGGATTCAGTGGGAGTTGTATTAAAAATAGGGTTGTTCCTCTAGGATTTGGGCCAGGCATTGGTTGAGTGGGGCTCTGAGGAAGAAGTGGCCATCTGCTACCCAGTGGAATTGGGCCGAAGGGAGATTTTTTGCAAATTGTTGTCCGTAGCGGCCAGGGGTGATCTCATCTTCCTTACCATATATTATATATAGGGGTAGTTCTTTTTCTTGAATCAACTTTTTGAGCTTCCGTTTATGGACGGGGAAGTTGTAAAGGGAGATCCAGCAGTTAAACAAGCGTTGTCGGCGGTCGGCCTGCTCAATTTGTTGGCGGAACAGAACATAAGTAGCTTTGTTCAGCAGCTTAGCTTTTCTGGCCCAGGCAAAAATGGATAGAATCCAGCCAGGGGGCTCTAGGCGAGCGGCTAAAAAGCGGCGCAAAAAGAGGGGAAACAAAATGGGGCTATCGGAAGGCGTGGGTTGCAGGCCTGCTGGCGCCAACAAAATGAGGGCATCTAAATGGGGCCATAGTTTGGGCAATAAGCCAAGGGCGATGCGCCCCCCCATACTATGGCCCGCCAGGCTAAAGCGTTTAAAATTTTCTTTTGCCAGCATGAGCTGAATGATCTGCAGAAGTTCTTGGGGATTAAATTGGGGCTTCTCCCAATGCGTTTTTCCATGAAAAGGCAGATCGAGGGCAAAGACTCGATAGCGTTCTCCCAGGCTCTTCAACTCTTCGAAGTAGCCGCCATGATTGGCAAAGCCATGCAGGGCGACCAAGGCTTTTGGTCCTTGGCCAAAGCAACCATAGTGGAGGCGATGCGGACCAAAATCGAGTTGATGATAGCTAGGAGACATTTGTTTTGGGTGTTTGTGGTTGCCAGAGGCGGAGCAAAAGCGTTTCGAGTAGAAGAGCGAGAAGGCTGAGCAGCAAAAAGTATTTCCAGAGGGCGGCGCCTTCAGTTTCTTCTAGAACGAGGCTGCCAAAATCTTGTCCGTAATTTCCGTCAATAATATTATAGCGGCCTTCTGCTGCGGTTTTTAGTTCTTCTAGAGAAAAGAAATCGAGTTGTGATTCTCGGCGGTTGTAGTTAAAGGCGAATTGGTCCAATACCGTTTTGGGGTCCAAATAAAGCTGATAAAAACCAGCTTGTTGCAATTGGTTATTGAGGCCCAAAAGCAGATGATTGCCGAGTCGGCGTTGTTCGGGAATAAATTCTACTTGGCCGTTGCCTAGTTTAAAGGCCGTTTCTTGCTGTTGGGCTTGCGCCTCTGATTCTAGGTTTTGGTCTTGGCCGATAATATAAGCGATCTGTTGTCTTTTGCCGCTTTCAAGGGCCATGCGGTAGAGCATAGGAACGAAAACCTCCCCATTCTTGCTCAGGTCAGAGCTTTCGGAATCGGCGGGGGCTGAGCATAAATACAGAAAGCCATCTTTCACCTTATACTTTCCTAAAAAGCTGCTGCCATCGCGGTAGCGCAAAAGTTGTTGTTCGGCGGCTTTGGCCGATTTGCGCAAAGGGAAATTCGCTTGACTGATGGGCAGTTTCATCCGTTCCGATTCATTCTCATAGACGTCGCTAAAGATAAAATCTTGGTAATTGATGCTAGCCACCTTGCGTTCTTTTTGCTCTAGGGGTGCTAAGCGGTTGGCGCCCAATTGCTGCAAAAAGCTATTATAATCTTCTAGTTTGGCTGAGCGGGCGGGCAAGATGAGTAGTTTTCCGCCTTCTTCCACATAGGTTTTGAGTTCGGCTTGGAGGCCAGAAGACAAACTATTGAGTTGGCTAAGGATAATGAGGTCATTATTGGGCAGCTTAGAATAGTCTAATTGGCTAATTGCCTGAGCTTTGGCCTCAAAATAATCATCATCCGCAAAGGCGGCGGCAACGGCAGATAGGGGTTGATTCTCATAAAGTTCTAGTAGGCGCAACTTTTCCTTGACATAAAAAGAAAAGCGATAACTATTATCGAACTCAATGGGGAAATCCGTCAATTGAAGTTCGGCCAAATACCAGCCTGTTTTATTCAGGTTGAGGCTAATCGTATCGTAAATAGAGCTATTCGCAGGTACGTCTAGGCTTCCAATTGGGCGGTTCTCGCCATTGAGTTGTAGCGAGAGGCGAAGTTTATTTTGGTCCGTTTGGCCATAGTTATGAATCTTAACAAAGAGGCGATTATTTTGGTTGAGCCCTTGAACAGGGGCTTCAAACCAGGCGCTATCAATAGCGACATTCTTTAGGGCTTGTGCTTGTAGGGGGACCAGGCTCAGTTGCAGTTGAGAGTCGGCCTCAATTTGGGCCAAATCGCTGCTATTTTTCTGGAAATCAGAAATGATAAAGGCCTGTTTCTTCTTATTGCTACCTTTTTCTAGGGCTTGTTTTTGGCGAGCAAAAACGCGCTCCATATCCTGCACCTGATAAGACAGTTGAATTTCTCGAATTCTTTGTAGGGCATCTTCTTTAGACAAAAGGCGTTGATCGCGGCCTTCTAGGTCCATAGATAAAATCTGGATGCGATCATTGGGACCATAGGCAGCGACAATTTCCTCGGCTCGGCGGCGGGCTTTCTCTAGCAGGCGTAGGTCTTCGGCCTCGGCAGACATACTATAAGAGTTATCGAAAAAGATGCTCACATCATGGTTGCCCAGTTCCATTTTGCTACCTGCTTTTTGCCAATAGGGTTGGGCGAAAGCCAGGACTAGGGCGGCTAGGGCCAGCATACGCATAGCGAGGACCAGTAAATTGCGCAGTCGTTGCCAGGAGTTAGTTTGTTCTTTTACCTCCTTTAGGAAGCGGAGGTTAGTAAAATAAACCGTTTTGTACCTTCTAAAATAGAAGAGGTGAATAATAACAGGGATAATCAGGGCCAAAAGTGCCCATAAAAAACTGGGATATAGAAAGCTCATAGTCTGTTTTAAGAAAACCTATTGTTTTTTATTCTTTGGGGCTTCCCGCCTTGCAGGCGGGTCGCTATGCTTTGGGGCTCGCAGGTCTGCTCGGCCCTGCAGGCTACACTTCGTTTCGCCTTTGGTCTGGCCTTCGGCCACCCCTCCGCAGCGCTCATCCTGCGGCCGAATTCCCTTCGGTCATCGGCCTGCAAAGGCGCAAAACTAGCGTTTTTTTGGGCTGCTAATTTATGCGTGGCGCTAAATATAAACAATCTTTAGGGCTAATGTTTTTTTTAGTTCCAAAAGCTTTGTTAAGCTAAATGGATTAGCCTAGCGCTGGAGAGCAGTACCATAGAGCGGCAACAAGTATAAAAGGAGTAACGCCAAAAAAAGCTGCTTAAAAGCCAAAGCGCTTTTTAAACATCCAATACAATAAGCCCAAACTAGCGGTTAGTAGTAATAGCAGAGCAGGTAATCCACCCAAATTAGAGAGCATCTTAATCCCTTTTATACCTGCTTGGCTGACCATAATATAAGCGGCGGCACCAATGCAAAGTCCCCAAATCACTTTAATATATAGCTTTGGGGAATCACCTGTGGCTAGGCCGTCCATACTAATGCTGCCCATGGCTTCTGTATTAGAATCGGCGGCCGTGACATAGGATAAAAATACGGTAAAAATGAACAAGAGGGCCATAAAGGGCATGAGCGGGGCAGCGTATTTGGCCATAAGTTCATAGATAATAGACTCGGCCCCATTGGCTGAAAGGCTACCGAGTAAATCTTCTCCTGTTTGTACAGCCCAAAGAGCAGAACCGCCAAAAATGCTCATCCAAATCAGGGCAAAAATAGAGGGTAGAATCCAATTGAAGAGCAGCATTTCGCGCAGGGTATAGCCTCTGGCGATTTTACCCAAAAAAAGTGCGGTGATCGGAGCCCAAGCCATCCAATTAGCCCAGTAAAAGGTGGTCCAGCTATTGGCCCATTTTTCTTTTGGATGATAAATATTGTATAGATTCTTTTCTAGGAAGGTCCCAAAGTATTCTCCTAAGCTACTTCCGATTAGCGGCAACATTTTTTGGCCTGGTCCTAAAAATAAAAAGCTAAGTGCGATGAAGATAAAGGCCCAAATATTTATGCTTGACAAAAATTGGATGCCTTTTTTTAGGCCCGTAGCAGCAGAAATAATAAAGGCTAGTACCGTAATGATGCAAATGAGAAGCAACATGTTGCTGTTGGCGGTCCAACCCAATTGGCTTTCTAAACCACCAGCTAAAGTAAGCAAACCTGCTCCCAAAGAAGAAGCCATACCGGCGACCAAAGCAAATAAGCAAAGGCTATCAATGATAGACGATAAGCCTTTAAAACTATGAAAACCGCCTTCTTTTTTTGTTTTCAAGAAGGGGAATAATAAGGCTGTTAAGCTATATTTTGCGCCATAATTATAGTGGGCTAAAGCAAAGACTAAAGCAGGCAGACTATAAATAGCATAGGGCGTAAAACTCCAATGCAAATAGAGAGTAGAGAGAGCAAACTGGGCTGCTTCTGGACTTTCCGCAGCCAAGCCCGCAGAAGCTGGTGGGCTACCATAATGATATAAAGGTTCTGCAGTTCCCCAAAATAGAATTCCCGTAGCAATAGTAGTACAAATAGTAATGCTAAACCACTTCCAGCGATTAAGTATAGGTTCTGCCTTGGGGCCTCCAATCCGAATACGGCCCAAAGGAGATACGAACAATGCGATCAGTAGCAGTAGCATTAGAAAGCTCGTTAGACTGAATAGGGGACCACAATTAGACAGCAAGGCTGCGTTGAGCAGCTTCATTTGATCCAAAAAACCTTCTGGATTTGCTATGCTGTATATAATTGCGAGCGACAAGAGGCCAAAGCTTGGCCAAAAAACAGTCTTTCGGAGAGTTTGCATATATTTGCGGTTCAAACTAAGTTAAATGATGAAAAGATACTTTTTAGAATTTGCCTATAACGGCAGTCGGTTTTTCGGCTTTCAGCGACAACCTCAACAAATCAGTGTTCAACAAAAAGTGGAAGAGGCCTTATCTACAATTTTAAGACAAGAAATCCAAATTGTGGGTTGTGGGCGTACGGATACAGGCGTTCATGCATTGCAATATTTTGCTCATTTTGATGCCAAAGGCGAACTGCCAAAACGCATCCCTTTTCGTCTAAACAGTTTGCTAGGGCCAGATTTTGCTGTTTATCGTTTATTAGCGGTAGAAGCGGAAGCTCATGCTCGATACGATGCTTTTTCTAGGGCTTATGTCTATCAACTTAGTTTGCGGCCTGACCCTTTTCGGCAAGAGACGGCCTTTCATTTTCCTAGAGCCCAAATGTTGGATGCAGAAAAAGTGCAGGCTGCGGCTCAGCTGCTGCTTAATTATGATGAATTTTTTCCCTTTTGCAAAACTAATAGTGATGTCAAGCATTACGGTTGTCAACTGAGTCGATCGGAATGGGATTTTAGCGATCCATATCTTTGGCGTTATGAGGTCCAATCTAATCGCTTTTTGCGGGGTATGATTCGCCTGATTGTGGGAGCTTGTTTAAATGTGGGAACGGCTAAATTATCTTTAGCAGAATTAAAAGCGGCTATGGACCAACAAAAAGCCCTGAAGCGGGCCTATTCGGTCCCCCCTCAGGGTCTATTTTTGAAAGACATTCAATATCCTTATATACAGGACAATATGCCTAGTCTGTAGGTTGCTTGCGCAAACGCTCCTCTACCGTATCGGTTACTGAGCGCAAAATGGAAAAGGCTGTTTCGGCCATTAGGTTGCGCTTGTTGTCTAGTAAGGGATTGACCTCCGTTACCTCCATACATTTCAGGCGATCTTCTTGAGCAAAGCGACAAAGCAGTTTTCGAGCTTCCTCTGGGGTCAATCCGTTAGGGACAGGTGTTCCTGTGCCCTCCGAAACTAAGTTAGAATCCATACTATCTACATCAAAAGAGACATAGATCATATCGCAATTTTGTAGATAGTGTAGGGTTTCTTCTGCAATACGCAATGCGCCTTTTTCTTGGACCTCAGGGACTTCAAATACCTTAACTTTATGTTGATCGATTAAGAAGTTTTCTTCTTTTTCGGTATCTCGCAAGCCGATAAAAACAAGGTCTTCGGGATAAATTTTTGGGGAGATATCTCCTACCCTTTTGAGTTGTTCCCAATATACATTGAGTTCTGGAGAAAGATTATTGCGACGCATATCCAAATTATCAAAACCTAAAGAAGCGGCCAAAGGCATCCCGTGGACATTGCCTGAAGGCGTGGTATAAGGTGTGTGTAAATCGGCATGTGCATCTACCCAGACCACTCCTAAGCGTTTATCTGGATAAGCCTTGCGCAAGCCAGCAATAGAAGCTCCTGCAGAAGAATGGTCTCCAGATAAGATAGTTAGGAATTGAGTGCCTTCTGTGAGAAGTTGGTCCATGGCATCTGCTACATAATTGTAAACTTTTAGGATACCTTTAATGTGTTTAGCGTGGCGGGTGGTTGAGCTAGGGCGAAATAAGATCTCATTTTCATTGGGCACCAGATGCAGGGGGTAATGAGCAAAATAGGTGTCATTCATTTTGAGCGAAGCAACCTTCATGGCTCCAATTCCTAGGCTTGCACCTCGGGTACCTGCGCCTAATTCGGAGCGAATTTCTAAAATTTGTATGTTTTCCATGCTGTTGTTGTTATTCTGTGAAGACAGCCAAGATAAAAAAGCATTGGAGAAAATAAAAATTATGTGTTTCTGGACCTTTAAAATTTGCGGTGGACAGGCGGCTTCGCCGCCGCAGGCTGAGCTGCCGGAGCAGGGCCGCCAAAGGCGGCAGACCAAAGCCCGTAGGGCTGCAGGGCCGAGCGAACAGCGAGCTGCGGAGTGGAGCGACCCGCCGACAACAAAGCCTTTAGGCTGCAGTTTGACGACCGAAGGGAGGAAAGGCGGGGCAGCCCCCAAAAAAAACGCCTATCCAAAATGAATAGGCGTTCAGTTGATCTAAAAAGATTCTTTTATTTTGGTAAGGCGGCTATAATTGCCTCTCTGACTTCTACTTCTGTTACTTTTTGGCGGGGGCCAAAAGACTGCAAGAGTTCGCCTTGGGGTGAAACGAGGAACTTTTGAAAGTTCCAGCGCACTTTAGCATCAAAGACCCCATTTTCTGACTTTTGGGTAAGATAACTATAGAGAGGGTGGATATCGTCGCCTTGTACAGAGATTTTGGCAAACATGGGGAAGCCCACGCCATAATTCATGCGACAAAAACTTTTGATTTCCTCATTACTTCCGGGTTCTTGGCCCATAAAGTTATTGGCGGGAAAGCCCAAAATGAGTAGGCCTTGGTCTTTATACTCTTCGTAGAGTGCTTGTAGCTCTTCGTATTGGGGAGTGAGTCCGCATTTGCTAGCTACATTGACAATGAGGAGCGTTTTGCCCTTGTATTGACTGAGTTCAATCTCTTCTCCGTCAATTGTTTCTACCTTAAAATCATAAATCTTAGCCATATCGTTATTTGATTTAAATGCAAAAAAGCTGAATGCTAGGCCAAAAAATAATAGGCCTGAAACAAATAAGTACTTCATGGAAAATCCGTTTTTCTATTTGACGAATAATATGTACTTTCTACAAACGACAGCAACTGCTAAAGGTTTAGCTGCTGTGCTCACTTTAAAGTTACTTTAAAATATGCTTACTTATGAAATATTTACTGATCACTCTTTCTTTATTTCTCGTATTAGGCAGTGGTCTACAAAGCTGTAACAGAGGCCCTTCTTGTCCTGCCTATGGAGGTATTGACCCTGGTTTTAGCACCCCTAATCCCGATGACAAGGCTAGAGAAACAACCTTAAAGAGTAAGGGGAAATACAATAATAAGAAAGAGGTAGAGAAGAAAAAGAAGAAAGAGCTGAGTGCTAAGCGCACGAAGAAAGGAAAATCTAATCTTTTTCCAGGCTATATGCGCAAAAAGCGTCGTTAGTCTACTGCACCAAAGCCTCAATATGGTCCCTAAAGAGCTGCTTCCAGATGCTATATAGTTGCTGAAAGTATTGTTCTTTGGGGACTTCTTGTTTAGAGAGTTGGAACTCGCTATCCTCGATGCGTTGCAGGCGATATTTGCGTTTGGGGCTTCTGCTAAGTGATCGGACCTTCATTCGGTGTAGTTCTTCGGGCAGTTCATTTTGCTCATCTCCTTGCACTAAATAATAGTAATAGAATTTATCTAAATCATACTCTAGGGCATGCAAGCCGTATTCATGCGCAAAAAATAGTCGGGCGCCAGGACCTTCAATATGTAGACGCAAGGCAAACAAGCGGCCTAAATGATCTAGATGGGCCAATTCTTCGAGTTGTTGAATGGGCTGTTCTATGTATTGATATTGGCTACGGCCCACTTTATAATAACGCTGTCCGTTTTCTTCTTTTTCCTCTAGTAATTTACCTTCGTCTAGGGCTTGGTAGCTCATTTCATCGAGCCAAACCTCTTCCACAAACTTCTCTAATTGTTTGGGGGCCAAAATGGCTGTTAGGCTTAATAGGAAACCTTCCTCTTGACAAGCCTGAGCAATAAATTGTGGAATCCGAAGATCGGTAAAGGCTTCTGGATCACTATAAATATGTAATTCTAAGTCATCGGCTTGATTATCCATTAAGCGATAAAGCGACAATTTGGCCGCAAAAAATTCTTTCTCCCAATCTTTCAGAGCCTGATGTCGTTGACGATTAAAATCTCTATAGCCTAGACTACAAAGCGCCATCTCGGTTTCCAACGCATCAATCTCTTCTCCTTTTTGTTGAATTTCTGCCAAAAGTTTACTTCCTCTATTGAGGAAGCGAGCAGCTCCAGCATGCTCTTGCTCAGCCTGTTCCCTACGGATTTGTTCAAGCTGTGTTTGCAACTGAATATAAAATTGTCCCTCTTTGAGTAGATGAAAATCATAGCGAAGTTCACTGGCAAAGTCCATATATTGTCCTTGACTCAGCTGCTCAATTAAGGCTGTAAATTCCTGGCTTTGAGCCCTTAACTGAAAAACGACCGCTTGTTCCTTAGGATCATAATCAGCCAAAACGTCTAAGCGATCATCGGGTCCATATTTATTCAACTCTTCCGCCAAAGGCAAGTATAACAAAGAACGCATAGCCCGCTGTAAAGCCCGCGCTCCATATTTTGGCTGATAGCCTTCCTGTGCCAATCGCATCTTGAGGGCCATCGAACAATTGAGTTCAATCGGGCGACGTTTCAGCCCCTCCCGTTCTTTAAATAAGCCCAACTCTCTTTCCACCAACTGCAACATCAATTCTTGCCCCAAAGGCTGAAAGGGCAAAATGCGATCGAGGCGATTGTATATCTCTGGTCGAAAGAATTTCTGCAATTCTTGCTCAAAATGTTGTTGTAGCTCCAGATTAGACAAGCTATCGGCCCAACCAATTCGCTTGTTTTGCAAATTGGCTGCGCCCACATTAGAGGTCATAATAATGATGCAGCTACAAAAGTTGACCAATTGCCCTCGGCTATCACTCAAGCGCCCCTCGCCCAAAATCTGTAGCAATAAATCATTAAAAGAGGGATGCGCTTTCTCTAACTCATCAAAAAGAAGAACCGAAAAGGGTTCACGACGAACCGCCGAACTAAGTAGCCCATCAGAATTAAAATCGGTTCCAATCAATCGCATGACATCATAAGGCGAAGAGAACTCACTCATATCAAAACGAATCATTCGCTCCCGACTCCCAAACATGTATTCCGCCAAGAGCTTCGCCAATTCCGTTTTCCCCACTCCCGTTGGGCCCGCAAACAACAAAGAAGCAATGGGTTTTTCTGGACGATTTAAGCCCGTTTTCACTAAAGCCAATACATCTCTCAGACTCTCTACTGCCGCATCCTGCCCAAAAAGCTGTCGTCTAAAAAATTGTTCTAAGGCAAAAGGATCAAGTTTGATCTCTGGATCAACCATAAAGGCTGGCATATTACTCTCCTGACAGAAAGCTTGTACCACCTGAGTTCGGCTAATTTTCCCAGCTTCTTCTTTATGCTGTTGTAAAATACCTTCCATAAATCGAATGCTTCTGGCCGGGAAACCAGAATACGGCTGATAGCGCAACTGTAAACGCAAACCTTCAGCAATAGCCTCCGAATCAATTTTCACCCCCATACTCTTGGCTCGCTGCTGCAACTTGCCCTCCACGATCTCTAGCAGTTGCTGCCCTTTGGGCGCAACCAGCTCCAAACGCTGAAAATGTTGTAAAAAAGACGGACTCCGACTCTCAATTAAGGCCAACTCCTCTGCCGTACATTCGGCAATCATACGGATTTCTCCCCGATCCAAATGCTGACGCAACTGCTCCGCCATGCTCAAATCACTGCCCGAATATTGCCCAACCTCAAACAAGGAAAGTAAATGCTCTACATAAAGCACTTCCTTCAACTGTCGCAATTCCTGAACAAGTAGGTGTAGCTTTTCTTGCCAACCCGTCTCTCCACTCAGTTCCTTAATGAGCCGAGCCGCTGTAGTCTTCCAAATCTGCGGCTTTTTACTCTTTCTTTTACGCATAGCTTCCAGCAAAAGCGTAGATTTCCCTACCCCCGAAGGCCCTACAATAAGAATCGACTGCCCTTCTTGTTGCAACAATTGCAAAAGCTCCTGCAAAGCCTCTTCATGCCCCCAAAGCTGCTGCTTTTTTGCCTTAAGCAAAGGCGTAGCCGCTGAAGGCAAAAGGCTATTTTCATTCTTTTCCTTCAAGGCATTCAATTCCTTGAGATTATAAGCTTCTAGTTGAACATGCCCCTTTTTTAAACTCATATTTTCAGTCCAAAAAAGAGGCATCAACCCCTGCACATATTCCAACCTCCCCGCCCGAAGCACATCAATCTCAACCAATTGCTTGAGCTGCTGCGGAATATCTTCTTCTTTGGCCGCAAAACCTTCCAAACCCAATTGTGGCAACATCAACCAATACCCCTGTTCCTGCTCCCTACGCAAATAAGGCAAACGCAAATAAAATCCCTGCAAATCCAAACGCTCTTCAAAACTCGGATGGTCAAAATATAAGCGAGTTTCCGCCAACTCAAAATCCTGCGGCAACTCATAATCCGCCATAAAAAGATACTCGCCCTCTTTCATCACAGCCTCCTGAAAACGCTGCTGAAAACGATGACGCAATTCTTCCTCCCGCTCCAAAGACAAATAATCCTGTTCGGCCAAAGGAATTCTAATAGGACTGGCCTGCCCAGCCAAATAAAGCTCTACAATCGGAAAAGCAAGTTGTACTTTCTGCATATTCAGTGATTCATTTGGCCGAAAATACAAATAAGTTTCTGAACTCATCGAAGATCCCCTTCCTTTCTCTTTCCAAATTGAATCGACTTGCCTATATCAATAATATATTTCTTATCGTTTGGGGCCTCCGCCTCGCTACGCTCGTCGGCGCTACGTTGCAGGGCTCGCTATTCGCTCGGCCCTTTGGCGGCTTTGCCGCCTCGGTCTGGCCTACGGCCACCCTTCCACATCGCTAGGCCTGCGGCTCGCTGCGCTCGCCTGCTCCATCCAAAATAAGCCCACCACAGCCTTTTTTGTAGCTACTTTGGACAAAACTATGGCCAATCTCAGCAAAATTAGCTTTCAAGTCCAAGGACAGTTGTTTTTAAAAGAGTTCTTTGTTAGCTTTGCGCCACTATAGCCAAAATTGGCGAAAATAAAGCAAACTATGAGTTTAAAAACAGAGCTAAGATCGCAAGGAGATTTCCTATTTAAGCACCGCAGTTATCTCCCTTTAGTCATTATTGTATTGGGCCTAGGCGCCTATATCTATAATGTATGGAGCAAGCAGTTGATTGATCCCAACTATGCCGAATATTATAAATGGGGCTGCTTAGCAGTTTCTTTAATCGGCTTGTTTATCCGAATGCACGCCATTGGCCATGCTGCCCCCAATACTTCAGGCCGCAATACCGCTGAAGGCCAAATTGCCGATCATATCAATAGCTCTGGCTGGTACGCCATCTGTCGCCACCCGCTTTATGTAGGCAACTTTTTTATGTGGTTGGGCCTAGCTGGTCTTACCCAAGAGTTTTGGTTTATTATCGCCTTCATCTTTATGTATTGGGTCTATTACGAGCGCATCATGTATGCAGAAGAAGCCTTTTTGATCGATAAATATGGTAAAGCATATACCGATTGGTCCGCTAAAACCCCTGCCTTCTGGCCCAAATTTAGCCAATGGCGCAAACCCGACTACCCCTTTTCTTGGGCCAAAATTATTCGCCAAGAAAAAGCCGGTATCCTCAACCTCTTTTTGGTCTTCTTCATCTTTGAAGCCCTCGGAAGTTATATTAGCAGCCAAGAATGGCTCAATATGTCCCCACTCTGGTACGGCCTGCTCATCGGGTCCATTGTTTGGTACCTCATTATTAAAGTCCTCCAAAAAACAACAAATATCTTTGAAGGACGCTAAGAGTAGCTTATCATTGAGCTCACCAAAATCAATTGTATTATGAGCAAGCTTCCCTTAATTTGGAAACAAGCTGTTGTTTGGGGCGACATGGATGCCTTTGGCCACGTGAATAATGTGCAATACCTGCGCTATTTCGAAACGGCCAGAGTCAAATACTTTGAAGAGTTAATGACAGGCGAAAAGGGCAAAGGCCCAGTACAACCCGTTGTAGCAAACTTAAGTGCTGACTATAAAGCTCCCGTTACTTATCCCGACACCTTAGAAGTCCGATTGGGCGTAACCGAAATGGGTAATAGCAGCCTGAAAATGCGAGCAGAAATGTATAGCTCTAAAGGCTATTTGGCCGTAGTAGCCCACTGTAGTATCGTGATGTTCGACTTTGTGAAAAAACGTCCCGCTAGAATCTCTGATGAACTTCGTCAGTTTATTGAGGAGCTAGAGGCAAAAGCCACAGAATAGCTTGAAGGAAGAATCTACTATTTATGATATTGGCCTCCTGATGGAGGGAGAACTGGCCCAATGGCTAAGCGCTTATGCTACAGCCTTGGGCCTCTCTGTTTTTTGCTTTGAAGCGAAAAATAGCCGAAGCGAAGCAGCTTTACTTCGCCCCGCAGCCCAGCTTTTTCTTTGGCAGATGAAGGAAGAAAACAAGCTATTGGATTGGAATTATCAAATTCATAGCGATAAAGCGAAAAGCTTTCCTCACCAACAAATGAAGGGCCTAGGCGAAAAAGAATTACGCCCTAAAACAAAAAGCGAACTTCGGCGCTTTCCTTTGGTCCAATTAGAAGCCATTGAAGAAGAGGAGGAAGGATTTATTTGCTGGCATAGTCAAGCCGGAATGGAATTGCAGGCTATCCGCTGCCGCTACCTCATCCTCTCTAAGGGTTGTCCTAAAAAATATATAGCGCAGTTTGATCTCTTGGCCCAAGAACTCAATGGACAAAAAGAAGTACAACAATATCAGACAAAATCTAAAGGTAAAAAGCCTCAAAGAGAATTATTTCTTTGGCCCAAAATCTATAGCGTAGAAGATAATGGCAAGCTCCGAGACTATCGTTTTTTTGGTCGCGCTTGGAACGCTAAAGAACAAGAACAAATTTTAGCGGGTCCAGGCCTCAAGGGTAAAAAAGATGTTGAGGAGGCTTATCGCTTAAAGAAATGGCGAAAAGGGCGTTTGTTTGCTTTGGGGCCTTTGGCCCATCATCTGCCTGCATATTTTGGCTTAACAAGCAGCCTGTTTTGGGAAGAAATGGGCAATCTACTTTGGCGAATTGCCTACATCCAATCCAACTACCTAGCTGAAGAACCTCTTTTGCAAGCTTGGGAGGAAGAACAGCAAAGAGATTGGCAGAAAGTCTTTAGTTTACAAAAAGAATTATTGGCTGGCCAAGCTTCCCTTTGGTCCCGATTTAAACAATATTGGCGAGGAGCTAAGTTTTGGGAACAACGACTGCTGGCCCGAAAAAATACTTTACTGCCAAATTTGCTGCTAGAAGATGCTTTTAGTCGCCAAACTCATCTTTGGAAAATTAAGCAGATGGGCTTTCTTCTCTTAGGCCTAGATAACAATCCCGTAGATATTTTAACGCCTAAAGAATTGGCCCTTTTTGCCCGTTTGCGTAGTCAGTTTGTGGGCTTATATAGCTCGCAATTACCTGAACAAGCTCGTTTTGCTTCTGCTTATAAAGTTTCGGATTCAGCCAAATTGGGAGCTATGGGCAGCTTAGTTGTCATAGACCCCAAAGGCAGCATTTTAGCCGTCTTAAAAAGCCGAAAAAAAATTCAGGCCTTTTGTAAGCGGCTAGAAAAAAGCTATCCAGAACCGCCCCAAAAGAAGATAGAGTTATGCAAAGAAGAATAGGACTTTGGCCTTTACTCTTTATTCTCTTTTTGCTTTCGGCCTGTGAGTCTGGGGGACCAAAATGGGAAGAGCGACATTTCTATCATTGGAAAATGAACTGGGATTGGAGCAAAGCCGAAACCCAAGGAATGCAGGCATTGGGAAGTAAGAAAATATATTTGCATCTAGCCGATTTTGATTGGGTGCCCAATCAGGACGGCATTTATCCAATAGCCCATTTGCAGTGGCCAAAAGATTTTTCGCCTCCTGATATTTGGAAGGAGGTCGTGCCCGTATTTTTCATTACGAATCGTAGTTTTTTACAACAAAACAAGCTTGGCCAGTTGGAACTGTTGGCCCAAAATACGGCTGAGTATTTACGTGCCTATGAAGCGAAACTTCCTGCTCATTTGGCTTTTAAGGAACTGCAAATTGATTGTGATTGGAGTTTGAAGACTAAAGAGGCTTACTTTCTCTTTCTAAAGCTATTGAAAAAGGAGTTGGGCCAAACTATTCGCTTATCCGTTACCCTGCGACTACATCAGGTAAAATACCAACGGAAGACCGGCATTCCCCCAGCAGATAGAACGGTATTGATGTTCTATAACATGGGCGCCTTACGCAATTGGGAAACGGAAAACTCTATTTTGGATCTTAAGCTAGCCCAAAACTATTTGGACAATTTTTCTACCTACCCCTTAGCTATGGATTTGGCGCTGCCTATTTTTCATTGGGGGGCTTGCTTTCGAGCTGGGAAGCTACAATATCTACTCAATAAAAAAACAGAGGCCGATTTTTTGGCTACAGGCTTGGCTTATAAAAAGCTTGGTCCTATGCGCTACACGCTATTAGAAGAAGGCTTTTTTGGTGGGCATTATTTATATGAAGGGGATCAAATTCGTTTTGAAGCTTGTACGCTAGCTGATTTGGAAGAAAGTTTGGCGGCTTTGCGGCCCATTTGGCCCGAAATGCCAGACAGTCAGTTGTTATTTTATGAATTGCAGTCGGTTTATCTAGAACAACTTTCGGCCAATAGTTTGAGGAATTTGGATTAGTCCACCTAGGCGCAAAAGCAGTGGCCCGAAGGGCCTTTTGAGCGCCCGAAGGGAGTCATTTTTCAGCTGGCTGAGGGATGGACAGCAGGGCGGCAAAGCCGCAGACCCAGCAAAAAAGCTTCGCTTTTTTTGCGCAGGGCCGAGCGAACAGCGAGCTGCGGCACAGCCCGACCCGACCAAAGGGAGGGGCAGCCCCAAAACAAATACTATGCAAAAACATTTACTTTTCGTTTTGTCATTCTGCTATTTCACGGCCCTTTGGGGGCAAGATAGCTTGTATATTTTTGATGCGGATAGTCGACAAGCGGTGGCCAATGCCCAGCTGCAAATTCTAGATGCAGAAGGAAGAGGTCAATTGACCGCCCCCTTATTTTCCTCAGAAAAGGGCCTCTTTGTTCTTGACTCTTTTGTGGAGGGGCAATTTGTGTTGGTTACGCATCTAAATTACCATCAATTTTATGGTGATTATTTTGATTTGAAGGCCCAAAAAGGGCATTTATTTTTGCAAAGGCGGCCCATTGATTTGATTGAAGTGTTGGTGCAGGGCTCTTCTAAGCGGGAGGAGCCGCTGCGAGAGGTTCCCTCTCAATTGACGCTTATCGATAAAAAAGAGATTGAGATTTTGCAGCCACAGACGACTGCTGGAGTAATGGAAAACTCTGGGGAAGTTTTTGTACAGCGCTCTCAAATGGGCGGTGGGAGTCCGATTATTAGGGGCTTTGAAGCAAATAAGGTATTAATTGTTTTGGATGGGATACGGATGAACAATGCCATTTATCGGGCTGGGCATTTGCAAAATATTATCACTATTGATCCGGCAATTATTGAAGGTGTAGAGCTGCATCATGGGCCAGCCTCTACAATTTATGGATCGGATGCTTTGGGGGGCGTAATGTATATTCGGACCAAATCGCCTAGGTTTTTGGAAGAGCAGGGCAAAGCTTGGCATATTCATGCTTACAGCCGTTTTTCTACGGCCAATTTAGAGCGTCGTTTGCATAGCGATATACATTGGTCAGGCAATCGTTGGGCAAGCTTAACAAGCATGAGCTTTTCTAAATATGGCGATCTTCGAGCGGGCCGTTATAAGGCAGATAGCAGTATGGCGCGCTATTGGAACCGCTACTTTTATGTAGAAAGAAATGAGGATTTGGGGCAAGACTTGATTCGAATCAATGAAAATCCCAATGTGCAATTGGGCAGTGCTTATGGGCAAATGGACCTAATGCAAAAGCTGCGCTATCGCTATAATGAACAACTAGACTTTGAGTATAATTTGCAGTATTCTACTTCTACGACTGTACCTCGTTACGACCAGTTGACAGAAGGAGAGGTGAGCTTTAGCAATGGACAAATTATTTCTCAAAATTTGGAATATGCAGAATGGAACTACGGACCACAAAATCGCTTGCTCTCCGCCTTAAGGGCCAACATCAATGGCGATAGTAGTCGCTGGCTGGGACAAGGACAAATTGTCGCCGCTTTTCAACAAATAGAGGAAGAGCGAATTACTCGAAAGTTTAATGACCCACTACGTCGAACACAGGCCGAAGAGGTACGCGTTTTTACCTTAAATGCCGATTTTCTACGGAAGATTTGCAAAAAACAAGAGCTTTTATATGGCGCTGAATGGACCCATAACTGGGTGAAATCAGAAGCTTTTACAGAAAATATTGAAACAGGAGAGCAATCTAATCGGGGACTAGGCACTCGCTATCCCGACGGAGGAAGCCAAATGGGAAATCTAGGCGTTTATTTGAGCTATCGCTTGAAGTTCGCCAAGGAAAAAGCCAAGTTAATTTTGGGCAGCCGATACACTTACACCAACTTAGCTGCTAGCTACTTGGATACTTTATTATACAGCTTGCCTTATGACAACATTCATTTGCAGACACATGCCTTGACGGGCAGCGCAGGTTTGAGCTGGGATTTAGGACAGCAGTTTCAGCTTCGGGCGGTGGCTTCTACGGCTTTTCGCACACCCAATATTGATGATATGGCCAAATTGAGGGCCAAAGGAGGCAATGTAACGGTGCCCAATGCCGAAATTGGTCCCGAAAAATCCATCAATATGGAGATCGGCCTCTCTAAACAGTTTGCTAAAAAGCTAAAATTGAGCAGCACGATCTATTATAATTATCTCTTTGATGCCATCGTACAGCAAGCATATAGCATCAATGGACAGGATAGTATGTATTACGATGGGCGATTTCGGAATATTCAGGCCCTAGTCAATATTGGTCGAGGGGCCGTTTGGGGAATACATGCCAGTATGGCTTACGAGCTCAATGATTTTGCCTTCTTAAAATGGAGTTTGGTCTATACCCAAGGTTTAGATTATTCGGAGGCCGTAGCGCAACCCCTCCCCCATATTCCACCCTTATATGGGCAGTGGAGCTTCCATTATCATAAAAAGGCCTTTAGCCTACAAACCAATATCCGCTTTAATGGCCCAAAACGACTAGAAGATTATGCCGATGAAAGCTCAGAAAATTTAGACCAGGCCTTACCCACAGGAACACCCGCTTGGTTTGTTATTAACTTTTATACCGCCTACGAACTAAGTCCAGAATGGAAGTTGCAATTGGGCATTGAAAACCTATTAGATTGGCATTATCGACCTTATGCTTCGGGAATATCAGCTCCAGGTCAAAATATTATCCTGACGTTAAGAGCCAATTTATAAGAGAAAAGCCCCTAGATAATCTCATCTAGGGGCTTTTATTTTTTCTTCAATAGCTTTTAGCGCATACCAAAGCTCTCTTGTACTTGTTGTAGTTGTCGTTTTCGGGGTTGACGATCTACTTCTGTACCCAAAGTTTGAACAAATTCACCATTATCTGCAACTACAAAGCGTTTGCTATCAGTCTCTTTATAGTGATAAATATCATCTTCGAGCGCTCGATCCCATTCTTGCAGAATAATAGAACAATCCTCAGAAATAACGGCCCCAACTTGCTTACCATAACGATTGGTAGCCACCATCATCTCATCAATTAACTCTCCTTTTTTGCTATAAGCCGCCAAAACCCAACGTTCGTTGGCGCGAAAGGGAGGCAAGACTGCATAAAGCAATAAATCATAGTTTTTGGTCTGGGCCAAAATGCCTTGAGCCTGATAACGATCGGGCCCCATACGGCTCATCATGCCATCATCTAAACCTGGAATAAAAGCAGAAAACTCTCTATTTAACCGCTTGCCAGGAAGTTTTTCCCAGAGATCGCGTTCATAATTTTGTTGCTCTGCATGGCTACTAAATTGATCGTGGTTGAGCGCCAAAGGAAGCGCCTGTTGCTCAAACTGAGCCAAAAAATCGGCATAACTAACTTGGCCCTCTTCTTTATCTTGACCCATTTGATTAAAAGAATATAAGCCAAAAGCAAGCAGTAGCGCAAGAGCCGAAAAACTAAGGATTTTCATAAGCAGAAGATTAAAGTGTGAGTAAGAAATCTGTTTTACAGATGCACAAAAATCTCGCCTTGGTGCAAGACTTTTTTCTTTAATACCCAATCTGCTTAAAAGATAGCATTATTATTTGGGGCTGCCCCTCCCTTTGGTCGGGTCGGGCTGTGCCGTGGCTCGCTGTTCGCTCGGCCCTGCGCGGGCTTCGCCCGCTGGGTCTGGCCTTGCAGGCCACCACTATCCATCCCTCAGCCGATTTAACTCTTTTTCAGGCTAAATATTCCGCTTAATCGCCTCTTGCTCAACATAGCGCTTCAGCCCATCAATAATCGCTTGAGCAAAACCTTCATCTTGTACAAACTTCCGATAGAGCTGAATATCCAATTTGCGATAATGCGTCATAACCTCTTTTATAATTTTACCAAAAGCCATAGCCCTATTCTGCGCATCAGGATTTTCCATAACCTTATCCTTATAATCTGGATGATTCAAAATGCCCTCTCCAAAAGAAGCAAAACGAATCCGCTGCTCCTCTGGGGTGGCCCCCCAATCCTTAAACCATCGCTCATTAAACATCCTCAAGATTTCTTCTAAAGTATCTTTTTCCTCTTCTTCCTCATGTGCTCCTCTGGGGTTGGCATTCTGAGGTTTTAAGCTAGTTTCCTCTGCATCTAATTCTATTTTATGATTGAGCTTTACTCGTTCAATACCATAAGTAGACAAATCTACTGCATCCAATAAGCTGTCTAGCTGGTCCTTATCTTTATTCCTAATGACCATCTTGGGAATAAGAAACTTTAAGAACCAAAATAGCTGCTCCCAATCCAAACGACTATAATCCATAATTGAAGCCACTTGCCCATAAATCTTAATAAACTGCTTGGCCTTAATTTTATAGTCCGCTTTTTCTTCATCCGTAAGTTCTAGCTCCTCGTTAAAACGATGAGCAGCCTGGTCTATAATCGGACTCAATAGCTGAGCATCGGCATTGTCAAAGAATAAATTAGTAAACTCCTTTACTTCATCCAGTTCATATACCCCAGGGTCTTCTAAATAGTCCTTTAACTCATGCAATACATTCACATCCGTAGCCTCAGACAAACTGGTTGCGGTATAAAAATCATCAAAGGCTTTTTTGATGTCTTCTGTGCTATTAAAGAAGTCCAATACAAAAAGATCTTCGGTCTTCTTGCCCAATTTATTAGCCGAGCGATTCAGACGCGATAAAGCCTGTACCGCCAAAACCCCTTGTAGCTTTTTATCAATATACATACTACAAAGCTTGGGCTGATCAAAACCTGTAAGGTACTTGTTGGCCACAATCAATATCCGATATTCATCCATATCAAAATAACGGGCAATCTTATCACTGATGTAGTCTGGGTCCGAAGACTTTGCCCGATCTAATTCCGCTGGTAAATAGTTGATCTGTTCTTCTGTATACTCTATGCCCTTCAACATTTTTTTACCAGAAAATGCAACTAATATCCTGAAGGGATTCCCCTTTTGCTCCAATAATCGCTGCATGGCCTGATAATATAAAATAGCCGCCTCAATGCTCTGCGTTAAGACCATCGCCTTGCCTTTCCCCTTTAACTTCCGCTTCGCCTGCACTTGCTCCATAAAATGATTGAGCATAATCTCAGCCTTGGTCGCTATCGTCCGCACTTGCCGCTCTACATACTTCCGCAATTTCTTTTGCGCCTTTTTGGTATCAAAAAGAGGATTCTCCGCTATAGATTTTTGTAGCTCATAGTAGCTCTTATAGGTCGTATAATTAGCCAAAACATCTAAAATAAAGCCCTCCTCTATGGCCTGCTTCATAGAATACAAATGAAAAGGCTTAAAACTCCCATCCGCCTGCCGAACCCCAAACTTTTCTAGGGTCGAGTTCTTTGGCGTAGCCGTAAACGCTAAATAAGAAACATTCTGCCGCATCTTACGCGCAGACATTAAATCAAATAGCTTGTCCTGAGCATCGCCCAAGCTATCATCTGTTTTGGCAAAAGTCATATTCATTTTGTCTGCAGTGGTCCCCGTCTGTGAACTATGCGCCTCATCTATAATTACCGCAAACTGCTTCTCATTCATCTGACTAATTCCCTCCAAAACAAAAGGAAACTTTTGTATGGTCGTAATGATAATCTTTTTCCCCAGCTCTAATGCCGCCTTCAAATCTGCAGAGCGATAAGCTGGAGCAACAATATTTTTGACCTGAGAAAAACTCTTAATGTTCTCCCTGATTTGCTTATCTAATAAACGCCGATCCGTTACCACAATAACCGAATCAAATAAAGGCCTTTCCATTCCTCTAAATCCCCTAACATTTTCATGCTTAGGGTAGGTCTCTATCAACTGATAGGCCGCCCAAGTTATAGAGTTGGATTTTCCCGAACCCGCCGAATGCTGAATCAAATAGGTTTTTCCCAGGCCTTCCGCTTCTATATCCGCCACAATCTTACGAACCACATCCAACTGATGAAAACGAGGAAAATATAAGGTCCGCTTGTTTAATGCAGTCGTTCGCTTCCCATCAAAACGCACAAAATGCTGAATCAAATTGGCCAAACTCTCCCGCTTGAAAATTTGCTCCCACAAATAGGCCGTTTTATGCCCAAACTCATTAACGGGATTCCCCTTGCTTTGCCCATTCCCCTTATTAAAAGGCAAAAAGAAGGTCCCTTTACCCGCCAAACGAGTAGTCATATAGACCTCATCCGTATCGACCGCAAAATGAACCAAACAACGACCAAATTGCAAAAGCGGCTGCCGTATATCTCGGTCTTCTCTATACTGTTTTTGCCCATGATAACGAGCATTCTGCCCCGTCCAAGGATTCTTGAGCTCCATCGTAATTATAGGCAGACCATTTACAAAAATGACCATGTCTATTTCCTGTAAGGGCTTATCTAGTGAATAACGCAATTGCCGACTCACACTAAACTCATTTTGCTCAAACTGCTGCCGAACTCTTTCCCCACTACTCGCTAAGGGCAAGGGATACAATAACTCAAAATGCGCATCATCAACATCTAGCCCTTTGCGCAACACTTCTAAAACCCCATATTTCTTGATGAGCACATTCAAGCGATGAAGGATCTTTAATTCCCCATCCGACCGCTTGCGCAGTTTGGCCAACTCCTCGGCCTGACTGCTTTCTAAGAAATGCCAAAAACGCCGCTTGTCTATCGCCCATTTTGCATCATAATCATTAGGGTCTCCTATATAAAACCCATTGCCCGAACGGTAGTGGATCTCCCCCTCCGCCATCTGCTGGGGCGCATAACCCTGCGCTTTCAGCTCCTCTAAATTACTGCCCGTTAAGGCTTTTTCTATGGCCGCCTCTAAGGCCTGTTCATTCGTCTTGCTTGGCATCTTTGTTTTGTTTGTTTTAAAGGTACTCCGATTTTAATAGGTATACAACCATAGGCGCAAAGCTATAAAATTTCCCATCATCCCCTTTTCTCTCATAGGAAGGTAGTTCCTGCTCAGCAGCTTCTTCTTCTGAAATACCCTCGCTGTCAGCAATATCTTTTACATCTAATCTAACACGATTCCAAATCCTCCGTCTTATTCTTTTCAGTTCCGCTGCATTAAGATTAAGGACATCTTCCAACTCCCTCTCTATATTTGGGTTATTAGAATACACTTCTCCACTAACAGTATAGTACAGCTCCAGCTGATTATCAAAATCTATTGCGGGAAGACTAGCCATATTCGGAATATGCACAAGCTCAGTTTCACCTTTATGAGGGTCGCAATAACGATTAGCTTTTCCACTCCTTTTTCCACCGGAACAAGACGCAAAAAGATTATTATAATCAGTGATGAGGCCATCATTATCAGTTAATGGTTCAAAATGTTCTATTGACATGTCTAAAAGAGATAATCCATCTTTTGTTATAGCCACTCCATTAGCATCTTCTCTGTCTTTAATTTCAGACATACAATAACAACAGATATAACCTTGCTCCTCTGCTAAAGCGTGGAATAACTGATTTTTAGATCTCCATTTAAAATTATTAAAAAGCTCTCTCCCCAAAAAACCATCGGCTTTAGCAGCGGCCCCAATAGCATTATAGTGCGCTGCCTTTGCAGGATCTTTATCTATTTGTTTCATCCTTAGGTTGTTGTTTTATTTTAAAAATGGGCTAGCTTAAAAATTTCATCTACTTACTTATGCCTAGATAACCTATCTCTAGTCCGATTGAAAGTAAACTCTAGCTCATATACCTCTGCATCATCTCCAAGTCCTTTCTGCTTTAATATTTTGATATTTTCCTCAGCCTTTCTCAACCCTTCCTCATCTCTTTTTGCAATTCCTTTAAATGCTTCTTTAATAAGATGATTTATTGCGTTATCGCGATTTTCAACCCCCATCCACTCTAAGAAAATATCGGCAATGTCCCGACCATAAGTGAAGTTAATCTCCCTAGGCGCTTTGGCCGCTTCTTGCCCCCCTATAGGCGAATCCAAAATATATACCTTGGCCGTCTCCCCATGAGCCTCTAAATAACTGGCCACCAAAGGCGAATGCGTACTCACAATAAACTGCGCCCTAGGAAACTCCTCCGCTAAAGCATCTAAGATCTTGCGCTGCCATTTCGGATGCAAATAGGTATCGATCTCATCGATCAAGACAATAGCGGGATACTTATAAAATTCTGCATCATAATCTGCCGACTCATACAAGCGTCGAATCAAACGCCCCACCCAGGCAAATACATTCCGAAAACCCTGACTAAGCAGATGAAAAGGTACTTTCCGCCCCTCTAACTGCAACCAAATCAAGTTTTCTTGATGCTCTACCTGAAGGAGCTCTACCTGCTGCTCCAAAATCTTAGACAATAAGCTAAAGATGAAGGTTAATACCGCCCCCTCATTATGTCCATTATTTTTATGGCTATCCGCCTCCAAGTCTTTGATCCACTCCCCTAAGGCCGCATAGCGATTCTGATCCATATTGTAAATCAGGCTACTCACATCATTAAAGTTTGGCGCTAAGACCTTCTTGGGCTCATGATCGTCCTTGCTGCTGCCGGCCTGCAATTGCGGAAAGCCCAAGAGCAAATGCTTGTACTGACTAAGGCCCGCCGCTAAGCCAAATGAATCCCGCTCTATCTGTATGCTATTATGTGCCCCAACAAAAAACATCCCGGCCTCCTTGCTGAGCACTACTTCATTACGGTAGTCTTGCTCTAGCTCATAATCTACAGTAATCTTGCCCCGATAAGGATGCTCCAAACGATAGGTTCCCGTTTCTGTATCAATCCGAAGCAAGCGCTGTATTTCCTCTTCCCGAATATCTAAGGCGGGATTATCATCAACCCCCACTAAGCCCAAGGCCAATGCCCGCAATACGGTAGACTTTCCGCTTCCATTATGCCCCAATAAACAGATGATCCGACTACTTAAGTCTAACTCCAAACGCTCAAAATGTCCTATGTTCTCTAAGACTAAGCGCTGCAAACGAAAATACTGCTCTTTTCTGGGCGGCGAACTTGGGGCGCTGCTTGGAGTTGAGTCAGGAATTGGCTCAGTTGAGTCAGGAATTGGCTCATTAAAACCATCGTAACGGAGGCCCTCTTTATATTGCATGACCTTAGCCAACTGCCACTCAAAAAGTTCTTGCGGAATAAAGCCCAAACTCCCCAAAGGGCTCTTCTTATGCTGTTCTAGCAACAAAAAGGCATCTATGGTTTCTTTCTCTCCACCTACAAAAGATCGCAGCCAAACGGGAAAATTTACTAGCCCATAACTCTTCTCCCAATAGCCACCTTTTCCGCCCTCTTGGGGCTTATACTGCATTCCCCCTAGCTTTACGGCCAACTTTTTAAAGAAGGCCGCTTTATTGGCATTATCTCTAGCCGAGAAAATTAGTTTAATCGTAAACTCTTCTCCCTCATAACCTATTTTTATAAAAATATTAGGCGTTTTGGCCAATAGATCATCTCCCGTCCAAAAGGAGATGATACAATTATTTTTATCCCCCAAAAAGAAATAGCCCTTTTCCAGTAGTTTATCTGTATTTCGAGCCCGTAAGCGAAAGTGCAGAGAAGGCTGCTCTTCCCTCAAGTTATTTAGAGTAAAGAAACCTGCTCTATGAAAGTCTAAAGCAATCCCTGATAATTGATGTACTCTCATATATACATAACTATCAGCTATTTCTTCAAACCAGGAATCAACCTTATAAGTAAACTGCTCCTCCTGGCTCAATTGCTTGACCTCCACAGCACAACAGAAATATTCACTAGGGTTTACACGTCCCTGAAAATACTGCCTCCCTCTAGCATGCTGATCTAAAGGCACTACCTTCTCATCAATGACTTTTGCTAGAGCCAAACAACGCCCTTTTTTATTGGGAATTAGCAAAAAGTCCCCTTTTACTAGCTGCGCTCCTAGCTCTATTGGATAAATAATAAGATTTCCATCAATCGCTAACGAAAAAAACTCATCGCTTAACTCAATACTCCAAGTCCTCATAACTATTGCCTATTTGTTCCCAGTAGCCGCCTACCAGAAGGTTTCTATTCTATTTCGGTCCTTAAATATAACTCTTTTTCCCCTACTCCCCCAAACACATACGCCCCCGAACTACCTCATCAATCAATACCTCCCGATACTCCCGCAAAGCCTTTATCCCCTTACGCTGATCCAATACCGCCCGAGCCGTCTTACTCACGACCTCATCTAAATGCTTGGCAATCCGCTCTTGCTCGGAAAGAGGCGGGAGGGGGAATAACATGGCTTTAAAATTCTTTGAATATATATGAACTATAATTCCACCCTTGCCATCTCTTGCTCTTTGATATCTTACGCATTCCGAATTAATAAGATATGATAAGAATAATGGCAAAATTTGAGGCACGGGATAAAGAATTATAATATCTCCACCAACATAAATTGTTTCCTCTCCAAGATACACAACACATTTACCTATATCTTCTAATGTTTCACCAGAACCAGTAAGCATTAAGGCACCTTTACTAACTGTTGTATTACAAACCCCCTCATCAATAAAGGACTTAGTTTTATCAAATTTCAGATTATAGTGAGTATATATTTCACCATATCTAATACATGGCAAACCCTTTTCTTTGACTTCATCCTTTTTTATCCCTGTCCCTTTTGAATATGCCCCAATCGTAGAGCCTCTTCTAACCTCCCAATGCGCAGGAATCTCCCCCAACCAAGCTACCCCCGAATCCTTCATCTCTACCCCACTATCCAAACCCTGACTCACCGCCCGCTGAATCACAATCTGCTGCCGCTCTTCCAATAAAGCGATCATCCGCTCCTTTTGCGCTATGGCCAAATCAATCTGCGCACACTTCTGATCTAAATAATCCGCTATGCGACGCTGCTCGGGAAGAGGGGGGAGACAAGTTTTAAAAGAGAAAAAAGAGTCCTTAGGTATTGTATTCCTTAACCCACGGTAAAGAAACTTCATTTTTTTACCTGTATCCAGGTTGAGATAAAAGTAATATAAAAACCTTTTTTCTATACCTGAAGCAACCTTCATCACAGTATAGGCACCTGTAATCATCCCATTATAATCAGATAATCCTACTGTACGAGGAGTTTCTTCCACATCAAATAAACAAAAAACGAAATCGCCTTTAGAGACCTCTTGATATGTATCAAATTCTGCAGGGAATTTACCTTGAGGGTTTTCCATATCCCTTCTTATGATCCCTTTTAAAGTTAGGGAGAGTAAATCATAATTAGCTGAATTTTTCCCAACAAGTACTTTATTAAGTTTAAAAATATACTTGTTCGGCACCACCTCCCAATGCGCGGGAACCTCCCCCAACCAAGCTACCCCACTATCCTTATAGGCCGAATAAACGGCCTTTGCTGTTTTTTTCGTTCTGCTCATCCCTTATACCAACTTTAAAATTTCTGCAATCAATCCATCGCTTTCTGCTTCTAGCGTTCTGATCTCCTGACTCACTTCTTCTAGGGAGCGCAAGGGCTGATGACGATAAAAATATTTGTTGAAGCTAATCTCATAGCCCAGCTTTACGCTATCCAGATTGATCCAAGCCTCGGCAATATGCGGACGCACTTCCTCTAAGAAGTAACTATGAATCTCTTCCTTTAAGGGAATGTTTTCGCTATCTCTCAAGCTGCTTTCGCTTTCATACTCCAAGTATTCGCCCGCCTTTCCGCTGGGATAATAGCCAAAGTCGGGCAACTGCTCTAGCGTACAGCCCAAATGAGCCAATAAGTTCGCTAGCTTTTGGCCGCTCAACTTCAAGCGGCGCTTAATGACCTTTTCGGCCTTGGCATCATAAGTACTTACTGCCGAATAAATGGCCTTTTTCTCTGTGGCCGATAGCTTTAGCCCCAAGGCCTTGATCTGCCCATTTACGGCTGCTACAAACTGATTGAAATCAAAATAGACCTGCTCCCCCATGGCCTGCATCAACTGCTGGGCCGCACTATAAAGGGCCTGCCCTTTTTGCCAAGCCTTGGCGGTGGTTAAGGCCGTTTTTTGCTTGGCCGACAAAGAAATGCCCTCCGCCTCACAATAGGCCAAAAGCGCTTTCTTATGCTGCCCCAACTGCTGATAAACATCCGCCCCAAATTCGGCATAAGCCCAACGCATAGGCACTTCTAAACCTCGCTGATAAAGCAGACTTTCAATGGCCTCCGCACTAAACTCGGCCCGCAAACGCTGCGGCCGCTCTATATTGACCTTATAATAGCCAAAATCCTGGTTCTCAAAAACCTGAGCCGCAATGCCCTCTTCTCCCTGCCGCTCTACAGTCGCCAACTCCTGATAAACCGATAGAATCTCCCCAATATGCGCCTGCGATAACTCACAGTTCTTATCCCCCAAGTTCTTGCGCAACTTCTGATACAACTGACTCGCATCAATCAACTGTACTTTGCCTGCCCGCTCTGCCGACTTCCGATTGCTCAACAACCAAATATAGGTCGTGATCCCTGTATTGTAAAAGAGGTTGTTGGGCAACTGTATAATCGCCTCCAAATAATCTTGCTCTATCAAATAGCGACGGATATTACTCTCTCCGCTGCCCGCATCGCCCGTAAACAAACTCGAGCCATTATGCACAGAAGCAATCCGAGAGCCCGTAGGACTTTCGGTCTTCATCTTGCTCAACATTTCCATCAAAAAGAGCAACTGCCCATCAGAAGAGCGGGGCGTAGCCGCCACAATTTCTTCTTTCCCCCAATAATCTTTGAGCGGCACCATAAAACGAACATCGGTGCCATCTGCACCATCAATATACTTCTTCTCCGAGCTCCAAGACTTGCCATAGGGCGGATTAGAGAGCATAAAATCAAACTGCAAACCCGCAAACTCATCGGTAGATAAGGTAGAGCCACTGCGGATATTTTCGGGATTATTCCCCTTAATCATCATATCCGACTTACAAATCGCATAGGTCTCATCATTGATCTCTTTCCCAAAGAGGTATACATCATGATCCGTACAACGGATTTCCCCCTCCTCATCTTTCACAAAATTCTGCGCCTCGGTCAGCATCCCCCCCGATCCACAAGCGGGATCATAAATCGTCATCACCTTGGGCAAAGCCTCCTTAATCGGCAAAAAGACCAAACGGCTCATTAAATCAATGACCTCTCTGGGCGTAAAATGCTCCCCCGCTTCCTCATTATTTTCCTCATTAAACTTCCGAATCAACTCCTCAAAGACATAGCCCATCCCCAAGTTAGTCAAAGCGGGCAGCTTATTCCCCTCAGGGTCTAGCTTATCCTGATTGGTCAGGTTAATAGTAGGCGATACAAACTTCTCCACCACCTCCGAAAGCACATCCTTATTCACCATATGGCGAATTTGCGCCTTGAGGTTAAACTTCTCAATAATCTCCTGCACATTTTGGCTAAAGCCCAGCAAGTACTCCTCAAAATTGGCCAACAACAACTGGGGGCTATTACTTGCCCGCTCATGCAACAGTTGCAAGGTCCACTTACTCGTATTATAAAAAACATAGCCCGAAGCCTCCTGCAAAGCATGCTCATCCCAATCTACCAACGCCATTTCCTCTTTCTGAAAACGCGCCTCTTCCAAAACGGCTTCCTTACTATCTTCCAACAAAGCATCCAAACGCCGCAAAACCACCATGGGCAAAATCACATCACGGTACTTCCCACGCACATAAATATCTCGCAAACAATCATCTGCAATAGACCAAATAAAGGACACCAATTTATTATGAACAGCTGTATTCATTTTCTTCTTTCTCTGATTAACAATAGCTGCGAATATAATGTATTTGAACTGATCCTGCCTATCCTTCTTCATCTCTTTTTGGGGCCTCCGCTGCGGCTTCGCCTTGCGGCGCTACGCTTTGGGGCTCGCTATTCGCTCGGCCCTTCGCCAGCAAGCTGGCTCGGTCTGGCCTGACGGCCACCCCGCCGCATCGCTAGGCCAGTCGCTTCGCTCCTTTGCGGCGGCTGCGCCGCCTGCTATATGGGCCTGTAGGTTGAAACCTACAGTATATTCCAGCCAGCCTCTATCCCCCATCCCCTACAATAACCATTGACCGAAGGCCTGTAGGTTGAAACCTACAGCCAGACAACAGGGCCATTCTACATCCATAGCGTGGAGGGTTAAAACCCTCCACAGCTTTTAACGGTCCTCATAGCCGCTGCATTCATGATTGAGGCAGCCTAAAACATGTTTATTTATGGAGGGTTTTAACCCTCCATACTGTATTAAATGCATTCGTTAATTGGCTGTAGGTTTTAACCTACAGTATATTCCAGCCAGCCGCTATCCCCCACCCCCTACAATAACCATTGACCGAAGCACAAAAAGCCCCCTCAAAGGAGGGGGCGACCAATACCTTAGCCTAGGGCCTTGGCCCTAGGGGCATATATCACCGCAGCTATTATCTCATCTCTACACCTAGGGCTAAGGCCCTAGGCTATCCAAAAAAATCGCCATCCCCTCCTGCGAGGGGATTTGCCTTATAGCTCAACTCTAACCCCATTCCCTACAATAACCATCAACCGAAGCACAAAAAAGCCCCCTCGACGGAGGGGGCGACCAATACCTTAGCCTAGGGGCTTATATCACCGCAGCTATTATCTCATCTCGACACCTAGGGCCAAGGCCCTAGGCTAGCCAAAAAAATCGCCATCCCCTCATTCGAGGGGATTTGCCTTATAGCTCAACCTTACCCCCCATTCCCTACAATAACCATCAACCGAAGCACAAAAAGCCCCCTCAAAGGAGGGGGCGACTAATACCTTAGCCTAGGGCCTTGGCCCTAGGGGCATATATCACCGCAGCTATTATCTCATCTCTACACCTAGGGCTAAGGCCCTAGGCTATCCAAAAAAATCGCCATCCCCTCATTCGAGGGGATTTGCCTTATAGCTCAACCTTACCCCCATTCCCTACAATAACCATTGACCGAAGCACAAAAAAGCCCCCTCGACGGAGGGGGCGACTAATACCTTAGCCTAGGGCCTTGGCCCTAGGGGCATATACCACCGCCCCTATTATCATCTCGATACCTAGAGGTCCACCTCCTATCATCCCTTATTACATCTCGACACCTAGGGCCAAGGCCCTAGGCTATCCAAAAAAATCGCCATCCCCTCATTCGAGGGGATTTGCCTTATAGCTCAACCTTACCCCCATTCCCTACAATAACCATCAACCGAAGCACAAAAAAGCCCCCTCAAAGGAGGGGGCGACCAATACCTTAGCCTAAGGCCAAGGCCCTAGGGGCATATATCACCGCAGCTATTATCTCATCTCTACACCCTAGGACGCAACACCACAGCCGTCTGCATCATTACATTTAACTGGGGGGATTCCCCCAAGCCGTCTGCATCATTACATTTAACTGGGGGGATTCCCCCAAGCCGTCTGCATCATTACATTTAACTGGGGCGCCAAGGCAAAAAGGAAGTGCAAAGCAGAGGCTACAAACAGACACAAACTATTTTATAAATGTCACTAAAACATACTTTAAATACACAAACACATAACAACTATTAAAAATGTATATTTTTTTCACCCAAAAGCCTTGACATTACAAACATCTATACCTATACTTATAACGTAATCACATTTTATTACCCTAAATTTTCATACTATGGTAGAAATTACTGGCTGGACTAAGACGGAAAACTTCGTCTATACCATCACCAAAGACAACAAAAAGAAGATGTACCTTTTAGCTAAGGATCATGTTCACAAATTGACGGAAAAAGCCGCTTCGGATCCTGTCATTCAAGACATCCTCAACTTTGTACTCCCTGCCTATGATGACTTTCTTCTTCAGTACCGCAAGAATACTATAGATAAAAGAGAATATCATCAAAAGACTGCTGACTTCAAAGCACTGCTTCATCAACTCTCTAGCGTTGAAATTCGCCGTTGGGATATTGAAATCCAAATGACTTATGATGTCATCACTAGCGATTATACCCGCTTGCTCCCCGACGGACGTGAACCTTTCCAAAAAGGAACCTACGATATGCGCATTGAGGCCGTCATGACTTTGGGCGACCTTTTGAGCAATGACCCTCAACTTCAGGGACTAGGCGCAACAGTACTTGCTTTTGGCCAGCAGCTAGAAGACCTCCGCAGCCAACAACAAGGCGTAGAAGGCAATACCGATGATAATGTCGATGATTTGGAAACAACACGCCAAGAGCTTGCTATTGTACTTTATGGCGCCTTCGCTCGCCTTTTGGCCCATTACTACCGTACCCCAAAACGGGTAGACAACTTCTACGAACTCAAGTACTTCCGCCGCGGCAACAGCTCTAGCGAAGAAGATGATGATTATAGCCGTTTTGAGGTGGACCTCGCTCCAGAAAGCCGCTTGGTCCAGCTAGAAGGCCTACTTACAGGAGGAGAAACCGTCCGCATTACGCATCTAGAAGGCGAGCCCATTAAATACTACTCTGCCGCCAATGCAGCCGACAGCCCCGCCCAAGTCTATGAATTGCAGCCCAACCAAACGGTTAGTTTGCAATTGCCTGCGGGCCACCGTTTGCTGTTGTTGGATAACCCCGCCGCTAATATGGCCAAAGTTGAATTGGAATTGATGTAGGGGAGGGTATTATATCCCCCTAGGGCCTTGGCCCTAGGCTATTATTATATTATCCCCTCCTGCGAGGGGATTTTTTTTGTGGCTTGGCCCAGCCTTCTTTATCGTCTCCACACCCACAATATTCACCTCAAAAAATCAACATGGCTCAATCAATTGCCCACATTTATTTGCATATCATTTTTAGCACAAAAGAACGAACCCCCTATCTTGATCCTAAGATAGAGCCTAATCTATATCAGTATATAAAAACAATCTGTGCCGATTTAGACTCCCCTCTAATTGCTATTGGAGGAAATGTAGACCATATACACCTCCTTTGTTCTTTATCTAAATCGATTACGTTAAGCAGCTTAATTAAAACTATTAAATCCAAGAGTAGTCATTGGATAAAAAGACAAGATCAAAGCTTTCAAAACTTCTATTGGCAAAGAGGATATGCAGCCTTTTCGGTAAGCCCATATAATTACCAAAAGCTGATTTTATACATCAAAAACCAAAAAGAACATCATAAGGACTATAGCCTACAAGAAGAACTCAAACAATTTAATCTAAAATTATAGTCCTATCATCTCGACACCTAGGGCCAAGGCCCTAGGCTATCCAAAAAAATCGCCATCCCCTCCTGCGAGGGGATTTGCCTTATAGCTAAACTCTACCCCCATTCCCTACAATAACCATCAACCGAAGCACAAAAAAGCCCCCTCGACGGAGGGGGCGACCAATACCTTAGCCTAGGGCCTTGGCCCTAGGGTCCTGTATCTCCTCTTTTATTATCATCTCGACACCTAGGGCCAAGGCCCTAGGCTATCCAAAAAATCGCCATCCCCTCATTCGAGGGGATTTGCCTTATAGCTCAACCTTACCCCATTCCCCACAATAGCCATTGACCGAAGCACAAAAAAGCCCCCTCGAAGGAGGGGGCGACGCTAGCATTAGCCTAGGGCCTTGGCCCTAGGGTCCTGTATCTCCACATATATTATCTCATCTCGACACCTAGGGCCAAGGCCCTAGGCTATCCAAAAAAATCGCCATCCCCTCATTCGAGGGGATTTGCCTTATAGCTCAACCTTACCCCATTCCCCACAATAACCATCAACCGAAGCACAAAAAAAGCCCCCTCGACGGAGGGGGCGACCAATACCTTAGCCTAGGGCCTTGGCCCTAGGGTCCTGTATCTCCTCTTTTATTATCATCTCGACACCTAGGGCCAAGGCCCTAGGCTATCCAAAAAAATCGCCATCCCCTCATTCGAGGGGATTTGCCTTATAGCTCAACCTTACCCCATTCCCCACAATAACCATTGACCGAAGCACAAAAAAGCCCCCTCGACGGAGGGGGCGACCAATACCTTAGCCTAGGGCCTTGGCCCTAGGGTCCTGTATCCTCTAGCCTATATCTCGGCCAAGATGGCCGAAGGCCAAAAGGCCTAGCGATGCGGAGGGGTGGCCGTCAGGCC
Source organism: Saprospira sp. CCB-QB6 (assembly GCF_028464065.1). NCBI lineage: Bacteria > Pseudomonadati > Bacteroidota > Saprospiria > Saprospirales > Saprospiraceae > Saprospira > Saprospira sp. CCB-QB6. The sequence continues at coordinate 3,944,047 of NZ_CP116808.1, read as the reverse complement.
AGACCGAAGCCGCCAAAGGCGGCGAAGGGCCGAGCGAATAGCGAGCCCCAAAGCGTAGCGGCGGCCGGCCTAGCCCAAGGCTAGCCGGCCGCGGGCCCCAAATCCTAAAAAAAAGACTAGCCTTTAATTAGAATTTGCTGGTACAATTGGCCTTTTTCATCTTGGAGGCGAAGCAAATAGGCCGCGGCGGGCAACTGGCCCAAAGAGATGGGCTGTCCTTGCTGCCATTGGCCAGTTCTGAGGAGTTGGCCCTGCAAATTGTAGAGTTGGTAAGGGGCTTGCAAAAGGTCGAGCTCCAGATAAACAGCCTCTTGGGCAGGTTGAGGATAAAGGCGAAATTCTTGGACAGCGAGCGGGGCAACAGCCGTTCCGACCTGTCGTTCTCCCTTAAATTCTGCAGCTTCTACCGTTTGGTCATCCTTATTGGTCGTCAATCGAGCCACAGGCATCCCCTCATCCTCGGCAATAAAGCTAAACTGCTCGGTCGTATCGCTGAGGGGGATGGGCAACTGACCAGAAATGGCGCTGCTGATATCCTGCCAGCCAGAACCAAAAGGCGTAACGAAATAGGCCTCAATCTGTACATCCGAGTAATTGACGGTATGTTGGCGCAAAACGGTATAGCTGCTATCGGGCAATTGGCAAGTACCAAAAGCGTCTACCTCCGACTCATAGTTACCAGAGAGGTTAATGCGGATAGAATCGGGATCGACGGGTAGGCCCAATGAATCAATCAGTTGGCGAAGGTTGGGAACGCTATCAATATGTTCTGAAATGAGTAACTGATAGCTATCGGTATAGCTATCGCCATAATTGAGGGGGGCGCGTTGAATTTCGAGCGGGTCGTTAAACAGGCCAGAAAAGGCGATATTTCCGAAGCCTAGAGCACCCGCTACATATTCCATTTTTGTGCTACTGATATTGATAAACACCAGTGCTTGGCCAAAAAAGGGCTGTTGGATATCGGCTGTGGGAAAATCTGGGCGGTTGGCGGCCTCTACGCTATCGCGAGAAAAGGTTTCGGTCCGCAAAGAGGTAAAATCCCAAGTTTGCGCTTGGTTAGAAGCGGCCGTAATGGCTAGCGCTTGGGGATCAAAGCTATTGATACTGGTTGAGCGTTCAAAGACATCGCCAGCAGCGGGAAAAATCGAGTTGCTTAGAGTCGGCTGGGCCAAAAGGGCCAAGCTAGGCAGGGCCCAGAGGGCCATCATTAGTAATTGTTTTAGCATTGGTCATTAAATTTTAGTGCATTGAACAAATTGAACCTCCTAAGATAAGATTATCTGCCAGAAAATCTCTGTTTGTTTTTTGGCGGCAAAAGTCGCATATTAGGGCGCATTTTTCCATTATTTCAATCCATCTGCAACTATGAAATCTGTTTCCGCAGCCGAATTGGCCCATTTGCTCGACGCTAAAATTGAAGGTGACCCCAGTGTTCGGGTTCATAAACCCGCCAAAATTGAGGAGGGCGAGCCTGGCGCCATTAGCTTTTTGGGCAATCCAAAATATGAGTCTTATCTCTATAACTGTGCATCCTCTATCGTCTTGGTAGGTCTTGACTTTGAGCCCCAGGCTCCTGTTTCGGCCACTTTGCTCCGCGTTAAGGATGTTTATGCTAGCCTTAGCTTTTTGCTACAGCATTTTCAGGCCGCTCAGGCAGAGGCACCTGCCGCCCAACAGATTTCGCCTCAGGCCGTCATTGATCCTTCGGCAAAGATTGAAGAGGGCGCAGAAGTAGGCGCATTGGCTTATGTAGGGCCCAATGCGGTGATTGAGGCGGGCGCAAAAATTTATCCGCAGGCCTATATTGGAGCGGATGTAAAAATTGGTTCGGGCAGTATTATTGAGCCCGGTGTTCGCATTTTAAAAGGCTGTCAGATTGGACAAAACTGTATCATTCATGCCAACTCAGTAATTGGTTCCGATGGCTTTGGTTTTGCCCCTCAGGCCGATGGCAGCTATGAAAAAATCCCACAATTGGGGATTGTCATTCTAGAAGATCAGGTAGAAGTAGGAGCCAACACGGTGATTGATCGCGCCACCATGGGACAAACCCTAATTAAGCAGGGCGTTAAGTTAGACAACCTCATTCAGATTGCCCATAATGTAGAAATTGGGAAGCATACGGCCGTAGCTGCTCAGGCAGGTATTGCGGGCAGCACCAAAGTGGGCGAAAACTGCTTAATTGGTGGACAGGTGGGGCTAGTTGGCCACATCCAATTGGCCAAAGGCACGAAAATTCAGGCCCAAAGTGGAATCAATAAGAGCGTAAAAAAGGAGAACCAGGCGCTCTTTGGCTCCCCGGCTCTCCCCTACAATGATTTCTTGCGCTCTCAAGCGGTCTTCAAACAGTTGCCCCGCCTCCAAAAAGAGGTCAATGCGCTTAAAAAAGCCCTAAAGGCCCTGCAAGAAAAAGAAGACTAAGCCTTAGAGATTTCATCAGACAATTCGTTCTGATCGTCATCTCCAGCATGTGGAAAATGGGCCTTGAGTTGCTCGCCAGTTTGCAAAATGGCAGCCTTGAGGCCTTCTAAAAATTGCTTTTTCTGAAAAGCGGTATGCAAATTATCCCGAATTTCATCCCAAAAATTGGGAGGCACTACTGCATTGATGCCCTGATCGGCCACAATCGCAAATCGGTGTTGCTCATAGGCCATATAAAACAGAACGCCATTTTGCAGCTTTGTTTTTTGCATCTCTAGCTCCTTAAAACAGACTAATGCACGGGCAAAAGCATCCTCCCCCTCAAACCTGGGTTCTACATGCACTCGAATTTCGCCAGAGCTTTTGGCTTCTGCCTCTCGGATCGCTGCAATCAGCTGATCCTCCTCTGCGGGCTTAAAAAAATGCTTCGGTTTCTTACTTAAGAATGGTATTTTCATAGGATTATTTTTTTGTTTTTTGAGGCGTTACTCCCTCTGGTCGTCGAACTGCGGCTTGCGCCTTGTTGTCCGCCTTCGGCGGGCGCTACGTTTACTCCCTTCGGTCGTCGAACTGCGAACTAAAGTTCTTGTTGTCGCAGTTCGCTATTACTTGCTTCGCTGCGTCGCTCCCGTTGGTCGGGTCGCTCGGCCGTTATTCCCTTCGGTCATCGAACGGCGACCTAAAGGCCTTGTTGTCGGCGCAAAGCGCCTCGGTCTGGCCTGACGGCCACCCTTACACATCGCTAGGCCAATAGGGCCAAACTTTTGTTTTTAATCAAAATCTACGGCTTGCATATAAGCTTGCTGCAATTCTTGCATTTGCAATTGCAATTCTGAGGGTCCCCAGTTAAAGTATTTGAGCATACGCTGCATTACTTTGGGGTATTCAGCAATAATAGCGGCCCGTTCAAAATAGAGCTTGCCTGTTCTGCGGATAAAGAAATCGGCCAAACTGCCCACACTTTCGTATTCTAGGGCATATTGCAGTTCGGCAAAGAGCAGGCGATCGGCTGGATTTTGAACTTCGGCATGTAGAGCAAAAGCATTTTCTAGAATAAGGTCCAGATTGGCTCCATAGCGTCTAGCCAAGCGGCCAATTTGCTCTGGGCTAGCAGAAATTTGTTTGGCCTCTCCCACTCTAAGTTGAATAAAGCGGTCAAACTCCTCTTCCGAAGCAAAATCGCCTCCGCTCAAGACCAAATTTTCGGTTTGGCAACTGCTTTCTAGGCCTAGGCGTTTTACAATTTGGTCAACTACTCTTTCGGCCATTTTGCGGTAGCCAGTCAGTTTACCTCCAGCAATAGAAATGAGGCCAGAAGAAGCATAAAAGATTTCATCTTTTCTAGACAGCTCCGAGGCCGACTTACCATCTTCATGAATTAGGGGGCGCAAGCCAGCCCAAGAAGATTGAATATCGTCTTCGGTTAGGGGATGTTTGGGGAACATCTCTTTGCAGGCGGCCAAAATATAATCGACATCAGTTTGTTCGCTGCGGGGGCTATCAATGGCTCCTTTATAATCCGTATCGGTTGTGCCGATATAGGTGCAATTTTCTCTGGGGATGGCAAAAATCATTCGGCCATCTTGGCGCACATCAAAATAGAGGGCTTGTTGGATGGGTAAGCGTTTGTGATCGACAACCAAATGTACTCCTTTAGATAAATGTAGGCGTTTTCCCTCTACCCCATCCGCATCTTTAGCGCGGAGTTCATCGACCCAAGGGCCAGTAGCATTGACTACATTTTTTGCTTTGAGTTCATATTCTTCTTCTAAAATATAATCACGAATAGCTGCTCCTGTGACTTTATCATTTTCATCATAGGTAAAATTGAGCATTTCGCTATGATTGAGGGCCAGTGCGCCATGTTCAACGGCTGTTTTGATTAGTTCAATGGTTAGGCGAGCATCATCAGTTCGGTATTCGTAATACATAGCGCCAGCCTTAACAATATCGGAGCGGAGCAGAGGTTCTGCGGCCAAAGTTTCCTCCTTAGTCAGCATCTGGCGGGCCTCAGTTTTATCCACCTTAGCTAGGCGGTCATAGACCCAAAGAGCCAAAGCGCTAGACCATTTGCCTAGAGAGCCTTCTTCCACAATGGGGAGTAGCATTTTTTCTGGGCGTACGATATGACGGGCATTATGATGAACAATGGCTCGTTCCAGGCCTACTTCTCGGACAAGGCCCAGTTCTAATTGTTTGAGGTAGCGCAGGCCACCGTGAATCAGCTTAGTAGATCTGCTGCTTGTCCCCCAAGCAAAATCATTCTTTTCGATAAGCACAACAGAGAGACCACGGCTAGCTGCATCGAGGGCAATTCCAGCTCCAGTTGCTCCCCCTCCAATAACTAAAAGGTCATAGGTTTTGTCGTGTGTAGTCAATAAATAGCGGGCGCGTTCTTTTACAGAAAATTTATGCGTAGATGTTTTTGGATTCATAACTGAATTTGGTGAGCAAAGAAAATATCTTCCTCAGTAAGTTAAGGAACTACTATAAAAAGCAGAATAAGAAGTCCTTTTTTTTTAGTTCGGTAAAATATATCGCCCCTAAGTCAGTTGCATCGAGAATAGCTACCTAAGCTATTTTGGTAACAGCTAGCTTTTAGATTAAAGCATTTTAGGCCTCTCAAATGTGACATATAAACTAAGGTTTCAACTATAGTTTATTTAAAAAAACTACCTAAATAAATAAGGATATAGATATAAAATCATTTTTTAATGCTTAAATTATAGCATAACAACTGACTAATTTAAAACAAGAACAGTACAACAGCATGGAGAAACACAAAACACATTCAGCGGCTCTTTATCGGCAGCTCTTCTTTCACACAGAAGAAGAAAGTAAGTTAATTAACTCTGCTAGTCAGAATATTCCTCAGGAGGGAATTGATTGGGCTTTTGAAGAGATTGTGAATTGGATGGAAAACGGGCCTTATCAGCGTTCTTTTAACGAGATGATGGTTGAGGCTACTCGGCAGGGAAAAGTTCCCATTTGGCGAGATATGGCTTCGGGTAATTTTAATGATGATTATGTACAGCAGCAGACAGAGGCTCGTTGGGTCTTTTTGCGATCTGGGGTAAGTTTGGAAGCATTTACGGCTATGATTGCAAAATTTCACGAGTTGGTATTTCAGACCTTTATGAATTACAATACGCCTACGCCAGAGTTAGTCCGGGCGTTAAAAGGGTTTTCTCAGATTGATTTGAGTATTGTATCGGAAGTCTATCGACAAAAAGCGATTAACGATTTGGAGGAGCAGAATGAGGCCTTAAAGCAGCTTTCTACTCCTATTGCTCAGATTTGGCAGGGCATTTTGCTTTTGCCTTTAGTGGGTTTTATTGATTCTAAGCGAGCTAAGGATGTCATGGAGGCGATGTTGGAAGAGATTGCCAAGAGTCAAGCAAAATTCTTCATTCTTGATATTAGTGGTGTAGCTATTGTAGATACTGCTGTGGCCAACCACTTAATTAAGATGACCAAAGCGGCTCGTTTGATGGGGAGTGAGTGTATGATTTCGGGAGTGTCTGGTCCTATTGCTCAAACAATTGTTGAATTGGGTATTGCTATTGATGAAATACGGACGACAGGTAGTATGCGTGATGCTCTTCGCTTGGCTATTCAAGAAGGCGGAACGGCTATTGTGTAATTCCTCATTGTTTTCCCCATCCTGTTTCCCTTAACAGACAGCTCTTGATCAATATATTGGTCAAGAGCTGTTTATTTGGGGGGGATATTGGGGCGGTCTGAAGGCTACAAAAGAAAAACCCTAGCAGCGGCAACTAAAACGTTGATCTACTAGGGTTTGAAACTAACCTAACTTAATCTGGCCCTAACTTAAATCAGTGCGAATTGAGTTTGGGCGATAATTCCTGTACTTCGACGACTAATTTGTAAGAAACGTTTTTCAAAGCCATTGCCAAGACTACCTTCATAGGCGGCCATACCATCTAGTCCTGAATTGCCTAAGACTAGGGCTAATTTGGTAATCATTTTGGAACTTGGGGCTGGAATGCGTAGCCCCATTTCTAGTAATCCAGTTTTGCTCATTTTGAAAAAGCTCTCCATATAGTTGGGTTCATCCTCTACTAAAATGCCGAGCAAGGCATCGGGTAAGGGATTAACATTAAGTGCTTTAGCTTGATCTATATGTAAGTCGGCATTTTGGCTAGGCGTTTCGCCAAAAAGCTCTGTTGCAAAGAAGCTGTAGGTATCGGCGGCTAGAGAACGGCCAAAAAGGACAGCTGCATCGGCATCGAATTGGGCGTACCATGTTTCAATTTTATCGCGATGTTCTGAAGCTGGGACTAGCTTGAGGGTTTGGCTCAGGGGATATTGGCCATTAAAGGCCCAGCCTGTATTTTGACGATTTTCTCCTAGTTCGATAAAAAGCTGGAGCTTTCCTTGAGCTGCGGCGATTTGCAAGCCTTTTTTGAAAACTTTAAGTTCATTTTCGTTAAGTCCGGCTATTTTCACAAATTCGGCAAAGCGTTTAGCAAGCAGTTTATGGTCTTCCGATTCTACTCCCCAGCAGACATCTGATTGATTAAAAGCAGTACTATTGAGTAGACGAGTTTCGGTTTCCATGAATGGGCGCATTTGGCCCAACCATTGGCGGAGGAGTCCCTCCTTATCATCGGTCATGAAGGGGAGGCTAGCTAAAGCTCCTCTCATTCTGATTATAGATTCCATTTATAATTTGATTATGGGTGGTTTTAGAATTAGGCTCGAGCATTTTGTGGAAGCTGCAGCCAATTTTCGTAATAGTTTGGAATGTCGGACAAGTCATACTTTTCTCCTAATTTCTGTAGTTCGACATCGCCATCACCAAAATCTAGGGTATAATTGCCCCAAACTTGGCCAGAAACAATTTCCTGAAGGAATTTTGTATCCTTCAAGCAGGGCATTGCGGCCTGATAGAAGCTCACGTATTCCTCAATAGAGTAGACTTTGCTATCCTTTTCAATCCAGGTTGCAAAAGCGGTCCATTCAGCTTTATTGAGTTTAATATAAGCCTGAACACCTTGGCGAATTTCATCTACAGAAGCAAATTCTTGAGGGATTTTTCGGCTCATGCTGAGCAATTGGCCTAAAGAAAGTTCAGAAATATCTTGGCCGTTGGCCAAGCCCATAGCGGTAAGTTCCTCAGGACTTTTGCTAGCTAGTTGTTTGGCCATATTCGCTTTAAAGTTAGCTTGTGCCTCTTCTAGTGCAGCAATCATTTCGGCTTTCACTTCTGCGGGATCTGGCAATTCCACGGCCTCGGGTAAATCGGCTGTGGCTAATTGATCCATTTTGGCAGTAATAATATTATCAATTGTAGTCCCCAGAGAGATGTCGAGATTTTCATCTGCTTCTCCCTCGAGGATACCATTCGCAAGGTTAATATATACCTGAGGGTTTTTCATATTAGCAGCCATAGCGCTAAAGAATTGGCTAGGATTTTCGGCAGCAACCAAATAAGTTTCTGTGCCTTCGTCTTCATCTTCCCCCCAGGCATCATCAAAGTTAAAGTTATCTGCAGTTCCCTCCCCAAAGATAAGATCTAGGGCGCCATCTTTAAGTTTACCTGCACCTTCAGCAAGTAAGCCTTTGAGGTAAGCAGCAGGCATATTCATAAAGAAGTCGGTCCCCCAAGTCTGTAATTCAGCAACAGTAGAAGTAATTGGATTTTTCTTCTCGTGGAAGATGCTCGTGGTAATTGACTCTGCAATAGTGTCTGCTATTTCGGTAGGCGCACCGACTAGAATATCTTTGAGTGGCTTAAGGAAAAGAGTATCCTTTTCTCCAGCTGTGATTCCCATTTCTAGATTTGATAGAATACTATTAAGGTCTATGGCGTCTAGTGCAACTCCAGCCCAAAAGGTAAGCATTTTAGTAGTTTGGTCAGCCAAAAACTGAGCGACAAACTCGCTAGCACCTCCATAATTATTTCCTTTAGTAATTCGCTCAACGGTTTGGTTAATCACTGTTGTGATGGCTGCGGATGAAATTGCCCAAAGCATTTGCATTAGAACTGGAGCTGCAGGAATACCAGCCATAGAAGAAACGGCCATCAGAATTGCCCCTGCTACTATTGAGACTACCATTTTAAGGCGCCCATCGTACTTCTCTTTTGTTTCTAAGAAGCGTTCTTGAGCAGCCTCTAGTCGTTCACTAGCTTCGCCTAAATTATCTACATATTTAGCTTCTTCTTTTGCTAGAGCCTCTGCATCTGCGGTAGCCATTGAGTCTAGTGACTCTTTGCCTTCCCAACTCGCTTTAAGATAATTAGCCGACTCCATATCTCGTTGTAGCGATCTGGAGCTTAAAGAATTCCATTGCAGGCCTTCTTCTAGTTGGCGCTCATATTCAATATTAGAGATTCCCTTAAGGCTAGCGCCTAGCATTTGGATTTCTGTATCACTAAGGTTAATTCCTGCTTGAGTGAACATTGTTTTTAAGCTATCAAGCTGCGCTCTATCTTGTAAGGCAGCTGCAATTTGCTCTCGAAATCCTTTTTTAAATTCGGCTATTTTATCGCCAGAAGCAGTTTGGTCTAATTGCTTCTGAATATCAGCTTTGATATCAAAAGATCGAATTTGAGCATTGATATCTTGTAGCTGTGCCTCTAATTTATGAAGTTGTTCTACATCATCAGCGGTTTGTGGATCTTTATCCTGAATAGCTTTAGCTTGTTGTACCAAACTGCGTTTACGATCAATTTGTCCCTTGAGTTTATCTAAATCAAACCAATCTTTCAGAAGAATACTTGCATCGACGCCTTCAGTAAGAGACTGTATTTCTTCTAAAGGTACTCGGCGCTGAAGAAAAGTATCATCACGAGTGTGTTTTAGCATGTCGACCACCGAAGGCATATCTCCATGAAAAATCTGATACGTCAAGGCATCTACTTCTGCGCTAATGCGATAACCCAGTTTAGCTAATTCGGCCAAGACTTCAGTCATATCGATCCCAGAGTTGCGCGCCTCATAGGCAATATTAGCAAGTAAGGCATCACTGCTATCACTCTTATGTTCTTCAGCCATACGAGCAGCCCAATACATGGCTGTATCCTTACGCTTTTCTTCTTCCTCCTGAACAGCTTTAATTTCTGCCTTAGTCATTATTTTATGCCGTTTGGGCTTACTAAGTATTTCAGCCAAAGCACTATCTGTATCTGTAGGAGCAATATTAGGGTCTGCAATTTTAGTCTGCCACTCCAGCAACTCAACCAGCTCATCATTCCCCGCCGTTCGAGCTGCTTCAATTGCTGATGGATCAGGAGGAAGACCTAGTTTAGCCATAGCCACTTTCCATTCTGCCTTTTCAGTCTGCCCTTTAAAGCTGCCATCTAATGCATTTTTCTTAAGCCGCTGCAACATTCCTATATCTTGCTTAATGGCTACAATTTCTTTAGAATCTGCCTCCAAATCCTTAATTACTTTCATGGCTTTTTCGGCCACAAAAAAGCTGGCATCTGTTAGCTCTTCTAATTTCCGATAATTATCTCCCCTAGCGCCATCGCTATCTACCATATCCATAATTTTGACTAAATAGTCGTCATGGATAGCCGCTTCCTTCAAAATAGGGACAAGCTGTTGTTTTGCCTTATTCAAAATGGCCATTTTCCGATCCTGGCTAGTTCCAGCATAAGTAAATTCAGCTAAATCCTCTGCACTGCAAAACTTCATGATTAGGGTTTCTTGCGGAGATTCTACATTCTCTCCAAAGAGCAAATCTTGCATCTTTTGTCCCATTTCCTCATTCTGTTTCCGCTTACTATAGCTCGATTTTTCAGCTTGCTGTTTTGCCAACTGCTTCATTTGATCAATGATGCGGGTAGATTCTTGCCCTTGGATGGGTTCTGAGTAAAACTCAATTAATGAGCGTAGATAAGCAGCCTCACTGTCTTTTAACCCTTTGATCCAACCATCTGCCGATTTTTGCAACGCTTTAGAAAACTCACTATTGGCATCCAACACAGCAGCACGTTCCTCTGCTGTCGAGTTTTCTAACCATGAACCAATTACCCCCTTAAGCGCCGTGAAGTCATTTCCTAAACGCTTAAAGCTAGCCATTAGATAATAATCACCCTTAGACGTATAGTTCTTGCCTGTCGTGTTGTTAATTACTTGTAAATCTTGACTTACATCGCCCTCTCGCTTGAGTAACGAAAGAGATTGCATTTGTGCTCGATACTTATCTTCTCCACCAATTTTATTGTTAATTGCCTCGGCAAAACGATCCGATTTAGCCTTATTAGCATCTAAAATCGTATCTATTTCAGCCGAAGAAAGCTCCGATTCCATATAGGCAAAAGCATCCCCTACTTCTTTTGCAAACCAGCCATTCCCCAAAAGACCAAGGGCCAATGCTGGACGAACAAAGTTAGAAACGCTATTCTGATAGTATTGCTTGAGATATAAGAACTGTAAGCTTTCTGCTCCAAATACTTTTTGTATATCAGCCAAAATACCTAAGCTGTTTAATCCATAAATTTCAATAACAGCCTCCCGATACTTTTGATCTAATGCATAGTCATCACTATCCACCAACCAACGTAAAACAGCCCCCATCAAGGCATCAGAACTAGAGGCCTTTCCTCCTTTCAATAAACTCGCTAATTGACGGCCCCGATCACTTACTGTACTATTCAATACTTCTGCAGCACGCTCCGAAGAAGCAGCTGTGCCTGCTTTTTCCTCAAACATTTTGGTCCCCTGAGCTGCAGCCTGAGCTAATTCACTATCCCCCAAGTCTTGAGCTTGTCCAGCATTAATCTGCTGGCGAAGTTGTGCTAAAGCAGCTGCTTGCTTTTTCTCCGTTTTAGATTGCTGTGCTACCGGATAGCTTTTCTCCCAGCTTTCTATATTTGCCATGATTCGCTTAAGTAAAGCCGCACTCGCAACTGGATCATTCTTGACCGCTTCATAAGTCTCTAAGTCCTTACAAATATTCTTATACTCATTACTCCAAAAACGTCCCGGACTGCCACCTAATTCCTTAAATCGACCAGCACTAAACAACGCTATAGGTTGCTCTTCTTTCTGAATGCCTTCGATATAAGTATAGACATCATTATAGTACTGAGCAGCTTCTCTGTACTCATCTGGCAAATCCGTATATTTCTTCCTAAAGTTATCTACAAACTGCCGAAGATTAGCCACTACTTTATCCTTCAAGGCCTCTTTTGCATCCAAAACCCCTGAAGTTAACTGCTCATAAGCCTTTTGAACCTTAGCATTAACCGGTTTCTGAGCAACGGCATTTTCGTTTTCCTTAGGCGCCTCAACTTGCCCCGCAGCAACCTGCATGTCATCTCCAAGATCACTCCCGTCTGCCTGGACAAATTTAAAATGATATTTGTTCTTTAATACCTTTTTCAATTGCTTCAAAATAGGAGACTTAGATGTCCCCTTACTCGCAATCAAACAAATCGTAGACGGCCCATCTTCTCCCCCCTCAATATAAGCCTTCCCCACACTCACCATCTTCTTATCCTTCTTCAACTCATCCTTGGCAATTTTTTTCCAAGATGGAGCCATAAAACCTACAACCAAAATAGGAACAGCCTTGGGCTGATCCAAATACTGATAATCAACTTTCAAAAAATAATCCGTTGCAGTCTCTGGACTAACATGCTCCTCAGCCAAATCCGATTCCCAAGAAAGGTAAAATTTCTTGTACAACGGAAAAGCTAAGCCAGCAATAAAATCCTCTGGCTTGATCTTTTTAATCTTCATCTAAAAACTTTTGTTTGGTGAACGAATTTTGACAAACCCCAAAATAAGAGCTTATCTTTTCATATTAAATCATTGGGGGTAGACAATTAGTGCCTCTATTCTTTTTTGGAGCCCGCGGCCGCCCAAAATAGGGCGGGCGGCCGCCGCTATGCTTCCTGGCTCGCTATCCGCTCGGCCCTTCGCTTTTTTCGCTACGCTCAAAAGCTCGGTCTGGCCTACGGCCACCAGTCCGCAGCGCTGGGCCATTGCTCGCTTCGCTCGCTGGCGGCTCCGCCACCAAAAACTCAGCATTCTCCTAAAAATTTAAGCTGTTAGTTAATTAACTATTAAATCCTTACACTTTAACAGTCCAAAGAATATTTGACAAAGTCCATAAATACAAAATCTTATTCAGCTTTAATAATAAAGCCCTCAAATAATTTCACTCAGAGATCAACACATAAAATATAAGTGCGTTTTACGGTTATTTTAGCTTTATACATTCGTATGATTTTTTCCGTTCATTTTGTGACGCTTGTCCCCCTCTAGTGTCTTACCAAATGTATGAAACTAATAACAATGATGAATAAGAAATTTTACCTACTTCTAACTTTACTTTTTGCCCAACAACTTCTTCATGCTCAATTTGGCCCCGCCGGTGTAGGCAATAGCAGCAATAATGGTCTTTGGCTAGCCGCCGATGCCATTCCAGCAGTTGCCGATGGTACCCCAATTAGCTTTTGGCCCGACCAAAGTGGCAATGCCAACCATGCTCGCCATAGCGTAGCAGGCCGCCAACCCACTTATGTTAGCAACTCAAATATCAATGGCCAACCCGCCCTTCTATTTGATGGAGCCAACGACCAAATGATTGTCAATGATGCCGATATCTTAGATGGCAGCAATGGCCTTACTTACTTTTCTGTTGTTCGCGGCAATAATATCGACGGCACCCCCCGCGGTATTTTTGGCAAACGCATTACTTATACTGTCAATGTTGAATACGCCTATACCTTTTTCTTCTGGAGCGGCCAACAACTAAATGCCGATGTCCATACACAAAATAACCGCTTTGCCACTAGCAACAGCTTTACAAATGGCGTTAATTATATGCCTACTTTACTCTTTGATGGGAACCTCGCTAGCAACCAAAGAAGTAAGATTTATGAGCGTGGACAGCTGATTCGCACGGCCTCCGAAAGCTCTACGACCCTTCCCAATAGTAACCAAGATCTCTGTTTAGGCGCTCTAAATGTAGACTACGGGACCTACTTTGGCGGCGAATATGCCGAACTTATCCAGTATAATTACGCCCTCAATTCTGCCCAAAGAGTTATCGTCGAAAATTACCTGGCCGCCAAATATAATATGAATATTGCCCGCGATTACTTCAGCTTTAAAAGCACTTATGGCCACGAAGTAGCCGGCATCGGCCGAGATGACGCCAATAACCTACATGACGATGCCCAAGGTTCTTCCTTTATCCGCATCAACAATCCCTTAAATATGGAGGATGGCGAGTTTCTGCTTTGGGGCCACAATAATGGCGATATCAGTACCAATAACACCACCGATGTAGATGGAACAATTATCGAAGCTCGCCTCAACAGAAGCTGGCGCGTACAAGAAACTGGCGACTTAGGACCAGTAGATATTATCTTTGACGTAGCCCAATTCAATCGCTTTGACCTTACCGATCTTCGCCTTTTGATTGACCGCGATGGCGACGGTTTTGCCGATAATGATGTCCCCGTTCGTATGGGTACTCCTGTTGGCGCTACACAAATTTTATTTGCTACAATTGATCTACAAGATGGCGACATTGTAACATTAGGCTCTATAAATGAATCAATTACACCTCTCCCTCTAGATTTAGTTCATTTTGAGGTCAATCAAACAGAAAAGAAAAACGCTCAATGGACTTGGCAAACAGCCCAAGAAGAAAACCTTTTAGAGTTTGAGCTACTACACAGCCTAGACGGCCTAGATTGGCAAAGCGAAACCCTAATTGCCGCCCGCAACCAAAACGAAACTCAAAACTATAACTACCTACAAGAAGAGCTAACTGCTGGCCAACATTATTTCCGCCTCAAAATCTGGGAAGAAGATGGTAGCTATAGCTTCTCTGCTATAAAAACACTTTTTGTAGAAAGCGAGCAAGCAGCACTCACACTTTTCCCCAACCCCGCCAAAGATTGGGCAGAAATTAGCAGCTCCCAAAGCCTAGACAATGCCCAAATACAAGCCTTTAATAGCTTAGGACAAGCGATTCCTGTACACTTTCAACAAAATGGGCAAAACCTGCGTTTAACTATTAGTGACTGGCCCGCAGGTCAATATATTATCCGCTTAGAACAAAATGGTATAGTCCGCAATTTGCGCCTAATCAAACCATAAAAAATAATTAGCAATATAAGCCAGTCTTCGGACTGGCTTTTTTTATGCCCCAAATGATCCATTTTTTAAACAAAAAGCTTAGTTTAATGGATTAACCAGTATAAAATCCTAATGAAGAAAGATCATCAACTAAAAATTGGCCAGCAAGAAATTGATTTGCTCGCCTTGGCCCAAATGGCCCCGGAAGTCCTAATCCCCATCTTAGAACAAATTTACTTTGATGGCTATCAAGCTGGTAAGGCCACAGCCCCCGAAACGCCAAGAGCAACAGAAGAAGTGGTCATCAAAAAGGAAAGCAGCGAAGAAATTCGCATTTCACTGGCCACCATCCAAGATGAAACGATCTCTACCGAAGATCCCCTGCACAAAAGAATGCGCGAAATGGAGGAAATGGTCTACCGCTTCAAACGCCCCGGCTTTGTCCTCTATCGCCTCAACGGAACCGAAGAAGAATACCTCATGGGAAAATACAATTATAGTAGCCTCCCCATGAAAGCCCTCATCTTTGATAGCTTGGAAGATGCCCAAGCCCATAAAGATGCCTACTGGGGCGCCTATTATGAAGAACTAAAAATACGTCAAGTCTAAATGAAAGCTTGGTCCTTTTGGCAACGTCTACTTTTGGCCCTACTCCTCTGTTTTGGAGTAGCGGCCCTAGGGGGCTGGGCAACCGCCCAAGGCCTGAGCGAGTGGTATCCTCAACTCCAAAAACCCAGCTTTAATCCCCCAAATTACCTTTTTGGCCCCGTCTGGACCCTACTCTACACCCTCATGGCAATCGCCTGGGCCGATATAGAAGGCCAAAAGAATAAACCCACCCAAAAGGCTCGTTTTTTTTTCCTCCTCCAATTGGGCCTAAACGGACTCTGGTCCTTTCTCTTCTTTTTTGCCCAATCTCCCGCCGCCGCTCTAATCGAAATTGCCCTGCTTTGGGCCTGCATTTTTTATTGCATCCGCCTATTTTGGGCCCTACAAACTAGAGCCGCCTACCTCCTATTCCCCTACCTGGCTTGGGTCAGCTTTGCCGCCCTCCTCAATGCCAGTATTTACCTCCTCAATAGCTAAAATATGCCTCAACGACTGATTGACTCTCTGCTAAACAAATATGGCGAAAGCCACCAAAATGCAACAAACAAAATTATTCACTGGATTTGCGTGCCCAGTATCATGTTTAGCCTAATGGGACTGCTCTACAGTATTCCCTTTTTTGGAAGCGCCCCCTCGCCCCTCCTCAATTGGGCCAGCCTCTTAGTCGGCCTCACTTTTATCTACTATATACGCCTCTCTATCCCCATGTTTATCGGCTTTGTGCCCATCGGCCTAGGCCTTTTATACGGCAACCATTATCTGGCCCAAGCCAGCGCTAGCTGGGGCATCGCCTACGGTTGGCTGGCCTTTGGCATCTTCTTTATCGCCTGGATCGGCCAGTTTATCGGCCACAAAATTGAAGGCGCCAAACCCTCTTTTATCGAAGATCTTCAGTTTTTATTAGTGGGCCCCGCCTGGCTGCTACACTTTATCTATAAGTCGGTCGGTATTAAGTATTAAGGTTTGAGGCCTCCCGCAGCTTTGCTGCGGGCGCTACGTCGGCTCCCGTTGGTCGGGTTGCTCGGCCCTCCGGCGCAAAGCGCCTTGGTCTGGCCTTCGGCCACTGTTCCACATCGGTTACTCCCTTTGGTCGTCGAACTGCGCCCTAAAGGGCTTGTTGTGGCCAAATGAAAGTTGCTCCGCAAGAAAAACGCCCTGCGGGCGCCCAACTATTCCCCCCACTTTTTATATAACCCCTTGAAATAAGAAAATGAAACATAGAGGAAAACACCCTCAGGATAAACAGTTATTTGGACAACAAACCCAACTCTGGAGCCTACAAGAGGCCGTTCGGGATCTCTCCTTTTTATTGGACCGCGGCTATGCCGAAAAATCAGCCTCCGAACTCGTAGGCAATCGCTACCGTCTCCGCAAAAGACAAAAAAAGGCCCTGCTCCTCATGAG
The DNA here is from genome assembly GCF_028464065.1 of Saprospira sp. CCB-QB6. NCBI lineage: Bacteria > Pseudomonadati > Bacteroidota > Saprospiria > Saprospirales > Saprospiraceae > Saprospira > Saprospira sp. CCB-QB6. The sequence goes on along the minus strand of NZ_CP116808.1, from coordinate 3,927,536 downwards.
CTCTGGCCAAGAAGCTCAAGCCAATCGCCTCAATAAACAAATCCCTGCCGAAATGCTGGCCGGCGAAACCCTTTATATTGATGGCTATAATTTACTGATCGGCATGGAAGCCGCCCTCTCTAAAGGCTATTTGTTAGAATGTGAGGACGGACAAATCCGAGATTTGGCCTCCGTACACGGCAGCTACAAAAAAGTAATGGAAACCCAAAAGGCTATAGAAATCATGGGCCAAGCCCTTCTTGAACTAGAAGTGGAAAAAGCACATTGGATTTTTGATCGCCCAATTTCTAACTCTGGCAAACTTAAACAAGAAATGCTGCAAATGGCCCAAGAAAATAACTGGCCTTGGGAAGTAACATTGGCCTTCAATCCGGACAAAGAATTGGTGGAATTAAACCAGCTTACCGCTAGCTCCGATGCCTGGATTTTGGACCGCGTAGATCGCTCATTTAATTTCATGAGCTATTTGGTCCGAAACTATGTCCCTGATGCTGAATTAATTAGCCTTTACGAAATGGCATAAAAAAAAGAGGCTGCTCCTATTCGGAACAGCCTCCCCTAAAAACCCAAACAAATAAACACAAAGACAATACAAATGTAAGGATTAGATTTTAATCCACAAATCCCTGTCACTTTTTTTCCCAACTTTAACATTTGAAGGGCCATTTTTACAGCAGATAGGTCCAAAAGGAGCGAAGCGACGACCGGCTGAGGGATGGACAGCAGTGGCCCATAGGGCCAGACCAAGCAAAATGAGCAAAGCGAATTTTTGCGCAGGGCCGAGCGAATAGCGAGCTGCGAAACAGCCCGACCCGAAGGGGCAGCCCCAAAAAATAAATCTAAAAAACAGATGTCAAAAAAATTGAAAGTAGTCATTTTGACGGGTGCAGGAATTAGCACCGAATCGGGCATACAAACTTTTCGGGATGCTAATGGACTTTGGGAGGGGCATGATGTGATGCAGGTGGCTAGCCCGGAGGGTTTTGCCCAAAACCCGGCTTTGGTCCTCGATTTTTATAACCAGAGACGGGCGCAATTGCATGAGGTGGCGCCCAATGCGGGGCATTTGGCACTAAAGGCTTTAGAAGAGCATTTTGAGGTGGCCGTGATTACCCAAAATGTGGACGATTTGCATGAGCGGGCAGGCAGCAATCGGATTTTGCATTTGCATGGCGAGCTGTTTAAGAAGCGCTCTAGCCTAGATCCCGAAAATATTCAGCCTTGTAAAGAAGATATTTTATTGGGCCAAACTTGCCCAAAAGGAGGACAATGGCGGCCGCATATCGTTTGGTTTGGAGAAGATGTTCCGATGCTGGGCGTAGCTGCTGCTTGGGCAGAATTAGCCGATATTTTTATTGTGGTAGGGACCTCTATGCAGGTCTATCCCGCAGCGGGTTTGATTCATTATGTTCCTCAAGCTTCGCCCAAATTTTATGTAGATCCCAATCCCGCCCAACTACCTCATTTAGACAATTTGAAAGTCTTGGCAGAGCCCGCCACAACAGGCCTGCCTGCTTTGGTGGCAGAACTGATTGAAAAATACGGATAAATGGAAGAGAAAAATCCCTGGACTTTTTTGTCTCGCAAAAAAATATATAGCAATCCCTGGATTGAGCTGGAGGAAGACCAAGTTTTGGATCCTAGCGGCAAAGCCGGCATTTATGGGGTCGTTCATTTTAAGAATATTGCGGTGGGCGTAATTCCGATAGATGCCGAGGGCTACACTTATTTGGTGGGCCAATATCGCTACCCGCTTTCGGCCTATAGCTGGGAAATTCCCGAAGGGGGCTGTCCAAAAGCAGAATCGCCCTTGGCGGCTGCCCAAAGAGAACTATTGGAGGAAACGGGCCTGCGGGCAAAAAAATGGCGGCCCTTATTGCAACTGCATACCTCTAATTCCGTCACGGATGAATCGGGCATTGTCTATTTGGCCCAAGAACTCAGCCAAGGTCAGGCCCAGCCCGAAAGCAGCGAAGAACTTCGACTTTGGCGCCTACCTTTAGCTCAAGCCATTGAAATGGCCCTAAAAGATGAAATTACGGATGTCATTTCGCAAGCGGCCCTCTTCAAGCTAAAAATTTTAATGGATCGGAATGAGTTGTAAATAGATTTATCTATTTTGTGCGCCCTTTGGCCCTTCTTGGACCAAGGGGCTTTTTTATGACCTTTTTTAGCATACTTCATGGGACAATTGAAAGGAATTTTGCTGGTGGCCGCAGGGGCCTGCAGCTATGGCGTTTTAGCCACTTTTGTAAAAATGGCCACCAATAATGGCGGACATATTGGCAATTTGACCTTGGGTCAATTTGTTTGGGGCATTCTGATCCTCTTTATTTTGCGCTTGCTCTTTGGCGGCAAGGCCAAAAAGGCCGTAGCGCCCGCTAGCCTGCAGGAAAAAGGGCAGTTGTTGTTGGCTGGTACTGCTATGGGCCTGACCAGTACCTTTTATTATTTGGCTATCCAATACATTCCCGTTTCGGTGGGCATCATTTTGCTGATGCAAGCCATCTGGATGGGCATTCTGTTAGAATCTGTACTGGAGCGAAAATTCCCTCCTCTTATCAAAATTATTGCTGCGGCTATCGTTTTGGTCGGGACCTTTTTAGCCACGGGTATTTTGGGCCAAGAGGAATCGCTAAGCCTAGATTGGCGCGGTTTGGCCTTTGGTTTGGCCGCCGCTTCTAGTTATACCGTCACCCTCTATTCTTCCAACCGCGTAGTTTTGCGCCTCCCCAATTTGGAGCGCAGCTATTTTATGGTTTGGGGCGGTTTGATCATCACGCTTTTGTTCTGGAACCTCAGTCTAATCGACAATTTTGGTTGGGCCGATTTTGCTAGCTGGGGGCTGCTCATTGCCGTTTTCGGGACCGTCCTCCCTCCTATTTTACTCAACGAGGGCATGCCTATTACGGGCACGGGCTTGGGCAGCATCATCGCTTCCATGGAAATCCCCGTCTCTATCTTATTTGCCTATGTTTTGCTCAATGAGCAGGTGGGCAACCTACAATGGTTGGGCGTTGGCTTAATTCTAGCCGCTGTTTTTTGGATCAACTGGCCCAAGAAATCGAAGGCTTAGATCATAAAGAAGCGAAAACGGGCTCTAGTTCGTTTTCGCTTTTTCTTTTTTTGGGGCTGCCCCTTCGGGTCGGGCTGTCCGCAGCTCGCTACTCGCTCGGCCCTGCGCGGGCGCTGCCCGCTAGGTCTGCCGCCTTTGGCGGCCCTGCTCCCATCCCTCAGCCTGCGGCCCTTCGGGCCTGTAGAACGCCAATTAACGTAAAGAAGGATCTAGGCGAATAGCTTGTTTTCTATATTTATCGGCTTCGGCCAAATTGCCCAAACGCTTGTGGCTATGAGCCAAAGTCAAATAAGCCTTAGCAAATTTGGGATCCTTTTCGACAATTTTTTCGGCCTCGGCTATAGCATCTAAAAAGCGGTTGGTCTCAATATAATTGACGCAAATATGATATTGAGCATCAATAAAATAGGGGTCTAAGCTCAAGGCTTTTTCAAAGTTTTGGATCGAAAGATCATTTTTCTTTTGGCGCAAATAGCTCAAGCCCAAGGCAAAGTAAAATTGTTTCTCTTTGGGATTTTTAGCAATAGCTTGCTCAAAACTTTCGGCAGATTCTTGAAAGCGATTGAGCTTATACAAACTGCTTCCTAGTTGATAATAGCTATACGCATCCTGCATCCCTGCCTCGATACAAGCCTTAAAATAAGCAGCAGCCTCGCTATACTTCTCTGCCTGATAATGAATATCGCCTAATGCAGAATAAGCTTTGGCATGGCTAGGTGCCAGCTCTACGGTTTTGGCAAATTCTTTTTGGGCCTTCATGCTATTGCCCACTTCTAGGTAGTTGAGGCCCAAATTAAAGTGCAGGGCTGCTTCTTCAGAATGCTTGGCAATAGCTTCTTCTAAAACCTCAATTGCTTTTTGGTAATTTCCATTTTGGCGATATTCGCTAGCGAGTTGTCCGTATTCAGCCAAATCATTTTGGATATCTAGCTGAAGATCGCCGCTCTTATCTAGCTGTTTAGCCTTCGCCAAAGCTTTTTGGCTTTCCTTATTTCGGCCCAATTGATCTAGGCTTTTGGACCAATAATAATACAACTCCGCTGATTGCAATTTGGGTGCAAGTTCAGCCAAAAGGGGCTCGGCCTTGCTCATATTATTGCCCAAATAATAGCTCAGGGCCAAATGCTTGGCAAGTTCTTTTTTCTTGGGTTGCTTTTGGTAGGCGGTTTCTAGCAGGGCTTCGGCTTCTTCATAATTCTCATCATTGTAGTAGAGAATTCCCAAATTATAATTGCTATTAAAATGGCGATCATCTAGAGCCAAAGCCGCTTCATATTGTGCAATAGCAGCCGCTCTTTCGCCTAGCTGCTGCTCGCAAAGGGCCGAAAGATAATAGAAATCGGCTTGGGTAATTTGGCCCATAAAAGATTGCAGTTTGCTGCGCGCCTCTTGATACTTTTGCTCTCGATAAAGCGCCAAAGCCGCATTATAGGCCTTATCCGAAGGGCTACTGCGCTCTTCTTCTATAAACAACTCTCTTTTTGGGGCTTCTTCTTTGGCCAAATAGCGCTCTATTTGCTCCAAAGACTTCAAGGCTTTTCCATCTGTAGGAGAAATTTGCAGACTATGTTCCAATTCTTTTTTCGCCTCTCCCCATTTCTGTAATTGAATATAGGTTTGCGACAAATTGAAATGTAAATCAAAATCATGTGGGGCCACTTTTAGGGCCTCCAAGTAAGCAGCTTCTGCCTTTTCTAGTTCTTCCAGCTGTTCATAACAACTGATTAAGCTGCGATGTGCGTAGTAAAAGTCTGGAGATTCCTGAATGGCCTGCTTAAAAAGAGGAGCTGCCGTTTCATAATCTCGACTTTGATAATATTGTAGGGCCGAATTATAGGCCTTGATGGCCGCCTTGTTTTGGGCCAATAGCGTTCCGCTAAACAATAACAAACTAATTAGGAGCAACTTGGGCATCATGGCATTTGGTTTTGAGTGGCGGGGCGGGAACTGGGGAGTTATCTAAAATACGCAGTTTTTCCTGTTCTGTTGTTGGCCTTTAGTCCTTTTTCATAAAATTAGGCAGTCTGCATAGGTAGAATTACAGCTAATTAGTTGATTTACTTATTTTTATGAACAAAATTTAAAACTATTCTACTTAGCCCAAAACAAAGCCTGACAAAAAATAGTCCCTAAATATAAATTAAGCGTTCAACAAAAAAGCATTAGATCTTGTTATGCGACAAAATCAACAAATTCTAATACCATGAGTAAAATGACTTTAGGCGATGCCTTACCTGCTTTTCGTTTGCAGGACCAAGATGGGCAGTGGCTCACAGAACAAGACTTTTTGGGCCAAGCATTGGTCCTCTATTTTTATCCCAAAGACGATACGCCTGGCTGCACAGCAGAAGCCTGTGCATTTAGAGATCAATTTGAGGTCTTTACTGACTTAGGGGCAAAAGTAGTTGGCGTTAGTGCTGATGGACCAGAAAAGCACAAGAAATTTGCCAGCAAGCACCGCTTACCCTTCCGCTTGCTTAGTGATAGCAAAAAGGAGTTACGCAAAAAGTTTGGTGTCCCAGGCAGCTTATTTGGCCTTTTACCTGGCCGTGTAACTTATATATTTAATGCCGAGGGCAAGTTGATTCATGAATTTAGTTCGCAATTTAATGCGGTTCAGCATATTGAAGAGGCCTTAGAAAGCTTAAAAAAAGAGGCTTAAACGCCAAAGGAGCAAACAGTAAACTGTTTGCTCCTTCTCTTTTTGCTTATGCTAGCTTTCGGTATTGGTTGGGGCTCACCCCCGTTTTGGCCTTAAACATTCGGCTAAAATAATGCGGATAATTATAGCCCAACTGATAGGCTAATTCACTGATATTGAGTTCCGATTGGAGTAAAAGTAGCTTAGCTTTGTCTAATACAAATTGCTGTATTTTTTCCTTCACCCCATAACCTGTTTCTTTTTTGATTAGATCGCTTAAATAGTTGGCCGAGAGCTGCAATTCAGAAGCAAAGTAACTGACTGCCGGCTGGCCCTCTTCTGCAAATCGGCCCTCTTGATAATACGTCTTTAATAACTGCTCAAAGCGGCTGAGCAGATCGCTATTTTGGGCCGAACGAGTATTAAATTGCCGTTGATAATAGCGCTGACTATAAGTCAATAATAATTGCAAATGGTCCACAATCACGTCTTGGCTATGGTCATCTATTCTACCTTCCAATTCTTCTTGGATTAAGTCAGCACATCGATTTAAGATATTTTGTTCCGCCGCAGAAAGATGTAAAGCCTCATGCACCTCATAAGAGAAAAAGTGGTAATCATCTATTTTTTGGCCCAACTGTTTGTTGCGGATAAGATCTGGATGAAAGAAAATCATCCAGCCCGTTCGTTCTCCTTTTTTCTGACTTTCATGCATACTGCTCGTTTGTCCAGCCGCAGTAAATAAAAGCACCCCCTCTGAAAAATCGTAGCTATTTCGGCCATAATCCATCCCACACCCCCCATCTTTGAGCGCAATACTATAGAGCTGCAAACAGAATTTTTGTGCCAGCAACTCCTCTCCGATTTCTACTTCACTAAGGTCTACCACAGAGATAAGTGGATGCTGAGGGGCAGGCAAGCCAGCCATTGCATGCAGTTGGCTAACAGAATCTATTTCTATAATCATCAGACAGTTATTTTTGAATACTTCACTAAGGTCGAACAAAAAAGAAGAAGAGAAAAACAGAAATCTCGGAAATTAGCACAGAAAACCCTTTTTCAGGTCTGCAGCAAAAATGAATCTAGAAAACTGGCAGAACGAATCAAATTCCTACTAATCAGGATGCAGTTTTTTTGGGGCCTGCCGCCTGCGGCGGCCGGGCCCTTGCAGGGCTCGCAGGGCTGCTCGGCCCTGCGGGCTGCGCCCTTGGTCTGCCGCTACGCGGCACCCTTGCAGGCCCCTAGGCCTGCGGCCCTTCGGGCCTGTAGGATGGATGTATATCCCAGTGGGTTAAAACCCACAGCAACAAAAGCGGCCATACCAAGCGCAATAAAAATGAGCCGAAGGTTAAAACCATCGGCCCATAATAAGTTGTAATAAACAGCAAACAAGGGCTTTAGCCCATGGCCCAAAACTGACGAACCGCCGAAGAAAACAGCCAAAAGAAAAAAGACCGTTGAGCGGCCTAGCGATGGTAGGCAGTGCGGCACAGCCGCAGACCAAGCAAAAAACTTGTTTTTTGCGCAGGGCCGAGCGACCCGACCAACGGGAGCCGACGCAGCGAAGCAAGTAACAGCGAGCTGCCGAACGTAGCGCCCGCCGAAGGCGGGAGGCCCAAACTACAAATCAATGTAGATAGAGCTACTAGGGCAGACAAACAGCTATACAGCTAAATATTCTAAACAGTATTTTTGCGTATACTTTTCTTTATACACAAATAAAATATGAAATAGATAGCCATCAAAGATTATCCTAGCTTTTCCTCCATTCTGAACCAGCCACTGAAAACACGAAATACGTCGTTCATTAGAGCTAAGGCTATTTACAGCAAACACATCTTGCAAAAAAGAACTAGTCATTTTTAGATGTTCTTTATAGTTATCAAATTCTTGATCGCTAACTTTTAATAGATGCCTTTCTTCATATGTTCTAAGGCTATTGACAAGCTGGTCTTCTGTAGTAATATTACTAATATATTTAGGCCCATCATAATTTCCCTGCCCTCTAAAAGAGAGATGTTGAATTAACAAACTATCTACTCCTTCCAAGTCTAATCCCTGATTAGAAATAAATTCTGAAGCATTCAAAAAGTCTTCAAAATGATGAAAATCATGATTTGAAAAATAGTACAAATTATGATAAGGACTTTTCCAATGTGAATAATGCATTCTCGAATCTTCGTTTGAGGCTTTAGCTGGCATAAGAAAAAATGCATTGCTGCTCAAATCCCTTAAAATAAAAAAGCGATTATAAGCAGAAAAAATAGATCTAATCTTGTATAGCTCCAAGCCAAGTGAATATAAGCTTAGCTTTTCTTCTATTAGATATGGCTTTTCTCCTGCTAAAGTTAATGACTTTAAGTGCCTTTCTTCCACTTCACTATCACAACACCACAATACATTCGATAAAACACTATCTATTTTTTGTTCTACAAAAAGATTACTTTTCGTAGTATTTCCTGCATCTTCTTTACTGGCACTACAGCTAAGAGCCAAGAACAGCATAAATACATTTAACAATCTCATTTTCTGACCCTTAGTATTCACAACACCTTTAGATTATTGAGTATCCCTAAACTATAAAATCAATCTGACAAAATTTTTTCAAACACAATCAAAGCATAAGCATTATCCTCTTTATCTCTTGCCTCTTCGATCAAAAAATACCACTTTTTCTTCTCCTTAAGAAAAGAGGATATTTCTCCTATAAGAACTAACTGCTCCTCGTAAAAATCATCCATATCATCGGCATATATTAAGTGCTCCCTCAATGTCGCATCTCTTTGATATAGTCGAATTCTTTTAATTAAAGACTTAACTACATTAGATTTTTCTACCTCAGTAAAGCCATTCCATAAACTATCGACCCTTTCAAGAGAACATCTAAATAAGTCCATATTTTTTTGATCAAAATTTGAACATAAATAACCTGGGTTATCAGTAGTACAGTTAGAATTAGAACAGCCTCCTAAAAGGACAAAAAAAACAATGTGTATAAACTTAATCCTCTTCATTAAAAAATTATTTTGAATCAATGGACTGACTCCATTTGGGATTGGTCTAGGGCTCAATCGCCTGAAATCCACTGATAATCTATGAGTCGCACACTATCATCGCCCCGATTGGCTAAGGTCCAACTGCCTTTTTTACCATTTTCAAATAGGCGAAAACCATTATAAAATCGGCCTTTCACAGGCCACTTTCTAGCCCCTCCTAGCTGATTAACTTCTACTAAATAAGCTTGCTCGTCCTCCTTACAAAAGAGATAGATCTTTTTCTTTTCCTCTTTTAAAAAATAGCAGTCCCCACAAGCCTCTAACTGACCTGCATATTCAGCGATAAGCTCCCCATCTGCATCTAAATGTAAAGCGTTATAATGTTTCCCTAACAAAATAAAGCTGGAATCAGTAAAATAGAATTGTGTAGAAGGGTAATTGCAAGTTCTATCTGTAAACCCCTCAAAGCTTTTGGTCCAAAGCAACTCTCCATCTTTTAACTTTTTCAAAATTATTTTAGTAGGCTGCTCGTAAAACGAATGCACTTCAACAGCCAACACAATCCCACCATCGGCCATTCTTTCAAGCTGAAGAATAGACAATCCACCCTCGCCCTCTATACCTATATTCTCTGATTCATAACGCTTTTGTTCTTTCCCATCTGCATCAAGAAAAAGAACAATAATTTTTTGATTCAAATTGAAAACTACAGCAAAGCCAGCCGAAGGTAGATCGATCATGTAGGCTGTATGTATATAATTTCCTCTAAAGATCTCTTTAAACTGATGGCTTTCTGTTTGCCGATCCCATTTGTTAAAGTACATGATGCTCCCCCCCTTATTTTTTCCTTCAAACATCTTAGTCCGACTCAGGCTATAAATATAATCTTCTTTCCATACATAATCATCTAGATGATGCCTCTTTACGATAGGAAAGTAAATACGCTCAACAGTATCTTTTCTATTTACTAATAAGACGCCCTTTTCTCTTGAAAGCTGTATCCCTAAACCTTCTGCATAACTTTGTCTCATTCGATAAGCCCTGTAAAGGCCTGACCAACTCTTATTTTCCCCAATATAAATTGTGGTATCTCTAACAAGCGCCAAGCTGGGCGATTTCCTTTCTATAGCTTTCTTTTCTGGAGCTTTCTGCTCACAAGATATTAGCCACAGCAATGCGATAAAAATTATAAAATTACTTGCTATTCTTCCCTTCATGATCTTTAGTTCTATAAATTTAATCCTCAGCGCAAAACCTCAGCCTTGGAGCCCATGCACCGGCAGTAAATATACCGCATAAGACAGCTCTGTTGGTCCCTGCGGCATACAAGCAGAAATAAAAAAGATTACAATTATATACAATATATTTTTCATTTGCCCCTAATTACCTTAGCTAAAGTTATATTCTGTTTCAACAGATGCTCAAGCGGCCCATTTTGGCGCCAATTTCTAATATCAAATTTCTTACTGCTGTTTTTTTTTGGGGCCTGCCGCCTACGGCGGCCGGGCCCTTTCAGGGCTCGCAGGGCTGCTCGGCCCCGCGGGCTGCGCCCTTGGTCTGCCGCTACGCGGCACCCTTACAGGCCCCTAGGCCTGCGGCCCTTCGGGCCTGTAGGATGGATGTATATCCCAGTGGGTTAAAACCCACAGCAACAAAAGCGGCCATACTAAACGCAATAAAAATGAGCCGAAGGTTAAAACCATCGGCCCATATCATTTATAGCAAACAAGGGCTTTAGTCCACTCTTTACATAGCCCTACAAGCATGGGCTTCAGCCCATAGGCCCAAAACCGCCCAGCCGCTAAAAGACGCTTTATTTATCTTTTCCTTTTTTCAAAACCCCAAGAAAAAGCTGGGGGACTAACAAAGTATAACTATGAAGTTCCACAAGCCCAAAATAGGGGTCCTCTAAGGTATATGTTGGGTCCAACAACGCCAAAATAGCCCTTCTTTACCGTATTTTATAGCTTAAAAAGCAGAAGAGGCCGCTTGTTTAGCCCAAGCTAGAGCTCTTCTACTGCTTTATAGGCATCTGGAACTGCATTGTATAGGTCCTAAAACCCCACAGGGTACGTCCCGAACTCTATCAGATACGTCCATCAACCCCACAGGGTACGTCCCAAACTCTATCAGATACGTCCATCAACCCCATAGGGTACGTCCCAAACTCTATCAGATACGTCCATCAACCCCATAGGGTACGTCCCAAACTCTATCAGATACGTCCATCAACCCCATAGGGTACGTCCCAAACTCTATCAGATACGTCCATCAACCCCATAGGGTACGTCCCAAACTCTATCAGATACGTCCATCAACCCCATAGGGTACGTCCCAAACTCTATCAGATACGTCCATCAACCCCATAGGGTACGTCCCGAACTCTATCAGATACGTCTACCAACCCCATAGGGCACGTCCCAAACTCTATGAGGTACGTCTAGGGCCCCAAAATAGACGTTCTAGGACGTCTATTTTGGGGTCTTACAACCTATATTGTACACTTACCCAACGTATACTATACACTTCTGCAACATATATTATACACTTCCATAACCTATACTATGGAGTTCAGGACGATAGCTATGCAGTAAAAGAACCTAGAACGAGCAATTAGTTAGTGCATTCAATGACTTTGACAACATATATCATAGATTTCAGGACGACTAACTAGGAGTTTTGCTAAGCATCAGCTCATAACTATATGACATGAATACATCTAGGTGGAAAACCAGCGCAACAAAAGAGGCTATACTAAGCCCAATAAAAATGGGCCGATGGTTGAAACCATCGGCCCATATCATTTATAGCAAACAAGGGCTTTAGCCCGCCAGTTTGCATAGTCTACAACCATGGGCTTCAGCCCATGGGCCCAAAACCGCCCAGCTACCGAAGCTGAAAGCCAAAAGAAAAAAGACAGTTGAGCGGCCACAACAAGCCCTTTAGGGTGCAGTTCGACGACCAACGGGAGTAACCGATGGTAGGCAGTGCGGCAAAGCCGCAGACCCAGCAAAAACTTGTTTTTTGCGCAGGGCCGAGCGACCCGACCAACGGGAGCCGACGCAGCGAAGCAAGTAACAGCGAGCTGCCGAACGACAACAAGGCCTTTAGGCCGCAGTTCGACGACCGAAGGGAGTAACCGCCCGCAGCTTGCTGCGGGAGGCCCCAAAACAAGAAATAAAAAGAGGCTTAGACTAGATTTCTGGTGCCGCTTAAATTATGACAAAAATTCCTTAGTTTCGCTGCACACTTTAAGCGCAGAAAAAACTATGGTAAACGTACAGATTTTGGCCGTGGATAGCCAACAGGAGCATCAGGCAACTTTAGAGCAGTTTTTGGCTCCTTTAAAGGCTAGCGGACAAATTCAGATTGTAGGGGAACAAGAAGAAAACCCCTTTGAGGCCTATGAAGAGAAAGACTTGGCCGTTAATATTTTGATCTTATTGCTTTCTCCCGTCTATTTGGAAGATGCCCAATTGGAGGCCGCTCCTTTGGCCCAATTGCTAGCCCGAAAAGCACAAAAACGCCGCGAATATTGGGTGCAACCCATTTTGTTGGAAGCCTGTGATTATAGCCACAAACCCTATGCAGATTATCCCGTTTTTCCCATGCCCAATGGGCAAAAAACAGCCCTGCCTATCTTAGATCCTAGCTGGTCCTCTACCGCAGAGGCCTGGAAAAGAGCCGTAGAAGGGGTAGAATTGGGCGTGACTTATATTGAGCAGCAACGCAGCAATGCGCCTACAGCCGTTGGACAGCAACAAAAATTGCTTTTGCTGACGGCCAACCCTAAAAATACGCAGGCCTTAGACCTCAATATTGAGATCAATGCCATTAAAAATGCGCTTCGCCGCTCTGATTATCGAGATAACTTTGAAGTGGAATTATCTTTAGACATTCAGAAAAAGGCCCTTTTAGAGACCCTTTTGCAAGAAAAACCTCGCTTTGTCCATTTTTCTGGCCACGGAAGTGGAGAGGACGGCCTACTCTTTTATGGCGCTTCTGGAGAATCAGAATTAGCCGACGGACCAAGTTTGGCCCAACTCTTTCGCCTCTTTCAAAAATACATTGATTGCGTTTTCCTCAATGCTTGTTACTCTGAGGCACAGGCCAAAGTGATTGCTCAATACATTCCCTACGTTATTGGGACCAATAATGCCCTTTCTGATCAGCAGGCCATTTTATTTTCTGAGGCTTTTTATATGGCCATCTTTAACGGTACCACGCCTGCCGAAGCCTTTGCCTTAGCTTCGGCCCAGGTCGATTTTCAAAATTTACCGCCCTCCGCCCAAGCCATGTTTTATGAGCATGGCCAATTGACCCTTTCTCAAAAAGCGACCGATAGCAGTGAAACGTCTATTGGTCCTGACCGATCGGGAGAGGTAGAAAAAGAGGAAAAAGTGGAAGAGCCCAAAGTAGAGGAACCCAAAGTGGAAGAGCCGCCAAAAACAGAGGAGCCCCTCCCCCAGCCAGAGGTTTCTGCAGAAAAAACAACCTCTTATTGGACCGATCCCAAAGATGGACAAAAGTATCCTGTTATTAAGATTGGGAAACAAGATTGGATGGGGCGCAACTATGCCTTGGCCCTAGCGGACAGCATGCCCTCTAGTTTGGCCGATGGTGGACAGTTATATAGTTGGGAGCAGGCGGTCAAAAACTGTCCTGCCGGTTGGCGCTTGCCCAATAAAAGTGATTGGGAGGCCCTATTGGTCATGGTAGATCATAAAAGCTCGGCCCTAAAGGCACAAACGAGCTGGGTCAATAAAAAAGGGCTAGACAGCCGTCAATTTGCGGCCCTAGCCTGCGGAGAATATAAGTTGGAGCGCAAACTGCTCTGGCAAGAAGGCCATTATGGCCATTTTTGGTCGAGTACTGATCGGGCTGGAGAAGTCTACAAAGGCGAGCAATTGGCTTATCGACTTCGCTTAGCCTATAATAGCGAGCAATGTCAGTTAGCGGCCATTTATAAGAGCAGCTACTTCTCGGTCCGCTATATTAAGATCGAAGAATAATTTTCTTCAAAAAAAATCAAAAAAGTTTCTCCCTGATAATCTTAGAGTTAGCTCAAAACAAGCATTATCGGGGAGTTTTTCTAGAAAAAAAGATTTGGAGATTTAAAATCTTGCCGTATATTTGCAATGCATTCAACGGAAAGCAACACAAAAATAAGGGCGAATAGCTCAGTTGGTTCAGAGCATCTGGTTTACACCCAGAGGGTCGGGGGTTCGAATCCCTCTTCGCCCACTACAAAAAAGAGTTACTGATTTAATCGGTAACTCTTTTTTTTTGTTTGTGTGGGTCATAGCAGTCTAAAATACAGTATAGTCAATCGTATACCTCCGATGCTTAAAGCGGGGATTTTTATTTTCAGTAACAACAATAAGGTGTATCAAATGCTGGTCATAATAGACCAATGCCCCTGCTTTCAAAGCATCAGCAGCGTATTTGATTTGTAATGATTTTTCCCTCTCTAAAGAAAGCATATCCTTTAAGAACTCAAAAAGCGCTTGATCCTCTCTGGCTCTTGAGCTAAAAAAATGCTGTTTCACTTTTTCCAATTCCGATAAATCGTGAACTCTCTTCAGAGTTAAAGTGTCTGCAATTTCCCAATCATTTTTGTAATTAAAATAGCAGCTAAACAAACTATCTGTTAATGACAGACTTAGCCCTTGCTGTTGAATAACAGCCGATTGATTAACAAAACGTTCCAGACCAAGCATATCTTTATTTTGAAGAGCAAATACTTCTTTATAGATATTCTTCTCTCCTCCACTTAGTTGCTTAATCGCAGAATTATAGTTATTCATTGGAAGAATGCTTAAATGATGATTCAGCCCATCTTCTAAAAGAAGAAAACGTATATTTCCGCCAAGAGTGTGTACGACATAAATTCTTAACCCTAGAGAGAGTTCGTCCAAAGTATCTATATGGTAGGGAGGGAGCTGCTCCTCTGCTAATCGGTCAAAGTATTGCTGTTCCTTTTCTGTGGTAGCCCAAACTATCTCTTGAGTTATAAATGAGTCTAGATTAGATAATTCTGCAACTGAAGTGCGTTCTATAAGCTTCTCTTTTTCCATCTTCTCAGAACAGGCAGATAATATGGCTATAAAGAAGAGCAGTCCAAAAATATTTTTATCCAGATCTGTTATTCTGATGCTCATTCATCTTGGTTTTATTAAAAAAAATTGGGGCAGTTTAGCTCACTTTATTTTTCTCTAAGAAAATGAATTCGCACTGGCAAAATCAACCGACAGGCGACTACCTTGCCTTTATGTTTAGCGGGCTGCCAGATATATTCTTTGTCTAGTTGTTTTAGGGCTAGCCTCTGGGGCTCTGTATGTCCCCTATTTGTAAAACTGGCGCTACTAGTTTTTCACTTCAGTATTCGCACCCAAAGCCCGGCCATCCTCCATTTCAATACGTAATTCAATTTCCGTACTATGGGTATCAGCTAGTAGTTTTTTAAACTCAGCCTTAGGCATCCAAAAGTAAACTTCACTGCCCAAGAGGTCTTTCCAAGTTTTCTTAGAATTAGAATTATAGCTCCTTTTGAAATCAGTTAAACTTGAGAACACTTCTGTCCCTAGACAGGAGCAACTATTGGTGCCGCAAGGATGACTCTCTGTAGTATGCGAAGTGTTTACAGCTTTTTCTATATGGACAAAACTGAAGTTTTCATTTCCTACAAGGAAGCTATCTATAGAGTTTTGATCAAACAGCGTTTGTAATGATATCCTATGAATTTTTTCTTCTGTTCCATAAAAACCTTTTGGCTGACACCCAATAACGATGTAAGTGCCATTGGTTGAGTCAGAATAAAACCTTTTATAAAACCTAAGGGCTATACCGCAGGAGTCATTTTTCCTCTCATTCAAATAATTATCTATAATAGCGCAGCCCATACTGTCTTTGCCAAGATAGTCAACTACTCGAATAGCTACTTTCTCTAAATAATATCGGTCTTCAGGGTATTTCTTCTTACAAGAAACAAGACAATAGAGTGCTAGCAAGCTAATAGCCCCAAAATAAATCAAGCTAATTTTTTGCATAAAATGGTCCGCAGTCTTTTAAGTAAAAGATCTCCTAAATTAAGGAATTTGATCCTTACGATCTCTCTTCATAAGGATACTTTTTTGGGGGCTTGCCCGCCCTGCGGCCGGGCCGGGCTGTGTCGCAGCTCGCTGATCGCTCGGCCCTGCGGCCTTACGGCCTTGGTCTGGCCTGCGGCCACTGCTATCCATCCCTAAGCCTGCGGCCGCTTCGCGGCCTGTAGGATGGATATATCGCCCTGCAGCTAAAAGCCCTCATCTAAAATAAGGCATAGAGTTACGGTAATTTAAAACCCATGAGCACTCTTGCCCCTGCACAGCTGAAGTATCATGGCTTAAAGAAAGATATCCATATCTGTAGTCTACAATAAAATTACTATTGTGAATACTATCTGATACCCATATTTGCTTGTCCCTTTTTCTGTCTAATTCATAAGCCATCAGGCCAAATTTAAGCCCATCTAAAGCGATTTTTGCCCCTTTTAGCTCTCGTTTTCCATTACGAACAGTAACAGTTGTCGATTCAGGATAAACATAAAGGATTGCAGTAGACTTTAAGGATGCAGAAACCACTAGCAACTTCTCTATGCAAAGCACTTCATCTGCCATAACATCACTATTGTAAACTTCTAATCGCCTACTGCTTTTACAGCTCAACAAAAATACAAATACAACAAATAAGGTATACTTCATCTATATAATCATTTTAGCTGTTAGCCTGATGTATAATAAAATTAACTTTGCCGCAGATAGCCCAAAAAAGCCTCTCTAAAATTATTCAAAATCGGCGCGCAGCCAAGCATAGCGACTAGCTGCTAAAGGATGATTTTGCCTACTCCTAATTTCATCTAAGGTTTTCTTTTTCTTCTTGAGCTTGTTAATTCCTCTTCTGTACAAACGATATATCTTTTTAAAATGCCTTTTATTAACAAGTTTATTCCTATCTACCACTTCTAAATCCTTAATAATATCCTGAACACTATATAAGCGTAATACGCTACAATGTTCCGGAAAAATTCTGTTCCTTTGGTTTCTTTTTTTATAAACTAGACAAATATCAGATATTTCTTCGTAGTCAAATTTATCTTGAATTATACATTCAATTAAATATAATGCAACTGCACTTTTTGTTACTAAAGTAGGTGCAGGATGACTAGTAGCTCTTATCTCTGCCGGAGTAGGGCAACAACTCACTCTCCAGCCTTTACTAATTCGATAATCATCTTTTCTAGATAACAAACTATCGATCAAAGCAACCTTCTCTTTTACGCTTAAAAGATTTCTCCTTGCATAATCTATATCATCAAGTAAACTGTCAACATTTATCATTGTATTGACGGCGACCTCCGATTGTGCAAAATGCCTGTTGATCACAAAAACTAAGCAGATAATAATTAGGCAGTACTTCATAGTTTTTTGTTAAAAAGGGAATAAACTAATTCTCTGGGGCTTGCCCGCCCTGCGGGCGGGCCGGGCTGGGTATTCCCGTTGGTCATCGAACTGGCGCCCCTGCGGGGCTGTGTCGCAGCTCGCTGATCGCTCGGCCCTGCGGCGCTTTCAGCGCCTTGGTCTGGCCTGACGGCCACTGCTATCCATCCCTAAGCCTGCGGCGGCTTCGCCGCCTGCTAGCTGTGGCTGCAGGTTGAAACCTAAAGCAAAAGCGGTATTGCTGCGCAATAGCCTATAAATACTTTAACCCTCACAAAATTAACGGCCGAAGAAGACAGCCAAAAGTAACAACTCAAGATGAGCGGCCCAGCGCTGCGGAGGGGGGCCGCAGGCCAGACCGAGCGGCCAAGCGGCGAAGGGCCGAGCAGACCTGCGAGCCCCGCAGCATAGCGGCGGCCGAGCTAGGCAAAGCCTAGCCGGCCGCGGGCCCCAAATTCTTATATATTTAGGAGAAGTAACCAGCCTCAAAGATAGCATAGGCCAAAGCCATATAGCTAATGGGGATCAAAAGTGCCAAAGCATTACCCCAAATATAGTCTTTGGGTTTCATTTGGCTAAAGGCCAAGCTATAACCCACAAAAGGCGACAACTGCATGAAAGTCCGAATCACAATTAGGCTCCAATAAGGGCGACGCTCTACCTTTTCTACATATTTTTTGAGCCAGCCCTTGGCCTCTGGCGCATTTTTTCCACCCAATAATTTGGCCCAATAAAAAGTAGCCAAAGTCGATAACCAAGCGGCAAAATAGGTCAGGGCCGCCCCCTCTAAACTACCATATAAAAGCATGGCCAACAACATAAAAGCAGAGCCCGGCAGGCCCAACAAACTGGCCAGAAGAAAAACAGCCACATAAATTACAGCCCCCCAAGGACCAAAAGTCTGTATATCTTGCCGAAGCTGCTCTATATCTCGAAGATAAAGGCCCAAAGGAGTGGCAAAAAGAACGATAAGGCCCAAAATAATGAAGCCCCCGAGCAAATAAAAAGAACGATAAGGCCAGATGTACTTGCGCCAAATCGCCTGTAAATCAATAGATAAAGGTTTTGCTGCCATAGCTGGAAAAAGGAGTTTTGTTCTGCTGTTTTAAAGTCATTTTAAACTTAAGCCTTTTATACAACTCTAAACAGCTTATTGTTCCCTTCCCCTGTTATAAATCTGTTAATTTAATCTCGTCCAAAGTCCTGACTCCTAATCGCTTGTAGGTAGGTTAAGAGCCGAGCAGCAAACTCATCAGTTAGGTGGGCAGCCAAAGCGGGATGATCGACCAAAAGAACCTCATAAAAGACGTATTCTTCTAATAAATCGGCATCTAGGGCTTGGGCAAAAGCCTCTAGTGCAGGCTCAATTCTTCGGCCCTTTTCGGGCAGGGCGCTATAGGTCAAAAAGGTACCCAAGGTCCCTTCCAACTCAGCATGAAAGAGAAAATCAGAGACCTCTTGTCTCGACTTGATGTACTGATAGTCGGGCTCATAGGACCAAACGGCCTTGTACATCCCATACGTCAACCAAACCCCATCGGCTACAATGCTGACGGTATCGGCCTCTCGCTCTAAATAACATTTGGGATCAAAGCCCCAGGCTGATTCATAAGTTTGGCCATTTAAGGCCCAAATTTCTTTCAAGCGAAGCAACAATAGCTTATTGTTCCGATTCAATAGATGGGCCTTGGCAATTGCTTGGGCTGCCTTTGTCGTGTCTTTTTGCAATAAAAAAACCTCTGCTTTTAGGCGCTGGGCCACATAATCAATAGGATTGGCCGCCAAAGCTTGGTCAAAATATAAAAGGGCTTTCTCCCAGTTTTTTTGTCGATAATAGCTGTCGCCCATATAAGACAAAATCTGCGCATGCTGCGGAATATCATCCAAGATTTGCTGATACAACTTGCGAATCTTTTTATACTTGGGCCGCTCCCGATTGGCCAAGGCCAAAGCTTCGGCCTTGATGGCCTTATGCGCCTCTGTTTCTAAAGCCGCATAATCCCGCAAATATTCTCGATTGTCCTTAATTTCCACATAATTGCCATTGGCCAAAACAGGCCGCTCCCGCTTGGGCGGCGGTCCATACAATTGATCGATGCGGTATTGGGTGGGCGATGCCTCCATAAACGCCATGATCTCCATGGGCGTAGACAGCCTCGACTGCCCAAAAACGAGGACAGTCGAGCTGACAAATAATAAACTGAGTAAAAACTTCATAGCGTACCTATTCCTCCAATAAATCGGGCCGACGCTGCTGCGTCCGCAACAAGGCCTGCTCATCTCGCCAAGCATTGATATTTCGCTCATGGCCAGACAGCAAAATATCAGGTACTTTCCAGCCATTATAATCGGCTGGACGAGTATAGACAGGAGGCGCCAAAATGCCATCCTGAAAAGAATCCAAAAGAGCCGAAGATTCATCGCCCAAAACGCCTGGCAACAAGCGCCCAATGGCATCCACCAAGATACAAGCCGGCAATTCTCCGCCCGAAAGCACATAATCCCCCACAGAGATTTCCATAGTCACAAAATGCTCGCGCACTCGCTCATCAATGCCCTTGTAATGGCCACAAATGATGATCAAATTTCCCGCTAAAGACAAGCGATTGCAGGTTTTTTGATTCAAAGTTTGCCCATCGGGCGTCATATAAATAATATGCTCATAATCCCGCTCGGCCCGCAAATGCTCAATGGCTCGATGAATGGGCTCAATGGCTAAAACCATCCCCGCACCACCACCAAATTGATAGTCGTCAATTCGGCGATATTTTTCATCGGTAGAAAAGTCGTGCAAATCATGCAAAACGACCTCTAAAAGCCCCTTTTCTTGGGCCCGTTTCATAATAGAATGCGCAAAAGGGCTCTCCATCAATTGAGGCTGCGCAGAAAGGATATCAATTCTCATTTTTCTTAATCTATCGCCTTATAAATATCATTTAATTCTCGGCCACGCTTGTCATAATCCAAACCGTAACCGAGCAAAAAGTCGTTGGGCACAGCAAAACCCGCAAAGTCAATCGGCAATTCATATTGCATGGCATCGGGCTTGACCAATAGGCTGCAAAGCCCCACCGATAAACAGTTTTTGGCCTTTAGACTAGGCAAAAAATGGTAAAGCGTGCGCCCCGAATCAACAATATCTTCTACAATTAACAAGTCGCGCCCCTCCAAATCGAGGTCCAAACCAATCATTTCGGTTACCTGCCCCGTCGAGCTAGTGCCCGAATAAGATTGCAGTTTCACAAAACTAATTTCCAGGGGCATATTCAAGGCCTTGACCAAATCGGAGGCAAAGCGAAAAGAACCATTCAAAATGCCCAAGATGACCAAGGGCGCTTTGGCCTCGGCATAGCGCTGCTCAATTTTGCGCGCCAATTGCTCAATCCGTTCCTCAATCTGCTGGGCAGAAATAAAGGGCGCAAATTCTTTGTCCCAAACCTTTACATTTTGACCTGCTGCTTTCATTTTGTTTGTTCTATTTTGTTCTTCTTTTTGCTTTTCAAGCAATTTATTTTTTCTTTTTTTTGGGGCCCGCGGCCGGCTAGGCAAAGCCTAGGTCGGCCGCCGCTATGCTGCGGGGCTCGCAGGTCTGCTCGGCCCTGCGCCGCCTTTGGCGGCTGGGTCTGCGGCTTCGCCGCCCCCCTCCGCAGCGCTGGGCCAAAGGCCGCCTGGCCAGCTTTTGGGCCCTCGGCTTAGGGATGGTAGGCAGTGGCCCGAAGGGCCAGACCCAGCAAAAAAGCGCAGCTTTTTTGCGCAGGGCCGAGCGATCAGCGAGCTGCTGCACAGCCCGGCCCGCCCGCAGGGCGGGCAAGCCCCAAATCCATTTCCTAACGCAACTTATAAGCCTTAAGCTCCTTGCCTTGGCTGCAGAGCAAGACATTATTATTATCATCAAAAAGATCGGCCACCACAAAGGGACCATCTGCAGCAATGGGAAAACCCTTTTGTAGTTTTCCGGCAGCATCAATCAGATAAATCTGGCCCTTTGTTGCCGAATAGCTACCTAAAAATGCTTTTTCTTGGGCCAGCAAACGAATCGGAAAAATGTCTGTTTGTGGTGCCTCATATTCATATACAGGAGCCGCTTGCAGACTTTGAGCCGTATCATAATAATGAATGTACAACTTCTGCCCCATCAGGCGCATAAAATCGGGGCGAAGGTCGCCCAAAAGATCGGCATAAGCAAATTGAACGCCCTTCATATTTTTTTCTGGGGGTGGAATTCCAAACTTCTTGCCTTGCAAGTTACAGACTTCGATTTGTCCGTTGGTAGCCCCCGCCACAATGCGTTCCTGCTCTAGGTCCAAATAAAAATTATCGAGATAATAGCCTTTAAAGCTTTTAGTGGGCATTCTTCGATCGCCATTGCGCTTCATAAAATAGAGTTGGCCGGCCCCACTCATGCCCAAAATATAATCATTATCGCCCTTTTCTAAATAGCGTAGGGGGAAGCGCAAAGCGCCCATTTTGCTATTGGGGTTCCAGCCTTCTAGGGGTTTACCAAATTTATCGAAGCCATAAATATTTTTATCGGCAGCAGAGACAAAAAAGCGTAACCCTCGGCCATAGTCTACAGACATCACGGCATTTAGGGCCCGAATGACCAAGGGAATATCCTTGAGCAGTTCGCCATCTTCTTCCCAAATGTAAATCTTACTTTTGGTGTTGGCCGCCAATTGATAATTTCCGTTGCTGTAATAATCTACCAATTGAGGAGGGCCTAATAACTGCTCGCCCAGGGCTTTTTTCCAGAGCAATTCTCCCGCATTATTGAAGAGATATAGGCGTTTGGCTTTATCCTGAGCTGCAATAAAATAGGCTCCTGTTTTGGGATTTTGCAAAAGACTGGGTGGCATCAATAAACTACTATCTAAGGCAGCTCGCCAGAGTAATTCGGCTCCAGCCTGTTCTTGCAGTGCTTGGGTAGCGCCCGAAAAAGTGCTGAGGAAATGCCCCTTATGGGCAGTTAGTTGTAGGCCCAAGGGATAAAGAGAGCGAAAAGCTAAAAAGCGTTGATCAAAGGCTTCTCGCCAATCTTTTCGCAAAAACTTTTTGAATAAGAGGGCTGCATTAGGCGTATTGATTAAGAAATAGAGGCTAGAGCGATTTTTCATCTGCTCTACTTGGCCCTTAAAAACGGGATTATGGACCAGCATCTTTTTATTTTGGTATTGCTCCCACCAGCGTTCTAGCTGTCGGCGGCTATTGGCCAAAATTAGGTAGTTGTCTGCAATCAGATAATAAGGCGTTTGCAAGGGAGCAAACTCACCTCCGAACAAGGGGGCCAAGAGGCCATTTTTGGCCAATCTTCTAATTTCTGCGCCCTGATATTGAATACTATCCAACAAGCCTTTTTCGCCTTCCAGCTTTTTAAGTTTCTCTTTGGCTTCCAAAGGGTTTTTTAAGGCCAGAGCCACAGCATAAGCGGGTTGTAAATCTTCCTCTTGAGCGGGTTCTTGCATGAAAAAGGCGAGTTCTCGGCCCAGATAGGGCAAAATATAGCGAGAGAAATCAGGATCTAATTCTTTTTGTTGTCGGTAGTAATCGCCAAAAGCGGAGATATTGACCGTTAGGGCAAAGGCTAGTTGTTCGGGCAAATAGGCGGCGATTTGGCCATTTTCATTAGTGGGCGCATTTAACAAATAGCTCCAGTAGGGATCTTTTTGGGCCAAATACAGCTGACCGCTGCCCACTAGATGTTGATCTTGAAAGCGGCAATCAAAGCCCTGCCAGCTAAAATCATTGGCTAGACTTTCGACAAAAGGGAGACTTTGGCCAGAAAGCAAATTGGCCAAAAGTGGTAAATTCTGAAAATTGATATAAAAACTGAGATCCGAATCGCTGCGGTTATCTTGTAGGGCCAGAAAATCTTGCTCCCAACTTAGGCTAGAGCGAATGCTCCCCAGTTGCTCCAAGCCCGCTTCTACCAAGGCTGATTCCTGGCTAAATAATAATAGCGAACCATATTGACAAAGGCTAAAGCGTTGCCCTCCGGCCAGTTCCAGCTGATAAATTTGGCTTCCCCGATAGCTGTGCTTATCTGTAATAGGGACTTGTAGTTGGGCTGCTAATTGAGTGGGGCGCAGCTCTTTTGGAAATTGGGCCGCAATATGTAGATAAGAAAGCGCTTGGGCTCCATTAAGCTGAACGGCGGTAAAAATTTGCTTTTTGGAGAAGGGATGTCGGGCCATATTGAGCCGAGTCAATTCTTTTTGCCAAAGCGATAGCTCCGCCACCCATTGTTCGGTTGCGCCCATTGCTTTGAGCGCCTCGGCATATTGGGCCGATTCCAAGCGGGTTTGGCTATTTTCCCAGTCTCGAATTTCGATAACGACCGAGCTACTTGAAGGGACGGCGGCCAAGGGAGAAAGGCTAGAAAAAGGTGCACGAAACCAGCCCAACTGCACACCTGTAAAAATGCAAAGGCCCAAAAAGAGGCTGCTTGCGGCCAAAGGTAGCCGAAACCAATATAAAAACGGATAAATGTTGACCCACCAAAGGCGTGCTAGCCCTGCTTGCATATTCTTAATGCTCCACTTCACTCTGTTGATTGCTTAAGGTAGTCTAGAATTTTTTGACTAGCGCCAGCTTGCGCCGCGATATACTGCTCGGCTTTTTGGGCCAGCAGCTCGTAATTGAGCCCTTTAAAAGCGGTGGCCAATTCCTCTTGGCTGCGGATAGCTTGCGCAAGGCCTAAGTTAATTAAATCAGTTGCTTCTACAAACTTTTTGTGATTTGGTCCAAAGAAAACGGGAATTTGATAAACTGCGGGCTCCAAAGTATTGTGAATTCCCTTGCCAAAACCACCGCCTACATAGGCCAAATTGGCGTAACGGTAGAGACTGCTAAGCATCCCGATATTATCTATGATTAAGATTTTTTCTTGGCCCGACAATTCTTTTTCGCTCAGGCTAGAGTAGCGGACAGCCAAGCCTTTAGGCAGGCTATGGAGCAAATTCCGAATGCGTTCTTCGCCTATTTCGTGGGGGGCAATGAGCAGTTTCCAGTTTTGGTATTGCAATTGGTCCAGATAAAAAGGCAGGCAAATTTTTTCGTCAGCGGGCCAGCTGCTGCCCAGGACCCACAATTTATTTTCGCCTTTGAATTTTTGGACTAGGGGAAAGTTTTTAGCCTCTTGGCGAATTCGCAAAACTCGATCTAGGCGGGTATCGCCAGTAACAATAGCGGGACAATCAATGCTAGCCAACAATTTTTTAGAATATTCATCTTGTACAAAAATCTGCTGATATTGGGCCAACATTTTTCTAAATAAGCTGCCCCAAGGCTTAAAAAATGGGAGGGCAGGCCAAAAATTAGCGGAGACCAAATAGGAGGGAATATTTTTTTCGCTTAGTACCTTCAGGTAGTAATACCAGAACTCATAGCGCACAAAAAAGGCTTGATTTGGCGCCAAAAGGGCAATAAAATCTTTGGCATTTTTTGGTCCATCCATGGGCAGGTAGCCCACCCAATCGGCGAGGGCGTAATTTTTTTGTTTTTCATAGCCCGAAGGCGAAAAAAAGCTAAGCAAAATGAGCGCTTCGGGTTCTTGGGTGCGCAGGGCTTCTAATAGCGGGCGGCCTTGTTCAAACTCCCCTAAGGAAGCGGCATGAAACCAATAGCGCTTTTTATTTGGGGGGAGTTGGGCCAATTGTTCCGCATATTTTTTTCGCCAATTTTGGCGGCCTTGGGTCCATAGTTTGGCCTTGGAGACAAAAGGGCTAGCAAGCTGCAGGGCAAGTTGATAAGCCCAGAGTCCCAAGCGATAGAAGAAAAGCGCCATGATATTGTATTTCTAGTTTTTTGTTTTGGGAGAGGGCCTAAAATTTTCATCAAAGGATGGCCGAAAAGTTTATTTCATGAGGGTTTTAATTCTCATTCATAAATGCTTGCGAAGCAATACCATTTTGCTGTAGGTTTTAAC
Organism: Saprospira sp. CCB-QB6; assembly: GCF_028464065.1. NCBI lineage: Bacteria > Pseudomonadati > Bacteroidota > Saprospiria > Saprospirales > Saprospiraceae > Saprospira > Saprospira sp. CCB-QB6. The sequence continues at coordinate 3,902,422 of NZ_CP116808.1, read as the reverse complement.
CTACAGTATCGGCCTAGGGGCCTGTAATGGTGCCGCGCAGCGGCAGACCCAAGCCGCCGCAGGCGGCTGCAGGGCCGAGCAGACCTGCGAGCCATGAAAGGGCCCGGCCGCCAAAGGCGGCAGGCCCCAAAACGGCTTAGTAAAACTTTAGCTCGTCAGTACGAGTATTTTCAGTATAAATATAGAAGGGGATGCAGAATCCAGCTCGAAGGCCATAAAGGACATCAAACTGAGTACTTGTATCGGCTTGACGAAGATGATAATCCCAGCCTCGGACGCTAGTGGTAAACGCTTGATTGAGATCTAGGCCTACAAAAAAGTTAAACATGCGATTTCGGCTCATATAGCGATAGCCAATAAACTGTTGTAGGCTTAGGCCTGCACGGCGTTGGTCATAGCCTTTTAGGTAATCTTCTTGGAGTTGGGGGAGCTCTTCTTCTCTAGTCATGAGGCGGATGCGCGTCCAGTGTTCCATATAGCCAGCGCCTAAGCGGACTTCTAGATTATGGCGGCGATTTTTATTATTTAGGGAAAAGAGTTTGCCGACTTGGCCTGTAAAGATGAATCCTCTTTCCCCTAAAGAGGTATAGCCCATATCGCCATAAAGAGTAATCAGTTGTCCATTGCTTTCTCGGAGGGGAGCTAGAACGTCTGTTTTTACTCGATCGGCAAAAATGGCTTGGCCCGAGATGCCAAAGATCCAGTTTTTGGGTGTAAGATAGGCTAATTGTCCACCAACGCTATTAGATTGATAATAGTCTGCTTTCATATCGCCTTCGGGCAAGTGGAAGGCATAATCAATATCTATTAAAATGGCTGCGGGTAAGTTTCCTTCCTCCTCATTCTTTTGGCTCCAAGTAGAGCCCATAAATAAGAAGCAGGCCATAAAAAGTGAAAAATACAGTTGCATAAAATTGTTTTTTTGAACCCAGTTGATCGGGCTGCAAAGCTAAAAAAATAAAGTTAGTTTGAAAACGCAGGCCCAGAGCAAAAGGGCAAAAACCTCATGGAGGGATGTATTGGATAGAGATGCCAATAAATTCACTTATGGAGGTAAGCTGATCGCTATTTTTGCCTAATATCTTCCAACCTTAAGTAAAGGTTCAAAGTCATAATGATATCCCCCAATAGACTAATTTATTTAAAAACACTCAATATTATTCCCATGAAACGATTTTACCTATCTATAAGCTATCTATTCTTATCGGTCTTATTATTTGGGCAATGGCGAGATACAGGAGCTGACTTGATGCTGCAAGGGCTTGTAAACTTATCTGCTGATGGGCAAACCTTAGCGGTAAAAGAAAACCAAGTTGTTAGTATTTACCATTGGACAAATACTGCTGGATGGATTTTAGGAGCAGAACGGCTTATAGATCCAACAACAACTGATTTGAGTTCAATGGTTTTGAGTCCAGACGGGCAAACTGTTGCCCTACAATGTTTTCGTACAGATAGTCTAGGACGGCCAACAGCTTATGTTAAAATTTATAGTTGGGATGGTCAGCATTGGCAACAAAAAGGGAGTGATATTCAAGAGAACTCTCATTTTGATGGGAGTCTCAGTTTTGGGTCGGCCATAGCGATGAGCGCAGATGGAGAAAGCTTAGTTATTGGTGCGGGGCTGCAATACCAGTTCTATGAGGCAGTTGGGATGGTCTACAGTTATCATTGGAAAAACAACGACTGGCAGTTAGTTCAACCTGTTTTTGAGGGGGCATATTACGGTGGTCAATATGGTAGAAGTGTGGGAATGAGTGCAGATGGTCAGTATTTAGCAATTTTAGGGGGGTATTTCAACCGACACACAAAATACGTAGATGTGTTTCGCTGGAGTGGTTTATATTGGGAACCTGCATACTCGACAAGCAGCCGTTATAGTTTAGTTGGTTCAATGTCTCTCACCTTTGCGGCTAGTGGAACTCATCTTATTATGGCACAGCCAGAGGGGGCTACGCCCACCTCTTATGGTTCTCCCCGAGGTATCTATCCTGGTCGGGTTGACGTCTATCAATTTGATGGGAATCAGGTAGAAATTAAAGGGGAGCAAATCAAAGGCCCTGAAAGTACTAGTTTATTGGGAAAACGCACTGCTATTAGCGCTGATGGGAATATCATTGTAATTGCTGCGCCAGAAAGTGATACCGCTGGTCGTCATTCTGGCTACATCAATAGTTACGTTTGGTGTAATGAGCAATGGGAAGAAAATGCAGCAATAATTAAGGGGACAGCCAACAGCAAAATTGGGGAGACCCTTGTCCTTTCAGCAGATGGAAGACGAATGGTTTTTAGTGATAAATCTTGCAACTGTTTAAAAACCTATGATCTTCCAACTTGGAGCAATTGTCCACCCCAAAACATTGATGATCAGGAAGAAACAGTTGAATTTAAAATATCTAAGCGTCTCTATCCCAACCCCAACCAAGGCCATTTTTACATACAGATGGCAAAAGAGCAAGCTGCAACTATTCGGATTTATAATATGACCGGACAATTGGTTTATGAAAAAGCCAGCCCAGAAAGTAGCTTACATGAGGTCGATTTTCAGGCAGATACGGGTGTCTACTTTGTAGAAATTGAACAAAATGGAGAAAAAGAACGCTTTAAGTTTATCCATCATGGAAAATAGTTCAAAAGATGCTTTTCGCTAGACTCTCTGCCTTTTTATTAGATCATCTCCTCATGGCCCTACTCTTGTTTTTTAGTCGAAAGTTGGGCCTTGTTTCTTTTCTTGCTGCCCTAAAGCTTCCGAGTTTAGTCCTTTATTGGGGGCTCTACCTTGGCTTTTATATTGCCTACAGTTATATTTGTCAATCTGTTTTTAAACGAACTTTGGGCAAAATAGTTTTGGGTTTAGTTTGGGAGCAACCAAATCAAAAACAACTACTCAAAAGGCTAATCTATAAGCTTTTTCTCCTTAACTTCCCTCTTCTTCTAATTTGCATAGAAAAGGGCTTTTTCTTAATCCTTATCCCTTACTATGCTTTTTTATTCGTTAGCTATTATCAGCTACTATTTCTCAGCTACCCCTTATATCCCGATAAATGGGCCAAACAGAAACTAATTTCAACACACCCAATATGGCTAAAAAAACCTTAACACCTCCCCCCCATTTTGGCCGACGCATCTTGGCCCTTGGCATAGATACCGCCATTCACCTAGCCGTGATTGTTGGCTTACTTATTAGTATGAAGGAAATTCCGTTTATCGCCAAAATGATGGATAAACTGCTGGAAATTTGGGGTGGCACCCCCGATGGCAGCCACTTCACCTTTGCCCTCGGCTTTTTTATTGCCTTTAGCCTAGCCTACCAATATATGGGCCTGCGCTCTAGCTGGCGAGCTACCTTTGGCCAACACTTACTGGGGCTTTATTGGCAGCCTCTAAACAAAGAAGCCAGTCCCACCCTATCTTGGGGCAGTATTCACATTCATATCTGGAGCAAAATATTTTTTCTTCTTCTTCCCCTTAGCTTTGTCCTCTTTCTAGAAGATGGCTTCTTTTTGGCGGTAGGACTTTACTACCTCATGGCATTAAGCCTCTTTTATAATGCCGCTCGACATACCGAATTAGGACAACTAGCCTTAGAACGCTGGTCGGGCTGGACGCTTGAAAAGCAGGAAAAGCAACCCAAAGTCTCTCTCGAAAAGCTAGAGCAAGACTTCTGGGCAGAAGAAACGGCTGAAGAACGACTCAAGGAACGTCAAAATAAATCCTAATGAATAAAAAAGTAGATATTACCCCCCGCCTAATGACTTTTACGATAGACAGCCTTGTTATTATCGTTTTTTCTTTCATCCTTATTGGCATCTTAGAACAAATTCGTCTTTTTCCCTATACCTCAGTTGGACAGCAAATTCAGGAATTGCTTCCCCAAAAGGACTTCCTCTATTGGTGGTGCCTTCAGCTTGCCATCGCCCTAAGCTACCATTATGTAGCTTGGTCTGTTTGGAATGCCAGCCCTGCACAACGTATCGCTCGACTCAAATTGGTGGATGCCCAAGGAGAAAATTTATCTTTCTTTCGCTTTCTTGCCCGCCTGCTCCTCAAAGCAGCCATTATCAATATTCCCCTCTTTCTATTTATTTATGATCGCGACTTTTTTATACTCTCAAGCCTTATCTATTTGGGTACTCTCATCATTGCTAGCAAAATGATTTATGAAAATCCCAAAGGACAAATGTTTCATGACCTACTGACCAATAGCCATTTTGTCTATTTGCCCGAGAAGAAAAAGCGATAACTTCTTAAATTCAAAACTTAAGGCTATAGCTAGCAAAACAGATGAATAAAAAAGTTGAACTTAGTACCCGCCTGATGACTTTTGTTCTAGATAGTCTCCTCATCATTGTTCTTTCCTCCATTAGCCTCAACCTCCTGGCTGAAATTAGTCCTCAACTATCAGAATTCTACCGTCAAGACTACTGGCTCTACTGGTGGATCATCCAACTTGCCACAGCCCTAGGCTACCATTATGTGGCTTGGTCTATCTGGCAGGCTAGCCCTATGCAACATTTTTTAAAGCTGAAATTAGTCGATGCTAACGAGAAAAACTTATCGACCCTACAATTCCTTTTTCGGCTATTATTTAAAACCATTATCATCAATACCCCACTCATCCTCACGGTTTCTAATTACAATTATTTTCTGCTTTCTGGCCTTATTTACCTAGGTATTCTCCTCATCGCTAGCAAAATAATTTATGAAAGTCCCAAAGGACAAATGATTCACGGTATCCTGACCGATAGCCATCTTATTTATTTGCCTGAGAAGACAAGCAGCAACTAATTTTTTATTTTTTGGGGCCTCCGCAGCAAAGCTGCGGCGCTACGTTACAGGGCTCGCAGGTCTGCTCGGCCCTGCAGCCGCCAAAGGCGGCTTTGGGCTGGCGCTTTGCGCCACCCTTTCACATCGCTAGGCCAGTCGCTTCGCTCCTCTTCATCCGCAAACTATTCTACAGTTAGCCCTTCAACTTTAAACCTCATAGCATGTCTACATCCAAAGTGGTTAATCAACGCTTACAAAAAAGGACCATTGCCACAGTTTTTGACATTATCCTTTGTTTTGCCTTGGCGCTTTATTTGGCTACTCTTTTTCATGAGGAAATTTACCTCATTTATTATCAAGCTATCAATGCTGATGCTCCTGCCGAGGAAATCAAAAAGGCCCTAAATGCCAACCGATTGGGCAATAATATTAGCTGGATTCCCTTTTTCACGGCGATCTTTTTTGCCTATAACTGGGCCTTTGAAACCTCTCCAATGCGGGCCACTTTTGGCAAGTATTTATTTGGCCTTTATTGGAGCTCGCCTGAAGATAGGTATTGGCTTTGGGTAAAACGAGCGGCGCTAAAAACGCTTATTTTTAGTGGGCCCTTGCTCATCTTTCAGATGAGCAATATTCTGCTGGCCTTCTTTTTTATGCTATTCGTTTTTGGCGGCAATTACCTTTATGCTCTTAAACGAACAGAAGAAAATAGCCAAGAAGGACAGCAGCTCAGCGTTTACGATAAATACTTTAATACTTTTTTGCAAGAGAGGTCTAAAAGCAAAAAAGCGGCCTAAGAGGTCCTTGGCCCAGCGCTGCGCAGCCGTGGCCCGAAGGGCCAGACCAAGGCGGCTTGCCGCCGCAGGGCCGAGCAGACCTGCGAGCGGCGCAGCATAGCGGCGGCCGACCTAGCCAAAGGCTAGCCGGCCGCGGGCCCCAAAAAATCATAATTATAGAAAAAAAGCCCCCAAATCAACTTGGAGGCTTTTTACATTTAGTGTTTTAAGACAAAGCGTTTCCGCCAGCTTTCGCCTTGCAGATGCAGTTCTAAGAGATAAAGTCCATTGGGCCAATCTTGCAACTGCAGTTCTTGTTGTTGCTGTCCTGCGGGCCAATTGGCTTGCTGCAGTAGTTGTCCAGACAAATTATAGATGCGGATTTCTCCATCTTGTAGAGGGGCTGCCTTTAGTTGTAGCTGTAGGTTCCCTGCAGAGGGATTGGGGAAAAGCTTTAGGCCTTGATGGATTTGGGCCAGCGGCAAAATTGCTGTTCCCAATTGGCAGCTTGCGGGATCTACGCCTACAGGAACCGCCTGAATAAGGGTATCCGAGCCGCAATCATTGTAGGCATACAATCGCACTTCATAGCAACCCGTATCGGTATAAAAATGGAAGGGGCTACCAAAACTCGTTGCTGTACTGTCTCCAAAGTACCAGACTTGGCTGCTTTGGTTTAGCGATAAATTGGTAAAACTCACGGCTGTTCCGCTCAGGGTGTAACTAAAGTTGGCCGTGGGCAAGCTATCTTGATAGAGAATGACCGAATCTTGGCCTGCGCAGCCTGTTGGGGCGGTCACGGTTACTTGGTAAGTCCCCGCAGAATTGGCTAAAATCGTTTGGCTAGTTTCTCCTGTATTCCAGTTATAGCTATAGCCTTGGTTACCAAAGCCTGCATCTAGCAATCGGTTGTCGCAAATGGGCAAAAGGCTACCAATATTAACATTTGGTGGGCTACTCAACTGGCTAATAAAGATAGAATCAGTGAGTGTACAGCCAAAATTATCGACTAGGATCAGGCTGTAGTTTCCGGGGCTAGCGGGAATAATTTGGCTAGTATTTTCTCCGGTAGACCAGCTAAAGCTTTGGGCCATATTGCTACTATAATTGCTACTCAATTCATCAGTGCACAGTGCACCATCATGGGGTAAGGCCAAGGGTGTAGGTTGGCTAAACACTATAGAATCTGTTGCCTGGCAGCCATTTCCAGCATCCATATTTACATAATAAAGCCCTGCTGAATCAAGAATAATTGTTGGCGTTGTTGCCCCTGTGCTCCAGCTATAAGATTGGGCCTGAGCAAAGCCAGCATCGATGCTAGCCGTATCGCAGCTAAAGAGGCTATCGGGCAAAAGCAAGGGTAAGCGGACATTTACGCTAAAGCTATCCATTTGGCTAGCTGCGCAGCTGCTCATACCGTAGCCAATATGCCAGTCGAAAAACGGGCTATAACTTAGGCCAGGAAGAGTTGTTCCGGTCAATTCTGCAACCTGAGCCGTAGAGCTCATAGGATAAGTTAAATTTTGTTGGACCAAAAAGTCAGTACTCAAGCCCGTTAATTCTAAGCGATAATCGTTGCCCACAGGAACAAAGAAGTCCGCTGCTAAAAAGACCTTTGTATGTGCTTGCTGGATCGTAAATGCTTTACGAGCCAACTCCTGATTATTGGCATCTCGAAGTACAAGTTCTACCGTTGCAGGTGCCTGAGCGGCATAAACAGCTACAGAATCAATTAGTACAGCTTGGAAAGCATCAAAGGTGTTGGGCAAAACAAAAGGTTGATATTGACTAAGGTCTTGTGGGTTGGGCGCCATTTGTTCACCTAATCGAGTGTATGCTTTTGCTTGATTATGGATTAAAAAGCTCTGACTACTGTCTATATAAGCCGTATAAGGCGCACCTAAAAAGACCACCCCCTGGTTGTTTTGCCATTGCAAAACGCCATCATTGGCTGGCGTTAGCATACTGAGTGTGGTAGAGCTACAAATACTGCTGTCGCTGGCTAAATAGGGTACTGGAGGAGAAAGTAATTGAAGATCAAAGCTTTTTCGGTTCTCGCAAAGGCCCATATTAGTTACCGTAACGCTATAAGTTCCAGCTTGATTGAGCTGAACTTGAGCGCTGGTATCACCTGTACTCCACTGATATTGATAATTGGGATTAGTGGCTGTTGCAGCAATCATTAAGTTATTGGCTGCACCACAAATAGCCGTATCTGAGGGCATTGTAATTTCTGGTGTTTCGGGCACATTTACATAGACTGGAATTCGGTTAGTGGCACAAGCCAAGCGGCTAATTTTTAGGCGAAAAAATGCGGGATAAGTTGTTCCTAAAGCCAAGGGATAAGCTGACTGGATAGTCAAGGCATCGGCTGCCAAAGGATATGAAAAACTACTAATCGTATAAATCCCTTTTCCCCAAATCATCCGAAGACTAAGGCGATAGCCATTTTCTTGGGGCACAAACCATTGTGGACGAATAATATTTTCGCCAAACTGCAAGCTATAAGTTTGGCTATAAAGCATATAGCCAAATCGATCCGTTAACGTAATTTCTACTTCTGCGGTAGAATCTGCAAAAACAGAAAATTGATCGAGAAGCAGAGGTTCTGCTGCATCAAAAAGCAGTCCTCGTTCTGGATAAAAAGAAGAGCCAATCTCTTCAAAAAGTCCGTTTAGCGTGGGGAACTCCTGCCAAGCGTAATTTTGTGCAGAGGGCATAAAGTCTACGCCTTCCAACCAAACAGTTTGACTATCGCTTGGCGTTAGTCGCAAACTATCTCCATAACCCAAAATTTGCTGCCCAGCGGCATCTGCATACCAAATTTGAGTATAACCAGTACTAGTTGCAAAAAGATCTAGACCTCCCGCACAAATTGTAGTATCAGTTGGTAACAGGTTAAAGCTGGGTGGATTGGTCAAATAAACAGCTAATGTGTCTTCGGTAATACAGCTTCCTACTTGGGCCCTTACCCAAACCGTATCACTTTGGTTAAGGGTAATACTTGAGCCTGTGCTGCCATCAGACCAAAGATAGCTAGCATTAGGGTAACTCAAATCTAAAGTTATAGTACTGCCACAAGCTGTAGAATCTATGGCCCAATTGGTATTTACCGTGGGTAAAATATCCAGCTGCATACTTTGTCTTTGGCTAGGACAACTCAATTCACTTAGTTTCCAATTATAGAAATAATAGTATACTTGAGGAAAAGGAATACCTTCTTGTAGCCGAACAGGACCATAATCTAATGGGAAAGCAGTAGGGTAATCGGCATATAGCCCTCCTGTTCCTGAATATTTTTCAAATAGAATTTGGTACCCATTGCCTGCTTGCAAAAAGATATCAAGATCAAGCGTTAAAGCACCAAAATGATTAAAATTATAGTATTGCTCATAAATATGCTGTCCAGCCGGATCCAAAATTAGTACCCGTCCATTTACAGAACCATTGGCATAAAAATCTACAGTTTCCAGATACATATCTTGGCTGAGGTCAAAACTAATCCCCCTGCGGTCTGAAGGCAAGATAAAATAATCTCCTTGGGTCGTATTATTATTTTGGATAAAGCCTGCCGTAAACATTTCTGGAAACTTTGCATAGGCTTCTACATACAACTGACTACTATCATATAAGCTAGTATGATAAGTTTGTCCCTCATGGAGGAGTTGCCCTCCCTGAGCAGCATCCCACCAAAGGTAAATTCCAGTGCTATCCCCATCGGCCGTAAGGCTTAAATCACCACCACAAGAAACGGTATCATTTAATTGAAAAGCAATTGTATCCACAATATATAGCTGCATACTATCTTGATAGCTACAACTCCCCATACTTGCCAATAAACCTATTTGTTGAGATTGATTTAACTGAATGCTAGCAGTGGTACTTCCATTAGTCCAGTCATAACTCCCTGCAGATAAATAACTCATATCTAAGGTTACTCCTTGGCCGCAAACCAAACTATCTTCAGGGAAGTCAAAAGTAGGTGTAGGCAAAGCTATAACATTTAGTGTATCGCGCTCTTCACAAACATAATCTCTAAGCTGCCAGTTATAAAAACAATTATATACGGTAGAGATAGGCACCCCTCCCAATATTTCAACATCTGCATACTGCAAGTTGGCCCAGTTAGAATAGGGATATTCTACAAATACTTGCCCGCCAGTACCCACTAAACGCAACTCTAAGTTGTTGCCCTGCGGAACTACAAAATGAAGCGGCTGAACAATTGTCCCTCCAGCTGTTGTGTTTACTGCCGAGCTAGCCAAAAGCTGCCCAGTAGCATCTAAAAGCTGTACGCTACCATTAAAGGCCGCATTTAAATCTATTTGTACTGTCTCCAAATAAAAGTCAGCCAAAGCATTAAATCTAAGTCCTCGATAATTGCCCACATTATAAAAACCAGCCTGCGAAGTTATATTCCTTTGCGTCTCCCCTCTCCAATCGAGAACATAAGCGCCAAAAGCCTGTAAGTAAAAACTATCGGTTTGCTGCACCACAAAAGACAAACTATCATTAGCAGATATTAGTTGTCCATTAAAGTCTCTCCAAAAACGATGACTTCCAGCAGATTGTGCAAGAGCCAAAACTTCTTGGCCCACACAAACACTACTATCGCTTAATGAACTACTAGCGCCCAATGACTGAACAATGTTAACATAAATACTATCTCGACTAGCACAAGCCCCTGTGCTATCGACCAAGTCTACAGTATAAGGACCGCTATTGCTGACTAATAACTGCGCTTGCTGGCTCCCATCACTCCAATTGTAAATGGTTGGCCCTGCATTGGTCGCATCTAATAAAACCGTAGCCCCACAACTAATCGTATCTGTCGGAAAATCAACTAAAGGCGTATATGCAGCATCCCAACGCACTAAAGCACGCTCTTCACATTTAAAATCTCGAATTTTCCAATTGTAAAAACCTGGATATACAGTAGAAAAAGGCGCCCCCCCTACAAATGCTAACTCAGCATACTGCAAATTAGCCCAATTGCCATAAGGGTACTCCATATACATTTGCCCACCAGCACCCACTAAACGCAATTCTAAACCATTGGCCATGGGCACACTAAAATTGAGCGTAAAGGTATAACTCCCCGCATTAGCCGTATTGATAGGGCGACTATCCAATACTTGTCCCGAAGCTGAACGCAACTGAACCTCCCCCTGAAAACCTGCATTGAAATCCATTTCTACCGACTCCAAATAAAAATCAGTTAACGCATTAAATGTAATCCCCCGATAATTCCCCAAATTGTAAAACCCAGCCTGCGAACTCGTCCCCCGCTGCTGCTCTCCCCGATTCAAAATTTCATACCCACCAAAAGTCTGCGCATAAACACTATCCGCCCCCACTACACTCAAACTATAAGTTGTCCCCGTAGCCAATAAACTATCATCTGATTGTCGACGCCAAAACGTACTGCTACCCGTATTATACGCCTCCAAAACCATAGTTTGGCCCAAACAGGCAGTACTATCCACAAAATTGGTAAATAGTCCCTGAGATTGCAACACTTCTACAAAAATACTATCTGTAAAACTACAGTTGCCACTGCTATCCGTCATTGTCAAACTGACTTGCTGCGTACTCCCCACCAAAATACTAGCCGTACTCGCTCCATTACTCCAATTATAAATAGTGGGCCCCAAATTCGTCGCATCCAATAAAACAGAAGCCCCACAACTCAAAGTATCTTCCGGAAAATTCGTGCTCGGCGTGTACAAACTCCCCAAAGCAACTCCTTGCCGCTCAGGACAAGCAAAGCGCTCCGTTTCCCACTTATAAAAACAACTATAAACCGTCGCATAAGGCGTTCCCGCCAATAAAGTTAACTCCTCATAATCATGATTACCCCAAGCAGAATAAGGATATTCCATATAAGGCTGACCACCAGAACCCGTCAAACGCAACTCTAAATTAGTGGCCTGAGGTACCGAAAAATTCAAAGGCAATACAAAAACACCAGCCCCCTGCGTCTGCACACTATAACTAGCCAAAGGCTGCCCCGAAGCATCCAATAAACTCACTTGCCCCGTATAACTTCCATTAAACTCCACTTCCACCGAACGCAAAACAAAGGCTTCCTTGGCATTAAAACGAATCCCTCGATAACTACCCGTTGCATAAAAACCCGCCTGCGAACTCGTCCCTCGCTGCTGCTCACCTCGACTATTTTGCAAACTACTCGCATAAGCATTCCAATACAAACTATCTGCCTGCTGCAAAACCATAACTAAACTATCTCCCTCACCCAAATAACCCGCTAAAGGAGCCGACCAAGACTGATAAACCGCCTGCGGATCTCCCAAAAATAATAGCGAACTCCCTACACAAGCCGTTGTGTCTACCAAATAAGTAGGACCCGATAAAGGCGCCACCGCAAACAACTCTATACTATCCCGAACAGGCCCTGAACCCGCATCCACATCTACCCAATAAACCCCCGGATTACTCACCACGATGGTCTGCCCCGTCGCTCCCGTACTCCACAAATAACTGCTGCCCGAATTCCCCGCATCTAAGGTCAAACTATTGCCCGGACAAAGCACCTGATCCGCCCCCAAATCAACCTGAGCACTAATCGGCAAAATTATCGTCAAAAGAAGTATAAATAGGTATATCTGTCGCATAAGCTTGTTTTTTCTGTTGTTTTTTGGGGCTGCCCCTCGCCTATGGCTCGGGTCGGGCTGTATCGCAGCTCGCAGCTCTGCTCGGCCCTTCGGCGGCTTTGCCGCCTCGGTCTGGCCCTTGGGGCCACTGCTGTCCATCCCTCAGCCAGGCGCTGCGCGCCTATACGGCCCTAAAGGGCCTATGGGACCACAATCCCCCCTTTCTAATACGTAATTTGAGCTAAAATAGATCTATATCCAAAATAAAGAAAACCCATAAAAGGAGCTTTCTTTTATGGGTTTTATCTCGAACTCATTGTCAATCCATCTCAATTTAGAGGGTCCAACGCACAGGTAAATCCTCCGCCCAATCAGCATATAAGTTTTTAAGGTCCAAAATAGGCGCCCCCTCTTTGCTAATAGAACGGAAATAAGCCGCATCTAGCTGCTTGTATTCCTCATGAGCCACCGCTACAATGACCACATCATAGCCAGTCCCCACTTCTTCCACCAATTCAATCCCATATTCATGGGCCACCTCATCAGCTGCCGCATAAGGATCAACCACCTCTACTTGCAAAGCATAGTCTTTTAGGGCCTGTATCAAATCCGCCACTTTTGAGTTGCGAATATCTGCCACATTTTCCTTAAACGTAATTCCCTTGACCAATACTTTGGCCGACTTTGGATGCGTATCGGTCTGCAAAATAAATTGCAAAGCCTTTTTGGCCACATACTCAGCCATATTATCATTGATGCGACGGCCACTCAAAATCACCTGCGGATTATAATTGAGCTGCTGCGCTTTATAGGTCAAATAATAAGGATCTACCCCAATGCAATGCCCACCAACTAAGCCTGGATAAAACTTGAGGAAGTTCCATTTGGTCCCCGCAGCTTTCAATACCTCATAGGTATTGATGTCCAACTTATCAAAAATGATTGATAACTCATTCATCAAAGCAATATTGAGGTCGCGCTGGGTATTTTCAATTACTTTGGCGGCCTCCGCTACCTTAATGCTGCTGGCCCGATGCACACCCGCCTCGATAATCAGCTCATAAGTTTGGGCAATATTTTCTAGGGCCTCTTCATCATTGCCCGATACCACTTTGATAATTTTCTCAATGGTGCGCTCCTTATCTCCGGGGTTAATTCGCTCTGGCGAATACCCAATTTTAAAATCTACGCCTGCTTTCAGGCCCGATTCTGTTTCTAGAATAGGAACACAATCTTCTTCTGTGCAGCCGGGATAAACCGTAGACTCAAAAACGACATAATCGCCTTTTTTTAAGACTTGGCCCACCGTTTTGGAGGCCGAGAGCAAAGGATGAAGATTGGGACTACGATGGCTGTCAATAGGAGTAGGCACGGCCACCACATAAAAATGGGCTTGACGCAAATCTTCTAGCTCATGGCTAAATATAATATCTGCGCCCTCAAAAGCTTGGGCATCCAATTCTTTGGAGGGGTCCTGCTGCTGCTGCATTTGGGCCACTCTATCGGCATTGATGTCAAAACCAATAACCGATAATTTTTTGGCAAAGGCTAGGGCAATGGGCAAACCCACATAACCTAAACCAATAACTGCTAATTTCTTTTCTTGGGCAATAAGTGCTTGGTACATTTGCTTCTTTTTATGAACTCATGAAGAAAGGGCTGCTGCTTCAGATTTTGGGCCAAAAATGACTTGAGCGGGCAGGCGGCTTTGCCGCCTGTGCTCCAGGCCTTGGCCTGCGCTTTTGGCCTAGCGATGTGAAGGGGTGGCCGAAGGCCAGACCGAGGCGGCAAAGCCGCCGAAGGGCCGAGCAGAGCTGCGAGCCCCGCAACGTAGCGCCGACGAGCGCAGCGAGGCGGAGGCCCCAAAATTACTGCATTAAACTTGGTCGTTCACTAATTTCGTGATAACGGATAACATCTTTTGCGTAATAGTGAAAAACCATGCTTTTGCGACTTAGTTCGGCGGAGGCAATCGGGCTGCCCCCATGCAATAAATTGGCGTGCCAGATCAGGATGTCCCCCTTTTTGGCCTCAAAATATTCTTTTTTCAGTTGTTTTGCTGTGATTTGGGCCTCAATTTTATCTTCATAGGCTTTGTAGGCATTTTTGCCTAGACGAAAAGCGCTGCCGCCATGCTCAAAATCGAGTTTGGAAACAAAAGGTAATTTGTGGCTGCCAGGGTAGAAAAACAAGGCTCCTTGCGGAATTTTAATATCTTCTAGGGCCACCCAAACGGCAATCAAATGATGCAGCGGATGGGTAGTCATGTGAATCAGATCGGAATGTGCCCGCTGTTCGCTGCCCTGCAAAAAGTTGATCGATTGAAAGAGCTCTACGGGCCGGCCCAGCAAAAAAGAAAGCAGGCGAATGAGCTCTGGTTTTTGGCCCAAGCTGGCAATTAAAGGCGATTTTTTCCAGACAAACATCAATTTATTGCCATAGCGAAAAGCAATTTTTTTCTGGGCCAACAATTGGTCAATTTCCTGATTGACGGACTCAGCTTCTTGGGCAAAGTAGCCTGGAATAATGGCATAGCCCTTTTCGGACCAAGGGCGAATATGTTCTTGAATAACTGGCGAAAAAGCCTGAAAACCGGCATTTTCATCTGCCTCTTGGGCCAAAGAATAGCGATCCCAGAAAGGTAAATCGTCCTGTGGCAAATCCTTAAAATCGGCATAAGAAATAGGCGCATGCACAGCCTTTTTGATGCCATATTTTTTGTATAGAGGGGCGAGATAATTGAGTTTGGAGCGATGAAGCATATTGCTCAACTGATAGCTCAGTTTGAAAGAGCGCAAAAAGCTATTGAGAGACATCTTTAAGGGATTTTTGAAGCTGGCGGTTGCGGAGGTCAAAATTGACAAAAATAGCCATAGCAAAAAAGAAAAAGCTCCCCACCTTATCCGTTTCAATCAAGTCATTCATCAGCAAAAAGGCCGAGATGATAATGAGCATCATCATCAGGCCCATTGTCGCTCGCTTTTGGCGAACATCTTGACTTTGGTGGTAGACTCTTTCGCCTAAGATAAGGCCGTAAAAGAGAAAAAAGATGAAAAACAGCATGCCCAAATAGCCCTGTTCTACCAACAACATCAAAAAGTAGTTGTGAATCCCAGAACGTTCGGGATTATCAGATACATAAGTCTGAAAACGATTGAGACTATATTGCTTATAATAGGTATAAAAAGTTCCAGGGCCAAAACCGACCCAAGGGGCTTCCGTTGACATTCGCGCACCAGCGACCCAACGATAATAGCGCTCCGAAGTCGATACATCTTCTAGTTTGTAGGTAGCGGCTACAATATCGCCAAACTCTTCATGCGAGATAGTCCGCTCGGAAGGCGCTAAATCCATAAAATTATTATCCTTAACCAGATAACCAAAAGCTAAAATAACGACTAAACTAGCGCCTAAAAGCGCCCAGCGCATCAATTTTAGTTGGATCACAAAATAGGCGGCTACAGCCAAGACTAAAGAGACATAAGCAGCACGGGTATAGGCTGTCATCATGCCAAAAAAGAAAAGGAAAAAGCTAGCGCCAATAAATAGCTGCCCCCAAGACCACTTTTTAAGATTTCGTCCAAAAAAGTAGAGGATGGGCAAAAAGAAAGTCAAAACCGCTGCATAATTCACATGATTTCGAAAAAAGGGGCTGGTCGCTTGATTAATTTCCTTAAAGCCAAAATTGAGTACGGCATGATGTGCCACCACCTTAAAACTAGCCAAAGCCAAGGGGATAATTACCCACCACCACAAATGATGCAGCTGCTTTTCTTTACGAATCAAATGTCCTGTCATAAAATAAAAACAGCCAATATACCAGAGCTTGGCCAAAGTAAACTTTAGCGAAATTGTAAAACTATCCGAAAGCACACAACTAAAGGCCGTCCAAGCAAAATGCAAGACTAAAAGCAAACTCAAAGGATGAAGCCAGAAAGCTCCCGAAATCGTTTTGGGTTTGGTCAAAACCAACAAAATATAAAGTAACAACACCCCAATAATCAGGGGCTCTGTCGGCAGGTCGGTGGCCAAACTGTCATTAAAAAACACCTCGGTAGACAATGGCAAGGTCGTAAAAAGTAAATAGTAAACCACCCGATAATCTACCAAAGCCTGATAGGCCAATAAAACCCCAAAAGGCAAGGCCAAAAAGACCAGCTCCTCTAAAAGAATACTGGCCAAAATAGAGAGTAGACTCAACGCCACCAAAGCCCAAAAAAGCTGCTGCTTAATGGGCTCTAAACGTGGATGAATCGTAAAATCTAAGCTAAATTTAGGCATCGAGCACTTCTTTCCAATCAATTTTTCGATTGAGTTCTAAAACCAAAACAGCCATGACCCCAAGAATCAAAGCCAATACACCCGCCCCCAAAACAAATAAAGAGCGACGAGGGTAAGACTTGATTTTAGGCACCTCAACTTCTTCCAATACAATAATTGAACTCGCCTGGCTAGCCGCCTGAGCCTTAAATTTGGCATATTCCGAACGAATTTCGCCAATGTCATCCGTCAAGTTTTCTATCTCGTTTTCATAGGCCAATATTCGCTCCCGCCCCGCATTGTAAGCTTTCAAATTGATGGCCGAACGAGCCGAGTCCGATTCTTCATTCAACTGCTTGAGCTGCTCTCGATAACCCGCAATTTGAGCAGAAATTACCGCCACAGAATCCCGACGTCCCGCTGCTTTAAAAGCAGCCAGTTTTGCCTGTCCTTCCGCCATCTTTGCCGCTGTTCGCACCAAAGTATTGGCCAATAACTCTCCCTGCTCCTTAACATCATAAATCTTATATCTCGCCCGCAAAATATACAAGCTATCAGAAATCCGACGCAATTCTTCCCGCTTATCCGTCAACGCCTGCTCATAAGTCCCCAACAATTGTTGCTTACTCGGCCCCGTTGCCAGCTTATGAATATGCTCCAATCGAGCCAAAACCGCCCGAAGCATCTCTGCCGCCTTTTCTGCAGACTGATCCTCTAAACTCAACTCTATGCCCGAAAATTCATTCTTTTTCACCTGATATAACTTCCGAAAACGCTTGGCCACCTTGTACTCCCCCTTGGGCGTGCTAACATCAATGTCATAACGCTCTGCCAACTTGAAACTGTCTATCATAAAAGCAACTAAAGGCGAAGAATTAGCAAAAATAATCGACCGATCTACCGCATCCTCGTCTCCATACAAACTATTGTTTTTGGTCTGAGAACCAAACAAATCTTTCTCCTCATTCGCCGGCATAATGGTCACCTGCGCCTTATAATAATTCGGAATCATCAAACTCACTACAGCCGTCAAGACCATAGCCGAAACCACAAAAATAATTAGGCCTTTTTTCCAACGCCAAATACTGCCAATCACCTCCAAAAGGCTAAACGATAACTCATTGTTTGTGGCAGCAGCCACCTTTTTTTCTTCCATCATGGATGTTTCTTCTAGTTTTTATTCACTCCAAGTTCGCAAAGCTAATAAAGAAGTTCTTTAAATACTACTGTCTATAAATTTAGTCCCATTTTATCCATATTTTTTTAGGGCTGCCCCGCCCTGCGGGCGGGTCGGGCTG
The DNA here is from genome assembly GCF_028464065.1 of Saprospira sp. CCB-QB6. NCBI lineage: Bacteria > Pseudomonadati > Bacteroidota > Saprospiria > Saprospirales > Saprospiraceae > Saprospira > Saprospira sp. CCB-QB6. The sequence goes on along the minus strand of NZ_CP116808.1, from coordinate 3,884,707 downwards.
TGCCGCAGCTCGCTATTCTGCTCGGCCCTTCGTTTTTTCGCTACGCTCAAAAAACTCGGTCTGGCCTACGGCCACCCCTTCACATCGCTAGGCCGAGGCGCTACGCGCCTTTGCGGCGGCTTTACCGCCTTTCTAACTGGACAAAGGAAATATTCCACAAAAAACTTTTTCTACCTAAAGTTTTTTTCTAACTTATCTTTCTTGTCTGTTCGCTTTAAAAGCCAACAGCCAGGACCATCAAAAATCGCTAACAACGAACTAAAATAAAATTGAAATGAACAAAATACGCTTAGCCATCAATGGCTTTGGCCGCATCGGCCGCTTGGCCTGCCGCCGCCTACTACAAATGCCTGAAATCCAAATCGTAGCCATCAACGACCTAGCCCCCGCCGCTAGCCTAGCTCACCTTTTTAAATATGATTCTAGCCAAGGGACGTATGAAGCTAGTGTTCAGTTGGAAGACGACCATCTCCTCCTCGATGGCCAAAAAATCCAAATTTTAGCCGAGCGCGACCCTAAAGCCCTTCCCTGGAAAGAACTAGAAGTTGATCTAGTCCTCGAATGTACCGGAATTTTTAGAACTCGCGAAAAAGCACTCCAACATATACAAGCTGGTGCCAAAAAGGTCCTCCTCTCTGCTCCCGCAAAAAGTGAAGGCATCCCCACAATCGTGCAAGGCATCAACCAAAATGAAATCATCAACAACCAATTGGTTTACTCTAATGCCTCTTGTACCACCAACTGCTTGGCCCCCATCCTCAAAATTTTTAACGATAGCTGGGGAATTGAACACGCCATGATGGAAACGGTCCACGCCTACACCGCAGACCAAAATCTGCAAGATGCACCACATTCAGACCTCCGCCGTGCCCGTGCCGCCGCCCTCAATATTGTGCCCACTAGCACCGGAGCCGCTACAGCGGTCCAATTGGTTCTCCCCGAACTAAAAGGGAAAATTTCTGCCGCCGCTATGCGCGTGCCCGTCCCCACCGGCTCTCTAATTGACCTAACCATTTTGCCCAGCCATAGCGCTAGCATCGAGGAAATCAATGCGGTCTATAAAGCAGCCGCCCAAGGCGATTTTAAAGGAATTTTAGCCTATAACGAAGCCCCTTTGGTCTCTTCCGATATTGTTGGCAATCCACATTCTTGCATCTTTGATGCTCCACTCACTAGCCAACAAGGCCCTTTGGTCCGCCTAGTCGCTTGGTACGATAATGAATCGGGCTACGCCAACCGATTGGCAGAAACCGCCCTCTTTTTAGCCAAAAAGTCTTAATATTGCGGCAGCCCTTAGGGCTGCCTTTTTTTTGAGCGCACTTAAGCCGCTTTCGTGTTTAATGTACTCTTTAACCAAAACCTTTTTGCTTTGAAGCTTAGCGATCTTTCTTTATCCGATAAACGCATTTTAGTTCGCCTAGACCTTAATTGTCCCTTAGATGGCGAGCAAAACATTACCGACGACTCTAGAATTAGAGCGGCCTTGCCCACAATCAAATACTTGATGAAAGAAGGCGGTCGACTCATCCTTTGCTCACATTTGGGCCGACCACAAAAAAAGCTCTTGCCCAATGGCGATATCGATCGACAACGTTTTTCTTTGGCCCCCATCGCCCAACGTCTATCAGAACTTTTGGACCAAGATGTTTTTTTCCAACAGGATTGTATCGGTCCAGAGGTGCAAGCCGCTGCCGCCAATTTGCAAAATGGCCAAATTCTACTCCTAGAAAATACTCGCTTCTATAAAGAAGAGAAAAAAGGAGATAAAACCTTTGCAGCAGAATTAGCCGCCCTAGCCGATATTTATGTCAATGACGCCTTTGGCGCAGCCCATCGCGCACATGCCTCTACCGCTGTTGTGGCCGATTTCTTTTTGCCCGAAGCCAAAGCCATCGGCTTTTTAATGCAAAAAGAAATTGAGCAAGCAAATAAATTATTGAAGGAGCCCAAACGCCCTTATTTGGCCATCGTTGGAGGAGCCAAAGTTTCTGATAAAATTTTGCTGCTCGAAAAGTTAATGGAGAAAGTAGATGTTCTCCTTATTGGTGGCGGAATGGCCTATACCCTACTCAAAGCCCAAGGCGCAGAAATTGGCGCTTCACTGGTCGAAGAAGATAAACTAGATGTGGCCAAAAACTTTTTAGAAAAAGCCGCCCAAAAAGGCGTTAAAGTACTTTTGCCCGAAGATTCTTATATCGCCAACGAATTTTCAGCTACTGCAGAAAAAAAATTGGCTGACAACCAAAATATTCCCGCCGGCTGGATGGGCTTAGATATTGGACCAAAGGCTCAGGCGGCCTTTATCTCCGAAATTAAACAAGCCGCCTCCATTTTGTGGAATGGCCCCATGGGCGTTTTTGAATTTTCAGCCTTTGCCGAAGGAACAGAAAATGTAGGTCAAGCCTTAGTAGAAGCTACAGCCCAAGGCGCATTTTCTTTGGTGGGTGGTGGCGACTCTGTTGCGGCCCTCAAAAAACTGGGCAAAGCCGAAGCCGTTAGCCATTTATCTACTGGAGGCGGAGCTACCCTAGAATACTTACAGGGGAATGAATTGCCTGGCCTCAAAGCCATTGAGCAATAAAATAATTAGGTCCAACACAACTTAGGCGCAAAGGGAAATTTTCCTTTGTGCCTTTTTTATCTTTCTATTTTTTGGGGCCTGCCGCCTGCGGCGGCCGGGCCCTTTCAGGGCTCGCAGGTCTGCTCGGCCCTGCGGGCTTCGCCCTGGGTCTGCCGCTGCGCGGCCCCCTTGCAGGCCCCTAGGCCGAATGGAAGTTCTGCGCTTCGGCCATTCTTTGATAAAAATTTTAGGCTAGTCAAGGCATTTTTTAAAGGCATAGCCCTAGCTATGGGGGAGAAAAATAACGCAGAATAGCAAGAAATTAAAGCAAAGGATAGAAGTGGCAGGGCATTCATTTGGCCTTTGCCTGCGGCGGCTTCGCCGCCTGTAGGATGGATGTATATCCCAGTGGGTTGAAACCCACAGCAACAAAAGAGGCCATACCAAACACAACTTATTTATGAGCCGAAGGTTAAAACCATCGGCCCATAATGAGTTGTAATAAACAGCAAACAAGGGCTTCAGCCCATGGCCCAAAACTGACTAACCGCCGAAGAAAAAAGCCCAGAGAAAAAACTAAAGCTGTGCAGCCTAGCGATGTGAAGGGGTGGCCGAAGGCCAGACCGAGTTTTTGAGCGTAGCGAAAAAACGAAGGGCCGAGCAGACCTGCGAGCCCTGAAACGTAGCGGCCGCCGCAGGCGGCAGGCCCCAAAAAATACTTTTATGCTAAACCAATAACCACAAAATAAGGCTTTCTACAGCAACTTAATCTCTCTAATATCCGCTTCGCTTAAATCTAAAAGCAAGATGGCGCACCAACATGAATCAGGGTCTGTTCCAAGATAAATACTTTCACTTATTCGGTAATACTTAATTGGCCCCCTACTTTCTCCAATCGTTATAAGCATAGCCGTTTCGTTCATAAAAGCAGTCATCATCCAATGCCTCCGCAGATGCAGGTCGTCGCCTGTGTCTATTCCTAGAGAACAGCTATAAAACTCATCACTCAACTCTAAACGATTAAATTCATCATCCTCTAGTTTTTTTATTTTTTCATTATTTAATGAGATAAGTTCAATTTCAGACAGAATTTCACTACAAGGGTCAAAAGCGGATTGAATGAATATTGGACCATTGATTTTACTATAATTACCAATAAATATCGAATCTCCTATGCGGCGGTTTTTTAGACGAATAATAAAAGGAAGATAATAATCGTAGTAATCTACTATATATTCCAAGGGCTTATCAATAGGTTTAAAATTTAGTTTTATCATAGCCAAAATTGTACTGTTAAATATATCTAGCCCCTAACTAAAAATAGGCGCTAGCTGTTCCCCCATTTTTAAGATTAGATTTATGAATGGCCAAGCTGCATATAAATTTGAACGCCCAAGATCAGCAAAAGAAGCAAAAAGCAACAAATGCTCAATATTTCTATTCTTTTGACTTTTTGCCTCCAATAAACGAGCTGTTTAGCTTGCTGCTCTTCTTCTGCCAACTTGTTTAGATACCATTTTTCAAAACCAGCTTGTTGATGCACAAGCGCAGCTTCTATTGTGGAGATATAATAGGTTTTCTCTTCTACCACTTTTGCTACTAATCCCTGTCTAATCAAATAATTGAGCTGTCGTTCTATTTCTATAAGTTTCTGAGGATTAGCTTCTTTTGTTTCCTGCCAAGCTTGGTAAGGTGCTAAGTTAACCAATTTAGCAATCTCTTGAATAGTTAGTCCCCAAGCCGTTGTAGACGCAATTAGATAGAGCAGTCGATCTAGTTGAAGCAGTTCTTTTTTGTTCAGTTGAAGCATAAGTCAAGCCTTTAATTCAATCAAGAGAGGAACATTATTGTAGGGAATCGTCAGCTCTTCTTTGAGCAGATAAAAAACTTCCCTCCAGCTACTAAAATTATTTAATGCCGCTTTGGTCTCTGCAATAGTATAGGCTTTAAGACGAACTGGAATGGCCTTCTGCCAAGAAGCGGAAAAAGAAAGACAACAAGCCTTTTCTTCCGTCAAAATAGGCGCTAAGGCCTCTAAAAAATCAAAAAATGGACAGCTTTCTGTTTTCCCCAAATAGAATCCTAAGAGCTCTTGTACAATTCCCTGAGAAATACCAGCAGCAGAACTAGGCTTCATAAGCACTCCCAAAGCCTGATAGCCATAATGCTTTTGCAAAAGCGCTAAACCATATTCAGAATTTGTGTTCAGCGACCTATAATCCCAGCAAATCTCATAATCCGAGGGTAGAATTTCCTCAACATAAGCTGGCTGATTTGTGCCTATTGCTACAACATCCATAACTTATTCATTATATAGTTGAAAAATAAGCGGATACTCATTACAAGAGATATACATATCCTCTTCCATCTGATAATAAACCTCTGTCCAAACCGTAAAACAATTTAAACGCTCCTTTGCCTCGGAAATACTTGCTCTATGCAAGCGAACTGGAATTCCTTCATCATCCCAATCGATAGAAAAAGACAGGCAACAAGCCTTTTCTTCCGCTAAAATAGGCGCTAAGGCCTCTAAAAAATCAAAGAACGGACAAGTTGCAGTTTCGCCTAGATGAAAAGCTAAAATATCCGCTATAATTCCATGCGAGGCATCTGTCTCCGAGTTGTCGCCCGACTTCATAAGCACTCCCAAAGCCTGATAGCCATAATGCTTTTGCAAAAGCGCTAAACCGCATTCAGAATTTGTGTTTAGCGGCTTATAATCCCAATAAATCTCATAATCCGAGGGTAGAATTCCCTCAACATAAGCTGGCTGATTTGTGCCTATTGCTATAACATCCATCTTAAATTTTCTATTTTTTGAGCAAAGGTTTCCTAATAGGCTCTCTAAACCTTTTCTCTAAATTTAAATTCCTTAGTATGAGCTTTTTTTTGGGGCCTGCCGCCTGCGGCGGCCGGGCCCTTTCAGGGCTCGCAGGTTTGCTCGGCCCTGCGGGCTTCGCCCTGGATCTGCCGCTGCGCGGCCCCCTTGCAGGCCCCTAGGCCAAATAGGAGTTCTGCGCTTTGGCCATACTTTGATAAAAATTTTAGGCTAGTCGAGGCATTTTTTAAAGGCATAGCTGTAGCTATGGCTGAGAAAAATAACGAAGAATAGCAAGAAATTAAAGCAAAGGATAGAAGTGGCAGGGCATTCATTTGGCCTTTGCCTGCGGCGGCTTCGCCGCCTGTAGGATGGATGTATATCCCAGTGGGTTGAAACCCACAGCAACAAAAGCGGCCATACTAAACGCAATAAAAATGAGCCGAAGGTTGAAACCATCGGCCCATAACTAGCAAGACTAATTTCTTGCGTTCAGAAGGAGCGAAGCGACTGGCCTAGCGATGTGCAGGGGTGGCCGTAGGCCAGACCAAGGCGGCGAAGCCGCCGCAGGGCCGAGCAGACCTGCGAGCCCTGAAAGGGCCCGGCCGCCGAAGGCGGCAGGCCCCAAAAACGGATGAATGCCTATCTCCCTTTATTAAAAAAGGATAATAACCAATTTTTACAAGATTTTTTTTCCGCAGGTGCTTCAATTTGCCTTAAACTCCAAAGGTTAATATCTTGATTATTTATCTTTACTACATATTCTCTGTAATGAGGTAAATTTGGGACCCCTTTTTGCGCAAATCGTAATGATGCTTTTTCCAATTCTTTTGCAGCCTCAATATTATCTATTCCACTTTTTTCTGTCTTTAACATATAAATCAAAGATAAAAAACCATCATCAAGATGGTGGAATACATATTCCATATTCTTATCTATACACTCTAACTCTAAATAGAAATTTAATAAATCTAAGTTTAGATATTTTCCAAAAAATGAAATTAAATTTATTAACCCATCATAGTTTTTGTCTTCATCAAAATCTATCAAAATTTTTTCTACATCTTCAATTGTAATAGCTTCCCAAAGGAAAGTTAACTGAGAAAATAGCCTCAAATTATATATGTTAGCATTTTGTGCAAAGTTATGCCTAATAATTCTCTCAGCAGGGACTTGCTTCAGAAATTTTCTAATATTCTCTTCATTAAGAATACTCTTTATTTCTTCACCTTTAATTTCAGATCGCTCAAATATTTCATTAAATAGTGTTGTCAGATCCATTTTATTAGTTTTTTGAAATATCTACAACTTTTGTATGATTATCAGGGCCTTGCTGTATAAATCCAACAAATTAAAAACCAGTTAATTACAAAAAACCTTACGGAATTGTAGCCTACCCAAAAAAGCAACCATTAGTTATAGAAAATAATTATCTTAAAGAACAAAAACTAAAAGGATGCGAAAAAGTAAATTCACGGAAAAGCAGAAGTTATCAATTTTAGCTGAGTATGACAGTGGCTTGGGTGTAGCAGATTTGTGCAGAAAGCACCAAATAAGCCCAGCCACTTTCTATAAATGGAAAAGATCCAAAGAGCAAGAAGTTGACGATAAAGAGCGTTTAATCAAGGAATTAGAGGCCCAAAATGCTCGTTTAAAAAAGATGTATGCAGACTTAAGCATGAATTATGAAATTTTAGAAGAGGGCTATGCCATGGCAAAAAAGCAATTAACCCCAAAAGACAAGAAGGAATAATAGACGAGCTGTCAAAGAAGTACAGTGTGCGTCGAATTTGTGTCGTTTTGGGGTTTCGTCGTCAAACATATTATAAACGAAAGTCGGGTCATCGGCCAGAAGCAGTAGATGATCAAATTGCTAAGCTATTGCATGAAGTTACGGAAGAATATTTGGCTTGGGGATTTTGGAAAGTCTTTCATTATATTAGAAATCAAGGCATTACCTTTAATCACAAGAAGGTGTATAGAATTTGGAAGAGAGGAAAATTAAATCTGAGACAGCGGCCAAAGCGTGAGCGTATTCGCAGAAAATTTGAGCCTATCTCTTTGCCTAAGGAGGTAAATAAGGGCTGGTCTATGGATTTTTTGAGCGATTGGGTCGTGGGTTCAGATAAGAAATCTGTTCGAATTATTAACATTATGGATGAGACCTCAAGGCGAGCTTTATGGACAGAGGCCCATCAAAGTATCTCTGCAAAAAAGCTTACTGATGTACTTGATAAAGTACTGGATTACAGAGGAAAACCTGACTATATTCGTTGCGACAATGGGCCAGAATTTATCTCTAAAAAGCTAGCTGCTTGGGCCCAAAAACATGATGTTAAATTGAAGTTTATTCAACCTGGAAAGCCTACTCAAAATGCATTTATTGAGCGATTAAATAAAACTTTGAGAACAGAGTGTTTAAACTTATCTTGGTTCCACTCTTTAGAAGAACTAAATGAGGAAATTCAAAACTGGTTTCAGCACTACAATTTTAATCGTCCTCACCAAAGTCTCGGAAATATTAGCCCATATGACTTTGAAAGGAAGCAGTTATATTTGTAGTATTTTTTGGTTGCACCTTACGGGTAGGCTACAAATGTATTTATGTAAAAAGGGATTGTATAACATATATCTTATTATTGCCTGATTTAAGAACAATTATAGATATATTAAGTGACTACTACAATTCAGAGGAGATATTGAGTGAATCATCAGATCATAAACTCTTTACACTAGCAGCTTTGAAATATGCAGAAAATAAGTTGCCAATGGAATCTAGTATTTCTATAGATAATAACCTTAAGAAATACTTTGATAGGATAACTCTACGATTAGATAATGTAGAAAAGCTGAAAAATAATTTGGGAAGATAGGCGTTCATCCGTATTAGCTCACGTCCATACTTGGCCAGTTTTCCGAGACAAAAATCACAGAGCTGACTGATTTTATTCTGGCTTTTACATTTAATGTTCTTATTGCTGTGTTTTCGGGCATTGTTCCTTTCAGTCGTCAACTGATGTTCAGGGGTGGCCGTAGGCCAGACCAAGCTTTTGAGCAAAGCGAAAAAGCGAAGGGCCGAGCGAACCTATAATACTACTCAATAGCTATTCATATTTGCTTACTTTTTGGATATTACATGGAACATATATTCTGTCTCCAACCTTTAATTCCTCCTTAGCATCCAGAACATTATGTAGACTAAAATCTCTATTTTTCAAGTCGTAATACCGATAATCGGACCCATAATTCATAATGACAAGCAGGGGGGCCCCGATATTATACTTTTTTCCTATTGATTCTAGCGTTTCTCCCTCTTCTACAATATATTCTGTCCAAAAATTATCGCATAAATGTTCTTGATAAAAGTCTTTTCTAAAACGATACAGCTCCTTGATTAACTCAAATTCTTTAAAAGACTTTAGCGCTTCATTAAAAGAGTAGTGATAACTTTTACCTTTTTTATAGCAAAAAATGTCATAGTCATAAAAAGAAGAATAGAATGCTGCAGCGGGACGACCATCCTCCTCTTCAAATTCAGCCATCATCTCTTTAAGATAAGATAGACTTGTATGCTCTTCAAAAAAGGCTTTAAATTTTTTGTAGCGATTTAAAGAAAAACGAGATATAGAATCGCCTTGCATATTGATAAAATAATAGAAGGTGCCTGTATTCTTCCAAAAAAAGCCTTCAGCTACAGAATAAGGTGGATCGCTTAGCGTTCGTACAATTTCAATGGAATCAAATTGTCCATAAAGGCAGCTAGCAGTTGAAAAGACCAAAAACACAGCTGCTATATACGGGTAGAAAAATTTCATCAGTCTTGGCTTATTTGGGACAGCTTTCAAAATTATGTTTAATTCGCGCTATGAATTGGGGATCAAAACTGCGAATAGTGACAAACTCATAAGAAAGGGCAAAAAAATGCCTTACGCCATTCATGGCGAGAACCTTATCTACAGACCCCTCATTTAAGCGATTTAATATCAGAGAGCTAGGCCAAGGTTTGCTAGACTGAAAAACTCTTAATCCATAAATTGGGAGCTTTAAAATTGATTTTAGTCCCTTTAAATTTGTACGTAGGTCGCAACTCAGATAGCGAAACTCTACATCTTCTAAATTCACCCTATTCCCCATCTTTAAGCTGCCCTTTTGCCAATCTTGCCGAGCATAGGGATACAAACGATCTAACATAATGTGATCTAGTGTTTTATCAAAAAGTTCCCATAACTCCTCTTCCGTTCTAAGCACAATTTGTATCTCTTCCATCCTTATTTTATTTGTAATCGCTCGGCCATTTAAATTCTCTCTGCTAGAGTATGAGCCTACTAATAGTTACCATACCCTTTCGGATCATCCATAATATAAAAAGTTAATTTTTCATTTATTGCACAAGTGACAAACTCCTTGGAGAGAATAAACTGATTACAACCACTAAATAGATCAATACCTTTATCTAAGGTGATTGTATCATTTTTCAGCTGATAAGTCCCCTTGTAATGTTTATCCCCCAATAAACTAGATTCAATAATTCGAAAATGCTTGTCTTTATAAAAAGCTATATCGATACTCCCCATTACAGAATCACGATAAATGACAAGCTGAGGCAATGGGTTATTTATTTTATATAAAAAATCAAATCCATATCCACACAAACTAATTAAAATAGCACTAACAGCAGTTACTATATTAGCTTTTTGATGTAAAAACCTTATCAAGATTATCACTAAAGTAATCACTACCAATAAATGCCTTCCAAAAATGTTAATTAAGACTAAGGGAATAGGTATAAAACTCAATACAGTTCCAGATAACAACCTAATCGCTACATAGCCGAATAGAAACATTGTACTCCATAACATCAACTTGTTCTTCATCAAATATTTTATGTTTTATAAGTATTCTAAAAGTTATTTTCAATAACGAGCTGCACAAATTATTGATTGATCATCAAATTTCTGCTATTCTTTTGTCTATTTTTCCACGTGGAACATTTCTGTAGTCACCCTAGAAAAAGCTAACGGACTACAAAATAAAAGCTTTCCTTAAATTTATCCAAAATATTGACTAAGCCTCCTTTTTTGCGTATAATTGGCTATAAACTCATTTAAAAAAATATAGATGAAAAAACAGACAACAACTATTGGTCTAGACCATGCAGAAAGCCTACAATTAGCAGAAAAGCTAAACATATTACTCGCTAATTATCAACTACTCTACATAAACACCCGTGGTTTTCACTGGAATATCAAAGGCGATAATTTTTTTGAGCTACACGCAAAGTTTGAAGAAATTTATACCGACCTGCAAATCAAAATTGATGAAATTGCAGAACGTATTTTAACGCTTGGCCAACAACCCTTGCACGCCTATAGCCAATATCTCGATCAATCTTCTATCGATGAAATTACCAATGTAACTAATGGGAAAGAAGGCTTAGCCCATGTTCTTCGCGCTTTTTCAGTCATTATTGAACTACAACGCGAATTACTTGGCCTTTCTGATGAAGCCAATGACGAAGGAACCAATGCATTGATGAGCGACTATATTCGCGAGCAAGAAAAACTAGCTTGGATGTATAATGCTTATTTGGGCTAGTTCTAAATAGTTTTATATCTTAAGCGCTCTGGCTAAATTTGCCAGGGCGCTTTTTTTGCGCCCAAAATTTTGCTCACAAAAAAGAATCTTATGCAAAAAACAAGTTCTTTGGTCCAAAGAGACCAAGCTGTCGTTTGGCATCCTTTCACGCAAATGAAAACGGCCCAAGCGCCGATTGCCATTAGCAAAGGAAAGGGCGCTTTGCTCTGGGATGAAAACGGAAAAGAATATATTGACGCCATCGCTTCATGGTGGATGAATTTACATGGCCATAGCCACCCCAATTTTGCCGCAGCCCTAAAACAACAGGCCGAACAATTGGAACACGTTATTTTTGCCAATTTTACGCATGAACCCGCCGTGCAAATTGCCGAAAAAGTCTTGAGCAAACTCCCCGATAATCAAGAACGTTTCTTTTTTTCCGATAATGGCTCTACTGCCGTTGAGGTTGGTCTAAAAATGTGCTTTCAATATTGGCACAATATCGGCCAAGCCAAAACAAAAATTATTGCTTTTGAAGGCGCCTACCATGGCGACACCTTTGGCGCAATGTCCGTTGGCGGCCGCTCTGCTTTTTCAGCCCCCTTTACGCCCTATCTTTTTGATGTGCTTTTTGTAGAACCCCCTCTGCCCGGACAAGAAGCCGAAAGCTTAGCCAATTTTGAACAACTTTTAGATCAATATCAAGGTGAAATTGCCGGATTTATTTTCGAACCACTCATTCAAGGCTCTGCCGGCATGCGCATCTACGAAGCCCAAGCCCTTGACCCATTTTTGGCCCATTGTAAAGCCGAAAATATCCTCATTATCGCCGATGAAGTGATGGTTGGCTTTGGCAGAACGGGAAGCTGGTGGGCCAGCGACTTTTTAGCAGATGATCCCGATATTTTTTGTCTCTCCAAAGGCCTCACTGGCGGCACTATGGCTTTGGGCGCCACAACTTGCAGCGACAAAATTTTTCAAGCATTTTGGTCCGACGATAAATATAAAACCCTTTTTCACGGCCATAGCTGCACCGGCAACCCCCTAGCCTGCGCAGTCGCTTTAGCCAGCTTTGAACTAACCAATGATGAAAAAACTTGGGAACAAATTCGCTGGATCGAAAAACAACATCAGAAGTTTAGCCAACAAATTATTAGCCACCCAAAAGTGAGTAACCTCCGACAAAAAGGAGTCGTTTGGGCCTTTGATTTGCAAACTTCAGAGTCGACCTCTTACTTCAACAATATTCGCGATCAAATTTGGCAGTTTTTTATCCAAAAAGGCCTAATCTTACGCCCCCTAGGCAATACCATTTACGTTTTGCCCCCCTACTGCATTACCGAAGAACAAATGAATAGAGTTCATCAAGGTATTTTGGCCCTTTTAGACAGCTCTATTGGACAATAAACTTTTCTCCCAAGCATTTTTTCTGCTTGGGATTTTTTTTGATTTTTTGTGGGGCTGCCCCTCGCCCAAGGGCTCGGGTCGGGCTGTGCGGGGGCTCGCAATTCTGCTCGGCCCTGCGCTTTTTCGCTTTGCTCAAAAGCTTGGTCTGGCCTGCGGCCACCCCCTGCCATCCCTCAGCCGCTCAACTGTCTTTTTTCTTTTGGCCATTTTCTTCGGCCTCTTTTTTTAAAAAAAGCGAAGGCCCAAACACATATTGCGCTTGGGCCTTTTTTCATCCATTATAATTAGGGATTAAATGGCTCTATACTTGAGCTGTTGGATATCCATATTACCACCTAGATAAGCATATTGACAATGGAATTGGTCCTCGGCATCTAGCGTAGCTGCAGGGAGTTCGATTTCATCGCCTGTGTTTTGTTGTAGGACAATATGATCCGCATTTTTGATCCAACGGCCAGTGCCTTCAATGGGGCCATCAGCGGTGTGATAGAGAACGTCAAAGTTGCGGTTGTCATAGAATGTAATTTGTACGGGGACATAACCACCAAATCGGCCAGTAAAATCAGCTTGATTGAAATCGACTAAGTCAGTAATGACCATACCGCCTTTATCTACATCATACATTTCGGTGCTGAGGGCCTGCAATCGCCATACTTTTTTGCCATTTTGGTGCAGGTGGATAGATCTTAGTTCTGCCATGATATTGTTTTTTTTTGTTGAAAAAGTTGTTTTGATTATCTGTGCGTCTAGAGGCGGCGAAGCCGCCGGCTGAGGGATGGAAAGTGGTGCGGCGCAGCCGCAGACCCAGCAGCAGCTTGCTGCTGCGCAGGGCCGAGCAGACCTGCGAGCCACGACACAGCCCGACCCGCCCGATCATTCATGAGGGTTTCAACCCTCATTTTGTATCGCTTCGCAAAGCGATACCGCTTTGCGCTGGGTTTTAACTCAACGGAAGGGGCAGCCCCAAAATAAGCGCTACTAAAGGCTAGATATCGTCGAACTTTTTTTCTTTTTTGTAGAAAAGAATAGTCCTTTTGGGAAGAACTTCCTTTTTTAGATAAGTTCGGGGAATATCGTCTGGGGCGTACTAGTAAACAACCCTAAGTTCGGGAAAAAGATTCTATTTTCATATCTATTTATTTAAATACAGCAACAATCAGCCCCTAAACAATTGATTATCAAACTGTATTTTCATTCATCAATTTAGAAAAAATGATAAAACATTATTTTGGACTAGCCTTTTTGTTGCTAGTAGCAGCGCCCAACTCGCTTTGGGCCCAAAAAAAGGACATTCAACTGGAAGAAATTTGGCGGAACTATCAATTTTTTTCGCAATCGGCTCAGGGTTTTAATTTTATGCAAGATGGGCAACATTACAGCCAGTTAGACGGCAATAAGATTCGGGAGTTTGATTTGAAAACGGGCCAAGAAAGCCAAGTTCTTTTCACCGCAGAAAATGGCTTTGATATTTCGGGCTATAGTTTTGGACCAAAAGAGGAAAAGATTTTATTGGAAACCGAGCCGGCCAAAATTTACCGTTATTCTTATAGTGCCAATTACTTTGTGTATGAGCGCAAGAGCAAGAAATTGGAGGCCCTTTCGGAAGCTGGAAAGCAGCGTTACGCTAGCTTTAACCCGCAGGCGGACAAGGTAGCTTTTGTTCGAGACAACAACCTATTTTACAAAGATTTGCAAACGGGCGAGGAATTACAATTGACCACAGATGGGGCTCAAAATAAGATTATCAATGGGGCCACAGATTGGGTTTATGAGGAAGAATTTGCCATTGACAAAGCCTTCTTTTGGTCACCTGACGGGAGCAAAATTGCCTTTCTTCGCTTTGATGAATCAGCCGTAAAAGAATTTGGAATGACCTATTATTTGGGTAATCTCTATCCAAATCCCGTTAGCTTTAAGTACCCCAAAGCGGGAGAAAAAAATGCTCTTGTAACGGTACATCTCTATGATTTGAAGACCAAAAAGCTCCGTCAATTGGAAGTAGGAGGAGAAGCGGATCAATACATTCCGCGTTTGCTTTGGACACCTAATAATGAGCTTTGCATCTATCGGATGAATCGCCATCAGAATCAATTGGACCTCTTTTTATTGGCTGCTGATGCAGCAGCGCCCCAATTATTGATGTCTAAAGAAAATAAATACTTCATTGACATTGAAGATCATTTGGTCTTCTTAAAAGATGGACGCTTTGTTTGGTCGGATGAAACCGATGGTTACCGTCATTTTTACCTCTATGACAAGGGGGGCAAAGTGATTCAGCAGTTGACCAAAGGCAAATGGGACATCACTGATTTTTATGGTCTAGACGAAGAGAATGAGCGGCTTTATTTTCAGGCTGCTGCTGAGAAATCGACTGAAAGAGAGGTTTATTGGGTCAGCTTAAAGGGCAAGAAAATGAAGAAGTTGAGCAAAGCTTCGGGCAGCAATAGCGCAGAGTTTAGTCCTACTTTTGCCTTTTATATCAACAAGCATTCGGACATCAATACGCCGCCTAGCTTTACGGTTTATCAGACCAAAAACAACAAACAGTTGCGTGTAATTGAGGACAATGCGGCGCTCAAAAAGCGTTTGGAAAACTACAATTTGGGCAAAACGGAATATTTCTCTTTCAAAAATCCCGAAGGCCTTACCCTCAATGGTTGGAGAGTATTGCCTCCCAACTTTGATCCCCAAAAAAAGTATCCCGTATTCATGTATGTCTATGGCGGTCCTTCTGCTCCCACGGCCACCAATGCTTGGAAAGATGGCAACAATATGTGGTTTCAGTTGCTTGCCCAAAAGGGCTACATTGTAGTTTCTGTAGACAATCGCGGTACAGAACCCAGAGGAGAGGCCTTTAGAAAAGCGACCTATTTGCAGTTGGGTAAATATGAGGCAATGGACCAAATTGCGGCCGCCAACTATTTGGCTAGCTTAGATTATGTAGATGGTGATCGCATTGGCATCTTTGGCTGGAGCTTTGGCGGCTATCTTTCTTCGCTTTGCTTGGCCAAGGGAAACAAAATCTTCAAAATGGCCATTGCTGTGGCTCCAGTAACCAACTGGAAATGGTACGACAGCATTTATACCGAGCGCTATATGCGCACGCCCAAAGAAAACAATGAGGGCTATGAGCAAAACTCGCCCATCAACTTTGTAGAAAATATTGAAGGCGCTTACTTATTGGTGCATGGCTTTGCCGACGATAATGTACACTTTCAGCATGCAGCCGAAATGTCTTCAGAGTTGATTAACAACAATATTCCCTTCGATCAGCAATTTTATCCCAATAAAAACCATGGGATTTATGGCGGCTATACCCGTCTCCATCTCTACAACAAAATGACAAAATTCATTTTGGAAGAGCTCTAGAAATTGAGGGTACAAAAAAGAGCCACTAGCGATAAGCTAGTGGCTCTTTTCATTTCTACCTACTAATAGAAACTAGAGTTTAGTTTCCACAATGGCTAATACAGCCGTTTCAGCGGCTTGCATTTTATCAATCATTAGCGCTCCTTCTTGTAGGCAATCGCTAACGATACTATCGTTTTCCATACCTTTGCTGTTAATCTTTACATTGAGGTAAGCGCCACGGAGAGCAGCTCTAGCGCAAAGCATTCCAACTCCCACATCACTAATTGAATTGGGGTTTCCCTCCTTGGCCATTTCCTCCAAAAGCGGCAAAGTAGCTATACAGGCTTTCATCACTTGAAAAGGCACCAAAATCGCTTGGCGGGTGGCTTCGGCAATTGCTTCTTTGCGGGCTGCTTTTTCGGCCTCGCTACCTTTAGGCAAGCGGAAAGCCGCCATAATTCCATTAAAGGCATCGGTATCTTTATCGACTAGATCAACCAGTTCTCGCTCTAGGACCTGAGCTCTTTCAGCCCAATCACTAAAGTATTCCCAGCGATCATCCCAGCCTCTTTTGTGGCTAGACAAATTGGCCACCATACCGCCTAAAGCAGCACCTAAAGCACCTACATAGGCAGAAATAGAGCCACCACCTGGGGCTGGACTTTCTGAAGAGGTTTCTGCAGCAAAATCCGATAAACTCATCTGAATCAATGGCTGCTGGCTAGCATCCTTCAATTGATATTCAATAATGCGCTCATTGGGATCAAAGGGAGAGAGCTCATCTAAGCCCATAGTTTTGACCGCAATCTTAATCAATTCTTGTTCTGAAACGCCAACAGAACGCTGCTGTTGACGGAGGAAATAACGACCAGCATCTAGCATCACTTTAAGTGGCACTAAACCAACTAGCTCAGAACCCGTCACGCGCATTCCTCTTTTGGTTGCTGACTTACAGCTTTCCTCAAAAACAATATGCAAGGGACTTTGTGCAATATTTGTAATGTTCATCGACACCTGAGCCACCCCATATTCTTCAATAAACCAACCAATTCCTTTTACCCCCTTACAAGCACCAGGAATTCGGACCGGCTGCCCATTCTCATCCAATACTTTTTTGCCCGTAATGGGATCTCCCTCTCGCTTAACGCGGCCCCCTTCTCGAATATCAAAGGCAACAGAGTTAGCTCGACGAACTGAGGTTGTATTTAGGTTGATATTATAAGCAATCAAGAAATCACGAGCGCCAATAGCCATAACTCCTGCTTCTTTATGCAAAGCTTTGGGACCATAATCAGGCGTAAACTCTGGCGTAGCCAATTTATCGGCCATCGCCTCATATTCTCCAGAGCGAATATTGGCCAAATTCTTCCATTTAGCCTGACTCGCTGAATGCTCATACAAAAAGACGGGAATATTCAACTCCTGCCCCACTCTTTCGCCTAACTTTTGGCTATAAGCAACGGCTTCTTCTACAGAAACGCCCGAAATGGGAATGAGTGGACAAACATCGGTGGCCCCCATACGAGGGTGCTCTCCCTTATGTTTGCTCATATCAATGAGCTCACTGGCTTTTTTAATCCCCTGAAAAGCTCCTTCAATCACCGCTTCGGGTTCACCAACAAAAGTAACCACCGTGCGGTTGGTCGCCTTTCCAGGGTCCACATTAAGCAATTTTACACCTTCTACGGCCGCAATAGCAGCAGTGATTTCGGCAATAACTTCGGGGCGGCGGCCTTCACTAAAGTTGGGCACGCATTCGATGAGACGCTTAGACATAAGTTGTTAATTAGCTGTTGTTTTGACCTAAACTGGTCCAAATGAGTGGCCTTCTAAAACAAAAGAGCCACCTCTTTTTTAATCGCAGAAAGCGCATGTAAATGCCCTTCTTGCGGAGTTTCTTCGAGGTAAACGAGCAGTACTTCTACATACTTCTGAGCAGGCAATTGCTTCCCCTCAGCCACAGCATCTAATTGCTGTTGTACGCTTTGCAAAATCATTTTTGCCTCTTTTTTGGCCAACAAAATAATCTGCCAAAGCTCCTCAGACATATACATTTGCTGAGTCACATTATGCGAAAACTCTTCCTCTAATGCAATTTGTAGCTGTGCACTATAAGCCTTAGCCGATAGTTCATCAGGATCAAAACGCTGCAAAATATCGATAATATCAAGGCGGTTACAATAGAGCGAAAGGCGCTCATAAGCATGTAAACGCAGGGGCAAAGTCGTTTCTTTATTGGCTTTTTGTAGCTCAATTTTACGGCGCTCGCCCTCAATTTTTCTAAACTCAGCTTCTTTGAGCAAAAAGCTGTGCATCGCCTCTCTTTGGTTCTTCAAAAAGTTGTTGACCAAAAATAAGGTGGCCACAAATAGCAACAGGGCTGGCAAAGTGATTTGGATAATGTCTACCCACATAATGTTGATGAGATTTTGATTTTAGGCGCCTAATATAAGCAGCTTGTTCTGATTTCCAAAGTTTATGAATTCGCTTTAATCCTATTTTTTTGGGGCCCGCGGCCGCCCTCCAATTTGGGGCGGCCGCCGCTATGCTTCGCAGCTCGCAGGTCTGCTCGGCCCTGCGCGGGCTTCGCCCGCTGGGTCTGGCCTGCGGCCACTGCTGCGCAGCGCTGGGCCAACGGCTTTTTGGTCTCTCGGCCTCAGTGCTTACTTAATCCTGCACACAACGACAGGGCAAAAGCAAATCATCAAAAGGTTTTTGTGTTACACTAACTTTCTGCTCATTAAAATCAAAATAGACAAATTTGTGACTTTTTTTCATTGTCGGATGTTCAGTGTTAGTCCAAAAAGCAGTTTGTTGTCCCTGCGCCATAAATAAGCCCCCATTTTTTGGGCTTCCCCAACCAATTGGCTGAACAGGAAAGCCAAAACCACTTCCTTCTTTAATTTTTAGAAAGACAGAAGAAGGTGTTCCTTCAATCTTAGGCTTTTGTCCAGTAAGTACTTCATGATAATAGCCTCCAGCTTTTTTGAGTAAAAACTCCCACTCTTGAACAGAAGGTAAATGCCAACCATCCGGACAAGCGTTTCGGGCACCAGCCAAGGTATAGAGCAATCCTTTTGATTTTTCACTTTCTTTTTTTCCATAAGGTTGTCCTTCTGCCTGCTCAAAGCGGAGATTTTCGGCCATCCAAACATTGCCACCAACTTTTACTGTTTTGTAGCTTTGTCCATCTCGGTTATCGGTAAAACTGCCACTACTATTGGCTGTTTTACAAGATGATAGCAAGCCTAGGGCTAACAAGCAAGATAAGAAACACTTAGTCATAATTACTCAATTTTTATTGTGCTCGAAGGCACTATGATATAAATACGTTTTGTCTTTTAGGTCCTACAGGCGGCTTCGCCGCCGCAGGCCTAGGGACTTGTAAGGGGGGCCGCAGGCCCGACCGAGCTGCTTTAGCAGCGAAGGGCCGAGCAGACCTGCGAGCCCTGGCACAGCCCGACCTGCCCTTTGGGCAGGGCAGCCCCAAAAAAGGAATATATGGAAAGTCCAAATAAAAAAATGCCTCCTCGTAAAAACAAAGAGACATTTTAGTTTCGTTAAGCGTCTTTCAGACTAGAAGTCTTCTGATTTGTACTTATCTGGAAGATTACCTTTTTTGTCTAACCAGTTAGGTAGTGCGTAATTATAGCCTTTTCCTTGTCCTTCGCGAAGAGGGAATTTAGAGATTTTTTTCTCCTGATTGCTTAGGCGGTGTAATGCTCTAGAGATTAGGCGACGTACTTCTCCTGCATCGGGGAAGCCCATATCTTCTTCTACATTAGCTTTGATACCCAACTCATAGATTTCGCGGCTACTCAATGTTTTTTGTCCTTCTTCTAGCTTACTGAGAATAAACTTAGGCCATGGGCTATTCCGTGTATATGGGCGTTTGCGAGGTTGTTCTGCAGGAGCTTGAGTAACCACACGCTCGCCATTATACATATAACCAACAGGAATAAAAGCACTGTTTACAGGTTGTACCTGAGGCGCTCCATTTAGTTCAACAGCCTGATCGCCATTCAAAACAGCATGTAGCTGTCCGATAGCAGATTGTACTTGTTGTAGCTGGAAAAAGAGTTGACGTTGTTGCGCATCATACTGCATGAGCAGTTGCTTAGCATCTTCTTCTTTCAAATTAGAGAAATCCATAAAATAAAGTTTTTAAGTTAAGTTAGTTGATCTTTAAAGAGAGCTAAATTCTTTGCAACAAGTTGGAGGACTTGTGACAGCCTTAGCTCCCTATAAGCACGAATATAAAACTTATTTCTTTTTAAAAAAAGGAATAACATAACCTTATTAAAATAAATTTTTCATAGTCATTGGTAGCTTCAAAAGAAGTCCTGCACAATTCTTTAAGCTGCAAGCTCTTTTAACTAAAAAAATAAAGCGCAAAACCCTTAATTAGCAAAAGTTAATTTTCATCTTCCTGTAGCACCAAAAAAGAAGAGATTGACATCTCTAAAAAGACACAACATTATTTGATTGAGGCATTTTGTTAAACTAAGTCAGTAGTGTTCTCCTACTGCTTTTAAATTCTTAACTAAATGTTTTGTTTTCGTTTATTCACGCCTTCGGGCCAAGAGGTTTTATTATCCTTGCTTTTGCTCTCTCTCTGTTTGGCTATTTATGTTTTTTGGCGTAAGCAACAAAAGGACTTTGATTTACGAACGTCTAAGGCCCCAAAATTATTAGGCTTAAGTGCGGCCTTGGCTGCTGTTGCTATTGTTTTCAGTTGGACCAATATTCATTCGGCTACAGTGGTTGCTGATCGTTTTGGCAGTTGGGGTAGCCAATTTGACGAAGAGATGGTTCCCCTGGCAAGCACTCCTGTGTTTAGTATTCCACCTCCCAAAGTAGCTTCTGAGGTCATTAAAATTAGTGATTTGGCTATTCCTGAATTACCCATTGATCCAGTAGAAGCGCCAATCAATGCCCCTATAGGGGAAAAAGGCCCAACGGGGCCAGCTAGAGGGGAAAAAGGTATTTTGCCAGCACCTCCACCGCCGCCGCCAGCACCTACACGAAGAGAGCAGCCAGAAATTAAGCTGGAAAAAGAATATGATTTTGCAGAAGAAATGCCTTATTTGCTGAGTGATAAATGTCCAAGTTCTGGAGATTATCTCAGCCAGAAAAACTGTGCGGACCAACAACTTTTAAACGAATTGGCCAAGTACACCCAATATCCTAGCCTGGCTAGCCAAGAAAACTTAGAAGCTACTGTTTATTTTCAATTTACGATTACTCCTGAGGGCAAAATGAGTAATCTCAAACTCCTTCGACTCCAAGGAGAGCCCAATAAAGGATTTGAACAGGCTGCACGCAAAAGCCTAGAGCGTTTAGCACAAAAATTTAGTTGGCGAGCAGGCCATCAAGCAGGGAGAAAAGTAGCTGTGCGCATGGTTGTCCCGATCAAATTTAAGTTGAACAACTAAATTTATTCATAACGCAAGGATTCGATTGGGTCTAAGCTTGCTGCTTTTAGGGCAGGATAAATTCCAGAAGCCAAGCCCACTAGAAAACAGAGCGCAAAGGCTAAGCCCATCCAGGCCCAAGGGATTAAGAACTGCCCCCCCATAGCCAAAGTCACTACATTTCCCATCATAATACCTAGAAAAATGCCTAGAATTCCGCCTATTTGACAAATAACCAAAGCCTCTATTAAAAACTGTTGTAGAATGCTGGTTTTGGTGGCTCCCAAAGATTTGGCAATACCAATCTCTCGGGTTCGTTCGGTCACCGAGACCAACATAATATTCATCAGGCCAATAGCCGCCCCTAAAAGGGTGACCAAACCAATAAAGATAGCCGCTATTTGAATGCTAGCGGTATTTTCATCTAAAACGTCCAATAATCCATCGCTTTTCTCCAGTTCAAAGTTATTTTCTTTGCCTAATGGAACTTGCCGAACAGCTCGCATAATGCCCTCAGCCTCTCCCATGGCCAATTCCATTTGCTGAGCATCTTGCACCGCTACCGATAAGTTATAGGAATTCGTCTGCGAACCTAAATATTTACGCAAGCTCATTAAAGGCATTAAAACAATTCTGTCTCCTGAAAAGCTCATACTGGAGCCTTTTTCTTGTAAAATCCCCACTACGGTATAACTTATATTTCGCAAGCTAATCTGCTGGCCTAAAATCCGCTCTTGACTCTGCTTAGGGAAAAGTTGCTCCGCAATGCCCTTTCCTAAAATGACTAAGTTGCGCCCAAACTCTACCTCTGTTTTGGTAAAATTTCGCCCTCGAGCAATCTCGTAGCCTGCTACTGATAGATAGTTTTCATCTATACCATAAACTGTGGTATTGGGGTTGGTCTCTTCTGGTCCACGCTTAATTACGCCAATGGTTGTTCCTAAAGCAGAAACCGAAACCTTGGCCGGAAAGGCATACTGCTGCTTAAAAGCAATAGCTTGCTGAAAACTAATGGACTCCCCTCGCTTTTGCCGACGACCACGGCGTCCGCCCTGAATCCCCGTTCCAGAAGGGATAATATTGAAGGTATTGGCCCCCATATTGGCAAAATTGTCCGACATAGAGGCCTTTATGCTGTCTATAGACGTCAAAATGCCCACCAATGCCATAATTCCAATGGCAATGATGAGCAAGGTGAGAAATGTTCGTATAAAATTGGCTTGTATAGCAGAAAAAGCCATACTAATAGATTCCTGAATGCGCATAAGCGGGGATGTTTTCCTCAAATTAAGCGCTTTCAAAGGCTTTTCCAAGCTGTTTCGACCAAAAGGCTATTCCTTCAGATTTTTAGCCCACTGAATACGCCAAGTAGCTCGAAAATCACCAACTTTGTAATTCTGCGCTTTATCTTCTGGATAAAGCGCTCTCAGCTTTTTCAGATCGGTCTCTGCTATATCCTGCCCTGGCTTTCCATGGCATTTTAAACAGCTAGCATTGGGGATCATGATGGGCTGATAGTATATATAGTGGGTCTCGTTTTCAAAAATTTGGCTATTGAGGTCCTTTCCCTCTTTTTTGGCCTGTTCATAAGCTGCCAAAATCTGCGCCTCAAAATCATTTTCTGGAGCATCTTTTGGGTTCCGATAACGGGCGGATCGCCTAGCGATTTCCACCCCCATTTCTTCCCCCAATTTAGCTTTTAAGCCTAAAGCTTCCAAATTGCAATAGGATAAAGCCCCTGCCACTCCTTTTTGGGTCATGGCGTTTTTTACCGTTTTCAGCAAAGTCTGTTGGGCCTTTAAGGCTGCCTCAGCCCCCTTATTTTTTAGGTCTTGCGCCTCTTCCCCCTCATAGACCCATGCTGCTTTTGTTGGAGTGCTACAATAGGCTAGCAGTAAGGAAGCACTAAAAAGTAGGCCTGCTATTTTTAGTTTTTTCATCTATTTTGCCTTAAGCCTTCAATTCCAAGATAAAACGGACCTCTGGATCAAAAGCATAAAAGGTCTCTTTAATATCAATTTGAAGCAATACTTCAAATTTCAAATTTGCTTTCAAGGCCTCTTCTACACTGTTGATCTCCCATTTTTTAAGCGCCTCCGCCAAATCAAATTCAAAGCTTAATGGATAATGCAATTGCTCTCCTTTTTCAATGGCTAAGGGGAAATGCAAATTCTCTGGAGCTGTTTTACTGGCCAGTTTATCGGCCAAAACAAGTTCTTCTACGCATTCATCGAAACCAGAGCGCTGCACCCGAACCGTCTGCCGAATGTCTATAATATCCAAACGATGCCCCGCCTGCAGAACATAGGGAAAAGCATATTGCTTGGTTTGATATGGGAGCTCCAAATTGGGCCGCTCATTATTCACTTTTAGTCCTGTAAAACCTACAAAGTCCTTAATTTTAGATAGAAAGCTCATCGTTTTTTAGATTTATTGGCTTAGCGAAAAGCAGATTTTTTCTGCCTGTTGTTTCTATTCCAAAGTTAAGCTTTATTGCTTCTATTTCTAGGTGATTCTACTTACAGAGACATTTTTTTATTCTTATTTTTTTGGGGCCTGCGGCCTGCGGCCGCCGGGCCTTTTCAGGGCTCGCAGGTCTGCTCGGCCCTTCGCTGCTAAAGCAGCTCGGTCGGGCCTGCGGCCCCCCTTACAAGTCCCTAGGCCTGCGGCGGCGAAGCCGCCTGCTAGCTGTGGCTGCAGCTTAAAACCTGCAGCCATACAACAGTTGATATTGCTTCGCAATGATTGATGAATGAGGGTTGAAACCCTCATGAATTGAACTTTTCATCCAGCCTTTGAGGCCCTTTAGGGCTGACTCCATTCTTGTCCCTAGGCGATGAATTGCAGGCGGCAAAGCCGCCATGGCCGAAGGCCAAACGGCCTAGCGATGTGCAGGGGTGGCCCTAGGCCAGACCAAGCGGGCGCAGCCCGCGCAGGGCCGAGCGAGCAGCGAGCCCCGAAACGTAGCGCCGCAAGGCGAAGCCGCAGCGGAGGCCCCTAAACCTCATCATAATTAAAGCGATTTCCCCAACCATGACGTTGCTCAAAAGAAGAAAACTCATAACGGGCTATAATTTCAGGCAAGTTATCTACGGTAGTTAATTCGATTACGTCTAATAAATATTCATAAGTCTCCTCTGAGTAACTTGGAACTCCCACATAAATATGGGCTTGACCAAGCCAGGTCGTATAATCTATAGCAGACAAAAAACGCTCTGGCAATGCTTTGTACTGCTTGTGAAATTCATTAAAATCTTCTTCCTTCAGAAAGTCAGCGAAATATTCTGCATCATAGCGTCCCCCATCTTCTAGAACTGTAGCAGGAGTTATTCGATTTGTTTCCTCCATCCAATCATCTACGGTCGTACTATTGGTAAATTCTTTCAGTCTACTGATTAGGGTTTTTGAAGTAGGACTTTGCTCAAATACAGGATATTTTGGTAGTTCTATTTCTAGAATACGTAAGGCTATAGCAAAGCGTCCACGAATAGATATTCTTTTTATTCGATCTTTTAATTGTTCATTCATTGTTTAGTGGTTATTTAAGCGAAAATAGAAGTCCATCAACCCCAAAATAGCCCTTCTAAGCTTTGTTTTCAACTACACACACGGCTATTTAAGATATCCAAAACTTACTGGCTAAGTTTATTGGTCCAAGAATAGCCCTCTCTAACTGTATTCAGTAGGTCTAAAACAGATAAATATCCTTCTATAACTCCTTGAATGCTCTTCTGAACAGCTTAGATAAAGTACTAAACTCCAGCCAGGAAGCAGTTTAATCCTTAGTTGATATACTTTTACCTTTGGCTCCAGTTCTTTTATCCTCAACTCCTATTTTTTTATCTCTAACTCCAGTTCTTTTATCTGCAACTGAAGTTGAGTATTAAAACGGTCCACTTTATTTACTCTCTTCAGGCAGTAAGCTTAGTGAAAACTTAGAGATTTAAGACCGCCCAATTGGAGTAAAGAGCTCCAACTAAAGCGTAGAAAACAGCACTGCAAGAGTACAATAGTCTAACTAAAGCCTATTGCTAATCCTTTCATAGATAGTTCTACAAGTTGACTAGACTTGTAGTAGGTTCAGACAAGACTCCAAACAGTACTAAATGCCGAAGAAAAAAGACCGCTGAGCGGTACACAGCCGTGGCCGCAGGCCAGACCGAAGCGGCTTTGCCGCTGAAGGGCGGGGCAGCCCAAAAAATAATTATCCTATTTTATTCGTTTTTCAGAACATAAAAAGTGACCATTTTAAAAAAAACACTCCCTATTATGAATCGCAAATAGCGATATTTTCACATCCTTTATTATATAACCCCTATATGTCTATTGTCCAGATCACTCCTGAGCGTTATCGAAGTATTTTTTTATTGCAAGAAGAAGACCTTCTTATTGTACGTTCGGCCATGAAACAAATTAAGCAGTATAAAGCACCTATTTTTGAGGATTTTCATCATTGGATGGCCACTCAACCTGAATATGGCAGCGCTTATACAGAAGAAGTTGTAGCGGTTTTTGATCGTCAGTCAGAACGATTTTGGGAACATATTACTAGCGTAGAAATTTGTTCTTCTTCGATTGATTATAGCTCAAAACTAGTCTTATTCTTTTTGCAAATGGGTCTTCCCTTTGAGGCTTATCTCTCTGCCGTTTTTGCCTTTAACGAAATTGTGGAAAAAGCCTTTGTATACTACAAAATAGCGAGCTTTGAGCTGATGCAAGCCTTTAAGCGAACAAGCAGTGTTGGGGTTTTTGTGGCTATCGATACATTTAACAATGAGATGAACAAACAGCTGCAGGAGCAGAACGATATGCTCAGTCAGTTATCTACTCCGGTGACTCCTATCTGGGAAGGAATATTATTGCTGCCCGTTGTTGGCATTGTAGATTCTCTAAGGGCTCAAAATATTATGTCTACGGTACTTCATGAAGTAGCCCAACGGCAAACCAAAGTTTTCATTTTAGATATTAGTGGTGTGGCGATTGTGGATACTGCTGTGGCCAATTATTTTTTAAAAGTGAGTAAAGCTGCTGCGCTGATGGGCTGCCAAACAATTTTGTCGGGAATTTCGCCAGCCATTGCTCAAACACTTGTAGAACTAGGAGTAGATACAGGAAAGATCAGTACTAGAAGCCATATGCAAGATGCCTTAGAACAAGCATTTAAGTGCACTCAACTCAAAGTTGTTCCCGCCTAAGAATCGATAAACTAGCGATGGATAAAAAACTGACAGCTCTGTCAGCCAAAAACTGACAAAAAGAACGGATTTCTGTCAAATATGCAGCCCTTTTATTCTTTTTGGCAACTGGCACAAGAGCTGTTAAGAGAGAATTGTCTGTTTGGAATAAGCTCTAATTTGCTGCGTTCTGACAGTCTTTTAATTTGATACATCTATAACTAAAAAACAGTTTAGCTATGAGACCCATCAACGATCGCGTTGTTGTGCAACCTGCCGCCGCTGAAGAAAAATCTAAAGGTGGTATTATCTTGCCCGAACAGGCAAAAGAAAAGCCTCAGAGAGGTGTAGTAGTGGCCGTTGGTCCAGGTAAAGACGGAAATGCCCTTACTGTAAAAGTGGATGATGTTGTGCTTTATGGCAAATATGCTGGCCAAGAGATCAGCCATCAGGGAAAAGATTACCTCATTATGCGTGAGGACGACATTCTTGTTATTCTTGACTAAGCACTCATTTAAGTGTAAAGGTTTAGTTTTATCTTTTTTCTCAAATTTCAAAACACTAGCAATATATCATGGCTAAAAAAATTAGCTTCAATACAGATGCACGCACTCAATTGCGTGAAGGAATCAACGCTTTGGCGGATGCCGTTAAAGTAACTTTGGGCCCTAAAGGTCGCAATGTGATCATTCAGAAAGCGTTTGGCGCTCCTCATATCACTAAAGATGGGGTAAGTGTAGCCAAAGAAGTAGAACTAGAGGATCCCATCCAAAACATGGGCGCTCAAATGGCTAAAGAGGTAGCTTCTCGCACGGCTGATGTAGCCGGTGATGGTACGACTACGGCTACTGTTTTGGCCCAAGCAATGGTCAATGCAGGAATGAAATTGGTGGCTGCTGGCGCCAATCCTATGGACCTCAAAAGAGGTATCGACAAGGCTGTAGCTCAAGTTGTTGCTGCCCTTAAAGAAAGTTCTGAAATCGTTGGCGACAATTTCAATAAAATTGAGCAAGTAGCCACTATTTCAGCGAATAACGATCCCGAAATTGGAAAACTCATTGCTGAAGCAATGAAAGAAGTAAGCACCAATGGGGTAATTACTGTAGAAGAAGCCAAAGGTCGCGAAACTTATGTGACTAAAGTGGTGGGTATGCAGTTTGACCGTGGTTACCTTTCTCCTTACTTCGTGACCAACACCGAAACTATGGAATGTGAGTATGAGTCTCCCCTCATCCTCATTCACGATAAGAAAATCAGCAACGTGCAACAGCTGGTTCCCGTACTAGAAAAAGCACATGGTGCTGGCCGTCCCTTGGTCATCATTGCTGAAGATGTAGATTCTCAGGCTTTGAGCACTTTGGTGGTGAACCGCATCCGTTTGGGCCTCAAGGTGGTAGCCGTAAAAGCCCCTGGCTTTGGTGATCGCCGCAAAGCTATGCTCGAAGATATTGCTATCCTCACTGGAGGTACCGTAATTTCTGAAGAGACTGGCTATAGCCTCGAAAACGTAGAATTGCACCATCTTGGTAGCTCTGAGCGCGTCACTGTAGACAAGGACAACACCACTATCGTTAATGGTGAAGGCAAACAAGAGCAAGTAGATGCTCGCGTGGCCCAAATCAAAGTCCAAATGGAAAACAGTAGCTCTGAGTACGACAAAGAAAAACTACAAGAGCGTTTGGCCAAATTGGCTGGCGGTGTAGCTGTTCTTTATGTAGGCGCTCCTACTGAAGTAGAAATGAAAGAGAAAAAAGACCGCGTAGATGACGCACTTCACGCTACCCGCGCTGCCGTAGAAGAAGGTATCGTTCCTGGTGGTGGAGTGGCCCTTCTCCGCTCGGTAACTGCCCTAGATGGCGCAGAAGGCGAAAATGATGATGAGACTGCTGGTATCAACATCGTTCGCACAGCTCTAGAAGCTCCCCTACGCACTATCGCAAGCAATGCTGGCGTAGAAGGTTCTGTAGTGATCATGAAGGTATTGGAAGGCAAAGGCGCATTTGGCTACAACGCCCGCACCGAAACTTACCAAGACCTCAAAGAAGCTGGTGTAATCGACCCCACTAAAGTAAGCCGCGTAGCTCTAGAAAACGCTGGTTCTATCGCGGGTATGGTCTTGACTACCGAATGCGTAATCAACGATATTCCCGAGGAGAATGGCGCTGCTGGCATGCCCGGCGGTGGAATGCCTCCCGGCATGGGCGGCATGATGTAAATCATCTCCCCTGACTATTTTACAAACCAGAAGGTCTTTCGAGGCTTTCTGGTTTTTTATTTTTAGGGGCGTTACTCCTTTCAGTCATCGAACTGCGGACTAAAGTCCTTGTTGTCGCTGCGGCTTCGCCTTGCGGCGGTTACTCCCTTTGGTCGTCGAACTGCGGCCTAAAGGGCTTGTTGTCGCAGCACCCTGCTGTTTTTGGGGCCTCCGCCTCGCTTCGCTCGTCGGCGCTACGTTTCGCAGCTCGCTCTTCGCTCGGCCCTGCGGCGCAAAGCGCCTTGGTCTGGCCTTCGGCCACTGCTGCACATCGCTAGGCCAAGGAGCTCTTGGCCCAATACATAAGCCCCAAAGGATTTTAGAAAAGGGCAAAAAAATGCTAATTTGCTCCCTCAAAACAATGACTACATTCATGAAAAAACTATGTTTGGGACTATTGCTGCTTGGGCTGCTTTGGTCTTGTAAGGGCGAGGAAAAAGGCTGTACCTTTACTGAATTTCCAGCTGTTTTTCCCGAAGATCTTTCGCTCATCAAAAACTATCAATATGAAAGTTTTGAGGGCGGCTCTAGCGAAAACTTTGAGCTCAATGGCATTTTGCGCTATCCGATTAAGGTTCGGTTTTTACAAAAAGGTTGCAAGGATTTGGTCCAAGAACTGCATTTTGAGATAGACGATAGCCAAGACCCCATTCCTGCTGATTTACCGCCTAGCGCTTGCGCTAGACTTTTGGCCGGCATTTTCTTACAATTGGGCCAATCGCATCCTCAGCTCAGTATGTTGGGCAACTATGCCGAGCTATTTGGGCGCAGAGCCCCCAATTTTGAATACAATCAACCGCTCTTGTTGCAAGATGGCTTCACAGCCCAAATTGACAAATTGACCAGTAAAAGTTATACGGTAATCAGTCTGACCTTAAGACAAACGAATGAAGAAGAATAACCGCCCTTATCAAGAGGCCCTAGATTTTTTATACGCCCAGCTGCCCATGTTTCAGCGGCAAGGCAGCAGCGCCTTTAAAAAGACCTTAGACAACAGTTGGCGCTTGTCGGAACGCTTGGGCGCTCCCGAAAAGAAGTTTCGCTCGGTCCATATTGCAGGCACTAATGGCAAAGGGTCAACCACCCATATTTTGGCGGGTCTGCTACAAGCGCAGGGCTATAAAGTGGGCGTCTATAGTTCGCCCCATTATAAAGACTTTAGAGAGCGAATAAAAATTAACGGGCAGTACATCTCAGAGGAAGAGGTAATCAATTTTGTAGCGGAGCAAAAGGAGTTTATTTTGGGCCAGCAACTCTCCTTTTTTGAGTTGACCGTAGGCATGGCCTTTCATTATTTTGCACAACAAAAAGTAGATTGGGCCATTATTGAAACAGGTTTGGGGGGACGTTTAGACTCCACCAATATTATTTCGCCTGAGCTCAGCCTCATTACGAATATTGGTTGGGACCATAGTGATATTTTGGGCGAAAGTTTAGGGCTAATTGCAGGCGAAAAGGCGGGCATTATTAAGGCCCAAACCCCAGTCATTATTGGCGAGCGGCAAAGCGAAGAAATTGCTCAAGCTTTTGCGCAAAAAGCCAAAGCCGAGCAGGCGCCGCTTTATTATGCCGAAGAATTGGTCCAACTCGAAAAAGGCGAAGAAAACTTATTGGGTGGGCAGTATGGCTACCAATACAAATCGGCGGATTCGGCAGATATTTTTCTGGACCTAGCAGGAGATTTTCAGTTTTTCAATCTGCGTTTGGCCTTGGCTGCCTTGCACCTAATGCAAGAAAAGCAGCTTATTGACATCTCGGAGGAGAAAATAAAGTTTGCCCTAGCGAATATTCGGTCCTTAACGGGATTTATGGGCCGTTGGCAGCTTTTAGAAGAGGGCCCGCCCATGTTGCTTTGTGATTCAGCCCATAATGTAGATGGTTTGCGTTATTTGGGACAGATGTTGGCCAAAATGGAATATGCGCAACTGCATTTTGTCTTTGGGATGGTTCGGGATAAATCAGCCGAAAAGATTTTGAGTAGCCTGCCCAAGGAGGCGAATTATTATTTTGCTGCGGCTCAGATTCCTAGAGCTAAAGCGGCGGATCAATTGGCCCAAGAAGCGGCTAGTTTTGGCTTAATGGGACAGGCTTACGAGAGTGTAGCGCAGGCTTTGGCGGCGGCCAAAGCAGTGGCCCAAAAAGATGATATTATTTTTGTTGGAGGCAGTATTTTTGTAGTCGCCGAAATTTTATAATCCTATGCTTATGCCTAAATCCCTTTTCCTATTTATCTGTTTTTTTTGGATTCTTCCGCTTTGGGGGCAGGAAGAGGGAGCTATTGGTGGTCGTATTTATGATGAACTTTCTGGTGATCCTGTAGAAGCGATGCAGCTAAGTTTGCTGACCTTAGATGGGGCATTGAAGTTGAGTGCGGAGAGTAATAGCAAAGGGCAGTTTTCTATTTATAATATTCCGCCGGGGCAATATATTTTGCAGGGGCAAAAAGAAGGTTATGCTTTGCTTTGGGTTACAGAAGTTAAGTTAGCGCCTTTGGACCTTTTGACTTTAGAAATTGGGATGGAGGGGCAAAGTTTTTTGATGAATGACAGTTTGAAGCTAGAGCTGCAAGAAGTTTTGGCTAGATATAAGCCACAAAAAACACCCAGCAAGCGGAAGCGAAAGCGGCCATTTTGGAAATTTTGGTCTCGAAAAGAGTAAGTGCATAGAAAAGGGCAGCCTTAAGGCTGCCCTTTTAGGTTTAGCAGGGCCGAAGGCCCGCAGGCTGAGGGATGGATAAGGGTGGCCCGCAGGGCCAGACCCAGCTTTTTTGAGCAAAGCGAAAAAAGCGCAGGGCCGAGCAGACCTGCGAGCCCTGACACAGCCCGACCCGACCAAAGGGAGGGGCAGCCCCCAAAAAGAGCAGACTGTTTCAAACAGAAGCTTTACAAGTTCATAACAATAGTGTATATTAGAGGAGTTTTGGGCTTAAAAAACTATCGAGCCTAATTGGTTTAATAATTTTGTAGCCCTAATTTTCTAACTTTTTTACAACAACACTTATTTATGAAAAAACTACAATTGAGTTGGCTGCTCTTTTTGGGTCTTTGCTTTTCTAGCGGTATGTTATCCGCTCAGTTGAGTGAGGATTTTGAGAGTAGCGTGCCGCCTACGGGTTGGGCTATTTTTGATAATGGTATTGGCACAGCCCAGTCTTGGCAGGCCTCTACTACATCAAATACAGGTTCGCAAGCGGCTTATGTTCGCTATGAAAATGTAACTGGCGGTAATGCGGTCGACTGGATGGTAACGCCTGCCGTAGCTATTACTTCAGGTAATAGTGATCTTACATTTTATCAAAAACAAGGTATTACCTTTGACTATGGTTCCGTCTTCACGATTCGGGTATCTACAACTTCACAGACAGACACAACGACTTTTACTATTGTCGATACACAGGTAGAAACTGACTTTACAACCTTTTATACTTCTAAAGTAGTAGATTTGAGTGCTTATGTGGGCCAATCTATCTATGTTGCTTTTGTGATGGAGCAAGATGATGGAGATAGTTGGTTTATTGATGATGTAACGATTGGAGCTCCTCCTTGTTTGGATCCGTCTGCTTTGTCGGTAAGTAATGTAACAACTAACTCAGCTGAGTTAGCTTGGACTTCTGGTGGTGCAGCTCAGGCGGAGATTGCTATTGTTCCTGCTGGTGGCACGCCTAATTCTGGCACTGTTACTGCGGCCAATCCTTATACGGCTACTGGTTTAACGCCTGCTACAGCTTATGAGGCTTATGTTCGCGATTATTGTAGTGCTGGCACAGGATCTACTACCAATCTAGCCATTGCTGGAATTATGGACGGTCCCCTAACTGGTGGCACGCCTAAATTTGTTGAGGTGGTTGTTGTCAATGACGTAGCTGATCTCTCTATTTATGGTTTAAGTTCTGCCAACAATGGTAGTGGAACAACTGCAGGTCCAGAAATGAATTTCCCTTCTGGTCCGGCCACTGCAGGTACTCGTATTTATGTAGCGAGTGATTCTGCTGGTTTTCGTGATTATATGGGCTTTGATGCAGACATCATTGATGGTACTGTAAACGTTAATGGAGATGATGCTATTGAGCTTTATGAAAATACGACAGTCATTGATCTTTTTGGTGATGTAAACGTAGATGGTACTGGCCAAGCTTGGGAATACCTAGATGGTTGGGCTTATCGTATGGGTACAGCTGCTCCTTCTGCAACATTCAATGCTGCAGATTGGACCTTTTCTGGCCCTAACGCCAATGATGGTTGTTCGGATAATGGTAGTTGTGCTTCTGTCTACCCTGCTGGCAGCTACACGCCTGCAGGCAATAATGCTAGCACTTCTAACTGGGTTGGCCCTGTTGCTTTTGCGACTAGCTGTACTGCTGTTCCTGCCGGGGATTCTATCCACTTAGCAATTCCAATCAACAGCCCTACATTTAGCATGACAGGGAATACTGGCGTTTGTTATACAGAAACTGCTCGCCGCACATCACCTGATGTTTGGTTTAGCTATGTGATTCCGGCTTGTACAGACTCTTTGTACATTGGTTTAGATAGCTCTGATTTTGATACGTACCTTTCTGTACTTGCAGCAGATGGCAGTACCGTTTTAGATTATAATGATGATATTGTATCGGGTACTCCTACTTCTCGCTTAGAGCTAGCCCTAAGCGGAAACACAGACTACAATGAGGGCGATACGATTTATATCTTAGTCGAAGGATATAGCACAACAAGCGTAGGAAATTATGTGCTAGACTTTACAGCTACCTTTGGCAGTCCTGCTGTAGGGGACTCAATGAGTGCTCCTCTTCTTATCAATGGTCTTCCCTACAACAATGCAGGTAATACAGCTTGCTATACCAACACAATGGGGAATGCCTCTAATGACGTTTGGTTCCAATATATCATTGAAGCTTGTACAGATTCTGTGTTTATCGGATTAGACAGCTCTAATTTTGACACTTACCTAAGTATTTATGCAGCTGATAGCAGCTTGCTAGATAGCGACGATAATAGTGGAGTCAATAATACCTCTAGCCTAACCTTTAGCGTTTTAAACAATGCTAATTATAATGAGGGAGATACCATCTATATTTTGGTAGAAGGTGCCGCTAGCAATAGCGGTAATTACGTGCTTGATATTAGCAGTAGCGCAATTACCTACCCCAATGATTCTGCATCTGGAGCAACTGTTGTAGGTGCTGCCCCCGCCTCTTTTACAGGGAATACTGATTGCTTTAACAATACAATTGGAAATGCGGCTGGAGATGCTTGGTTTATGTATGTAATTGAACCTTGTACAGATTCTCTTTACATCGATTTGAGTAACTCTTCTTTCGATACCTACCTCCGTATTTATGCTGCAGATGCTAGTACCCTACTAGACAGTGACGATGATGGAGGAACAGTCTATCGCACCTCTATGCTAGGCCTCGATATCACAAACGATACTACTTATAACGAGGGCGACACTATTTTCATCCTTGTTGAAGGCTTTTCAAGCAATACAGGGGCTTTCCAGCTAGATATTAGCCGGACCAACTGTGCCTCTACTGTCGATGCTTCTGTTGCTATTGCTGGCCTCATGCCTACTTACTGTAATGCAGGTAGCAATGTTTCTGGACAAGTTGTCATTTACAACCTAGGCACAGATACTGCCGCTACAGTAACCTATACCGTAACAGCTAGTGGTATTCCTATTCCTATCGCTTCTGGATCAGCAACAAATATTCCCGCAGGCGATTCTGCTACCGTAACTGTCGGTCCTTTCCCTGCGCCTTCAGGAAATACCACACTCACTGCAACAATTAGCCTTACTGGCGACATAGATGCAAATAACGATACGGCTAGCTTTAGCATTACAGCCTCAAATATTACCGCTGGCGCTTTGACGACAACTAATATTGCCTGTAATGGAGATGCCACAGCCGAAGCAACTGCTGCTGCTACTCTAGGCATTGCTCCCTATACTTACGCTTGGGATAGCGCCGCAGCCAACCAAACAACAGCTGTAGCCAGCAATCTTGCCGCAGGAAGCTACTCGGTAACCGTTACGGATAGCCTAGGTTGTTCAGATGTTGCTACAGTAACTATCTCTGAACCCGCAGCCCTAGTTACTACCACCACTGACAATGGCGACGGCACAGCAACTGCCGATGTTACTGGCGGTACTAGTCCTTACAGCTACCTTTGGACCAATGGTTCTACTAGCGATACAGTTGTCGCTACTGGCCTACAAACAGTTACCGTAACTGATGCCAATGGTTGCCAAGACAGCGCTTCAGTAACAATTGTTGTCGCAGTGACTAATGTGGCTGGTCTAGAGCAAATCCAGCTCTACCCCAACCCTGCCGACCAACAAGTGACGCTTAGCTTTGACCTAACTGAAAGCCGCAATCTGGAACTCCAAATTGTAAGCATCCACGGTCAAATCGTCTATCGTCAGGCAATTAACCAAGTTGGACAGCAAAGCTACACCATCCCTACAGCCAAACTAGCGCCTGCTATGTATACCCTCCGTATCATCGATACAGAAGCTGGTACACAAACAACTCAGCCTTTGGTGATTAAACGATAAATAATATCGTTTTAGCAAAACACTCCTTAATGAGTGCTAAAATAGACGGCCCCTCTGCAAGTTTTCTTGTAGAGGGGCTTTTTTGGGGCCTCCTGCCTGCGGCAGGCGCTACGTTGCGCAGCTCGCTACTCGCTCGGCCCTGCGGCGCAAAGCGCCTTGGTCTGGCCCTTCGGGCCACTGCTGCACATCGCTAGGCCATGGCGGGCCTTTGGCCCGCACTGGCCCTACGGGCCAGTTGGACCAACTCTATTGCCCAAGCAAATAAGCCTCGGCCTGGGCCAAACGCGCTGGCGTACCTATATCAAACCAATCTTCTTCCTGATGCAAATAGGCCAACAAACAATCTGTTTTGGCCCATTCTAAAAAGAAATCAATAATAGAAAATTTAGCCTTTGGTCCAGCTAATAATGAAAAAGCCGCAGGCCCCAACAAACTAATTCCAGAAAAAGCATAAGCCGATGCCTCTTCTTGCTCTAACGATCGAGCCCAACGATAAGCCCCCGTTTTTTTGTTCTGCCAACCCACCAACTCCCCTTCTACAAATAATAATTGGCGGCTAGACGATCTTTCCCGCATGGCCAAAAGCCCTAAAGCAGGCCCTTTCTTTTGCCAAAAATCAAGCGCCCGCTCAAAATCAA
This sequence comes from Saprospira sp. CCB-QB6, assembly GCF_028464065.1. Taxonomy (NCBI): domain Bacteria; kingdom Pseudomonadati; phylum Bacteroidota; class Saprospiria; order Saprospirales; family Saprospiraceae; genus Saprospira; species Saprospira sp. CCB-QB6. Next base: position 3,848,959 of record NZ_CP116808.1, on the reverse strand, counting down.
AATTGCAGTAGATATCCGCATTGAGCAAAAATAAAGGTTGATCGGGCAATAAAAGCCGCGCCGCCTGCCGCAATCCTCCTCCTGTTTCTAAAAGTTCAGCTCGCTCATCCGAAATGATAAGCGGAAAAGGAAGCTCTAAAGCTTCTAAGTAATCAATTAGCTGCTGCGCATGGCTATGCACATTTACAATCAACTGCTGACAATTGGTCCTCAATAAGCGATCTATCCAATATTGTATAATTGGCTGATTTCCCAAGGAAACTAAAGCTTTTGGACAGTGATCGGTAAGCGGCGCCAAACGGCTGCCCAAACCCGCTGCAAAAATCATCGCTTGCATAAGTTGGTCTTTTTCTTCAAAAATGAGCGAAAAAATACTAATTTCGGCCGTCTTCAGATCAAAAGATTCTAGTTTATCTAAAAACAGCTATCATGAAAGAAGTATATATTGTGGCCATGGGCCGCACAGCGATTGGTAACCTTAGCGGTAGTTTGGCTGCCGTTTCTGCTATTGAATTAGGAAAAACCGCCATTAAAGGCGCTTTGGAGCGTGGAAATATTGCGCCCGAACTCGTTCAAGAAGTATATATGGGCAATGTATTGCAAGCTAATGTAGGCCAAGCCCCTGCTAAGCAAGCTGCCCTAGCTGCAGGTATTCCCAACACAGTACCTTGCACTACAGTCAACAAAGTGTGCTCTTCTGGAATGAAGGCCGTGATGTTGGCTGCTCAGTCTATTATGTTAGGCGATAATGATATTGTTGTTGCTGGTGGAATGGAAAGCATGAGCAATGCGCCTCACTACTTGCCTTCTGGCCGTATGGGCATCCGCTATGGCAATGGCCAAGTTATAGATGCCATCGTTCGCGATGGTCTACAAGACCCTTATAATGGCGATATGATGGGCGTTTGTGGCGAAGTTTGCGCAGAAGGCAAAAACATTGACCGCTTGGCTCAAGATCAATATGCTTTGTCTTCTTATGAGCGTGCTCGTGCTGCTCAGGAAAAAAATCTTTTTGCCAATGAAATCGTTCCTGTAGAAATCAAAGGACGTAAAGGCAAAGTGACTGTAGTAGACACTGACGAAGAAGTAGGCAACAGCCGCGTAACAGATTTGGCCTCTGTACAAAAAGTTCGCGCTGTATTTAAGAAAGAGGGAACTGTAACAGCTGTAAATGCCTCAAAAATTAATGATGGCGCAGCGGCAATGGTCCTTATGAGCAAAGAAAAATGCGAAGAGCTCGGCCTTAAGCCTTTGGCTAAGATTTGCAGCTTTGCCGATGCGGCCCAAGAGCCCGTTTGGTTCACAACAACTCCTGCTTTGGCTATGCCCAAAGCCCTAGATAAAGCTGGCGTAGCCCTAGAAGATGTAGATGTTTTTGAAATTAACGAAGCATTTTCTGTAGTAGCTTTGGCCAATATGCAAGCCCTAAACATTCCTCACGACAAAGTAAATGTACTTGGTGGTGCGGTTTCTATGGGCCACCCTATCGGGATGTCTGGCTGCCGTATTGTTATGGCCATGATCACTGCACTTACTGAGCGCAATGGCCGTTATGGCTTGGCCGGTATTTGTAATGGTGGCGGAGGAGCCTCTGCCATGCTTATCGAACGCCTCTAATTCTTCGGTCCAAACTAAAAGCGTCCCTCTTTGCTTGGCAAGGAGGGCCGTTTTTTTTTAGCAGCGGACAGGCGGCGTAGCCGCCGCAAAGGAGCGAAGCGACGCGGCTGAGGGATGGAAAGTGGGGCGGCGAAGCCGCAGACCAAGGCGCTTTGCGCCGCAGGGCCGAGCAGACCTGCGAGCCACGACACAGCCCGACCCGACCAAAGGGAGGGGCAGCCCCAAAAAATAAAAAAAGATTCTAACTTAGGGGGAAGCGCTTTAAAATCCATCTAAGAGAAGTGGACGTATTATGTGACAACGAATTCTGTTAGCCTATGAATAAGAAATACTTGAAATGGGAGTTTTGGCCTTTTTGGTTTTTTTATATCCCCGTTTATGTAGTTTACCTTTGGTACAGCCTCAAGGCACGTTCCATGACCTTTTTTAGTGCCAGTAATCCAGCTATGTATATGGGTGGGTTTGTGGACTATTCCAAGTATGATATTTTGGGGCGTTTGCCAGAGGATGTTGTCCCCAAAACCTTGCTTTTGCCTAATGAAAATACGCTTTCAGTAGCCTTAAAAGCGGTGGCAGAAGGGCAATTTAGTTATCCACTTATTTTGAAGCCCGATAAAGGCGAGCGCGGTTTTGCTGTGGCCAAAATTGATGATGAACTAGAATTGCGAGAGTATTTGGCCGAGCACAATCAGTTTATTCTGATGCAAAGTTATGTCAATATGCCCTTAGAATTTGGGGTATTGTATTATCGCCTACCCAATGAAGAAAAAGGTCATGTGAATTCTTTGGTAGAAAAAAGTTTTTTGACCGTAGTGGGCGATGGAGTTTCTGACCTACAAACGCTTTTTCAAACTTCTGATCGCGGGCAATATTATCTGGACATTTTGCTCAAGCAGTATGCTGATCGTTTGGATGAAGTTTTGCCCAAGGGGAAATCTTTGCGCTTGGTAGAAATTGGAAATCATTGTCGCGGTACGGCTTTTCTCAATCGCAACCACCTAATTACGCCAGAATTAGAAGCTTCTTTTGATCGTATTTCTAAGCAAATTGAGGGCTTTTATTTTGGCCGTTACGATTGTCGAGCCGCCTCTTTAGAAGATCTTTATGCAGGAAAAATTCAGGTAATGGAGCTCAATGGGACCAACTCGGAGCCTGCCCATATTTATGATCCTGAAATGCCTATCCGAGAGGCCTATAAATGCTTGTTCAACCACTGGAAAATTATTTATACGATTGCCAAACAAAATCACGAAAGGGGAATTCCCTATATGTCTTCTTTAGAAGGTATAAAAGTGACTCGTGAATACTTTAAGAAACGGAAAGAAGGGGCAGAAAATGCCGAAGAAGCGGTTATTGATTTTTAGTCCTTCATCAAATGAAAACAGGGCGCTGGGAAAAATTTCCCAGCGCCCTGTTTTTTTGGTCCTAAAACTAAAGTTCCTCCTTATCTATAGTGCTATTCTGTGCTTCGAGAATATCTACATGTGGAATTTTAATCTCTACGGTTAATCCTCCTTTAGGTGCTGCCGATAGCTCAATGCTTCCCCCCTCCTTTAAAAGGATTTTTTCTAGAAGCGCCAACCCTATACCGTGGCAAGGCTGGCCATATTTATCCTTATCCGTTTCTGAGAAAAACAGTTCTTTGGCTTTTCCCATCGCTTCTTCAGGAATACCAGGGCCATTGTCCGTAATGATTAAATGATAGCCACGTCGACTCTCTTTAATAGAGACATTGATCCAAACCATATTTTGTTTAGCAAAACGGCAGCTGTTATCAATCAACTCATCTAATAAAACCTTAAACAATTTTGGGCGATAATAAACCGATGAAGGCAGATTCCACTCCAAATGCGCCTTTTGCCCATAAGCCAACTGAAAATGCTGTTGTAAGGGCAAAACAGGAATATCTTTGAGCTCTTCTTGGAGATAATCCTCTGCGTGATTATAACTCCAAAGCCCCTCTAGCATTGACTTCAAGCGATCTGCTGATTGCAAAACCTTTTCCATCATCTGGCGCTTAGAATCGGGCAGGGCCAATTTCCCATCGGCCAAAATTAGGCGAGTTACACTCGCAATATTGCGCATAGGTGCTTTAAGGTCCTTGAGCGCCACTCGAGCAAAACGCTCTAACTCTGCATGCCGCTTTTGTTCTCTCAACAAAGCTTCTTCTGCTTCTCTTTGTTTTTTGCGCAGCTCAAAAAGACGCACGACTTGTCGACCCAAAATTTCTAAAGCTTGCTTTTCATCTTCAGAAAATGTGCGAGGCGCTTGATCCAATACGCAAAGCGTCCCCAAAGGCAAACCTTCTTTGCCCACTAATGGCACGCCCGCATAAAAGCCCAAATTCAGATCACCTGTAACCAAGGGATTATCCCAGAAACGCTCATCTTTTTTGGCATCTTCAATGATAAACACCTCTTCTTGTAAAATAGCATGCGCACAAAAAGCCAAATCGCGATGCGTTTCATCCGCTTCTAGCCCTTTTTTGGCCTTAAACCACTGCCGATCTTCATCAATTAAACTGATAATCGACATGGGTGTGCCACAAATTTTTGAAGCTAAAGCCACAATGTTGTCATAGTCTTCCTCTGGTAGACTATCCAAAATGCCGTAGCTATCTAGTGCGGCCAAACGAGCCGCCTCTTGTTTATGTTTTTTAGCAGGAATCATTCTTGTTCTAGTTAAAACATCTTTTAAGAAAAAAGATGATCGAGTTGTTTGTTTAGCACAACATCCAAAATTACCATATTGTAAGAGATTAAAGCAATTTTAGATCTGGGCCCAGGATTAGCTGTATGTATAAAATAATATAGGCGCTTTTGTTGCGATTTCAAAGCGATTTTAGATTATATTAAGTATTCCGTCTACTATTAGAGTCTAAAGCTTTTTAGATGTCACAAAAAAGCGGAAAAGTTTTTTTTCCGCTTTAATTTCTCATCCTTTACTTCTCTTTTTCCCAATCCGTATTATACATATCGTACTCATACGAAAGGTCCAAATCACTGAGAATCATCTCTAAAAGCTCATCATCTTTGGGGTCATAACCCGTTTTTAAATTGTAGCCATACCAAGATGCCATGCTCTGCCATTTTACGGCGGTCCAACGCCCTCTAAAATTCCGAATCACCTGATAAAAAGGCTGTTCCAACTCCCGTTCCACCATTTTAATCAAAATATACCCCTGTGATTTGGTCAACTTTCTTAGCTGCTCCTCATATTCGGGCGTCAATTCTTTTTGGTACTGCTTGATGTACTTCTTCTTTTTTCGCTGGCTCATTCCTCGAGTCTCTTCTTCCATCTGCCGATGCAAACGCACCGCTTCTAAGGCCAAAGGAAAAACCTTGGCCGCATAATGCCGCCACTGATGATACCGCCGCCGCTCTTCTCTATTTTCAAAATTGCGTTTTCGACTCACCTGTACATCAATCCCACTAATCGTAGGTAAGGTGTCACCATCAATAATTAAAATGGGGATAATTTCTCCATTAAAAGTGGTTGTCCCAAAATATTCCCCTTCTCGAATTAAACTATCTTGCTGCCCCTGAGCAAAAAAACTTAGGCCCAAAAAAGGCAAGATATATAGTAGGTTGCGCATAATTTTCTGTTTAAAAACTGTTCTATTCCTTCATAAAGACTAATTCTATGCCCAAAAAAAGTCGACAGTTTTTTTGCTGCCGACTTTTTAGATCTATTTTTTATGGGCTGCCCCTCGCCTATCGGCTCGGGTCGGGCTCTGTCGTGGCTCGCTATTCGCTCGGCCCTGCGCAAAATTTCGCTGCGCTCATTTTGCTGGGTCTGCGGCTACGCCGCACCACTTTCCATCCCTCAGCCTGCGGGCCTTCGGCCCTGTAAAACCGCAAAATTATCCTTTGCAAGCTGCATCTAACTGACAACCAATCGCAAATTGCAAAGTTTGCAAGCCTAAGCCTCTAGCATCCCGATTGCTAAATCCTTTTTGGATAAAATAATCTTCCAGTTCTCTAAGGCTATTATAATAAGCTACTTTCAAACTTTTGTAGCTATTTGCTTGCAAAGGAGCTCCCTGTCTCCAAGTCGCTAGTTGTTCCCAAATACGATTGTTCCAAGCTTCTAAAGCTTTCATTTGGTCATATTCCAATCCTCTAGGAAAAGCATAAAGCAAATTGAGTTGGGCCAAATCTTTACTTTCTTTTCCGCCAGATAAATCCTGCGTCATGGCCAACAACAATTGCATAGAAGGCATACTCAAAAAGCTTCCGCAATCGCTAGAAATTTGATATTCATCTCGCTCATTATTCCAATAAGGCGCAAAAGCTTCTGCCGCTAATTGTGGGTGGCGACGGAAAAACCAACAAGGTACATCAGGCTCATCTTTTACGGCCTCATGAATGGCCCGCAAATGCTGAATCAATTGACGAATATCGCCATAAGCATATTGTTGGCTAAAATCGTAACGCGTTTTTTGATGATAATTGATAAATACTTGGCCAATGGCAGCTTGCATCAACTGGTTAATTGTTGCATCGGCATTATCAATAACAAGATCGCCATTGCGATACATATAAGCACGGTATACTTTGGCCAAAGGATGCTTAAATTGCTTGAGGCCCGCCTCTGCCTGTACTGGATCTTGGTCAATCAGATTAAGATAGTATTGCAAGCTATACTTTTCTACCTCTTCCTTAAAAAAGTTGTCCTGGCTCAACAGCTGGTATTTCTGGACCGTCCGATCTTTTTGCATAAAAGCCAAAAGCGATTTTTCGGTATTGGGGCCCCATTGGCCATCTACTTTTTCTCGATAATCGCCCGTTTGGTTGAGGGCCAACTGCAAACTTTTTACGCTAGAACGAACCGCCGTTTTTTTGCCATAGCTTTTTGATTTTTGACGCTCAAAATTGCTGAGGGGGTGCAAAGCTTTTTCGCTTACTCGGCGAACGATCATATCTTGGCGGCCACCTTTAGCCTGAATAGTTTTTAAGGCCGCATCGGCTTCGGCTTGGCTGTAATAAGGTCCAGCTGCAATGCGCAATTTTTTATCCGATAGTTGTAGACTAAGTTGAGTCGTTAGGCGCTCCCAATCGGGCCAATAAATATCTTCGTTTTGGTCCAAAGTAGCCATTTGCACAATAAAAACGGCATCTTGCTCCGAAATCGCTCTGCGCTGAATAAAAGCATCTTTGTAGCCCTTCGCTTTTACGGCATCCAATTTCTTTTTGGCCGAATTATAATTGCTATAAGTTCCCATCAGAACCTGATAAAGGCCCGTAGGTTGCATTTCGGCAAAAAGGTAGCCTTGGCTGTGCACCTTAGAAAAATCTTTGTACTCGGGATTGGCATAGGTAGCCAACTGCACAAAATAGATGTTTTGTTGTAGCTGCTGCCCCCAAAGTGGAAGCGCCATAAATGCAGCCATTAAAAATGGTAGTACGCGCATACTATATATAAATGTTAGTTGAACGCATTAAAAAGAAAAAATTCGCTCTTCAAGGAAAGTTAGTTTTTTAATGTGTTCGTAGGATGATGGGGAAAGAGCTCCCAGTTGAGTTCGTCCAAAAATAGAAGACTCTGAAAAAAAATTTAGTTATTGCGGACAGTTTATCAAAAAAAAATGGTCCTTATTCTTTTTTCGACTAAAAACAAGGCTGCGGCTCTATCTAGAAAACAATATGCTTAATCGAAAAAAGGCGCTTAAACTTTTCTTTTGAAGTATTATGAGTTGCGAAATCGTTTTTTCATCTGGCAGGCGGCGCAGCCGCCGCAAAGGCGCGAAGCGACGCGGCTGAGGGATGGAAAGTGGTGGCCGAAGGCCAGACCCAAGTTTTTTTTGAAGCGAAGCGAAAAAAAACTGCAGGGCCGAGCGAATAGCGAGCCACGACACAGCCCGACCCGAGCAAAGCGAGGGGCAGCCCCAAAATATAAAAATCATTAAACCCTTTTACTATGAAAAAATTACTTTTAGCCCTTGGTTTTTGTGGCTTTGCTTGGCAGGCCCAAGCACAAACCGCCCCCCCAACTTACCACTATAAAGTGGATTTAAATGCGGTGAAAAATGATAAATTGACCGTAAGTTTAGAGCCCAAGGATTTTGATACGCAAGGAGAATTGCGTTTTCATTTGCCCAAAATGGTGCCTGGCACTTATAGTATTTATGATTTTGGTCGCTTTGTTTCCAATTTTAAAGCTTTGGATGTCAATGGAAAAGAATTGGCGGTAAAGCATCCTGATGATAACAGTTGGGTGATTGCAGAGGGCGCAAAATTGGCCCGCATTGAGTACCAAGTAGAAGATAGTTGGGATACGAAGCAAGAAAATGTAGTTTTTGAGCCTGCGGGGACCAATATTGATGCAAAAAATGAAGTTTTTGTTTTCAATAACCATGGTATTTTTGGTTTTTTCGCAGAGCAAGAGCGTCGCCCATTCACTATTGAAATTGATCGTCCGAAAAAATTATTTGGCGGAACCTCTATGAAAAGAGTGGCTGGCGATGAAGACACCGATATTTTTCAGGTGGATGATTATCACAAATTGGTAGATGCGCCAATTTTGTATGCCAAGCCTGATACGGCGGTGATCAAAGTTGGGAATGCAGATGTTTTGATTCAGACTTATTCGCCTACGGGCATGGTAAAATCAAAAGATTTGGTTCAGGAAATTCAACCCATTTTAGAATCTCAACGTGCTTATTTGGGCGGAAAACTTCCGGTAGATAATTATGCTTTTTTAATTTTCTTAAATGAAGGTGGCCAAAGCTTTTTGTCGGGTTCTGCTGGAGCATTAGAGCATTCTTACTCTTCTTTTTACTGTTTATTTGAGGGCGAGTCTGGCGATATTGCCCAAACTGTTCGGGATGTTGCGGCGCATGAATTTTTTCATATTGTAACGCCTTTATCGATTCATTCGGAAGAAATTCATTTTTTCGATTATATCGACCCGAAAATGTCTGAGCACCTTTGGTTGTACGAGGGCGTAACAGAATATTCGGCTCAGCATGTGCAAGTAAAACAGCGTTTAGTTTCTGCTGAGCACTTTTTGAATGAGATGTCGACCAAAATGGCTACGGCAGACTACTTCAAAAAAGATTTGCCTTTTACGGAAATGTCTAAAACTTGTTTGGACGAAAACAAAGACCAATATCCCAACGTCTATATGCAGGGTGCTTTGATTGGGATGGCAATTGATTTAAAGTTGCGCATTTTGTCTAAGGGCGCTTATGGCATTCAGGAAATGATGCAAGATTTGGCCAAAAAATACGGCATTCAAAAACCATTTAAGGATGCAGAACTTTTTGATGAAATGGTGGCCGTTAGTGGTTTTCCCGAAATCAAAGAATTTATGCTCAAGCATGTGGCGGGCACCGAGCCTTTGCCTTATGTAGAATTGATGAAAGAAGCCGGCATTGAATATAGCGATCATGGTTTTCGGACCGAAATTTCGCTTTTGGGCTTTAATCCCAATGGTGGAATTGGCTTTAATCCAGAACAAGGTCTTTTGATGGTTGCCAATGAAAAATTCATTGATGATTTTGGAAAAGAATTGGGCTTGCAAGAAGGCGATATGCTTAAAAAATGGGACGGAAAAGATTTGACGCCCATAAATGCCCAAGAAGTATTAACTTCTTATGCTACCAAAGCCAAAGAAGGCTACGAATTGGAAGTTTTAGTTTTGCGCGAAGAAAAATTGAGCAAGCGTAAAATGCGTAAGCGCAATCGCAAAATCAAAAAAGGGAAAAAAGTAGAGCCCTTGGCCCTTCAAGAAGTTAATTTGAAAGGAAAACTCAAAAAAGTAAAAGTACCACAAGAACATGCGCTCAACTTACTTGAAGAAGCAAGCAAAGAGCAAATGACAATTCGCAAAGCATGGTTGGGCGATTACATTTTGGAAGAAGATGTAGAAAAATAATCTTGATTCCTTATCTTCGCAAAAAATCAGCAACTACTATGTTTGGAAATATTCAAGAACAACAAGAGAAAATGCGCCAGCGCCTCACGCAAATTGAAGTGAGTGCTCAAGCTGGGGGCGGAGCGATTCAAATTCGTGCCAATGCTGCTCGTCAAATTTTGGACATCAAAATTGATCCAGAGCTTTCTTTAGACGATCATGAAGAACTAGAAGATTTGTTGCTTACTGCCATGAACCGCGTTTTGGCTGCAGCAGCAGAAAAAGAAGCGGCCGAAACAGAAAGCATGCTCAAAGACATCTTGCCTCCAGGCATGGGCGATTTGGGTGGAATGTTCGGCTTCTAAGCGAAATGTAATGAAAAAAACATTTCTATTAAATTTGGCTTTATTGGTGGGCATCAACCTGCTGATAAAGCCATTTTATATTTTTGGAATTGACCTTCAGGTTCAAAACCGCTTGGATGATGGCGAGTACGGACTTTATTTTAGTCTGTTCAATTTTGCTTTTATTTTCCAACTTTTGGCTGATTTGGGACTTTTGCAATTCAACAGCCGTTTTATTTCGCAGCAAGAGAATTTGCGCTCAGCTTATTTGCCTTCTTTGTTGAGTCTCAAAGCCATTTTAGGGCTAAGTTATTTTGCGTTAGCTTTTGGCAGCGCCTTTTTGATGGGCTATACCGAAGAGGCTTGGCAAATTTTGCCCTATATTTTACTCAATCAATTTTTATTGAGTGGAATTTTATTTTTGCGCTCCAATTTATCCGCCATGGCTTTTTATCGACTCGATAGTTTGCTTTCGGCTCTCGATAAATTATTGCTCATTATTTTACTGTACACTTTACTGGCCCTCGAGCCTTTTGGCCCATTCAATATTTTGCAGTTTGTGCAAGCGCAATCATTAGGTTATGCCCTTACTTTTTTGGTCTGTGCTTTTTTCTTGGCCAAAAAAATTGAAGGCCCTTTGCGCTGGAAAATTTCGCCCAAGCGAATTTATATTTTGCTCAAACAAGCCCTGCCCTACGCCTTTGTCGTTTTACTAATGACTTTATACAGCCGTATGGATGCCGTTATGATTGAGCGTTTGCTGCCCATAGAAAAAGGGAAATTGGAAGCCGATCAATATGCTTTTGCCTATCGTTTGCTCGATGCCTTTAATATGATCGCTTATTTATTTGCGGGCTTATTATTGCCTATGTTTTCTCGCTTGTTGCGGCCACTAGAACTCAAAGATTTGGGCCAATTGATGGCAACTGCTTTTCGCTGGATGAGTTTTTTATCTCTTTCGCTTAGCATCGCCCTATTTTTCTATGCCGATGAACTCGCCCCCGCACTTTATGAAAGCAGTAATAGCCAAACGCCTTTTTTACTGCAAATTTTATTGTTTTCGGCCAATGCCGCTGGAATAATTTACATTTTTGGCACCTTCCTTACTGCCGCCGCCCGCCTAAAAGAAATGAATATTTTTTTCGCCTTTGGCGTTTTACTCAATTTTGGCCTCAACTTTTTTTGGATTCCCGCTTATGGAGCCTTGGGCGCAGCTGTAGCCACCTTAATCACTCAGTTTTTTATCGCAGTAACCGAAATCTTTTTAACTTTTCGCTACTTTCCCAATTTGCGCAATTATTTTTCACTGGCTTTATTCCTACGTTTTATTTTAGGCAGCCTATTGAGCTTCGGTATTTTTTATAGCAGCCAATTTTTGCCTTTTATTTTTTGGTTCAAAATTTTATTGGCCGGCGCTGCCTCTCTTTTAAGCGCCTTTCTTATCGGCCAACTCTCTTTTCGAGAACTACTCGAATTGCGAAAATAATTTTGGGGACCTTACTCCTTTCAGTCGTCGAAAAATTCTTATTGTCGCTTCGTCTTCGCCTTGCTGCGTTACGTTTACTCCCTTCGGTCGTCGAACTGCAAACTAAATCGCAGCTCGCTCTTTGCTGGCAGCAAAGTAAGTAAGAGCGAGCTGCGACAAGCAAGCCCGAAGAGGCAGTAGTTCGACGGCTAAAAGCCATAACGCCCCTAAAATTTATATTGCATCACAAATTTTAGGAAAAAAGGACTACCTGGAATAAAATGGATTTCTTCTACTGGACTATTTTCTTGGGCCAAACGCGATGTAGTAGCAAATTGCGTTTCTTTCCATTCGGTATTGAATAAATTTTGAACTTGCAAAGCGAAATCAAATTTTGGGTAGCTCCACCCTATGTTTGCGTCGACAAGGGTGTAGCCTTCGGCAAGAATAGATTTATCTTCATTGGCAGGGCGGTCATTGATATGACGCAGATTAAAACTGCCGTAGAAACCTTTGGGATGTTTGTAGCTCAAGCCTGCACGCAAAGTAAAATCTGGCGCTAGGGGAATAAAATCTTGGCCTTTTTCTTCTTCTGTTGCTCGGGCATAGGTATAATTTGCATCCAAATTAAAAAAGAGTGAAGAAATGGGTTGATAGCGATAACTCAAGTCAATTCCCTGCCGTTGGCTGCGGCCACTGGCTTCTACAATGCCGGCATCGCCAACATAAACAAACTCTTGCTCCATATATAAATACCAATAAGCAAGATTGATGAACATTTTGGGTGTAATTTTCCAACTAGTTCCCAAATCGAAGCCATAAGTAGCGGGCAAAATTTCTTTAACATCCTGCGCCAAGACTAAACGGCTGTCGTTGCTATGAAATCCTTTTCCTCCTTTGAGATAAAATTGTAGGCGATTGGAAGATTGGTAGGCAATATTGAGTTTTGAACTCAAAATATTTTTTTTGGTAGATTGATGATCGTATTGCGTGCTCAAATGATTGATGTAAGCAAAATCAAAATAATCGAGTCGCAAACTGGGTTGTAGCAACCATTTGCCGACATTTAAATTTGCACCTAAATAAATAGCGGCATTTTTTTCTTCTATATCGCCAAGTTGAATTTGTTCGAGCGTTGTTCTTCGGTTAAGTGTATGCGACAACTCATTATTTTTCACTTGATCGGCTCGCAATTGCAGTCCAGCAACAAATTGTCCTTCTACCTGATGAAAATGGAAAAAGCGTTGATATTCTGTATTCAAACCAAAGAGGTTGCGATCTTCCTGCTGTTTAATTTGATCGCCATTGATACTATCTTCTAAAAAGAAGGTAAAATTAGAATAGAGTTCAAAATCGTACTTGCTCCAATATAAGCTACTTTTAATTAAGGAGTTGGCATCAATAATTTTTTTGTGGACCAAGCGAATATTGGTACGGCTTGTTTGGCCGCCTTCGGTATCGTCAATTGCTCCAAAGCGGCTAATTAGTCCTTGATTTACGGCTCGCAGGGGAATTTGGCCAGAGGCGTCCCAACTACTTTGAAAATGAGCGGCGCTAAGACTAAATTGATTATTGGGCGAGCTATTTAAAGTATATTTTCCAAAGAGATTGAGTCGATTAAAATGTTGAGGACTTTCAAAAACGCCATCAGTTGCTTGATATTCCGTAGCGATATAAGCGGATTGTTTTTCATCTTCTAATAAATTGAAGAGGCCCAAAACTCGACCGCTATTATATTGTCCCAATTCTAATTTGATGAGATTTTGGTCCAAATGGCTTTTTGTTTTAAAATTGACAAAGCCTGCGGTAGCAAAATTTCCTTTTTGGCTCGTATAACTGCCCTTCTCAAACTGTATTTGTTCTACCGTTTCGGGAATCAAAAAATGTAAATCCGAATAGCCTTGACCATGCGCATGAGAAACCATATTGACGGGCATATCATCGACAGTAATACTCAAATCCGTTCCGTGATCAATATCAAAACCACGCAAAAATATTTGTTCTGCTTTTCCTCCGCCTGCGTGTTGGCCAATAAAAAGGCCGGGAACTTTTTGCAGCAATTCTTGAGAGGAGTTAACGGGCTGCAACGCTAAATCGAGATCGGCAATTAATTGTAAGCTATTGATTTTGTTATGGATCAAGACTTCTTCCATTTGCATAGAAATATCGAACAAACGAGTCAATACTAAACTATCTGTTTGTTGGACCAAAAGCAAACTGGGGCGATATAATAAATGTCGAAACTCTAGCGTATCGCCAATACTCACTTTTTCTAACTGATATTCTCCTTGCTGATCGCTATGGGTATGCGCTTTACTCCCTCGGTGGAGAATAGTGGCTTCTGCGATGGGACTTCCCTCTTGGTCGATTAGTTTTCCAGAGAAATTTTGCGCCAACAAAGCTAGTGGACATCCTAAGACAGCAAGTATAAAAAAAAGGGGTTTCATGAAATCGTTTTTTTATTTATGCAAAAGTTATTTCCTTATTAGCGCATAGATAAGCAATTTCAAGAAGCTTTTTGAATGTTGTTTTCTTAATAAGTTTTTAAAAAATGGACAAAAAAAAGAGGAGCCGAAGCTCCTCTCGATCTAAACAGAAAACAAAATCCCTTTAGTTTGCTTTACGTTGGCGACCTTGCCCTCTTTCAGGTTTAGGCGCATTTTTCATTTCTTCTTCGCTGATAAAACCATCATTATTGCTATCAATTGTAGCAAAGTTTTCTTTTAGTGGACCTTTGGCTTCTGCTTCTGAAATTTGGCCATCTTGATCGGCATCCATTTTCTCAAACATATTGCCTTTGCCAGCTTCTCCTTTTTGTCCTTTTCCACCTTTTTTGCGTTCTGGTTTTGGTGCATTCTTCAGCTCTTCTTGGCTAATAAAGCCATCATTGTTGCTATCGATTGTAGCAAAATTTTCTTTTAGTGGACCTTTGGCTTCCGCTTCCGAAATCTGGCCATCTTGATTGGCATCCATCTGCTCAAACATATCGCCTTTTGCTGGGCGCTCTCTTTTTTGGTCTTGTGCATTACAGTTCAACGCAATCAATCCGAATCCTATAAACATCAGTAGATTTTTCATAAAACTTCTTTTTTGTGTGTGGGGTTAAAAATTTGAAGCTCAGACGCAGGCTATTTAAAGGGGTTTAAAGTCTAGTGTGTTTTTTTTATAGACTCAAAAAAAAAAAGCGACTCTCTCGAATCGCTTTTCTTCTAATTATTTTTAAATGGTGTCTGCATCCGAAAGCGAGGCACAATTACCTTCACTTCCTCTTCTGCCCCATCCAAATAACGCATCAAATAATAGCCTTGCATATAACCAATATCGCTATGCAAAGGACAGGCGGAAACATATTCATGAAAATCGCCAGCTTCCAAAACAGGTTGTTGCCCCACTACGCCTTCGCCTTCTACCTCTCTTTGGCTGCCATTAGAATCCCAGATCAGCCAATATCGACTTAGCAATTGCAAAGGCCGCTGCCCTAAATTGTCAATGCGAATTTGATAAGCAAAAACAAATTCTGAACGCAAGGGCCGAGAATAATCGGGCTGATAAACCGCTTCTACAGATACCTTTATATTATGCGTGATGGCCGTTTCCATGCTTTAATTTTTCTAAACCTGAATTTCCTTCCGAAATAAAAGCTTCTACCACTTTTTCGGCTTCCGCCAAGGCCACTTCCAAATTATCATTGACCAAAGTGTAGTCAAATTTACACTCATAAGTCAATTCATCGCTAGCCCGAGCAATGCGCTTGCGCAAACTTTCTTCATCTTCCGTTTTTCTTCCGCGCAAACGCGCAAAAAGCGTATCTGCAGAAGGCGGCTTGACAAAAATAGAGAGCGAGCGCTCTGGATAATGTTTCTGAATATTCACTGCGCCTTTCACATCAATATCAAAAAGCACACTTTTGCCCAAAGCCAACAAACGCTCTACTTCCTCTTTGAGAGTACCATAAAACTGATTGTCATAAACTTCTTCCCATTCTACAAACTCATCGGCCTCAATCCGACGCTTAAAGTCTTGTAAAGACAAAAAGTAGTAATCCATTCCGTTTACCTCTCCATAGCGTTGGCTACGTGTACAGGCCGAAATCGAAAAGGCCAAATCTTTGCGCGTTTTGAGCAAATGTTTGACAATAGTGGTTTTCCCCGCTCCAGAAGGGGCCGTAAAAATGATCAGTTTGGCTTCTTGCTGCATGTATTCTGCGATATTCTGTGAGAAAGTGCTTTTTTATAAAACGCTTCCATTTTGAAATAGGCCACGAAGATAAGGAAAATAGGCCGATTTTTAGAGCACATTAGCCAGTTGCTCCTTGATTTTGTCGGCTTCCTCTTTCATTTGAATGACGAGTCGCTGAATCGGCGCATGATTGGCTTTTGAACCCAAAGTATTGATTTCTCGGCCCATCTCTTGGTTGATAAAGTTGAGTTTTTTCCCCTTTTGCGCAGGCTGCTTGGCCAAAAGTACCTCTTTAAAGTACTGGCAATGCTGAGCCAAACGCACTTTTTCTTCCGAAATGTCGAGCTTATCTAAATAATACAACAACTCTTGCTCAAAGCGGTTCTCATCCAATTCTTTTTTCAAAGAAATGCTTTCCAAATTGTTTTGCAAACGCTCTCGCACATTTTGCAAACGCTCTTCTTCATGCCTAGGCAATTCTTGCAAAAGCGCCTCAATTTCTTCTACTCGACCCAACAAATCTTTTTGCATGGCCAAACCTTCCTCGGCCCGAAAACTATCAAATTGAGCAATGGCCAAATCTACCGCAGCCAATAATTCTGCCCAACTTTCTTCCGATAAACTATCGTCATTTTGCACCACCACAGCGGGCAAACGACTTACCGTATATAATAAATCACCTGCCGGCACTTCCAATTCTGCCCCCAAAGCTTTCAATTGCTTCGCATAAGCCAAAAAAGCGCCCTCATCAATGCGGTAATCACTTTTTTCGGCCTGACTCAATTGCAAACTAAAATCAATTTTTCCTCGGCCCAAACGCTGCTGCAACAAACGGCGCAACTCCATTTCTTTGGCCTGAAACTGCAAAGGCAAACGCAAACGCAAATCACAACCTTTGCTATTTACTGCCCGAATTTCCACTAAATAATGGCCTTTGTTTCCTTGTTTTTGGCCACGTCCGTAGCCAGTCATTGAGTATAGCATCTCCAAATGATGTTGGTTAAGGGCCCAAAGGTCGCATTATTCCCCTGTCTTCCCAAGCTAGCCGCCTTTTTTTTGCCCAAAAGCTTTATCTTGGCACAAACTGTTTTTATTTTTTTGGGGGGCGTTACTCCCTTTGGTCGTCGAACCGCGGTCTAATGACCTTGTTGTCGCTGTGCTGCTCGCTGATTTTTGGGGGCCTCAGCTGCGGCTTCGCCTTGCTGCGCTATGTTTCGGGGCTCGCAGTTCTGCTCGGCCCTGCGCCGCTGAAAGCGGCTCGGTCTGGCCTGCGGCCACTGCTCCACATCGCTAGGCCAAATGGCGCTTGGCAGTATAGCCAGTCGCTATTTATTTTAGAACGCTCAGAATTTTTTTCTCTTTCGCATGGACAATAAAAAACTACTCTTTATTACTGGGGCCACAGGCTTTTTAGGAGCCTATTTGGTCCGAGAAGCTTTAAAGGCCGGCTACCGCATTCGAGCCAGCAAACGCCCCAATAGCCCGCTCGATCTTTTAGGCGATATGGCCCAAAAAATTGAATGGCGAGAAGGCGATTTATTGGACCTCTCTTTTGTAGAGTCTTGCCTAGAAGGCGTAGACAGTTTGATTCATGCCGCTGCTTTAGTCTCTTTTCAACCCAAAGAGGCCGAAAAAATGATTCGCTTCAATGCCGATAGCACAAACTATTTGGTCAATGCAGCCCTAAGCGCCAATATTTCTGAATCTCTTTTTGTAAGTAGCATTGCCGCTTTGGGCCGAGACGAAAAAAAATTGCGCATTGATGAACAATCGCAATGGGAAAACAGTAAATACAACTCTAATTACGCCATTAGTAAATTTAAGGCAGAATGCGAAGTCTGGCGAGGCATTCAAGAAGGTTTGCCCGCCTGCATTGTCAATCCCGCTGTCATTATGGGTGCTGGTTATTGGGCCAAAGGCACTGCCCAAATGTTTCAGCAAGTGGCCAATGGACTTTCTTTTTACCCTGCTGGCGCTACGGGTTTTGTCGATGTACGCGATGTGGCCGAGTTTTCCTTGGCCCTTTTGCAAAATCCTCAGGCGCAAGGACAACGCTTTATCTTAAACGGGACAAATTGCAGCTATCAAACACTGTTCACCGAAATGGCGACCGCCTTGGGCAAAAAACCACCCAAAAGAAAACTTCCCGCTTGGGGAGTAGAATTACTCTGGCGAATTGAAAAACTGCGGAGTTGGATTAGAGGACTTCCACCATTAATTACGGAAGAAATTGCTCGAAATATGAATAGCAAATACGAATACGACAACCAAAAAGTAATTGATTTTTTGGGCAAAGATTTTCGTCCCTTGTCCGTTTGTATGCAAGATAGCGCCAAATTGTATAAATTGGCCGAGAGCGGAGAACAAGCTTTTGGTTTGCTGGCCCCCTAAAGGCCTAGCGCTGTGCAGGGGTGGCCGAAGGCCAGACCCAGTTTTTTTGAGCGCAGCGAAAAAAAACGCAGGGCCGAGCAGAACTGCGAGCCCCGAAACATAGCGCAGCAAGGCGAAGCCGCAGCTGAGGCCCCCAAAAAGAAAAAACTGCTCAGAAACAAGAACAACTATGCAACTGCAAGAAGCAAAAGAAAAATTTATTGAAGCCTGGGGCGGATTTGGCTCCAATTGGGGAATCAACAGAAGTATGGCCCAAGTACATGCCCTTTTGTTGGTGGCTGAAGATCCCCTTTCTGCCGATGATGTGATGGCCGAGCTCCAAATTTCTAGAGGTAGCTCAAACATGAATCTCCGCGCCCTAATTGATTGGGGGTTGGTCTATAAACGCCTCAAGGCAGGCGAAAGAAGAGAATATTTTGTGGCCGAAAAAGATATGTGGAAAGTGGTGCGGCAAATTATTATTCACCGCAAGAAAAAAGAGCTAGAACCTGCTCTCAAAGTGCTAGAAGATGTGCAAGATATTGAGGGCGACAGCAAAGAAAAACAGGACTTCGTAGCTGTCATTCAATCTATTGAGCTTTTTTCTAAAAAAGCTGATGGTTTGCTCGAAAGATTGGTGGATGCCGATAGCGACTGGCTGATGAGCGTTTTGCTCAAGATGATTTAGGCCCGACCAAATTCTTTTAGTGTGGCCAACATTTTTTGGCGTACCTCTTCTTTTAGAGAGGGAATATCGGCTCGGGTTTTTCCTTGAGTTGGAATGGGATCGGACCAAATGCCCCAGCAAAGGCCAGGTCCTGCCTGAAATTTATGTTTAGAGCTTAGAATTTTATCGGTATTGATGATGGTCAGCACTGCAATGGGTTGTTGGCTGTCTACCGCTAAATTGAAAGCGCCATTGTGAAAATCTTGCAGCGGTTCATCAGAAACATTTCGGGTACCTTCTATAAATAAGTGGATTGAACGCTGCTCCTCCAAATACTTTTGCAATTTGAGCATACTCGCTTTGCGGCTTTCGGGGCTGCGGCGATCGACAAAAACGTCTCGGTAGTGCGAGACAAAACCCACCACGGGAATTTTTCGCACGCCCCATTTGGCCAAATAAGAAAAGGGCATGGGAGCGGCGGCCGCACAAACGGGAATATCCATCATAGATAAGTGATTGCTTACCATCACATAGCGTTCGTTGGGGTCAATTTTTTCCTTACCTCGAATCCGAATCCAATGTCCCGCCAAAAGGCCCAACAAAAAGCCCCAAAACTTGGTAATATAAAGAGTGGTCCAAGCCTCGCGCTGCCCTTTGAGCAACTTGAAACTGAGCCAAAAGAAAGGGAAGACCAAAGCGCCAGTGAATAAAAACATCAGCAGCAGCCAAAAACAAAAGATATTGCGGAGGAGGCGAAGCATAAACTTTAGCAAGTTGGTTAGTTGAATAAATTTTGGGCAAGATAAACAAGTTATAGAAAAAGAACGCTTAGGGAAAACTTAAAAAAACAAGTCTATAAGACTGCCTTTTTTAAATGAGTTCTTATAGACTTGCGTATCTTTGGGGCGAAATGAAAAAAATTCTCGAAAAGTCTAAACTATTTCGGTCCACGAGGGCGCGAAGCGCCCGCAGGCCTAGGGATGGACAGCGGGGCGGCGCAGCCGCAGACCCAAGTTTTTGAGCGCAGCGAAAAAACTGCAGGGCCGAGCAGACCTGCGAGCCGCGAAACAGCCCGCAGCAAGGCGAAGCCGCAGCTGAGGCCCCAAAAAAAATAAAAACAGAAAAAATGAAAATTCTACTCATCGGATATGGAAAAATGGGGCAAACCCTAGATAAAATGGCGCAGGCTGCTGGACATAAAGTGGTCGGAAAAATTAACCAAGCTAGCGATTGGGATAATTTTGAGCAGGAAGCAGATGTGGCCATTGAATTTACTCAACCCGATGCCGCCTTGAACAATTATTTGGCTTGCTTTGAGCGGGGAATTCCCGTTGTGTCGGGCACTACCGCCTGGTTAGCCGATTGGGACCAAATGGCTGCTGCCTGCGAAGAAAAAAAGGGGGCCTTCTTTTATGCCTCTAACTTTAGCATTGGCGTCAATTTATTTTTTGCCCTCAATGAGCGTTTGGCCGAATTGATGGCGGGGCAGCCGCAATACCGATTGGAAATGGAGGAAATTCATCATTTGGAGAAAAAAGATGCTCCTTCAGGGACCGCTATTTCTTTGGCTCAGGGCGTTTTGGCCCATAACCAACGCTTTGAAGATTGGTATTTGGCCGAATTTCCCAATTTGGAAGGCAGCCAAAAAGAAAATCATTTTCCCATTTTTGCGCTAAGAGAAGCGGGAGTTCCAGGCACGCACAGCCTGAAATATGCATCTTCGGAAGATGAAATTATTATTACACATCGTGCAAAAGGCCGCATTGGTTTTGCGGCGGGCGCCCTCAAAGCAGCCGAATGGTTGGCGGGAAAAAAGGGTGTATTTGGAATGAAAGACCTTTTAAAAGAGCAATAAATGAAATTTAGTCGTTATCCCTTTGAGCAAATCTTAAAGGAGCGTCTGGCCGCCCTAGAATTTAAGCGGCCCACCGATATTCAGTATAAAGCGATTGAGCCCATTTTGAAAGGGCAGGATGTTTTGGCCGTGGCCCAAACTGGAACGGGGAAAACAGCCGCCTTTGCCATTCCTTTGGCGCAGCAACTGCTAGCGGGAAGGGATCAAAGCAAAGGACGGGCGCCCAAAGTAGTAGTCATGGTGCCTACGCATGAATTGGCTCAACAAATTGAGGCCTTTATTCATAATTTAACTCGTGGAAGTTGGATTGAAACCCTGGCTATTTATGGGGGGAGCAAGCAGGATAAGCAATTGGCCAAATTGGCCAGCGGAATTGATATTTTGGTCGCTACGCCTGGTCGTTTGTTCGACTTACAAGCTCAGGGCGCATTGCGTTTGCAGGCTGTAAAGACCTTGGTTTTGGATGAGGCCGATAGAATGTTGCAATTTGGTTTTTATGAAGATATTCAGGACCTTTTGCAGCGGCTGCCCCAAAAGCGACAAACCCTGTTTTTTTCAGCTACCATTGACCAAAAAATTAAGAAACTGGCCTATTCGCTGGTTTCTAATCCCATTCGGATTCAGATTTCGCCCAAAGATCCCGTCAATAAAAATATTGACCACTCCCTTTGCTTTGTAGAAATGGAAGATAAACGCTTTTTCTTGGAGCGTTTGTATAAAGAAAGTCCCAATCAGAAGATTTTGGCCTTTGTGCGCACCCGTGTGCGGGCAGAACGGCTGTTGGCGGCCATGCAAAAAGTAAATATTGAGGCTAGAAGTCTGCATGGCGACAAAGAACAGCAAGAACGAACTGCTGCGCTCAAAGCCTTTGCTGAAGGCGAAGTTCGTTTGCTCATTGCCACCGATGTGAGTGCTCGAGGCATTGATATTCCCAATGTGCATTTGGTCATCAATTACGATTTGCCCGATCAGGCAGAAAACTATGTGCATCGAGTGGGGCGAACGGGACGAGGTCGAAAAAGAGGGAAAGCCATTTCTTTTTGTGCGCCTAGAGAAGAAGAAATGTTGGAGAAAATTGAGGACTATATGGGCCAAAAAATCAAATTGCTGGATATTCCGGTAGAGGATTACGAAGCCACCATCGACCTCAGTGATTCGCAAAATTATTCGTTTAAAGATGTAATGCGAGAAATCCAAGAAGCCGAAGACAGCAGAAAAAATCGACGTAAAAAACGGAAGAAATAAAAAAAGATGGCCAAAAAGAGGCGCTTTCAGGATTTGGGGTTTGGCACCGCCATTCGAGGGGATCAGGATCGTTTAATTTTGCCCAATGGGCAGTTCAACATCTATCGAGATAATGCTTTTTTGGAGCGTTTTCAGTCCTATCAGTGGTTAGTTGACCTATCTTGGTGGAGCTTCTTTTTGGTCCTCACTACTTTTTATTTGCTCATCAATACACTTTTTGCGCTTTTGTATTTAGCCGTAGGCATTGAGCAATTGAGTACGGGAAATCCCGAGCTTTCGCATTTTTGGCAGGCCTTTTTTTTTAGTGTGCAAACCCTGACCACCGTAGGTTATGGCAGTGTGAGTCCAGAAGGATTTGCGGCCAATTGCATTGCTGCTGCGGGTGCCTTTGTGGGTTTGTTGAGTTTTGCCTTGGCTACGGGGCTGCTTTTTGCCCGTTTTTCTAAGCCCAATTTAAAATTGCGTTATAGCAAAAACATCTTGATTGCGCCTTATCAAGATGGAAAAGCCCTGATGTTTCGTATAGCCAATGCCCGACAAAAAGTATTGGCCGAGGCTCAAATTTCTTTGGTGGCCAGTTGGTTGGAAGAGAA
Source organism: Saprospira sp. CCB-QB6 (assembly GCF_028464065.1). Taxonomy (NCBI): domain Bacteria; kingdom Pseudomonadati; phylum Bacteroidota; class Saprospiria; order Saprospirales; family Saprospiraceae; genus Saprospira; species Saprospira sp. CCB-QB6. The sequence continues at coordinate 3,826,767 of NZ_CP116808.1, read as the reverse complement.
TGAATTGGGGCAATTGAGTCGAAAGTTTTCGCCGCTTAGTCTAGAGCGAGAACAATTGCGCATTATGCCCCTCAATTGGACCGTAGTGCATCCACTCAATGAGGATTCACCTATTCAAAATTTGGGAAAAAGCAGTTGTTCTCGCCAAAAACTAGAACTTATTGTCATTTTTCAGGCCCATGACGATAGCCATGGCATCCAACTTCGGTCTTACCACTCTTATAATAGTGAGGAAATTATTTGGAATGCCCGCTTCGTTTCTATGTTTCAAGCTGGTCGAAATGGCCGAACGCTACTCGAACTGAGTAAAATATCTGATTTTGAGTATCTGAGTAGCAACTAACTACTCTCCCGCCAAAGCCTCTCGCAAAAAGCGGTTAATCCCCATCGCCGCCTCAAAATGTTCTAGCAGCCAAGGCAAAAGCTCTTTGCTTTGCAGAATTTCATCCATTTTGTCCTCCTCCTCATAGGTGCGCATAAAATAATATTGCTTTTGGTAAATCATCGGCAATTCCTCGCCCAAAGCCCGAAATTCCTTGGGGATGCGCTTATGTTTTTCACCCTGCAAACCCGCTGGATAATACTGCTCAAAAGCAGGCTGGGCCAATAAATGCTCAAAACTTTCTCTTTGGTCCAAAATAGCTTCCCGAACAGCCAAAACTTGAGCCGGCGATAAACGATAGGCACCACCGCCTACCCAAATTCCCGCTGGACCAATTTGCAAATAATAGGCGGGCCAATCAATCGCTTTTCGCCCTTTAGATGATAAAATAGCCGAAGCATGCAGCTTATACGGACTTTTATCCTTGGAAAATCGACTGTCCTTATAAATCCGAAAGATCAATTCTTTGGGCAAACGCAAATCAATGCCCGGCTCTATCCGCTGCATTTCCTGGCCCAAATCCTCAATCAAACGCTCAAAAGGCTGCTTGACCGACTCCTCATAGCGCTTTTTGCGCGCCTTAAACCATTCTCTTTCGTTGTTGGCGGCCAACTCTCGAAAAAAACCGAGGAAATCCGCATCAAAATATTGCATCTTCAATTCTTTTTTATCTTTCTATAATATTGGGGCCCGCGGCCGCCCTTTATATTGGGGCGGCCGCCGCTATGCTGCGGGGCTCGCTATTCGCTCGGCCCTTCGCAAAAATGCGCAGCATTTTTGCTCGGTCTGGCCTTCGGCCACCCGCTCCGCAGCGCTGGGCCAATTGGCCCTTCGGGCCAGGGCGGCTTCGCCGCCCCTAATCCTCAAAATGAACGGGCCAAGATTTTCCTGCTGCGGGCAATTCTCTGGGGCAAGCAGGAGGCAAATGAGACCAAATTTGTTCTTTGAGTAAATCTAACAAAGCTTGGCGCTCAAAGTTGGCGGGCCTAAGCAAACCAATTTCTCGATAAGGTTGGGGGGCGGCAAAACTGCGCAAACTCGCTTGTTGTTTGGGGGGCAAAGCCTGGCCCGCCAATCTGGGCAAAATGGTAAATCCTCCCTGATAATCGACTAGCATGCGGAGACTTTCCAAACTGCCTGCTAAATAATTAAGCTGTCGGCTTTCGCCTTTTTGTAACTGCAAGGCACAAAAATCAACCAATTGTTGGCGCAAACAATGACCTTCTTCCAGCAACCAAAGTTGAGAAAGGTCCAACTCTTCGGTTAAGAAGTAGTTTTTCTCCATTTCAAACTCATCTCCATATAATAAGAAGTCTTCATAAAAGAGGCTTTCTTGGACCAAAGCGGGATGGCCAAAAGGCAAAGCCAAAATACCCAGATCCAAATCTCCCGCAAGCATGGCCCGTTCCATATCTTGGGTTTGCATTTCTCGGAGTTCGAGTTGCAAATCTGGACAAGCGGCCAGAAAACTGGGCAAAAACAAGGGCAATAAATAAGGTGCTAAAGTGGGAATAATCCCTAAGCGCAAGCGTCCGCCCAACTGATTTTGCTCCCAATCGACCATAGCTTTGAGCTGCCCGGCTTGCTGCAAAATCAAACGAGCTTGTCGCAAAATTTTTTCGCCCAAGGGCGTTGGGGCCAAAGGTTTTTGTTTTCGGTCAAAAATGGGAGCGCCCAGTTCTTCCTCCAACTTTTTGACCATCATGCTCAAGGTAGATTGCGTAACAAAACAAGCCTCTGCCGCCTTGACAAAATGCCGATGCTCTTCTAGGGCCAAAATATATTCGAGTTGCTGTAAATTCATTTCATTATCGGTTTGGTCGATATTTATATCAGCTATATCATTTTAAACAATTGGATGAGCAAACTATATTTGCCTAAGCAAAGAAAAAATACTAAATTCAATGGCATCCCCAAGCTGGGGCAACCGAAGGGAGTTTTTCTTGCGAAGCAACTTTGAGTTGGCCTAGCGATGTGAAAGGGTGGCCGAAGGCCAGACCGAGCAAAAATGCTGCGCATTTTTGCGAAGGGCCGAGCGAATAGCGAGCCCTGAAACGTAGCGCCGCAGCTTTGCTGCGGAGGCCCCAAAATCATATTATTTACCTCATCCTAAACATAGCTTATATTATGAGTAAGAAAGAGCAAAACCATAAATTGCGTTCGGCTTCTGGCCGTCCTTACACGAATCACGAAAATAGTAAATCTGCAGGCCGTCGGGGGCCTCTTTTGCTAGAAGATTATATTTTGCATGAAAAATTGGCGCATTTTAACCGCGAACGGATTCCCGAGCGGGTGGTGCATGCCAAAGGGAGCGGTGCTTTTGGTACTTTTAGGGTGACGCAGGACGTATCTAAGTACAGCCGTGCTAAGTTTTTGAACCAAATTGGCAAAGAGACCAAGGTTTTTCTGCGTTTTTCTACCGTAGGTGGCGAAAAAGGCAGCGCCGATAGCGAGCGAGATCCTAGAGGTTTTGCGGTGAAATTTTATACGGAAGACGGCAATTTTGATATGGTGGGGAATAATACGCCCGTCTTTTTTATTAAAGACCCCAAAAAGTTTCCCGATTTTATTCATACACAAAAGCGGGATCCTAAGAGCAACTTGAAAAGTCCGACTATGATGTGGGATTTTTGGAGCTTAAATCCGGAGAGTTTGCATCAGGTTTTGATTTTATTTTCGGACCGAGGCACGCCTTATGGTTATCGCCATATGAATGGTTATGGTTCGCACACCTTTAGTATGGTGAATGCGGAGAACGAGCGAGTTTGGGTAAAATTCCATTTTAAGACCCTACAAGGCATCAAAAATATGACTGGGCCAGAGGCCGATCAGATGCGGGCCAAAGATATGGATTTCTCTCAGCGGGATTTGGTGGAAGCGATTGAGTCAGGCAACTTCCCTAAATGGCGATTTATGATTCAGACCATGACGGATGAGCAGGCGCAGGCCTTGCCTTTTAATCCCTTTGATTTATCAAAAGTTTGGTCGCATAAAGATTTTCCTTTGCAGGAAGTGGGGATTTTGGAATTGAATGAAATTCCTAGAAATTATTTTGCTACGGTAGAGCAAAGTGCTTTTGCGCCTGCTCATATTGTGGATGGTATTGGCTACTCGCCCGATAAAATGTTGCAGGGTCGTTTATTGTCTTATCCCGATGCGCATCGTTATCGTTTGGGGGCCAATTATGAGCAAATTCCCGTCAATCGTTGTCCTTTTGCGGTAAAAAATTACCAAAGAGATGGCTTGATGCGGGTAGATGGCAATGGCGAAGAGGGGCCCAACTATTATCCCAATAGTTTTGATGACATTTATGAGGATGCGAGTTATACGGAGCCTGCGGAAGAAATTAAGGATCCTGTGGCCGATTTCTTTGATCGGAATGAGGGGCCTGGCGAAAACGATCATTTTAGTCAGCCCGCCGCTCTTTTCAATGAAGTCATGAACGATTATGATCGTCATAATTTGGTGGCCAATATTGTGGGGGCTATGCAAGGCATTGCTGGTCCAAAACGAGAGACGATTATCAATCGCCAACTTTGTCACTTCTTTAGAGTAGACCCCAAATTGGGTGCTGCCGTGGCTCAGGGCCTAGAAGTTGATGTGGAGGCGGTCATGGCTGGTTTGAAACATGAATAAATTTAGTGAAGGAAGATAAAAAAGCCCAGTCTGTAGACTGGGCTTTTTTGTTGGGGGGCTATTTCCAAAGTAGATTGCTCATCCGCAACCTAACGATACACCCCCGATTTCTCAATAATTTCTCGCACGGCATCGGGCACCCAATAACGAATACTTCCTCCATTGGCCACTTGCCGACGAATATAAGTAGCCGAAATTTCTACCAAAGGGGCCTCTGGAAATAAATGAATACGGGGATGATGCTCCAGCTCGCCCAAACTTACATTCGGTCGTTTATATACATAAATAGCATGATGCGCCAAAATCTGCTCATAATTCTTCCATTTAGGCAAAGAGCGCAGATTATCGCCCCCCATCAACAAAACAAATTCATGCTCGGGATGCTCTTCTCGCAAATAAGCCAAAGTATCTACGGTATAAGAAGGCTTGGGCAAATCAAACTCTATAGCGCAAGCTTTTAAACCGGGCTCCTCTTCCACCGCAGCCTGCAACATTTCTAAACGCAGGTAATCATCGGCCAAAGTTTTTCGTTCTTTATGTGGATTGTGTGGACTAAGCACTAACCATAACTCATCCAAAGGACTATGTTGCAGCAAATAACTGCTAATCATTAAATGTCCCGTATGAATGGGATTAAAAGAGCCGAAAAAGAGTCCTACTTTCATAATGTTTATTTTAAATCCGCCGAAATATACAGTCTTCTGAAGAAATCTGGCTTTTTTCTGCTCCTTGATTTTGAACAGAGATTTTTGGCGCAACTATGGCAAGCTTCTAAGCCATTTATGTATTTTATAGGCGATCTCACCAAAAACAGCATAATTATGTGGAAAAAATACCTTTTTTGGCCAGCTTTTCTGGCCCTCCCCTTTCATTTGATGGCACAAGCTCCAGAAGGATCTGGCCCCAACCTAGTGCCCAACCCTGGTTTTGAAAAACTTAGAGCCAAACCTCCGAAAGATGATATAGATGGCTTCAAAACCTTTCGCTACAGTATTGCCGATTGGTCTAGCCCTTCTTTATCCACCCCCGATCTAAAAATTGTTTTTCCCCAAACATTAAAGAGCGCCCAACGAAACAATGAAATCATTGACGAACCACATTCGGGCTACAAAATGGCCGCGATCTTAACCCATAACCCACAATCGGAGCGCCATAGCACCTATAGAGAATATGTGCAAGCCAAATTGACCCAAACTTTGCGCAAAGGGACCGAATATTACTTTGAATTTTGGGTTTGCCGAGCCGTTAACTCCAAATATGTGAGCAATAATATTGGCCTAGCGCTTTCGCCCACCCGAATTACCAAGGGAAAAACTTGGGCCCCAATTCTTGACCTTAAACCCGATTTTAATGTGGAGGAGGTCATCAATAAAGATAAACGAGAATGGGTAAAATATTCAGGTACTTTTGTCTCTCCCAACCGCTCTAATTGGATCATCCTCGGCAATTTTTTCGATAATGAAAAAACAGAAATGATTGAAGGTTCTGCCGATCCTGCTGGAGATTTTGAAAACGCCTACTACCTGATTGATGATATTATCCTTTGCGAACTCAACTTTAAAGAAGAGCCTCCCGCATTGCCTCCTCCCCCGCCCCCAAAAGTTGGCGATGTGGTTAAATTGGACCGCATTTTCTTTGTAACCGCAAAATGGGACCTACTGCCCGAATCTAATGAGCAATTACAAGAGGTTATTGACCTGCTCAATGAATATCCAACAATGGAAATTGCCATTCATGGACATACCGATAGCCGCGGAGACAATAGCTACAACCAACGCTTATCAGAAAACCGCGCAAAATCAGTCTATAATTATTTGGTCCAAAAAGGAAGCGTCGCCCCAAATCGCTTGAGTTATAAAGGCTTTGGCGAAAGTAAACCCGTTGCCGACAACAATACCGCCGAAGGCCGACAAATTAACCGACGCGTAGAGTTTACCGTCACAAAAGTAGATGCCGAAAATCTCGAAATCGAATACGAAACAGAAGTAAATCCTTATACCGATGAGGATTAAACGCATTTCATAAGCACTTTGAAGCCCAAAATTTTACTTTTGGGCTTTTTTTTGGGGCTGCCCCTCGCCTTTGGCTCGGGTCGCTATGCTCCGCGGCTCGCTATTCGCTCGGCCCTTCGCAAAAAAAACAAGTTTTTTTGCTCGGTCTGCGGCTAGGCCGCACTGCTGCGCATCGCTCAGCCGCTCATCCATTTTTTTTCTTTGGGCTTTTTTCTTCGGCGGTTTTGCTGTTGTTGTACTAGGCAGCTTGTTGAACAGCATATTTTTCTATTGGGCCATATAAAAGGTCCAAGCCATTTAGTAAAACTTGATAATAAAGGGCAATAAAGCGGTTGAGCAAAGCCAAAGGGGTTTGCAAAAGCCATAATTTTGGCGGAGAAGAAAGAATTGCCTCCTTTTTTTGTCCTTTTTGTGGCAAATCTTTTTGCGATTGCCCCTGCAATAAACCCAAGCTAATGAGTTGCTCATAAATTTGCGCTAGCTCTTGCAGCTCAGTAAAAATTTGTTCGGGTTGGCCCAATGCCCTAAAAATGAGAAGAAATTCGGCAAACAAAAATTTTCTTCGACCAATAAAATGATCCAAACCCGCAGCACGCAAGCGTTTGCGCAAGGTCGGATAAGAAATGCCATAAAAAGCTTTGAGTATTTTCTTGCTCAATTTATAATCCTGCATTTTTTGTTCGAGAGTCATCATGGGGCAATATTTTTTGTTGTTTCTAAAGTTAAGGCTAAAAAATACTAATGTCAATAGACTGACTAATAATTTTTTAGAAAAAAAGCGGCAGAAAAATTAAATTGATTTTTCTGCCGCTTACTAATTGAAAACCGCTAATTGAAAGGGAGATTTAAGGGCCGAAGAAAAAAAGCTAAACAAAAAAAGACCGTTGTGCGGCCTAGCGATGCGGCGGGGTGGCCGAAGGCCAGCCCCAGTTTTTTTGAGCGCAGCGAAAAAAACGCAGGGCCGAGCGAAGAGCGAGCCCCAAAGCGTAGCGCCGCAAGGCGAAGCCGCAGCGGAGGCCCCAAAAAATAGCAAACTGCAACAAGCAGTCAGTTCAACAACAGAAAAGAGTGACTCCCCAAAAAATAGTTCTTCGCCGCATTATTGATTTTTCGGAAGCCTAAATTTATAGGTAAAACAAAAAGTTCTGTGGTTTTAAACTTTCATTTCTTTTCAAAAGCCCTTACTTTAGGCCAAAGAAAAAAAATAACGTCGAATTATGCCTCAATATCAACTCCCTGTATTATATGTAGCGGCCAACAGCGAAGAATTTCAAAGTTTAGCGCATTTTTTTGCTGGCAGCCAAGTCGAATTAGTTGCCAATCCTAAACCGAGTAGTTTGGAAGAAGGCGAAGAAAAAGTGCTTTTGCTTTTAAGCGATAACTTTTTGAAAGATGCGGAAGCCATGCAGGCTTTGGCGGCATTGATGCTAAATACTGAGCGAATTTTGCCTGTGCTTTTAAATGGTCGGCAAAAAGATGCTGCTGGAAATATTACGGAAACGCCCACGCAAACAAAAACGATTCATGAGCTCATGCGCTATCGAGATTATTGGCATGAGGAGTGGATTCGTTTGCGCAAAGCCAATCGAGAAGCGGCACCACATGAAATCGAAGAAATTGAGGCGCAAAAACTTTTTGCCAAGCGTTTATCGACGAATATTGGCAGTTTTTTGCGAAAAATCAATGCGCTTTCGCCTAGTCCTTGGGCTGACTTTGAAGCCAGTGAGTTTAGTCGCCTTTTGCAGGCTTTAGATATTAAGGTTTTGCAAAAAAGCGAAGAAAAACCAGTCTTTGTTGAAGAGGAAGAGGCTGAAGAGGAAATTATTGAAGCGCCTGTAGCAGAGACTGAGACTGAAAAAGAAGCAGATATTCGGGCCGAGGAAGAAATTTTGGAAGAAGAAAAGCAGATCGAAAATGCTGTTGAAGAAATGGAGGAAGAAAAACAGTTAGAAACTGTAGAGGAAGAAAAAGCGGAAGAAATTCCGACGGTTGTGGAAAAAGAGGAAAAAGAAGAAGTGCTGGCTGAAAAAGTCGTTTTGGAAAATGAAAATTTGGAAGCGGCCCAGCAATATTTGACTGAAATTCGCTCTTTGGATGCGCTTTTTGTCATTGCGGAGACGGAAACGGAAGAAGCGGATTATGAAGTAGCGCGTTTGGCTTATGAACGAATTTTAGTTTTGGATCCTAGTAATGGTCGCGCTTTGATTTGGTTGGCGCGTTTATTTGATCGTCATTTTGAGGAAGAAGAGCAGCAATTGGCGCAAGAATATTATAAAAAAGCGATTTTTGTCAACGAAGAATCGGCAGCGCTTTATTATGAGTATGCTTTGCATTTGCGCAAAAGATATGCGTCATTATTTAGAGTGAATGAATTATTGCATCGGGCATTAGAAATTGATCCGCAATATGAGTTGGCTTATTTGGCTTTGGCCGATTGCCAGGCTAAACAGGGACAAATTGAGGCGGCCAGAGCAAATTATTTGCAAGCTTGTTTGTTGAAGCCCGAATTGCAGGCGATAGAATTGGACCAGTTGTATAAAGTAATTCGTCCAGAAGAACAGCAACCACTAGCCGAAGAATTACAGTTGCCTGAATCGGAAGAAGAAATTTTGCCTTCGCCTCATGCAGAAGAAGTTGTTTTTATTACGGGCGCAACTTCTGGTATTGGTCGAGCCACAGCTTGGCAATTTGCTCGTGCGGGTTATCGTTTAGTATTGGCTGGCCGTCGAGCAGAGCGTTTAGAACAACTTTCGGAGCAATTGCGTGAAAATTTTGAGCAGTTGGAAGTACAAACCCTTTCTTTTGATGTTCGAAATAAAGAAGAAATTGATGCCGCCTTGGCAAAATTGCCTGAATCTTGGGGCAACATTGATATTTTGATCAATAATGCAGGCTTGGCAAAAGGTAGAGGCCCCATTCATGAGGGAAAAATTGAGGATTGGGAAACTATGATTGATACCAATCTAAAAGGATTACTTTACTTGAGCCGGGCAATTAGTCCGATTATGGTCCAAAATAAAAAAGGATTCATTATCAATATCGGATCGATTGCAGGTAAAGAAGCCTATGCCGACGGAAATGTTTATTGCGCTACAAAAGCTGCTTTAGATATGCTCACCAAAGGAATGCGTTTAGATTTGCATCGCTATGGAGTTCGGGTAGCCGCCATTCATCCTGGGCATGTAGAAACTGAATTTGCTTTAGTTCGTTTTGATGGTGATGAAGAAAAAGCAAAAATTTATGATGATTTCACGCCTTTGCGAGCAGAAGATGTAGCGGAAACTATTTTCTTTGTGGCTAGTCGCCCAGAAAGAGTGAATATTCAGGATTTACTTCTTTTTGCCAATCAGCAAGCTAGTGCGGCCGTTATTGATCGCTCTGGGAAAAAGTTTGAGTAAAACTTTAGAGAAATAAAGAGAGGCGCGCAGAAAACAAAAGTTTTCTGCGCGCTTTTTTTTGGGGGTGATTTTCCGAGAGCTGCTTCTATAAACATTTTAAACCAAAATATCAGCACAGCTAGCTTAGCTATAATTTTTTATTCATATTTTCACCTAAATATTTTAATAAAATCAATTTAAAAACCAAACTTATGTATTATCGTTATTTACTTTTACTTTTTTTCTTCTTTGGGGGCATTAGTGCTTCACAAGCGACAACCGCCTTACAATATGTTGTTGTAGACAGTTTACTTCCGCCAATTCCAGCATCTGAAATCGTACATAAATTCCCTTATTATCTTCAAGAACATTGCCCAGAAGATGGCAGTGCAGAAGAACGAAAATCTTGTGGTGACCGAGCCCTAGGAAATGATTTAATAGATGCATTTAGACTGCCTAAAGCAGCCGAAGGCAAAACTATCAATGCCTCGGTATACATTTCATTTATCGTAAATCTAAAAGGGAAAATGGAAAGAATTGAGTTGATTGGATATGTAGGTCCAAAAAACCTTGGTTTAGAAGAAGCTATCCTAAATGCAGTAAAGACAGTGGCCGAAAATTCGGAATGGGAAGCTGGTCAGGAAAACGGAAGAGATATTCTGACGAGAATGACTGTTCCCTTTTTAATTAAATTATAAGCAGACTTATTTTAGTTTTGATTTTTTGCTCCATTTTCCACCAAAAGAGCTGATACAAACATCTTTTAGGCAAAGATTTTATTTCACCGTCGAAAAATATGCTCATGTATTATCGCTATTTATTTTTGCTCCTCTTTTTTGTAGGGGGAGTTCAGGCTATGCAAGCCGCAAGAGCTCCACAATATATTGTGGAGGTTGATACTTTAGTTCCGCCACCACCGCCACCGCCAGTTGTTCCTCCAGCGCCAGTCGTAGAAGAAACACCGCCGCCACCACCACCTCCGGCACCGGCTCCGACTATAGATTATCTGCCGAAAGATTGTTATTATCTCACAGAAAGCTGTTCAGAAGACGAAAGTCCAGAAGAGCGAAAAACATGTGGGCAATTAGCATTAATGAAAGATTTAGCGGCCGCCACTATTTATCCTAAAGCCGCCAAGGGAAAAAACATCAATTCGGTAGCTTATATTCGATTTGTGGTAACTGCCGAGGGGAAAATGGAAAACATTGAACTTCTTCGGTTTATGGGCGAAGAAGGATTGGGTTTAGAGGGAGTTGCATTAAATGCTGTAAAAGTTGTAGCCATAACGGCAAAATGGGAAGCGGCAGAAGAATTCGGAAAAAAAGTTCCGATAAAAATGGTTGTACCGATTCGATTTAAGTCAGAAAAAGATTAGCGGGCCGAACTCCTTTAAAAATTAGCAAAATTGCAACTAGCTGTCTATTTTGGGCGGCTAGTTTTTTTTATGGACCTATTCAAGCCGTCATGTTAAAATCCAACATTCTCAAATTATCTCTTTTTGCCACAGGTCTTTCGGGTATTGTGGCCGAATACATCTTGGCCACCTTGGCCACTTATTTTTTAGGCAATTCTGTTTTTCAGTTTACAATTGTCTTGTCCGTTATGCTTTTTTCTATGGGCTTGGGCAGTAGAATTTCCAAGTACTTTGAAAAGAATTTGCTGAGCAGCTTTGTGATTATTGAATTTACGCTTTCGCTTTTGGTCGCCTTTTCGGCTTTATTTACCTATACGGCCACGGCTTACATGGAATACACTGGCATTTTTATTTATAGCTTTTGTATCCTGATTGGTTTATTGATTGGGATGGAAATTCCCTTAGTCGTTCGCCTCAATGATGCTTATCAAGAATTGCGGGTCAATGTTTCAGCCGTCATGGAAAACGATTATTACGGTAGTTTGATTGGCGGATTATTTTTTGCTTTTGTGGGCCTTCCCTATTTGGGCCTTACTTATACGCCTTTTGTTTTGGGCGCCGTCAATTTTGGCGTGGCTCTTTTATTATTGGTCTTTTTGAACCAACTTTTTCCCAAAGCGCATAAATTGGCCTTTAAAATTGGGGCTTTTGCTGTGGGTTTAGTGCTTTTAGCTGGTTTTTTTGCAGCAGAACCTATTGTTCTTTTTGGCGAACAGAAACGTTATCAAGATAAAGTAATTTTCCAGCACCAATCTAAATATCAAAAACTGGTCATTACTGAGTGGAAAGGCAATCATTGGTTTTATATCAATGGCAACCAACAATTATCTACCTTAGATGAATGGATGTATCACGAACCCATGGTCCATCCTATCGCTAGTTTACATCCCGAACCCAAAACGGCTTTGGTTTTAGGCGGCGGCGATGGCTGCGTGGTCCGAGAATTACTAAAATATCCAAGCATTGAAAGAATTATGCTGGTTGATTTGGATCCCAAAGTGACCGAACTAGCCCAAACTAACCCTATTTTTCTCCATATGAATGATAGCGCTTTGCTAGACCCTCGAGTAGAAATTCTCAATGGCGATGCCTTTCAATACATGGAAAAAACTTTAGATTTTTACGATCTTATTTATTGTGATTTTCCAGACCCCAAAAGTATTGAACTCGGCCGTTTGTACTCTTATGAATTTTACAAAATGTGTTACAAACAATTGCGGCCAGGCGGGCTCATTTCCATCCAATCCGGCAGCCCTTATTATGCTAGCAAAGCCTTTGTTTGCATCAATAAAACACTAAAAGAAGCTGGATTCAGTACTTTGCAAATTCACAATCAAGTACTCACCCTAGGACAATGGGGCTGGACCCTAGGCGCCAAAGATTTACCCCAAGAAGGTTTCCTTAAAGCTTTAAGAAACGTTAATTTAGATAAAGTTCAGACCAAATGGCTCAACAAAGAGAGCCTCTTACATATTACTTCTTTCGGTAAGTCAGTCGTTCCTATCGACACGGCAAAAATTCAAGTCAATCGCATTCATGATCCAGTACTTAGTAGCTATTACCGCAAGGGAAATTGGGACTGGTACTAATAAACTAACCCTCTCTTATGAAAAAGTTATTTGTTTTTCTGCTTTTACTTTGGAGTAGCCTTTCTTTTGCCCAAAAAGAAAGCGTACCCAATGCCGCCGAAGATATTTGTCCTATTTTGATTGGCGAAACAATTCCTGCGGGCAGCCTCCAAAATGTAGACGGAGAAAGCCTGAACATTAAAAAGTTGATCAAAAAACAAAAAACCGTTTTAGTTTTTTACCGCGGAAATTGGTGCCCCTACTGCAATTTGCAACTAAATGGTCTACAAGAAATTGAAAAGGAAATTCATGATTTGGGCTTTCAAGTTTTGGCGATTTCTGCCGATAAACCCGAAAAACTAAAAGAAAGCGCAGAAGAAGGCGAATTCCGCTACCAATTGCTGTCCGATTCTAAAATGGAGTATGCTCGCAAACTAGGCATCGCTTTCCAACTAGATAATAGCGCCCAAAAACGCTACCGTGCATTTGGAGTCAAACTAGAAGAACATTCTGGCGAAACCCATTACCAATTGCCAGCCCCCGCCGTTTTTGTCCTAAATACAGAAGGCGAAATTCAGTTTTCTTATATCAATCCCAATTTTAAGGTGCGCCTCTCTCCCGAAATTCTACTGGCCGTCCTCAAGGCTACAGAATAAACAACAAAAGCCAGTAGTTTTTTTCTACTGGCTTTTTTCATCTCTGTTTTTATTTTGGGGCCCGCGGCCAGCTCGGCTTCGCCTCGGTTGGCCGCCGCTATGCTGCGGGGCTCGCTGTTCGCTCGGCCCTGCGTTTTTTTCGCTACGCTCAAAAAAACTGGGTCTGGCCTTCGGCCACCCCTGCGCAGCGCTGGGCCAAGGCAGCTCTTTTTTCCTCTAATTTGAACCATGATTAAATAAAACACAATCAATAATGACAGCAGCAGCCAAAATTAGTTGTTCCTCTCCTTCATAGATTTCAACAGCATAAGTATCTGTCCAGGCCCAAAACTTTTTAGACAATTTGGCTAATTGTTTTTCATTTGCACTAACAATAAAGTTTCTGGACCAAAAGCCACCCTCGACTTGATAATTTGACCCTCCTGAAAACCTTAAACTAAAACAATGTCCCCAAAGGTAAAACCGCTTACGAAATTCGGCAATGACTTCTCCCTTATGTTTTATTTCAAACTGAGGCAACAGGCAAAAAAGCCGTCTTTTAATTTGAAATAACTCTTGTCCTGTTTTATAATCTCGAAAAGAAAGGGCTTTGCCCCAAGAAAAAAACTTCCCTTCTACCAAATAAGTAATTTGGTCTAGCTCATCTCGGATTAGATAGCTACTATCTAGACTCCAAGCTTTTTCCTTGAGCTGAAAGCGCTTTGGCATGACTACTTAGTTTGATTTCTTTTCAAACAGCACCAAATCAATAACAATAGCGGTGGCTAAGATAAAGGCCTCATCGCCCTCATAAATTTCAATGCCATAAGTATCCGTCCAATTCCAAAACGCTTTAGATACTCGAGCAGAGAGGCCCGAAGCTCGGCGAAATTCAAATTCTCTTTGCCAAAAAGAGCCTTCAATAGTATAATCATTTGGACCAGGCACATCTAAGGTAAACTTTTGGCCAAACCACTGAAACTCTTTGCGAATTTCAGCCAATGGCTCTCCATCCTTCAAAATTTCGAAGCGAGGCATAAAACTCATCAAAATTTGCTTGATGCGAAATATTTCTTCCCCCGTATGATAATCTTGAAAGGAGAGATCTTTTCCCCAAGAAAAAACTTTTCCCTTGACCGCATAAACGGGCTCTTCATTTTCGTCTCGGATGACATAATTTCCACCAAAACTCCAAATCTTTTCTTTCAATTGGAATAGCTTGCGCATATTATTAAGGTTTAAGGCTAAAAATTGAATGACTACCTAATAATAAACAAAAATGCTAGACAAAGGAACAAAGCCTTAGTTTTTCTTGCCCTTAGCCATTTAGTTTTATTTAAAAATAATAGCAAAGGAATTGCATTTGGCTGAGGGATGGGCAGCAGTGGCCGCAGGCCAGACCCAGCAAAATGAGCGTAGCGAATTTTGCGCAGGGCCGAGCGACCAGCGAGCCGCGCAGCATAGCGACCCGAGCGAAGCGAGGGGCAGCCCCAAAATAACAGCATTTATTGTATCCTCCTTAAGTAGGAGCTTTTCAAAAAATAAAATAGAGGGCAAATCCCACTTAAGGTTTTCTTAAAAAAGTTTTTCATCATATTTTATATCAATAGATAATTGCTTATTTTTGAGTAGAACAAGTACCTCAAGAAAATGCAAACCCCAAAAGTTTTAAGTCAAGAACAAATTCTAGCAGACGATATGATTTTGCATACTTATGCCGATTTGATGCTTGGCCAACTCCCCCAAATTATAGATCAATTTTATGATCAAATGCTGAGTCAACCTGATTTTGAGCACTTTTTCACCTCTGACCATCAGGTTAAACGCCTCAAAAGCTTGCATAAAAGTTATTGGACCGACTTCTGGACTTTAGACTTTGATGCGGCTTATCAAGAGCGCCGAAAAAGCATTGGTTTAGTGCATGCCCGTATTGGCTTGCCGCTCAAATTTTATTTTGAGGGAATGGTGTTGTTTGGCCATCTTTTTCGAGAAGTATTTAGGGCGCTCAGTATCCGTGATTTTGACCTTTTAGAGGCCTTTCATATGCGTATTGAGCAAGAGATCGCTATTATTGTGGATAGCTATAACCAGCAAAAGGAAGCGGTTTTGGAAGAGGAAAATCGTCGTTTGGCGGCTCCACTTTCTCAAATTTGGGATGATATTCTCTTTTTGCCTTTGGTGGGTATTCTTCACAAAAAGCGGCTCAAGGAAGTGATCAAACAAGCCTTGCACAAGGTTTCTGAGGTTTCTGCCAAGGTGTTTATTTTAGACATTAAGGGCTTGCAACATTTGCAGCTAGAGGAGGCCAAGGGCTTATTGCAATTGCTTAAAGCCGTTCAACTCATGGGGTGCAAACCTTTGGTGTCGGGCATCAGTCCAATTATGGCGCAAACCTTACTAGAGCTTGATATTCAGTTGAAGAAAATAAATGCGCAAAGCAGCATGAAAGATGCTTTAAGTAAAGCTTATGCCTTTAAAAATCTCAAGCTGGTTAATATACATGAGTTAGCCATTTAATCCCCAAAATATGATTCCCCAAATCAAAAATTACCCTTACTACATTTTTATTTCTACCTCTGATCGCTTTAGAGCGGGAGAGCGTGGCCCCTCACCTCAATTCACCTTTGAGGATCGGGCCTTTAAAATTGTTAAGTCGGGCGACTATTACTGGATTAGTCTACTCAACTTAGCCCCAAATTCAAGGGTACAAAAAGTATTGATGCAGCCAAAGCGCATGCAGTTGATTAGCCGTGAAGGTAAATTGCTCTTTAAAGGCATCGGTAGTGATGAAGCAGGCAATAGTTATGTTCCACATGGCTTAGAACTGCGGATAGAAAACGGCCAATTGGCAGGCCTCAGTCAATGGTTGTTTGATACAGAAGTAGAACTGCGGTCTGAACTCTGTTTAAAAGAAGGGAATTTACTTCCTCAGTTATTTTCTACTCAACCCTTAAGCAGCTTACCCCAAAACCTGGGAGAAGATATGCGAGCCACTATTATTCGGTCTATTACAGAACGTAAGCGAAAAAAAGAACCTCTTTATCTAGAAGATACAGTTTCTTTGATTGCGCAATATGCCGTTGTCCTTTTAGGAAAAGAAAAGGCCAAAACGAAGGAACTCTCTTTGCTACAGCTAGAAACAACCCTAGAAAAAATTCTGCATATTTTTGGCCAACTGATCCCTGACAGCAGCAAAGCAGAAAGAGTGGAGCAATTGCAAGAAGAGCTTTACATGGGCTTACAACAAGCCCATGCCATGAAAAAAGCAATGGCTTATTTAGAAAAAATGGCCCCTTAAATGTCTATTTGAACAAGCCCTAATTTCCTTCTTCTTCCTCAAAAGCTGTATTTTTGCCTCAAAATCGAGCAAATGCAGTATTATACAAAAGAAGAAAACCTGGAGCGCAAGATGATTGCCGACAAAATTGCCCAATTGCAGCAAGAAAAACGGTTACTTTTTGATGTTCCAGTCCTGCTCAATCTCAAACGCTTTCCCAAATCTTTTTTTGCACTTCAAATCCATGAACTGCGCCTCAGTCGACTTCCCAAAGATTTTGAATGGGAGAGCTTAGATGTGCAGCCCATGCCTACGGTCAAGCGGCTAAACCTAAGGACTTATGCGCCTCAGCTCCTGCCGCAACTGCCCTATCTTTTCCCCAATTTGGTCGAGCTCCGTTTATATGGGCAATATTTTGACAAAACAACAGATTTTAGCTTTTTCAGCCAACTACAAGCCTTGGAAACCCTAGATTTAGAAGCCTGTCATTGGAAAAATATCCAACAACTTCCCGATAGCATTTGCCAACTTTCTAAATTGAAGCGCCTACATATTCTTTATTTTCATGGCTTGAGTCAGCTAGGCAAAAACTTTTCTCAATTAACTTCCCTAGAAGATTTTTCGGCCCCTTCTGCCCAACTCAAGGTCCAAGCCAATAGCCCTTTGCTCCAATTGCCCCAACTGCGCAAGCTTTGTCTCCGCGATACGGCCTTGCAGGAACAGCCCCAACTACTGCTGCAGTTTCCAGCGCTCCATTATTTTAAAAGAGGCGATAAATCGGCTAAGGCCACTCCCCTTTTCAAAGATTTTGTTACACTCTTTAATGCCGCCCAAAAGAATCATTATAAAGTTGATTTTCTGCAAGATTGCCTAAATTATTTGGAGCAGCCAGAAAAAGAACTGCCCAATTTGTCTAGCAATGAACTCATCGAGCTACTTGATTTACCCTTGAGCAATTTTAGAAACAAGGTCTTTACCGAGCTCGAAAAACACATTCAAAAAAACTTGCCTGAATTAAAAGCAGGAACCAAAATTGTCCTCAAAGGGAAGTTTAAGGGAAATAAACGAGAGCTCAAAGAACAACTTAAGGAGCTAGAACTGATCCCCAAAAATAAAATTACCGCCAAAACCCAACTTTTGGTCCTTGGCGACCTACCCAAAATTGAGGGCGATCCGCTCACTAAATATCCTCAAATTAAAATCCTAAGCGAAAAAAGCCTGTTGCAGCTCCTCGAGCAAAAAGGAGAGGCTTGCCTTAAAGAAGCAGCTAGCCAAGAGCTACAAAATTTGAAGGAATTGCTGCTCAGCGAAGATCCAGAAATGATTCGCCTAGGACTCTATATGCTGGAACAAGGCGGCTGCCCAACTGAGCTCCGCGCCGCTTTATTCGTGCTCTACAAAACAAACAAAGACAATAAAATCAAACAATTAGCTCTGGCCCAAATAGAGCGCATCAGCCCTCGTTCGTTTAGTACAGTGGTCAAAAAACGCTGGAAACTCTTTAGCGAACAGTTCCCTGAACTGCACTTTGCCCATACTATTGATCGATATATCGCTGCCGCACCCAATGAACTCGAAATCAAGAGCCTATTAGAAGCATTCTATAAACGTACAGGTATAGGGGCTCTAAAAGTTATTCAATCCAATGATCCTGAATGGATGGATGCCTTTTTTGCAGAAGATTTAGCCAAAAACACACTCTATCTGCTCGACTTAGGGCTTAGCGAGATCCCCAAACATATGCTTTCTTGGACGCAAGTGGAAAGACTTGACATTTCAGGAAATAATTTTGACCTAGCTATCCCCAAATCAATTGCCCATTTTCAAAATTTAAAAGAATTGGTCATTAGCTATACGCCACCAATGAAACCGCCAGCAGCGCTCTTCCCTGGTCAGGATTTAAAAATTCAGACGCTTCAGGAAGTTCCTCAAGAAATTTTTCAACTTCCCAAACTAAAGGTAATTTATCTCAGCCATGATTATATCTCCTATAGTCTTGATTATGTATTAAAACAGGAGCCCATGTTTAGAAAATTGCAGCAAAAAGGAGTAGAGATTGCCGTATTTCGTTAACTTCTTGTAGCTTTACACTCTTTTTTTAGGGGCCTCCGCAGCAAGCTGCGGCGCTACGCTACAGGGCTCGCAAGCCTGCTCGGCCCTGCACAAAATTCGCTTCGCTCATTTTGTTGGGTCTGGCGCTTCGCCGCCCCCTTCCGCATCGCTAGGCCAGCTCGACAAATAGCCCTAAAGGGCAAAAAGGGGCCTAGCGGCCCAAGACTAGCTCATTAACTACAGATTTATGTCTATTACTAAAGAAAATTTTGGCCCACTTGGCCTTTCTCCTCAATATATTAAAGCCCTAGAAGATTTGGGCTTTGAACACCCCACTGGCATCCAAGAAAAAGCAATTCCACTCATTCGTGGAGGCCAACACCTGATTGGCATTGCCCAAACGGGAACAGGAAAAACAGCAGCCTATCTCCTACCTTCTTTACAAAAACTACAATATCACCAAGCCGATTTTATTCGGGCCATTATTATGGTACCCACCAAAGAATTGGTTTTGCAGGTTTTGGAACAACAACAAGAACTAGCCAAATACACCGATATTAAAATGGTGGGCCTCTATGGTGGAGTAGGTTGGCAAAAACAAGCCAAAGAACTAGAAGCAGGTACCGATATGGTGGTCTGTACCCCCCGCCGCCTCTTCGAACTCTATGAGAAAATGAATCTGGACCTCAGAAAGGTAGAAATTCTGATCTTGGATGAGGCCGATCGCATGCTCGATATGGGTTTCCGTCCACAAATTAACACCCTTTTGGACCTACTCCCCCGAAAAAAGCAAAATTTGCTATTTTCGGCCACCTTCTCTCCCGAAGTCGAAGAACTTAGCTGGAACTTTATGGATTTCCCCCATAAAGTAGAAATCACCCCAGAAGCTACCCCCGTAGAAACCGTAGAACAACGGCTCTATTATACCCCCAATTTTGGGACAAAACTCAACCTTTTGGTCCATCTCTTTCAACAGGAAGAGGGCTTTGATCGAGTCATTATTTTTGTCCGCTCTAAACGCAGCGCCAATAAGGTCTTTGAAGCTTTACAACGGGCCAGACTAGACGGCGAAATGCGCCTGATCCACTCCAATAAGGGCCAAAATAGCCGCATCAATGCCTTCAAAGAATTTAAAGAAGGGCTTTTGCGCGTGCTCGTTAGCACCGATGTGATGGCCCGTGGCATTGATATTCCAGAGGTAAGCCATGTCATTAACTTTGAGGTGCCCCGCCTACACGAAGATTATGTCCACCGTATTGGCCGAACAGGCAGAGCTTTCCATACGGGAACGGCTATTAGCTTTGCGCAAGCCGCCGAGCAATACCACATCCAGATGATCCAAAAGAAAATCCGAATGTCTATCCCTGTTTACGAATTACCTATAGACTTAGAAATTCCTGAAACGCCCTTTGACGAAAAGCAAGAAATAGCCAAAGAAATTGACCACCAAAAACGAAAGGAGGATCCCAATTTTCAAGGTGCTTTTCATGAGAAAAAGGATTACAAACAAAAGCAGAAACAAAAAAGCAGCAAACGCAAACGGCAATTTACAGGGAAAGCCAAAAGCTATATGCAAAAGACTACGCCCAAAAAGAAAACGACTTCTAAGCGGAACCGACACAAAAAATAAAATATTTTGGACCAGCAGAATATTCGTCTACAAGCTTGGGCGGTCCTTTTGGGCGCCCTGCTTTTAGCGGCCAAATTTTTGGCCTACTTCTATACCAACTCCAGCAGTGTATTGACCGATGCCCTAGAAAGTATTATCAATGTTGTTGCTGGAGCATTAGGACTGTATAGCCTAATTTTAGCTGCCCGCCCCAAGGATGAAAACCATCCTTATGGACATGGAAAAATTGAATTTATTTCTGCTGGTGTAGAAGGCACTCTCATTGTCTTGGCTGGCCTACTGATTATTGGACAAGGCAGCTACCGCCTATTTGCTGGAGACTACAAACTCCACCCCATCGATTTAGGGCTTTATATTACTGCCTTTGCTGGGGCTGTCAACTACCTACTTGGACACCTAGCCGAAAAACAAGGCAAAAAAACCCACTCCTTGGCCCTTGTCGCCAGTGGCCAACACCTAAAATCTGATGCCTACTCTACCCTAGGGCTTATTTTTGGCCTTATTCTCATCATGATTCTACAATATCAATCTGCTGAAGCATATTGGATCAGGTTAGCCGATAATATTGTCGCCATTCTCTTTGGGGGAATTATTGCCTATACGGGCTATCATATTATCCGAAAATCTTTGGCTGGCATTATGGACGAGCTGGATTATGAACTGGTCCATAAAATTGTTCAAGATTTACAAGATAACCGCAAAGAAAATTGGATCGATGTGCATAATCTGCGCATTATTAAATACGGTAGCGATTTACATATTGACTGCCATCTTTCCGTTCCCTGGTACTTCGATATTCGAGAAGGTCACAAAGAAATTGAAGCACTAGAAAACCTTTTGCGCGAAAAACTATCCTCTCCCGTAGAGCTTTTTGTACATTTGGATGCTTGCCGAAGCAGCTCTTGCCGACTTTGTAGCAAAAAAGATTGCTCACATCGAGAAACCGAATTTGAAGGGCAACTCCCTTGGACCGCAGACAATATTCTGCTCAATAGAATGCACGGCCGCTAATTTTGGTCCCTTAGGCAGGCGAAAGCCTGCAACGGCTGAGGGATGGGCAGCAGTGGCCCGCAGGGCCAGACCCAACAAAATGAGCGTAGCGAATTTTGTGCAGGGCCGAGCGATCAGCGAGCTGCGAGACAGCCCGACCCGACCGTAGGGAGGGGCAGCCCCAAAAAATAGCAAAACAACCGCAATAAGTTAAGGCTTCATTTTTAGAACAAATAGGCTTTGTGTATCTTAGGAGTACCCACCCTCTAAATTTAGCCCAAGATGTTTAAAACCCTGATCTTAACCCTAGTCTGTTGTTTTGCCTTGATTAAGCTTTGGGGACAAACAACTACAGATAGCTTAGTTGTTGCAGATAACTTTAATTTGCAGCAAATCGACCTATTTTTTGCAGAAACCAAAGAGAACTGGTCCAGTTTATCGGTAAAAAAGCAGCAAGAATCACTCGCTCAGGCCAAGTTGTACCTAGAGCGTGGTTTTTTGTCAAAAGCTGTAATTGCTCAAAAATACGGTTGGTTACAGGCCTATCAAAAATGGAGAGACCAAGCCATTTTTGGAAGCGAACAACTGGCCCAGTTATCTGATACGCTTTATCGCTATCCCTTAGCTGATTTGCAGAGCAATTTGCCAGAAAAAACGGCCTGTCTAGAGTATTTCTGGGGCGATTCTATGGTTTATTTGTTTTATGTGGACCAAGAAACGGCCCAATTGCTTCGTTTGGGTAGGCGCTCTCCGCAATGGGAGCGGCAGATTGTAGATTTTGTTCAGCAGTTGAGTGATCCCGAGCGATTGAGCCTAGGTGAGCCCGACCTTTTAGGTCCTTTTATCCAAGAATCCTCGGCTTTGTATGCTCGATTTTTGGCTCCGGTGGTTAGTCTTTTGCCCATGCGAAAAAAGCTATTGATTATTCCTGATGGTCCATTATATCAATTGCCTTTTGAAGTTTTACTCCATCAACCTGCTGGAAGAAAGCGTTTTGGCGATCTGCCTTACTTATTTCGAGAAAAAGCCATTTTTTATCATTACAGCAGTAATCTCTTTTTGCAAGAGCAAGATAGTTTGCCTCAAAAGGGAGGGCAACTATTAGCCATTGCAGGGACTTACCAGCAGGATCAGGGACGAAAATTAGCTGTATTACCCAAAAAACGACTTGAAATTGGGCGGCTCGCTCGGCAATTTGAGGGCCGTTTTTTACTCGACAGTTTGGCAACAGAGGCCAATTTCAAGGCAAATGTTAACCGCTATGCGGTGATCCATTTGGCGTTGCACAGCCTACAAGAGCCTAGGCAGCCGCTAGAATCAGCCCTTGCTTTTTCTAATATCACTCATAAGCAAGAGGATGACTTACTTCAAGCTGAAGAGATTATGAATTTGCCCATTTCGGCTGATTTGACCGTCCTTTCAGCTTGCCAAGGCGCTAAAAGAGGACAAACTAGTTCCGCCTTGAGTAGAGCCTTTATGTATGCGGGCTGCCCCACAACCTTAATTAGTCTTTGGCAGATTGATGATGAAAGCACGGCCGTTTTATTAGAAGATTATTATCGTCAAATTGCCGCAGGAGCCGAAAAAAGTACTGCCCTACAAAGAGCAAAACTCAAATATCTTTCTGAAAATAGAAATAGTCTGGC
Organism: Saprospira sp. CCB-QB6; assembly: GCF_028464065.1. Lineage (NCBI taxonomy): Bacteria > Pseudomonadati > Bacteroidota > Saprospiria > Saprospirales > Saprospiraceae > Saprospira > Saprospira sp. CCB-QB6. The sequence continues at coordinate 3,804,148 of NZ_CP116808.1, read as the reverse complement.
TTCGCACCCCATTTTTTGGTCGGCTTTTATCCAATTTGGCCCTGACCAACCTATTTATTTAGCAGAAAGGGCCGTTGGAAATGCCGTGCTTTTTTTAGCCAGTATTTTTGCTGGTGGTATTGGTTTGCTCCTTATTTTGTCTGTCATTTTGCGCTGGAAACGAGACAACGCGACAGCAGGTGTCTACAGAAAATAAGCATTTATGAATATCATTTTTGCCCCCCCGCTGCGGCTTCTCCTTGCGGCGGTTATTCCCTTAGCCGCTTTCAGCGGCTCGGTCTGGCCTGCGGGCAAAACCAAAATAACCCAACAAAAAAGGAGCGAATATTCGCTCCTTTTTTTCATTAAACCAAAGGTTCTTGGGCGGCTACCCAAGCCTTAATTCCCCCGCTAAAGTTTTTGATATTCTTAAAGCCCATTTGAACCAAAATACTGTATCCGATAGCTGCTCGATCACCTCCTTGGCAATGCAAAATGATAGCTTCGTTGCGGTCTATATCTTTAGTCAATTCATAGAGTTTTCCTAAAAAGAAATGCTCTGCGCCTTCGATATGAGCCTCCTTATATTCTTTAGCTGAGCGAATATCAAAAATGCGATAATCTGCTTTTAGCTTTTTCAATTCTGTCACAGTAATAATATCTGGCTGATGTAGTTCTTGCTGATAAGCATTGGTAGAAGCAACAAAGCCCTTGAAATTATCGAGACCTATACGCATAAGTTTTCGGCGAAGTTCATCAATTTGGTCCTCAGCGGCTAAGAGCATAAACTCCTTATCATAGTCAAGGAACCAACCGGCCCAAGTAGAAAAGGCATTATTATGTTGGATATTGATTGTTCCAGGAATAAAACCTTGAGTTTCTACTTCTGTTCGGGGACGCGCATCAATCAAAGGGACACCTGCTTGCATAGCCGCAGCCACAACAGGCCAATCTAATTCTTGGGCGGTAGCCAACTCAGTAAGTAAAGGGCGCTCCACTCTGTTGAGCAATTTCATTTTAGCAAAGTACTTGGGTGGTTCGGGTTGATCCTCTAGCAAGAAATCGGTAAAAGCTTTATCGTCATCGGCTAATTGGCAGGCCCAGTTACGGATTTTCTCATAGCCTACAGTACTACTAGGTACTGCGCCCAAGGCCTTACCACAGGCCGATCCCGCACCATGTCCGGGCCAAAGCTGAATAAAATCGGGTAATTCCTTGAAACGACGGACAGAAGCCAGCATCTGTTTGGCTCCTTCATCTTGGGTGCCTTTAATTCCTGCTGCTTTTTCTAGCAAATCAGGGCGTCCGATATCACCAACAAAGACAAAATCTCCAGTAAAGAGCATTACAGGTTCTTCTGTAGCGGGTGTATCGGTCAGTAAAAAGCTGATACTTTCGGGGGTATGACCGGGGGTATGCCAAACTTCAAATTTAAGATTCCCCAACCAAAATTCGTCTCCATCTTTTAAGCCTTCATGGGGAAACTCGTATTCCCAGCCCTCTCCGCCTTCTGCAGAGAGGTACATTTTGGCCCCTGTAAGTTCGGCCAATTCTCGGCTACCGGCCAAAAAATCTGCATGAATATGTGTTTCTAGAATATGGGTAATGCGAAAGCCTTCTTGCTTGGCTATCTCCAGATAAGTGTCTACATCTCGTTTGGGGTCTATTACAGCGGCCACGCCTGCTTTTTGGCAAGCGATCATGTAGCTAGCTTGAGCCAAACTTTTATCATAAATGTGCTTAAAAAACATAGCTTAGAATATTGGGAGGAGAAGCTCCTCAGGTTTGGGAAAAAATAATTGGAGTGACAAATTTGGTTCTCTGCGTTTTGCAGGCCCGAAGGGCCGCAGGCTGAGGGATGGGCAGCAGTGGCCGAAGGCCAGACCCAGCGGGCAAAGCCCGCGCAGGGCCGAGCGAAGAGCGAGCTGCGAGACAGCCCGACCCGAGCGAAGCGAGGGGCAGCCCTTCTAAAAAATAAGAACTTAAAGCGACTTCTTCGCGAGATAAAAATCTACCTTTTCGCAAGAAGTATCTGCAATGCGAGCATCCATTTCGGCCAAAGTTTTGGGTGGGGGAACGATTACCTTATCGCCTTTGCGCCAATCTAGAGGCATAGCCACCTTATGTTCATCGGAAACTTGTAGGGCCTCGAGGGCTCGGAGAATTTCGTCCATATTGCGGCCTACATTGAGTGGGTAATACATAATCAAGCGGATTTTTTTATTGGGGTCGATAAAGAAAACAGCGCGTACGGCAGCCGTTTCGCTTTCGTTGGGTTGAAGCATACCGTAAAGCTTAGAGACCTTCATGTCGATATCGGCGATGATGGGAAAATTGAGGTAGACCCCCATATTATTGCGCACATTATTGACCCAAGCGAGGTGAGCGTGAAGGCTATCGATACTTAATCCAACGAGCTCCGTATTTAGTGCCTTAAATTCCTCTTGGCGGATAGCAAAACCACTCATTTCGGTAGTGCAAACAGGAGTAAAATCGGCGGGATGCGAAAAGAGGATGGTCCATTTATCCTTTGCGTATTCCGAAAATTTCATGGGGCCCGTAGTGGTTTGTGCCACAAAATCAGGGGCTTGATCGCCAATACGAGGCATGGGGTTGAAATTTACTTCAGTGGGATTTTCCATAATTGGTATTTTATTTAAAGTGATTTTTTAGTTGTTGATACAAAGATAAAGCGAGGGCTATATAATTAAAAATGATGTAAACTATAGGCTGTATAACAAAAACTAATAACTATCTTTTGGCCACTAGCTTTCTTTTGTTAATACAAAGATAGGGCAGCCTATTTATAAGTAAAAATTATAAATCTTATACACCCTATTACAAAAACTAATACCTTGAAATTACAGCAACTGCGTTACATTATTGCCGTAGATCGGCACAAGCAATTTAGCAAGGCGGCAGAAGAGCTTGATTTGAGTCAGGCCACCTTGAGTAGTATGATTGGGAAATTGGAGAAAGAATTGGGTGTAATGATATTTGATCGAAAGACCCAGCCTTTAGTCACAACAGATTGTGGACAGGAGTTGATTATGGCCGCTAGGCGAATTTTATCGGAAGCGGATAATTTTTATGATTTGGCTCGAAACGTTAAGCAAAAAGTGGCTGGACAGCTACGTTTAGGAATTATTCCAACGATTAGTAGTAGTTTGCTTCCTATTTTTCTGCGGCCTTTTTTGGGGAAGTATCCAGAGGTAGAATTAGAAATCATTGAAGCCCCCACGGCCAGCTTGACCGAACAACTTAAGCGGGGCGAGTTAGATTTGGCTATTTTGAGTACTCCCTTGAAAGATAACAGCATAGAAGATTGGGTACTCTATTATGAATTACTTTTAGTTTATGGCAGTGCAGAGGAGCAAATTAAGCGCTATACAACTCCTGATATTTTATTGGAGCGCCCCCTTTGGTTATTGGAAGAAGGCAATTGTTTGCGAGAGCAGATGCTGGACCTTTGTCAGTTGCGACAAAAAGAGAATCCTTGGCCCAACTTAAAATTGGGGATTAACTCTTTTGATTGTTTATTGCCTCTAGTGGATCAGATGGGGGGATTAACTTTAGTTCCAGAGCTTTATCTCCAACAACTTTCGGAAGAGCGGCAGCAGCGTTTGGCTTATTTTGAGCGGCCCGTTCCTGTTCGAGAAATTAGTTTAGCTTTTTATCGACCTTATGCGAAATTGCGTTTGATGGAAGTTTTGCATAAGGAAATCAAGGAATTGGTGAAGCCCTTACTCAAGAGCCAACAGTATAAGAATAATGAAATGCGCATTACCATGCCTGAGTAATTGCAACTTTAGGATTCAACTCATAAAAAATAAAGAACATGAAACAACTCCTATTGCTCTGTTTGCTACTGAGCGCTCCCCTTTTTGGGCAACCCTACAGCCTATTTGAAACGCCAAATTACCATGATCATCTAATCGAATTAGCCTGGGGACAACAAGTCTGGCTCAAAGAACAACCCCAAGGTAAAATGCAGCTATTTCATCTAAATGGGCAGCCTGTTTTCAAGCAAGCATTTGATCAAATTTGGCCGAGTAACTTCAAAGGATATCTAGAGTTGCAAGATGGGGATAAGTTTTATATTGGTAGTTTGGAGGGAGAACTTTGGCCCTTGGCTCGTACGATAGAAGAGTTGGGAGCAGAGATTAAAGCTGTAGACTTTTCTGCAAAAAGCTTAGGTCCTGTTGATTATAGAGAGATTTCATTCCTTTTGGGTTTACCCTCGGCCCTTTTGCAACAAACGCAATTGGTATTTTTAAAAATTGACCTAGACAATAGCCGTCTGCACCGAGAAATTAAATACCTCAAAAACCTAAAAGTACTCAATTTGGAGGGCGGTAGCTTGCGTCATTTACCTAAAGAAATTCAAGCCCTCAGTCAATTAGAAGAACTTGACCTTGGAGCCAATGACTTTTATCGAGTTCCTAAAGAGCTCGCCCTTTTACCCCAACTCCATACCTTATATCTAGATTTTTTGCCTATAGACAGTTTAGGCGAAACCGTTTCAGCCCTAAGCCAACTCAAACGCTTATCCTGGAAAGATCGTATCAGCAACGACTTAGCCCCCTTACTAGACCTCAAGGCCTTGAACGCCCTAGACCTTGAACTTCAAGGTTTTGAAGAACATAATATTTATGCCCTCTATGAAGATAGCCTAGGATTGACCATTTTAGAAAAATTTGACCAACTAGAATACCTTAACTTAGCTGGGAATTTTGACAACCTCAAATCAGTAGATTTTCTGGCGCCACTCAAAAATTTACGCTATCTCAATCTCGCTAGAGCAGCAATTGAACAGCTGCCCAAATCAAAAAAACTCTGGCCCAAAATAGAACAACTGCTGCTCGAAGAGGTTAGCCTAAAAGAGCTCCCCCTAGCCGCAAAAAAATGGAAAAAGCTCTACCGATTCAATAATCAATCTTATACAGAAGAAAACAAGAGCTTCTTCTTGATTAGCAGGCTGCCCAAAAAAATAAAATTTCTAATCCTTAACGGCTTATCTATAAAGCATGAAGAGCTTCTGCTCCTCCAAAAATTTAAACAACTACAAGTTCTATCTCTTTCTAGAGTCGCTATCCAGCAACTGCCCGAAAGTTTTGACCAACTCAAAAAACTCCAAGAACTAGACCTCAGCCACTGTCAACTTACAGAACTTCCCAATAACATTGGCCAACTCCAACAACTAAAAGCTATTAACTTAACAAGAAACAAACTCCAAAGCCTCCCCCCTAGTTTTTATACACTAAGCCAACTCCAAGCCCTTTTTCTCAATGAGAATCAGTTCAAAAAACTAGCCCCTCAACTGGGCCATTTAAAGCAGTTAAGCCAACTAGAATTAAGTAATAATCAACTAAAAGAACTCCCCAAACAACTAGAAGAATGTAAAAAGCTTAAGATCTTACAAGTCAGCGACAACCAACTAAAAACAATCCCCCTCAATTTTGCCCACTTCAAAGACCTAGAACAATTACTCCTCTACAAAAATCAACTAGAAGAAATCCCCAACAGCCTTTTTGAGGCTAAAAAGCTAAGATTAGTAGACCTTAGCTCCAACCCTAAAATCCAATTCCTTAGCCCCAAAATAAAGCAACTCCAGCAATTAAAAGCTGTATACCTCCATGATTGTGGCTTACAAAAACTGCCCGATGGAATCTGCGATCTCAAAAAGTTACATACCCTAGACCTCAAAGCAAATAAGCTGCTAGAACTCCCTAGCTGCATGGGCCAACTACAATCCTTAACTCAGTTAATGCTAAGCCATAATCGCTTAAAATATCTCCCCAACTCTATTGGCCAACTGCAAAAACTCAATAGCCTATATCTCGAAGATAACCAATTACAGACCTTAACCCCTAGCATCGCTCAACTAAAAAATCTGAACAGCCTAGACCTCGATAACAACCCCAATATTAAAGAAATCCCCCTTAGCTTTAAAAAACTCACTAAGCTATACTATATAGGCTTATACAATTGCGGCCTATCAGAAGAAGAACAAGATTACTGGGAAAACCTACTTGAAAATCGTGATTATTAAAAGACTATTTTGGGGCCTCCGCTGCGGCCTGCGGCCTTGCGGCGCTACGTTTCGCAGCTCGCTATTCGCTCGGCCCTTCGCCGCTTTCAGCAGCTCGGTCTGGCCTGCGGCCACTGCTGCACATCGCTAGGCCTGCGGCCCTTCGGGCCTGTAGGAATGCAAAAGGGCGCTTGTCTGTTACAGACAAGCGCCCTTTTCTTTGGACCAAATAGCTACTTAGCAGCTATATTCCGAGTAATCGCCCAAGCTCAAAGCTTGTGCTTGGCCCTTGTATTTTACATGAGCGCCTAGCATCGTATCTCTCAAAACGGCATCTTCCACCTGAGAATTTTCTTGAATCAAGCTATTTTGAACAATAGAGTTGCGAATTAGGCTGCCCTTGCCAATAGAAGCATGTGGACCTACTACCGCATTTTCTAAAACAACGCCCTCGCCAATAAAGCAAGGTGGAATCACCACACTATTAGATTGTTTCAAATCGCTAGCGATTTGGGCCGCATCCTCCTTAATTTCTAATACACGCTGGTTAGCGTAAACTACAGCTTTTTTGTTGCCACAATCCAACCACTCATCAATGCGGCTAGTAGAGAATTTAAGGCCCTTATTTTTCATATTTTCCAAGGCATTGGTCAATTGGTACTCGCCTCGGTCCATAATGTTGTTATCTACTAAATATTGGAGTTCTTTCTCCAAGTTTTCGGCACTTTGGAAGTAGTAAATACCTACAATAGCCAAATCAGAAACGAAAGTGCTGGGCTTCTCGACAAAGTCAGTGACATAACCTGATTGGTCCAATTTCACTACACCATAAGCGGAGGGATCGGCTACTTTTTTGACCCAAATCAGGCCATCTTCTTCCATATTGAGCTTAAAATTCGATTGGAAGAGCGTATCGGCAAAAGCGACGATAACCGGTCCTTGCAAGCTTTCTTTAGCGCAGAGAATAGCGTGAGCTGTTCCCAATTTTTCTGTTTGCTGGTAGATGCTTCCCTTAGCGCCTAGGCTTTGGGCCAAGGCTTTGAGTTCGCCTTCTACCTGCTCGCCAAAATCGCCAATGATAAAGGCAATTTCATCGATGGGTTCTGGGCAAGCTTTGGCCAAATCCTCTACCAAGCGGGCTACAATGGGCTTTCCAGCCACAGAGACCAAAGGTTTAGGAACAGTAATAGAGTGAGGACGCAAACGGGTCCCTCTTCCAGCCATGGGTATAATGAGTTTCATTTTTTGCTTAGTTTATTTCCTAGAATAGTCAATTGAAGATGATTAGAATGCCTTGCTGGAGTCCAGCGGCCGAAGCCAATGGCCCAAAGCTAGCCATTTTGTTGAGCTGGCCTAGCGATGTGCAGCAGTGTGGCGCAGCGGCAGACCGAGGCCGTAGGCCGAAGGGCCGAGCAGACCTGCGAGCTGCGGAACGTAGCGCCTGCCGTAGGCAGGAGGCCCCAAAAAACATAAAAAATTTCGGCCTAATATAGTAAGTTTTTTAGGGAACTAAAAAGTATTTATTGAACGCCTGTACTACCGAAACCGCCTGTACCTCTTTCGCTTTGGTCTAGGCTTTCTACGGCTTGCCAGCTAATTTTTTGGTATTGGGCTACGACCAATTGGGCAATTCGTTCGCCTGGAGCAATTTCAATTTCGTCCTTGGATAAGTTGACGAGAATCACGCCAATTTCTCCGCGATAATCGCTATCAATGGTGCCTGGGGCATTGGGAACAGAAAGGCCTTTTTTGAGGGCCAAACCAGAGCGGGGACGCACTTGCGCCTCATAGCCTTGGGGCAACTCCATAAACAATCCGGTAGGAACTAGCGTGCGTTCTAGGCTTCCTAGGCGGATAGGCGCCTCAATATTGGCCCGAAGGTCCATGCCTGCGCTACCCAAAGTTTTGTAGCTAGGCAAAGGGAAGTTAGAGCGATTGATAATTTTTACTTGCATAAGTTAGGCAGATTTGGGTCGGAAGATGGACAATAGCCAGCGCCGATCCTTTAAGAAGACGAGGCCCAAGAACAAAAGGCAGCAAAGGGCCGAAAAAATGTATTGGATAGGGCCTTTGGGCAATACATAGGCCTTTAATCCCCAAAATAAACAAACGCTGCCGAGGGCTGCAAAGATATAAAAAAAGATGCTTTGTAACGGGTAAGGAATGGGATAGTGCTTTTGGCCCAAGTAGTAGGCCGTCATGCTCATGGCAAAATAGCAGGCCAAAGTGGCCCAAGCCGAAGCCCAATAGCCCAAAACGGGAATGAGCAAAAAGTTGAGTGTAAGCGTAATTCCCGCACCAAAAACGGCAATATAGGCGCCATATTGCGTACGATCGGATAGTTTGAACCAGATGGCAAAATTGTAATAGAGGCCCAAAAAGAGGTTGGCCATAAGCAGAATGGGCACCACCCCAATCCCCTCTCGAAAATCTTGGCCCAAAAAGTACTGAATGAGATCCATAAAGCAGACCAAGCTCACAAAGGCCAGTGCGCCCACCAAAGTAAACAAGCGGGCCACCTGAGCATAAATGGCTTTATCTTGCTTGGCGGCGGCCTGTCTAAAAAAGAAAGGTTCGGCCGCATAATTAAAGGCTTGGGTAAAGAGATTCATAAAAACGGCCAGCTTATAGGCGGCAGAATAGACCCCCATTTGGGCCAAGCGCTCGTCTATGGTTCCTGGCAACAAAACTTTAAGCAAGCTTCGGTCGGCCAATTCGTTAATCATGCTAGCAAAACCCGCAAAGATTAGGGGCAGCGCATAGCGCATCATCTTTTTCCAAAGTACAGGGTCAAAGTAAGAGCTATCCTTGGGCTTTTGCAACAAAAATCGGTATTGCGGCAAAAGGAAAAGAAAACAGATAAAATTGGCCAGTAGATTGGCCACGAACAAATAGCCAATTCCCAAATTGGGATCAAACCAATAGGCTGCGCCTAGGTTGTCCGACTGGGCCAAGCTTGGCCCTAGCTCCAAAAAGAAGAGCAAGGCGCCCAAATAAATCAATAGATTTAAGATCTTCAGGGCCGCAAAGGGTATTGCTTTTCCCGCCAAACGCAAACGGGCAAAAGGTAGGGCCATCAGGGCATCAAAGCCAATAATGCCCAGCATGAGGTAAACATAATGCGTAAATTCTGGATAAGCCAACCAACGGGCTAAACTTGGTCCCAAAAGCGCTAAGCTCCCTATAATAATGCCCGTATGAAAAAGGACCGAAAAGGCCGCTGTTCGAAACGCTTGATTTCGGTCTTCGGCCTTGGCGCCAAAGCGAAAAAGGGCTGTTTCCATGCGGTGCGTAAGCAGGACCAAAAGAAAAGCCGCCCAAACATAAAGGTCCGTTTGTATGGCAAAATCAACCCGCTCAAACTTATAGGTTAGATAAGGCGTAAGGATGACAAAGGACAAAAGGCGGCTTAGGATGCTACTCAGGCCATAGATCACTGTTTGTCCCGCTAATTTTTTCAGTAAACTCAATTTGCTATTATTTGAGGGCCAAAGATAAAGAAGTTGTTGGAGATCCACAGTTCTTTTTGGGCAAACAAAAAGGCGGGCCTGCAATTGCAGGCCCGCCTCTAGCAGAAAAAACAAGGTATTTATTTATTCGCCTCTTTTTCCATCATCTGCTTAAGGATATTGGTTTTTTCATCTTTGGCTTGCATCACATACTCCATATTGCTGCCCTTGACACTAACTCTTGCCCCCTTTAGCAGTTCCGTATCATTTTGGCTACTCCCAAATGGACTGCGTTGAGCATTTATAAAGTTCATATACTGTTGGAAGTCCGTAAAGTCAACAACTATACAACCTTCGCTAAGCTTTTTAAATTTAGCCGACTCTAGTTGGTCACCACTAGCCAAAACTTTTTCTACTTGCTCTAATAATGCTGTGCTATTAGAGAAAATGGCAAAATTATCCTTGAGCAAAAGCGTACCTGCCTCAGGCACTCTCTCTGAATAAATGCGATTGCCTTTTTTAGTCAGAACCAAACCATTCTTTTTAGACAAGCGTACCAGCTTATCAATGATTGCCTGATCCTTAAGCTCTACAATGGTTAGTGTAGGAAGTTCACGGAAGTTACTGCCCTTATTTTCATAAGAAGCGATCACTACATTTCCTGTCAAACTCCCCAAAATCTCTTTGGTATTAAGCCCCATAGCTTTCATTTGCATATCCGCCATAGCAGTAAGTCCACGACCATCTAAGTAGTTATACAACTCCTCTGTATTCAAAGAAAGAGCCACAGCACCTATATAATCTGTTTTGGGAATAAACTGACGGAAATCCTTGCTCACTCCTTTGGCAAAGAGTTTTCCAAACTCTTTTTCCAGCTTTTCATTGAAGTTCCCCTTGGCGTTCATGACCATTTTGCCCTTTTCAAAGTTCATGCTCATACCAATGTTATTATCATCTAGCTTTTTAGCATCCAAGCCCAAAAAAGACAAGCCCATTACAGTCTGTTGATTGCTAGGGTCTTTTTTGGCTATATTATAAAGGCCTGTGCTATTTACCCAAAAATTAACATCATTGCCTTGGCTCAACAAGCTTTTGAGATCCGCATTATCGGCCATAGATTTTTCAGGCTTGCTTCCAAAGAAGTTAGCTAGACGAGTAGACAAATCGCCTTCTCCCCAACAAACTACTAGAAAAGCACCATCAAAACCGACAACAACATCTTTGTCGCCTTTAGCATCTTTTTCATTGATTAAGGTATAGCCCTCTTTTTTTTCTGTGGCCAGCGTTTTGCTCGCCCCCAAAAACTCTTCAAACTTCTTTGCATCAGCAATTGGGAGCATCACTGTCCCCATGGGCTCTTCTCCTTCTAAAGAAAGATAACCATAAGCGCTTTTCTTAACATCCAAACCCTTAGAAGCAGGGTCCAGAATCAATTCTTTGAGAATTTGAACATCTTCCTGCTTAGACTTAGCACCAGCTTTTTCAACCGAAGCCAAAAGCTGTTCTGGTCCAGCCTTCTCCAACAGCTGACTCCAGTTTACTGAAAATACAGCATTCTCAGAAGCCGGAATCCGACTCAAGCTGTCGCCATCTACTTTTTTACCCCCGCAGGAAATAACAAAAAGACCAAGGGCAAAAGCAAAAATAAATAATGATAGTTGTTGTCTCATAACTATTAAGTATTGAGGTTAGTAATGTAGAAGTAACCAACTACTTCCAAGTAAATAAAGGGATTTCTAATACATACCCATTTGCCGCCTAAAGATAGGGAAGTTGACTGAAATCCACAGCGCTTTTAAACGGACTGTTCATTTAATTCAGTTCCCTCTAGCCTTAAGGAAATATCTACTCACAGAAAAAAATCCCAAAAAAATTAACGATAATTGTCCTTTCCGAAAACCAATCGGTTACACTTATATCAAGCGCATACAAACCAATATTAAAATGAAGTTTAACGCCTATTGCTACCTCTTCTTGCTCAGCTTTTTTTGCCTAACCGCCTGCAATTCTGAGCAAAGCGAAACCAATAACGACTCCCCAAAAACAACGAGCCAACCCGGTCAAGCCCCCAAAGCAGGCTGCTACCAAACGACCCAAGACCTCTGGGAAGAACGCCTTAACCTTGCTATTAACGGAGACCGCATTTCAGGCACGGGCTACCGCTTCAACCAACAATACAACGAACGCTTCCAGCTAGATATCCAAGGTAAAAAAATGAAGGATGGCAACTATGATGTAGAAGTCATCTGCCAATCTAAACGCCGAACCAACGAAAAAGAAACCCAATACGAAACCTGGTCCTTTCAAGAAAATTCACTACAGGTAATTAACCGAAACACCAAGGACTTCATCGGTAATCTCAACCTTCAACGAGTAAATTGCGGCGCCAATACGGTCAAAGATACTAGCCTTTTTGATGAGTTCTTAGGCTATAATGAAGGCTATGCTGTTGTCTCCAAAAATGGGAAATATGGCCTGATCAATAAAAAAGGAGAACTCACTATTCCCTGCGCCTATATGGCTCTAGGTGCAGTCTCTGAAGGCACAATCATGTTTTACGATGAACAAAAAGGCCGCCACGGCATCCTTGATGTCAATGGCAAGGTCCTAATCGAACCAAAATACGATATCATTACCCCCGTCGGCGAGGGACTACTTGGCTTTGTCTATGAAGGCAAATGGGGCTTTATGAATACTAAAGGAGAAATCGTTGTCGCTCCTCAATTCCGTGAGGTCAATGTCTACTCCCCCAACCCCCTCGAACTCCCCTTCAATGAAGGCCTAGCCAATGTAGCCATCGAAGATGCCAAATGGGGCTATATCAACGCCCAAGGAGAAGTCGTTATCCCTTATCAGTTTTTGCATGCTGGCCCCTTCAAAGGCGGAAAAGCCAAGGCCATGCGCCAAGGCGAAAACAAATGGATCTATATTGACAAAAATGGTCAATGTGTAGAAAACTGTAACTAATCTTATTTTTTTGGGCCCGGCCGCCCCACTATAACGGGCGGCCGCCACTATGCTGCGGGGCTAATTTGGTCTATTCCACTCTTGCTTATGCCTGTAGAACTTATCCGAAAAAAACAACTGCTTGGCCATAAAGGCGCCATTTACGCCCTTTTATTGGCCCCCGACAAACAAAGCTTTTTCTCTGCCGCTGGCGATGGCTATCTGGTGAATTGGCCCCTCTCCCCCCTAGGCGATGGCCACGTCCTCGCCCAACTAGAAGGCCCCATCTTTTCTATGGCCCTGCTCAATGCAAGCGAAATCGTTCTTGGCGACCAAAATGGGGACATCCACCTGATTAACTACCCCAAAAAACAATTGGTCCAACAAAAAAGAGCACACGAAAAAGGAGTCTTTGCCCTACTTCCTTGGTCCAATGGCAATTTCCTCAGCGCCGGAGGCGATGGCCAACTCTCCCTTTGGTCCAAACAAAGCTTTCGACCACAAACAAGCTGGAAACTTAGCCACCAAAGCCTACGCGCCATCTCGCCTAATCAAAGTGAGCTTGTCGTTGGCGGTAGCCAAGGCCATCTCTTTTTCTTAGATGCCCAAACCCTAGAACTTAAACAACAAATCCCCCAAGCCCATCAGGCTTCTATCTTTTGCCTAGCCCAAACCCCCAACTACCTGCTCTCTGGTGGCCGTGATGCCTTCTTTAGAGTCTGGACCCAAAAGACGAAGGAAGAACTGCCCACCCAAGCCGCTCACCTTTTTACTGTAAATGATCTCGCTATCTCGCCAAATGGGCGCTACCTAGCTAGCGCCAGCCGAGACAAAACCCTAAAACTCTGGTCTCTACCCGATTTTAAACTGCTCAAGGTAATTGATGCTCCCCGTGGCGGCCATATCAATTCCGTCAATGCCCTGCTCTGGGCCAATGACCAACTCCTACTCTCCGCCTCTGATGACCGCAGTATTATCGCTTGGGAACTCCTAGAACTCCCCTAGGGCCAAGGCCCAGCATCATCTAGCCTATATCTTGTCCCAATGGCCGAAGGCCAAACGGCCTAGCGATGTGTAGCAGTGGCCGAAGGCCAGACCAAGCGGGCCTTAGCCCGCGCAGGGCCGAGCGAATAGCGAGCTGCGGAACGTAGCGCCGCAAGGCAAAGCCGCAGCGGAGGTCCCAAAAAACTACAACTCTTTTATTCCAATTACTTCTTCATTTTCTAGCTGAACCTCTAAGCGATAAGCCCTATGCCCTTGAGGGTGGGGATATTCTCCATAATAATACCTTTCATTTGTGCCCTCTTTGGTCAAATGCTTTTTCTCTTTTTCTGGATAGCCAAAAGCTGCTATGAGCATTTCTTTGTTCATCCCAATCCAAACCTTCTCATCGGCGATTGCCTGCGCGTATTTTTCCTGATATTGATTTTCGATAGATGCCGCATGCACTTCCCGTCTCATCTTTTCATTTTCTTTTTTGTTTTTGTCATTCTCTCGGCGAAGCGCCTCTATCTTGGTCCGATAAAACTCTGGCATATAGGTCTGCTCAAACAGATCATCACTCATGAATATCAAGACAAAAAAGTCTACTAAGGCCAATAGCGCTGGTATCGTGGTCCAAAATAAGGTCATATATAAAACAGCTTGTTTGGTCCTTCCTAAATAGAATTTATGAGCCCCTAAAAAGCCCAAAGTAATGGCCAATACAGCCGCAATGAGTTTAGATTTCATTTATTTTTTGTTTTAACCCAAGGCAAAAGCCTTAGGCTAGATTAAATTACAATTTAAGTGATATGTTGATTTACAAATTAGTTCTTGTCTATAAATTGCGGAAAGTCAAACATTCTCCCTTTTGATGGTTCATCAACCTCTAAATTTAATACAAAAATATCTATTATCCTTAACCACCTTAAAAACTGTTCGATATTCGCTCCTTTCAAATAAATGATGTTATCTACAACAACTTTTTTATATAGCTTAGCTTCTCGATTTACCACATAGTTCACCAAGCTAAGTCTGCCTCCATGCCCTCTAATCATCCCTATGAATTCTAATTTAGAATTAAATACATAAATAGTTCTTATTTGATCTAAATATTGAAATACATACACTCTTGAATTATCAACATCTAAAATTGCCCATAAATCTCTTACAAAGCCATTAAACCAAAAGTCTTTCATGTAAAAAATATTACTTTGCTTATAAAGCATAGACGATCTGGCATAGACCATTGTTAAGGAGTCTACTTTTTTATGCGAAAAAAGTAAATCACACTGACTAACTGATAAATTAGCTCTTAGCATTAACGACTTTAATGAATCAAGTTCATTATGAATGCTTTGTCCATAAGAATATTTCACTAGGACAGGTATCAATATGAGTATAAAAATTATATGTTTCATATTCTAATCATTACTTGTTTGGAACTTTCTCATAATTAGAGTCGCCAGATACAGAAGCTGATGGATTTAATTGAAAATCCTTTTTAGTCTCTTCTGACTCTTCTCCTAGCGACTTTCTTTCCCCCCCTCTAAGAACATATCAAATGACATTGGACTCCCAAGAACCAAATTGCCGATTTCGTCATAAACATAGTTTTGTGAGGATGTTTTTGGGGCCTGCCGCCTGCGGCGGCCGGGCCCTTGCAGGGCTCGCAGGTCTGCTCGGCCCTGCGGGCTTCGCCCTTGGTCTGCCGCTATGCGGCCCCCTTGCAGGCCCCTAGGCCTGCGGCCCTTCGGGCCTGTAGAGATGGATATATATACATTGGGTTGAAACCCACAGCAACAAAAGCGGCTATACTAAACGCAATAAAAATGAGCCGAAGGTTGAAACCATCGGCCCATAACTTTAAATCACTGCAGACCTGGATAGTCAATAAAAATCCGTTCTCCCTTTTCCAAATACTCCCATTTACCAACTCTTAACGCCCATTTTTCTTTTTGACAAGCATAAGTAGTATGATAGTTTATTGATTTTTTAGGATTCCAATAAAATTTATTTTTAGGCTCTGGAATTGCTAAATCAAATTTTAGGTCTTCAACTAAATCTAGTATCCTATAGTTTGGTGCAGGATAACTTTTTGACGATATACAAAACTGACCTTTTATGTATCCATCTTGGTTTTCTTCCCCAAATTCGAAGTATAAAGTATCAGCTTGCAAGAAACCTTGAAAAGCAAATGTATCCACTTTTAAATTAAAGCTATCTCCCTCCACAATTTGTAGATGATATTTAGGCGATTTAAATTTTACTGGCAGTCCTAATATTGCTGTTTTTTCTAACTTTCCAACCAAGTTAATATAATGCTCATCCTTTGCAAGTGAATCTGCCGATACCTCAGTGCTACGATAGTAATACAGAGATCTTTCTCCATCACGACTATAGTACCAATGCCCTATACGCAATGGAATTCTTTCGATAATCCAGCTATTGCTTCGCTCTCCAGTCTTATTTTTTTGAGGTTTTAGTACATATTCAGTAGGAATCTGAAACTGCCCCTTGATATAATAACTAGCTAAAGAGTCACCCAATTCAAAGTGGATTTTAGATCCAGACCTTTGCCCTTTGAATAGAAGACTATCTACTACGAACCTAAAGCTATCTTCTTCATTTATCTCAAAAGAATAACAATTCTCTATGTCTGGGAATCCATACAACCCCCATTCTCTGTCACCAGACGGAAAATAGAACTGCTCCACGGGCTCTGCTGTTGCCTCTCTTTTCTCTAACCTCAACAATTGACATGAATTAAAAATAAAAACTCCTGCCAACAAGTAAACAAACTTCATAACATATTTTTATTGAACATTTAATACACGGTCAGTCCTAACTTTTACCTCCTTTTCCTTTGAAGTTTTTTTTCTTTGACCATCAATAGTAATTGAAAAATTAAAATCTTCTCCAATTGAAAAATCTCCTTCTATACTACTTTTTGGAATTTTAAATTTCTTTGATAGTTTTGATTGCATTTCAGGAAACCAACTTTCTAAAGATTTTTTTTGGTGTTCATTTTTCGTATTTCGACGAACAGTGATTTTATCTATTCGTCCCCCTTCTGCCCCTATTTTTGTACTTATTGAATTTCCTATTGCATTTTCAATCTCCTCTTTAGAGTTAACATAACTTGAATTCATATAGCCACCAACAACTCCCTCTTTACCTATAGCGATTAGAATATTTTCTCCAAAATTTTCACTTTTCTTTATCGACTCATAATATGTCTTATCGACTAAACTTTCAGTTGTGACCTGCACATCTTGATATGTCCCAAACTTAACGTCTAAATCTGTATCTGGTGGTATATTAAATGTAAATCCTCCTGTTGGTGCCAATCGATCAGCAGACAAATTCGGTCGAACATTACCTTCTTGTAAAACAAGATTTTCATCTGCACCTACAGCTGTTCCAATGCCTAAATCTATAGCATTTGGATATTGCCGATATGGTAACACCGTACCTGACGGGGCACCTAAGTTTATCTCAAGAACATCTCTACTGCTCATTGGAGCGACTCCTCCTCTGCTAGCATTCAAATTTATTCCTCCAGCAGTTATAATTGTGATTCTAGATTTGCTCCCATTTTCATTATAGCTATTAATGATAAGCATTCCTTCCAACCCATCTAAATCAATTGCTTGTATTGGCGTATTAGAAGCAAACTGATAACAAGTCAACTCAGGATACTCTGGTGCCAGCGGATCCACACTCAAGAACTTCCCTATACTCGGATTATACAACCGAAAACCATAATCCTGTATATTTTGCGTCCCCCAATCTCGGTCATCCTCCTTCCCATTAAACCCAAAACGATACCCCTCCCCACTCACAAACTTACGCCCAGGCATTTCCCAACCAAAGGGATTTTGAACTCATTTAAAAACAACTGTTCTTGGACTTGAAAGCTAATTTTGCGTCCTTCGTCGTTATTTTTCTCCACGATAGCGCTGCTATCCCGTCAAAAAATGCCTAGAAGGCCCACAAAATTATTACTCAAGCCCTACAAGAACATCGCTTTCAAATGAGTTCTACAAACTAGCCGAAGATACCTGCGCCAGATAATAATCTGCCTGTCCCGTTTGGCTGCTGTCTTGGCCCAAAGATTTGTCGCTGACCGTAGCCAGTACGTTGCCTAAGTGGTTGGAGAGCTCATAGCGACCCAGCTTATTTTATTTCAAAGAACGAGGTCTAAAGATACTATTTTTTATCTTTTTTGGGGCCTCCCGCCTGCGGCGGGCGCTACGTTCCGCAGCTCGCTATTCGCTCGGCCCTGCGGCGCTTTGCCCCTTGGTCTGGCCTTCGGCCACTGCTGCACATCGCTAGGCCTGCGGCCCTTCGGGCCTGTAGGATGGATGTATATCCCAGTGGGTTGAAACCCACAGCAACAAAAGCGGCTATGCTAAACACAATAAAAATGGGCCGATGGTTGAAACCATCGGCCCATATCATTTATAGCAAACAAGGGCTGAAGCCCATGAACCCCAAACCGCCCAACCGCTAAAAGACGCTTTATTTATCTTTTCCTTTTTTCAAGACCTCAAGAAAAAGTTGAGGGACTAATAAAGCATAGCTATGAGGTTCCACAAGCCCAAAATAGGGGTCCTCTAAGGTAGATATTGGGTCCAACAACGCCAAAATAGCCCTTCTCTACCGTATTTTATAGCTTAAAAAGCAAAAGAAGCCACTTGCTGACCTCAAGCTATAGGTCTGGTAACCAAAATTAGGGCTTTCCTACTGCTTTATAGACGTCTAGAACTGCATCATATAGGTCACCCAACCCCATAGGATAGGTCCCGAACTCTATAAGGTACGTCTACCAACCCCATAGGATAGGTCCCGAACTCTATCAGATACGTCCATCAACCCCATAGGGTACATCCCGAACTCTATCAGGTACGTTCACAAACCCCATAAGGGACGTCCCGAACTCTATCAGATACGTCCATCAACCCCACAGGGTACGTCCCGAACTCTATCAGGTACGTCCATCAACCCCACAGGGTACGTCCCGAACTCTATCAGATACGTCTACCAACCCCACAGGGTACGTCCCGAACTCTATCAGGTACGTCTACCAACCCCAAAATAGACGTTATAGGACGTCTATTTTGGGGTCTTACAACCTATATTGTACAGTTCCACAACATATATTATACACTTCCATAACCTATACTATGGAGTTCAGGACGATAGCTATGCAGTAAAAGAACCTAGAACGAGCAGTTAGTTAGTGCATTCAATGACTTTGACAACATATATCGTAGATTTCAGGACGACTTGCTCGAAGTTTTGCTAAGCATCAGCTCATAACTACATGACATAGACAGATCTAGGTAGAAAACCAGCGCAACAAAAGAAGCTATACTAAGCTCAATAAAATGAGCCGATGGTTGAAACCATCGGCCCATAACTAGCGAGACTAATTTCTTGCGTCTAGAAGGAGCGAAGCGACTGGCCTAGCGATGTGCAGCAGTGCGGCGCAGCCGCAGACCAAGCAAAAACTTGTTTTTTGCGCAGGGCCGAGCGAACAGCGAGCTGCGGAACGTAGCGCCGCAAGGCGAAGCCGCAGCGGAGGCCCCAACTACAAATAAAACCATCTACTAGCGTGATAATTTTTCTAAATCATCACCTAGCTCTCTTAAATAGTCTACCACCTCTTGAGGAACATTAGAACTATTTTCTTCTAAATGCTTTAAAATTTTTGGTGACACCCTAAACCAAATCGACGGCCTCCAAAGCTTGCTTAAGTCTAATCCAAATTTCACTAAAATATCCAACAATTCAATGTTGCGGTGAGAAGCTGCGATTACAATAGGGTCTGTGCATTTTATACTCACTTTAGACAAACCTTCTTCCAGAAGGACTTGAACAATTTTCAATCGCAGCCCACAATTATCATTCTCTTTCACCGCATAGAAACATGCTTTTTGCAGAAGAGTACACTCCTTTTGATTTTTACTCTGGACATTATTTAGAATTTTTAGTGAAATCTTTGACTTAAAAAAATACAATGCTTCTAAATCCCCTTTGGCAACAAGTATATTTATTATTTTAATTAAAAAACTTGGTCTCCCATCAACCCAAAAAACATCCTTCTGTAAATCAATAAATGCATTTTGAGACCTCTTTAATTTATCAATATATTTACTATTTTTCGTTTTAAACATCTAACTTAATTTTCATCAATTTGATCAGCTACAGCATCTGCAGCAAAATAGCCAGCGACCCCTCCTAAAAGGCCAGCACTAACATTTAGAGCGGTACCAATAAGCCCCCCTACATTCAACCATGACGTTGCAGCTCCCGCTGCTGCAGCTCCTGCAGAAAATCCAGCCCAACCACCTACCTGTCGAATTCCTTCTGCAGCAATAGGATTTATCGATTCTTGATCAACACTTTTTTTTGCTGCCGTTGCCAAATCATAAGCAGTCATAGCTTTTGACGCAGCACCTAAACCTTTAGCACCTTTCTTTAAAGTCATTGAAAGACTATTGTCAATTGCCTTAGGAGACACATCCCCCTTAAACAGTACTTCAGCCTCATTTACTTGGTTTAGCTTCCACTTTTCAGCCATTTTTGAATACTGCGGATTATCTTTTACCAAATCATCCATACTTTGTGCTAACTTATCTTGATCTATAAACTCAGCCCCCTCAGCAACAGCCTTATCTATATCTACATAGTATTTAGTCCCTTCAAATCCTGGCGCCCCTTTTGGTAACATTGAAGCTGATTTATACTGAGAACTTCCATTTCCATGTAATTGTAAAGCATGTCCAGCAGGAGTTAAACTCCCTCCATTTCCTGCCCTAAATCCTTTTCTTGTTGGAGATGGGTCTACAAATGGATTTGTTTTTCTAATTGCTATATTTTTAGGCACTCGTATATGCATTTTTATAGAGCTAAGTCCATGTTTTACTTGTGACTCTACTCTAATATCATCAATTGATTTAAGTACTACTGGAAAATTACTTGTTTCTTGTGCCCGTTGAATATCACTCATTGATGGTTCTAAACCATCTAGGTCTACATATTGTATCGGCATATTCCCAGCAAACTGATAGGGCGTATACCAAGGATAATCCGGACTCAACGGATCCACACTCAAAAACTTCCCTATACTCGGATTATACAATCTAAAGCCATAATCCTGAATATTTTGCGTCCCCCAATCTCGGTCATCTTCCTTCCCATTAAACCCAAAACGATAGTCCTCCCCACTCACAAACTTACGCCCAGGCATTTCCCAACCAAATGGATAATATAGGCTTGCCGAAGAAACCTGCGCCAAATAATAATATGCCTGTCCAGTTTGGCTGCTGTCTTGGCCCAAGGATTTATCGCTGACCGTAGCCAGTACGTTGCCTAAATGGTTGGAGAGCTCGTAGCGGCGGCGGCCCAGCTTCTTTTATTTCAAAGAACGAGGTCTAAAGGTAGTATTTTTTATCTTTTTTTGGGCCTCCCGCCTTCGGCGGGCGCTACGTTGCGCAGCTCGCTGTTCGCTCGGCCCTGCGGCCTGACGGCCTTGGTCTGCGGCTGCGCCGCACTGCTGCACATCGCTAGGCCTGCGGCGGCTTCGCCGCCTGTAGAGATGGATATATATATACCTGTAGGTTGAAACCCACAGCAACCAAAGCGGCCATACCAAACGCAATAAAAATGGGCCGATGGTTAAAACCATCGGCCCATAACTAGAAAGGCTAATTTCCTGCATCTAGAAGGAGCGAAGCGACTGGCCTAGCGATGGTAGGCAGTGCGGCAAAGCCGCAGACCAAGCAAAAACTTGTTTTTTGCGCAGGGCCGAGCGAGCAGCGAGCTGCCGAACGTAGCGCCCGCCGAAGGCGGGAGGCCCCAAAATTTCAAATAATGAATTAGAGTTATCTGATAATCAAAACTATTTTACAAAGTTAAGAAACTGCAGATACCCTCTATTTCTATAACTTAGTACATGATTAACAACTAGTGCCGTAGCCTACCTCAAGAACTCTGACACTAGCGAAAAGAGTACTACTTTCTATTAAGGTACTAGTACCTTTAAATCTATTATATTCTTTTGATTTTCAATTTCTACAATCAATACTTTTATATCAACAATGTTTGAATCGCCTAAACATTGTATCCCACCTTCAAGATAATACAACCAATTTCCATTATTCAATTTTTTTTCTGGAGCCCCAAGTTTTGAACTAATATTTCTAATATCGACTCCAATTATTTTAGTCTTATTTTCAATTAACAACTGAAAATTATTTGCTCTAAAAGACCCGCAACCCTTTTTATCTCTCCTCCATTGCTTAAAAAAAGCATCATTGAAAATCACGACTTCTCCCCTACTTCTTACACAGGAAAAAAATAATGTCGCAATTATAATTATACAGCTTAACCTAATCTCCTTTCTCATGATACTCGTTTTTTAGGGTTCCTAAATCAGCCTTACCTTCATGATCAAACTGTAGTTGATCTAGTCCAAGATTTTCTATATCTTTTTGAGTTACTTTCCTTTTATTTGGGTCTACTGTTGCACCCTGTTCAAGTTGTAATACATCAAAACCTGCATAATGTCCTTTCGTAATTGTCCCCATACGTGTTATACTTTTCGTGCTATTCCATTGATAGTCTGGATCTACTATTGATCCTCTAGGAGCCATAATAGATATCCCTTCAGGCACACCACGTAGATCAGCAGCTGACGCGTACTGATTGTTTCCATACGAAATCAAAACATTTCCAGTTGGATGATCTAATCCCCAACTATGCCCCATTTCATGTCCTTCCGTTTTAGTATTATTGTGCTCAACATTTGACAACTTCCATACTCCTGTATTGCACCCCAAACAATCCATATAGGAAATACCTACTGAAGTATTATCTTCAATACGAACATAATTATTCTTTATATTTTTATTCTTTTTTATGTCTTCCTCGCTTATTAAGGCATTATTCTCAGCTGTAATTTCAAACTTAACATTGTATGTAACCCCTCCTATGTTAACCGTTCCTTTCGCAGCATTCCAAGTCTCCTCGATATCCTGTGCAGTTTGAACTGCCAATGCTTCTGAAGAACGATCACCATAGAAAATGATGTGTGCAGATACTGTTATAGTTTTAGATTCTTTATCTATTGTAACTTCTCCACTCTCACCAGTAGGGTCATTTTTGTACATTGGACTATTATCCATTGCTGCATATGGACTTAGACTAGGATACTTCGATTGTAAAGGATCCACAGACCACCATCGGCCAATTCTCCCATCATAATTTCTTGCGCCAAAGTCAAGGTTTCCATCTGCAATATCAGGATTTCCTTCCTTCCCATTAAACCCAAAACGATACCCCTCCCCACTCACAAACTTGCGGCCAGGCATTTCCCAACCGAAGGGATAGTATAGGCTTGCCGAAGATACCTGCGCCAAATAATAATCTGCCTGTCCCGTTTGGCTGCTGTCTTGGCCCAAGGATTTATCACTGACCGTAGCCAGTACATTGCCTAGGTGGTTGGAGAGCTCATAGCGGCGGCGGCCCAGCTTATTTTATTTCAAAGAACGAGGTCTAAAGATAGTATTTTTTTGGGGCCTGCCGCCTAAGGCGGCCGGGCCCTTACAGGGCTCGCAAGGCTGCTCGGCCCTGCGCCAGCAAGCTGGCTGGGTCTGCCGCTGTGCGGCACCCTTTCAGGCCCCTAGGCCTGCGGCGGCTTCGCCGCCTGCTCGCTGTGGCTGCAGGTTGAAACCAGCAGCCAATTTAGGAACAGCAGAGCTAGCTCCTCACCAACAATTGGCCTGCAGCTTAAAAGCCGCAGGACCTGAAAACCGAATAGCTCCTTCCCACAAACAAAGCAGGGGCTTTTAAGCCGCTGCGGCAAGAAAGACCCAAGCCCAACAAAAATGGCTGCGGCCTTTAGGCTGCAGATAGCGGCAAAGCCACCATGGCCGTAGGCCAGAACGGCCTAGCGATGTGAAGCAGTGCGGCGCAGCCGCAGACCAAGCGGGCATAGCCCGCGCAGGGCCGAGCGAATAGCGAGCTGCGCAACGTAGCGCCCGCCGAAGGCGGGAGGCCCTATAACTTTGAAAGAAGCAAATTAAGCTATAAGAATCACTACTTTACCTTTTATCTTAATTTACATTTTCTAAAGTTGTACAATCTAATAAAAACCGATCCTCTTCCATCCACTCTTTATCCAAAACATTTATTTTTATCCCTAAAATAATTTCAATTTCACCTGAAAAAGACTCCCTTACACTAACTAAGGTGTCATAAGTATTAAAAAATCTTTTATTTACCACCTCACCATTACATTTCTTTACCAAGAAAAAACCAGATGGCGCTGTTGCATGCCCTTCATTCTCGTATACTAAAATAGTGCAGTCATCAGTTGTCTTAATGGTAGTAATAGAATTATCAGTTAAAGGTTTACAGCTAAATAATGCTAAACTTAAAAGTACAAATATTAGACATCGCATATGAAAACTATTTTTTAGATCTATAATAGTTGGGCTGTCTCCCAGCATGTCCTCCCATCCCTGCTGATCCACCATTTCCTTTTTCTTTTTGTTGTTGCTTAAAAAAGCTTTTATAACTATTGTCTAGTAATGGTTTATATTGATGATAGTAGTTAAAACCTTTCCTAATCCAGCTTTGATCTCTTGGGTCATCTCCATACGGAGGCAACATACGGCCTCTGTATCTCATAGTTCCACCAAATTCACTTTCATAAGTATGCCACTTATACTTCTGCCACTCTGGTTTTGAAGTTCCAGATCTCATTTGAGCCGCTCCTGCCTGCGATAATAAAATGTACTCACTAAATATATTCGTAGCCAGCCCCATTACGCCAAAATGATGATTACCTATATCTTGAGGCTCCATCATTTGAGTTCCAAATATAAACTTAGTATTTTTAGAGTCATCAGGATTTTTTTCTGAGAAATTAACATACCCATATATAGTTTCATCCTGAATTTTATAATCCCAATCTCCTCCTCCTCTTACTTTTTGAAAAAAACTGAAAGCAATAGCGGTTCCTGCTTTTTTCCAAGACATTACCTCTTTATAATTTTGATCAATTAAATTAGCATAAATAGTTGATATATCTATTTTTCCTCCAAACTCTCCTAACTTAGTAAGGGATCCATCCTTATTTTTCATAAAAACTAAATCATCTGTTCTTTGCGTCCTCGATAAATCTACAGGATAATTATCTAGAGGGCGCTTTATTATTTTCCCCTCTACCTTCACATCCATCCTTATAATATTACCAACCTTATCAACTACTGTCGTATCCCCCAAAACATCTGAAAACATGACTGGATTATTCTCCATCATAGCATAAGGCGAAACAGAAACATTAGGCTTAGGGTCATGGCTCCACCAACGGCCCAAGCGACTATCTTGCATCCTAAAATAGGTAAAATTGACTCCTTCGGCTATTTCATCTTCTTGCTCCACCCCATTAAACCCAAAACGATAGTCCTCCCCACTCACAAACTTACGCCCAGGCATTTCCCAACCAAAGGGGTAGCATAGGCTTGCAGAAGATACCTGCGCCAGATAATAATCTGCCTGCCCCGTTTGGCTGCTGTCTTGGCCCAAGGATTTATCGCTGACCGTAGCCAGTACGTTGCCTAAGTGGTTGGACAGCTCGTAGCGGCGGCGACCTAGCTCTAGTTGCTGGTAGCTACTTTGCGCCAAAGCCGTTTTGAGCAGACTCCCAGCAGGCAAACCAACGGCCCCCGACTCATCCCGATACCTTAAAGCTAAGGCTTTTTTCAAGATCCCCAAACGGGCCGAACCATATAAATGCAGCTCCTCCAAATACAAACTATCTTTGTCATCGACCAGCGCAATATTTTCTTCATTGTACTGATAAACCGCCAGCACATTCCCCTGAGGGTCACGGACATAATACTGCCCCTCTGACCGAATATCTACAGGACCATCAACATACAATTTCTTCTTGGCCAAGCGGTTGCCCATGGGGTCGTACTCATATTGCAAGACCGAGGGCCCCGGCTTGCCTGCCTCAAAACGAACCTAAAGCTGTTTAGTTATATTTTTTCTTTTTCTTCTGCATAAGAGTGTTAATAAACCATGCAACTACTATTGCATTAGGTATAGTCAAATAAACAGTGAGGTACAATGTTGAACTAAAAAACCAGTTAAATATACTCAAAGGAAAATTTAAAAAGTATTTATACACTAGATAACTAAAGCATTCACTATTATTAAATGACTCTATGGAGTAAAACTCTCCTTTGTCAACAGCTTCGTTTATAGCATAATGCCATTCATACTTTGCTAAAGTATACAAGGATACTAAAAGTAAAAGCACATACAAAACCACTACCAATACGTATACTACTAATTTTTTAGCCATGTTCATAATTATTTATAATCTATTCTTTTCCCTATCCCTGAGGAAGAGCCCGATACACCTCCGCCTGCACCAGAACTTATCCCCTCTGCTTGACTTCCAGAACTTTGGGCTGCAGAACCAGAAGAGATATCACTCAATCCAGGTAGAGCATCAAGAGGAGTGATCTCGGGCATGGCATCATTATTATTTTCTAGATCCTCTAATGTCATTGGTGGAAAAAGTGAAAATATTGCAATATCTTTTGTTTGATCAAAAACTTGAAGAGGAATTCCAGCATGATCTGAATTTGCAACTTCCTGTTCACCTAAAATTTGACGCCGAGGCGATGATTTTGACAAAGTCAAAGGATACCCCCTAGAACCTATTGGAGAACTTGTTGTTTGATAATAGTGTGTTATGTATTTAACATTATCTTCTATATTTCTATCTACATGCATAGACCATGGCCCCATGGCAGGATCTACTAATATTACATCATTAACCACCAAAGATCTCGTTTCAGGGTTCTCTTTTAATTCTCTAAGAAATTGCAAAGCCCTTACTCCTCCTGCACTATATCCATATATTACAATTTTATCTCCTTTTCGCAAGTTTTCTTTTAAAAAGTTCATTGCTGTTTCTAATGTAGCTTCTTTTGGACCAGTATATATTGCTGCTGATCTTATATCTATTCCCTCACCTTTTCCTGCTAGGGATACGTCTCTTGCCATTTTTACTGCAGCTCCTCTAGAGTCTGGGCTATTATAATCAACTAGTTCCCCTTCTCCAAATACTCCACCAGAAAATGCAATGAGAACACCTTGCAAACCTTCTAAATCAATTGCTCCAACTGGATTATTACTTGCAAATTGATATGGTGTTAACATCGGAAATGTAGCTTCAACAATATCCACACTCAAAAACTTCCCTACACTCGGATTATACAACCGAAAGCCATAATCCTGTATATTTTGCGTCCCCCAATCTCGGTCATCCTCCTTCCCATTAAACCCAAAACGATACCCCTCCCCACACACAAACTTACGGCCAGGCATTTCCCAACCGAAGGGATAGTATAGGCTTGCCGAAGATACCTGCGCCAGATAATAATCTGCCTGTCCCGTTTGGCTGCTGTCTTGGCCCAAAGATTTGTCGCTGACCGTAGCCAGTACGTTGCCTAAGTGGTTGGACAGCTCGTAGCGGCGGCGACCCAGCTCTAGTTGCTGGTAGCTGCTCGCCACTAGTGCAGCCGAACTTTTAAACAGAAGCAAATCACCCAAATCATCACCAGGAAGCTCCAAACTTTTTTGAAACTCCTTTAAGGTCGCTCTTTTTTTCAAGATCCCCAAACGAGCCGAGCCATATAAATGCAGCTCCTCCAAATACAGGCTATCCCCAGCCTCATTCACCACATTAGCCAAGCGATCCCGATGATCATAAACCGCCAGCACATTCCCCTGAGGGTCACGGACATAATACTGTCCCGTTGACCAATATACGGGCAAACCATATTGGTCCACACCATAATACATCTTCTTCTTAGCCAAGCGATTACCCATGGGGCCGTACTCATACTTCAAGGCATCAGGACCCGGCTTGCCCGCCTCAAAACGAACCTCTTGCACCTTGCCCTGTACGTTCCAAACTATCTCCTCAATCTGCTCCGAGCTATCTCGAACCAAATTGCCGATTTCGTCATAACCATAGTTCTGTGAGGAAGCTGCTACCCCATCTTGTCCCGGCTGACTAGTCAAATCGCCTACCGTTGACGCCCCTACGCCATCCGTCACATACTGCAATGTGTTGCTAAACAACTGCCCTGTAGCTTGGCTAGAAACCACTGGCAATTGTGCAGGATTAACATCATAAACATAATGATAGCTTAAATCATCTATCTGCTGATCAGCTGCATAACGCAATAAACTCAAGATATTTCCATTCGCATCATAGCTATAACTAGTCCCATAGTTCTTGGGATTCGCTGGACTATTCAGTCCATCCCGCAACAGTTTATTCCATTGCCCTCCATTATACTCATAGGTATTCGAGGCTATTATCCGATGCAACTGATCGTATTTATACGCAGCAGCATATCGACCTAAGCCCATCCCCTCTCGAGCCAATTGTGGCAAGGCCGTCTGCATATAGGCAATATTGCCATTAAACAAGCCTGAAACCCCATCTTTCGATAAAATATCTCCTGACATTTCACCCCATGCCGCTCCATCATTCAAAGATGAACCCCCAATTGGCGTATAAGCCAACTCATTATAGCCCAAGCCATAAGCATATTCATCTCGACTAAACCAGCGATGACGGCCCGTCTCATGACCATCCGATCCAGGATCTGTCCAAACCGCATTCTTCACCAAGCCATTCACCCCAATTATCCAGCCCTGCAGGCTATAACGGTAATCAGAGCCCAATAGCTCTTCTCCTAGCTCCACTCTCGCCAACGGTCCATGCGCATAATAGTAATAACGCGCCTCCTTCTGCCACAAACGACCATCCTCTGAACTATACGCCAAACGAAGACGATTGTCCGCATCATAACTATACTTATGATAAAACGCATCCGCTTCCCCGGCCTGATAGGCCACCTCCCGAACATTCCCCGACACTAAATCATAGGCATATTCTAGGCTAAAGCCTTTAGCTAGATTCTTGACATACTGATCTTTTTTTGGGGCCTGCCGCCTACGGCGGCCGGGCCCTTACAGGGCTCGCAGGTCTGCTCGGCCCTGCGCCAGCAAGCTGGCTGGGTCTGCCGCTGCGCGGCACCCTTGCAGGCCCCTAGGCCTGCGGCCGCTTCGCCGCCTGTAGGTTGAAACCCACAGCAACAAAAGCGGCCATACTAAACGCAATAAAAATGAGCCGAAGGTTGAAACCATCGGCCCATAACTAGCAAAACTAATTTCCTGCGTCTAGAAGGAGCGAAGCGACTGGCCTAGCGATGTGCAGGGGTGGCCGTCAGGCCAGACCAAGCGGGCAAAGCCCGCGCAGGGCCGAGCGAGCAGCGAGCCCCGCAACGTAGCGCCGCAAGGCGAAGCCGCAGCGGAGGCCCCAAAAAAACAGTAATAAGAACATTAAATGTAAAAGCAATTAGCTCTGTAATTTTTGTCTCGCAAAATTGGCCGAGTATAGACGTAAACTAATACAGATGGTCGCCTATTTCAATTCACTCCCACACCAAGGACAGTATTTAATTCCTATCTCACCGCCAAAAGAAGCGTTTAAAATTTTCTCATCTAGAAACTTTTGTTTTACTATAGTACCTCCTATTATCTTAAAAAAAGCAGATTTTTGTTCAAGAGGAATGACGTTGAACCCAATTTTATAGTGTTCTCTTTTTTTCACATAAAACCCTTTATCTAATTCATCTGACAAAAAAGACAACATACTATCACAACACACCTTACTTTCTTTCATACTATTTTACTTTATAGCCATTTAGTTGGTCACTTATACTTTTATCAAATCTTAACTCTTGATTATAGACTCCTGTTTCAAAATCAAAATCCTTAAGGTCTTTTATTTTTCCACTTTCCATCCATTTGTCATAAACATCTTTGGGTATTTTAAATTCATGAACATCTCCTGCTCTATCAAGTGCTGAAACATCCTTCTTATTAAGACCTGTAGATAAATTTTTATTACTAGAAACCCTACCATTTGCTAACTTCCCCTTATGGTATACAGTTATATATCCCGCTCCCGATTCCATCTTCAAAGCTTCAAATTCAGCAAATGATAATCTACTTGTTGTTTGAGTTCCTTTTACAGATGGTTTTGCTTTTGACATGCGATTAAGTACTTTCGGTCCATTAATGCTACTAAATACACCTACTGCAACCCCTGAAAGATATGATAAATTATTAAGGAATGTTTCTCTTCGGTTTAAAGTATTATAATATGGTTCAGGATAATATCCATCTTGTGCTCGATAAGGATCAACCGAAGACCAGTCAAACTTATATATATCAGCGAATTTTTCAAAATAAAACTGATAAAATCCATAATGTACAATAAACTCTTTTTTTAGAGGCATTTTAACTTCCATCCCAAGCCTAGATTCTGTCACATAGTTTTCTATGTTAGATCTTGGACTACAAGGGTTATAAGGATTACATTTATCTCCAACATTAAAATTTTTAAGTACAGGATTTCCTTTTATAAATTCACCTGTCGCTGCATAATGGATACGTTCTAGCCCCTCCAATTCAATCCCATCAATCACCCGATTCTCCGCAAAAGCATAACAACTATTCCAAGGATAATCTGGCGCAAGTGGGTCCACAGACAAAAACCTACCAACTCTCGCATCATGGATACGATACTTAAACACCACTCCCATATCAGGATCCTCCTCTTGCCCATTAAACCCAAAACGATACTCCTCCCCACTCACAAACTTGCGCCCAGGCATTTCCCAACCAAATGGATAATATAGACTAGCCGAAGAAACCTGCGCCAGATAATAATCTGCCTGTCCCGTTTGGCTGCTGTCTTGGCCCAAAGATTTATCGCTGACCGTAGCCAGTACGTTGCCTAAGTGGTTGGAGAGCTCGTAGCGGCGGCGGCCCAGCTCTAGTTGCTGGTAGCTGCTCACCACTGCCGAACTTTTAATCATAGTAAACTCCAAACTTTTTTGGAACTCCTTTAAGGTCGCTCTTTTTTGCAAGATCCCCAAACGGGCAGAGCCATATAAATGCAGCTCCTCCAAATACAGGCTATCCCCAGCCTCATTCACCACATTAGCCAAGCGATCCCGATGATCATAAACTGCCAGCACATTCCCCTGAGGGTCACGGACATAATACTGTCCCGTTGACCAATATACGGGCAAACCATATTGGTCCACTCCATAATACATCTTCTTCTTGGCCAAGCGGTTGCCCATGGGGTCGTACTCATACTTCAAGGCATCAGGACCCGCCTTGCCTGCCTCAAAACGAACCTCTTGCACCTTGCCTTGTACGTTCCAGACAATCTCCTCAATCTGCTCCGAGCTATCTCGAACCAAATTGCCGATTTCGTCATATTCATAGTTCGCTATTATGACCCCATTTTGGTGGAGTCCATCCCTTTGCAAGCCTGATTCTCCCGCTTGAGAATCTATATCGATCCCACTCTGCGACGAACTCACCCCGTCTCGAACAAACTGCAAACGATTCGTCTGTAGCTGTTCGCCTCTTAGCCCCCCACCCAATACATTGGAGCTATAAGGCAAGCTACCCGATGGAGCCGATGGAGGTTCATAACTATAATAATACGTCAACGCATCCAACAACTGATTCTCTGCATATCGCTTCAAATTCCAAATATTCCCATTCGCATCATAACTATATGAACTTCTATAATCTGGATGGGATCCATTTATTGTCGACAATAATTTGCTCCATTGCCCTCCATTACTCTCATAGGTATTCGACGAAACAATCCGATGCAACTGATCATACTTATACGCACTAGCATATCGACCTGTTCCCATCCCTTCTCGGCCTAGTTGTGGCAAGGCCGTCTGCATATAAGCGATGTTGCCATTAAACAAGCCTGAAACCCCATCTTTCGATAAAATATCTCCTGACATTTCACCCCATGCCGCTCCATCATTCAAAGATGAGCCCCCAATTGGCGTATAAGCCAACTCATTATAGCCCAAGCCATATGCATACTCATCTCGACTAAACCAGCGATGACGGCCCGTCTCATGACCATCCAATCCAGGATCTGTCCAAACCGCATTCTTCACCAAGCCATTCACCCCAATTATCCAGCCCTGCAAGCTATAACGATAATCAGAGCCCAATAGCTCTTCTCCTAGCTCCACTCTCGCCAACGGTCCATGCGCATAATAGTAATAACGCGCCTCCTTCTGCCACAAACGACCATCCTCTGAACTATACGCCAAACGAAGACGATTGTCTGCATCATAACTGTACTTATGATAAAACGCATCCACTTCCCCTGCCTGATAGGCCACCTCCCGAACATTTCCCGACACTAAATCATAGACATATTCTAGGCTAAAGCCTTTATCTAGATTCTTGACATACTGATCTTTTTTGGGGCCTGCCGCCTTCGGCGGCCGGGCTGTTTCGCAGCTCGCTGTTCGCTCGGCCCTGCGGCGCTTTCAGCGCCTTGGTCTGGCCTAACGGCCACTGCTGTCCATCCCTAGGCCTGCGGCGGCTTCGCCGCCTGTAGGATGGATATATATATACCTGTAGGTTGAAACCCACAGCAACCAAAGCGGCCATACCAAACGCAATAAAAATGGGCCGATGGTTAAAACCATCGGCCCATAACTAGAAAGGCTAATTTCCTGCATCTAGAAGGAGCGAAGCGACTGGCCTAGCGATGTGCAGGGGTGGCCGAAGGCCAGACCAAGCGGGCGAAGCCCGCGCAGGGCCGAGCAGACCTGCGAGCCCTGTAAGGGCCCGGCCGCCGAAGGCGGCAGGCCCCAACTACAAATCGATGTAGATAGAGCTATTCATGTGAAGATGGATTCGGCCACTAGTACAAATAAATATCTATTTTTTTTCAATTCGAGAGAAATTGTATTTAGGATTATCTTCAAATAAAGTTAGAGAACAACGACCGTCATAACTGAACCCAAGTATACAACTACTTGACTTACAGATACCCAATTCTCTAGTCGCCGCCCAGCTATCTAAGTAAACTGTTTTTCCACGAAAATCATAAGTACCTTCGTTTAAAATCTTATTCCCCTTTCTAAGAATATAATATCCAGAAGTTTCTATCTCTAAGGTAATTTCGTCATAATAATCATTCTGATAACTTCCAACTAAACTTTTGGTTTCAAAAAGACTGCATTGGTAAAATAAACCAATGCCGAATAAGCTAATTACACTTATGAGTTTCAACAATTTCTTCATATTGAGCAGTTATTCTGTGTCTTGAACATTAATAGGAACAGTGTATTCTTCTGGACAAGGATTTTCTTTTAGTTGACTTGTGTCTACAGGAATTATCACAGTAAATATCTGTGCTTTTGTTGACAACTCACCTCTATCATAATAATTTTCTCCCATATGAAGCATAAGGGAGTAGCGAGAAGTCTCATTATAAATTTTAACAACTACATTCATTTTACTATCATCTAAAGAAAGAGAAGCCACCGCCCCTCCAACAAAAAACTTGGATGCATTGAAAGTTGCTTCCCCATGTCTGTATGCTGACGGGCCCCATGACAATGGATTTGAGGTTGGACTAAATGGTATTCCTAGGCTAATGCTTTTTCCAGGCTCCAAGTTTCTAAGATCTAAATCTAATCCATCTTCTTCCAACTTTTCATTTATGTCAGAAAGTACATATCCACTCACTAAAGCTTTAGTAATTGCATGGCTTTCATCAAAATATCTAAGCTCCTTACCTGTTCCAGTAGCAAATTCATACAATAAAATAGTTGCTGTTTCTGATGCATCTTCCTTGAAAATTTTCTGCTTATCTGACTCGGACAATGATGCTAAGTCATAACTAGATTTTAAACCTGCATAACTCTCCATTGTACTTGAGAGTCCGTCATCAAGTGCTTGAGTAAGTGCTTGACTAGGCATCTTTTTGGCACCATCAATCACTCCATCAATCACATCTTTTGTTATGTTTTTCGCTGTGCTCACTACAGCACTAGTAAAACCATCCATCAAATGCTGTAAATAGTCCCCGTAGAATTGCTCCTCTGCACCATCCAAATCAACAGCCCAAATCGGCTTATTCCCAGCAAACTGATAGGGCGTATACCAAGGATAATCCGGACTCAAGGGATCCACACTCAAAAACTTCCCTATACTCGGATTATACAACCTAAAGCCATAATCCTGAATATTTTGCGTCCCCCAATCTCGGTCATCTTCCTTCCCATTAAACCCAAAACGATACCCCTCCCCACTCACAAACTTACGCCCAGGCATTTCCCAACCAAATGGGTAGTACAAACTAGCCGAAGAAACCTGCGCCAAATAATAATCTGCCTGTCCAGTTTGGCTGCTGTCTTGGCCCAAAGATTTATCGCTGACCGTAGCTAGGACGTTGCCTAAGTGGTTGGAAAGCTCGTAGCGGCGGCGGCCCAGCTCTAGTTGCTGGTAGCTGCTCACCACTGCCGAACTTTTAATCATAGTAAACTCCAAACTTTTTTGGAACTCCTTTAAGGTCGCTCTTTTTTGCAATATCCCCAAACGAGCCGAGCCATATAAATGCAGCTCCTCCAAATACAGGCTATCCCCAGCCTCATTCACCACATTAGCCAAGCGATCCCGATGATCATAAACCGCCAGCACATTCCCCTTAGGGTCACGGACATAATACTGTCCCGTTGACCAATATATGGGCAAACCATATTGGTCCACACCATAATACATCTTCTTCTTAGCCAAGCGGTTGCCCATGGGGCCGTACTCATACTTCAAGGCATCAGGACCCGGCTTGCCCGCCTCAAAACGAACCTCTTGCACCTTGCCCTGTACGTTCCAGACAATCTCCTCAATCTGCTCCGAGCTATCTCGAACCAAATTGCCGATTTCGTCATATTCATAGTTCGCTATTATGACCCCATTTTGGTGGAGTCCATCCCTTTGCAAGCCTGATTCTCCCGCTTGAGAATCTATATCAATCCCACTCTGCGACGAACTCACCCCATCTCGAACAAACTGCAAACGATTCGTCTGTAGCTGTTCGCCTCTTAGCCCCCCACCCAATACATTTGAGCTATAAGGCAAGCTACCCGATGGAGCCGATGGAGGTTCATAGCTATAATAATACGTCAACGCATCCAACAACTGATTCTCTGCATATCGCGTCAAATTCCAAATATTCCCATTCGCATCATAACTATATGAACTTCTATAATCTGGATGGGATCCATTTATTCTCGACAATAATTTGCCCCATTGCACTCCATTACTCTCATAGGTATTCGACGAAACAATCCGATGCAACTGATCATACTGATACGCACTAGCATAGGTTTTTGGGGCCTGCCGCCTTCGGCGGCCGGGCCCTTTCAGGGCTCGCAGGTCTGCTCGGCCCTGCGCCTGCATCGCCCTTGGTCTGCCGCTGCGCGGCACCCTTACAGGCCCCTAGGCCAGTCGCTTCGCTCCTTTGCGGCGGCTGCGCCGCCTGCTATCTGGGCCTGTAGGTTAAAACCTACAGCAACAAAAGAGGCCACACGAACTGCAATAAAAATGGGCCGACGGTTGAAACCATCGGCCCATAATGAGTTGTAATAAACAGCTTTATCATTTATAGCAAACAAGGGCTTTAGCCCGCCAGTTTGCATAGTCTACAACCATGGGCTTCAGCCCATGGGCCCAAAACTGCCCAGCTACCGAAGCTGAAAGCCAAAAGAAAAAAGACAGTTGAGCGGCCTAGCGATGTGCAGCAGTGGCCGTTAGGCCAGACCAAGCGGGCGCAGCCCGCGCAGGGCCGAGCGAACAGCGAGCTGCCGAACGTAGCGCCCGCCGAAGGCGGCAGGCCCCAAAAAATCAAAACACAGATTTTCTTATTACAATTTTGAAAAGCAAATTACTTTTTTCAGCAACTAGTACCTATCTAATATTTCTTGAATATTGAAGTTAAAGTTATACTTTGCATAATTTTGCATCCCATTAAAGTCACTAAAGTGATATCTTGTTTTATCATATAGAAGGATTAAGCCAATGTTGTGTTCCCGATAATCAATGACTTTAGCCTCTCCCTGAGCACCAACTACGCCTAAAGAATAACTCACTCCTTTTATTTTTGAAAAAGAGTTGTATAAATCAAAAAAGGCCTTCAACCGCTGCTCTTCAGTAAGAAACTTTTGTTGTAAAATCTTTTTCCAGCCATAAGCTAGATTTATATCAGGCCCTAATTTCATGATTACCCACTCATGAAATAAATCAAAAGCAGGGTAATCATCTTCACATACTTTATCCGAAAAATCTTTTTCCATCAAGAAACCTCTTATACAGTTGTATAAAGAGTCTAGAGACACTGGATCTATAAACATACTA
Source organism: Saprospira sp. CCB-QB6 (assembly GCF_028464065.1). NCBI lineage: Bacteria > Pseudomonadati > Bacteroidota > Saprospiria > Saprospirales > Saprospiraceae > Saprospira > Saprospira sp. CCB-QB6. The sequence continues at coordinate 3,768,388 of NZ_CP116808.1, read as the reverse complement.
GGTCGTTGCTCGATGTACAAAAGAAGTTGATGTAAATTCATTTTTATCTTATGGTTTTGTTAGTGTTTCCTCTGCATTTCCTTGCTGTAAAGCATCTTCACTATGTCTTAGTCTTTTATTTCTATCCATAAACCAGAACTTCTTTGCATATTCCTGTCTCGAAATTCCCTCTGGAAATATATTGTCATAGATATATTTAGTTCCATCGGAACGAGTCACTTGAATCAACTCATGTGTTCCATTTCTTGTAACAGGTCCGACTCCATCTAACTCAATACCGTAATCGTAGACGCTTTTAAATTCTATTCTTTCCACCTTAGCTACATCTTCAAAATCAACGTTACCATTCTTTGCTTTTGTCATGAAACTAGCTGCATAGTCTTTACACTTATACATTTTGCCAGCCCCTTTGAGACCTTTTAAAAAAGCCGCAGAAATACCTGGCACGAGAGCCCCCGCAAGATGAATATTCCCCTTAGAAATATCTCCTTGAGAATAATTATAGGCGGCCATTGAGCCATCATAAACAGTCCAAAACCCATCGGCACTAAATTGCCCCAACAAAATAATAGGATTCTGGCTAGCCTCCAACTGTTGTTTAGCCTCCCGTTGAAGAGCCATTCTACGCTTCATTTCAGCGGTAAATGGCCCAACATACGCTTTATTGGAATTGTATAAGCTTTTTTGCGCACTCTCCCTCTGCGCCTCTTTTAATTCAAATTCAACTTGTAAGTTAGGTACGTTATAAGTAATTCCATCCACAGCTGGAACTCCTAACTTAGGATCTGCAGGAGCTGTAAACTGTTTATCTGTAGTTCGGCTACTTTCAAGCCCCTCCAAATCAATCCCCTCAACCACCCGATTCTCCGCAAAAGCATAACAGCTATTCCAAGGGTAATCTGGCGCAAGTGGGTCCACAGACAAAAAGCGGCCAACCCTCGCATCATGGACACGATACTTAAACACCACTCCCATATCAGGATCCTCCTCTTGCCCATTAAACCCAAAACGATACTCCTCCCCACTCACAAACTTACGGCCAGGCATTTCCCAACCAAATGGATAGTATAGGCTTGCAGAAGATACCTGCGCCAGATAATAATCTGCCTGTCCAGTTTGGCTGCTGTCTTGGCCCAAAGATTTATCACTGACCGTAGCCAGTACATTGCCTAAGTGGTTGGACAGCTCGTAGCGGCGGCGGCCCAGCTCTAGTTGCTGGTAGCTGCTCACCACTGCCGAACTTTTAATCATAGTAAACTCCAAACTTTTTTGGGACTCCTTTAAGGTCGCTCTTTTTTTCAAGATCCCCAAACGAGCCGAGCCATATAAATGCAGCTCCTCCAAATACAGGCTATCCCCAGCCTCATTCACCACATTAGCCAAGCGATCCCGATGATCATAAACTGCCAGCACATTCCCCTGAGGGTCACGGACATAATACTGTCCCGTTGACCAATATACGGGCAAACCATATTGGTCCACACCATAATACATCTTCTTCTTAGCCAAGCGGTTGCCCATGGGGCCGTACTCATACTTCAAGGCATCAGGACCCGCCTTGCCCGCCTCAAAACGAACCTCTTGCACCTTGCCCTGTACATTCCAGACTATCTCCTCAATCTGCTCCGAATAATCTCGAACCAAATTGCCAATTTCGTCATATTCATAGTTTGCTATTATGACCCCATTTTGGTGGAGTCCATCCCTTTGCAAGCCTGATTCTCCCGCTTGAGAATCTATATCAATCCCACTCTGCGACGAACTCACCCCATCTCGAACAAACTGCAAACGATTCGTCTGTAGCTGTTCGCCTCTTAGCCCCCCTCCCAATACATTTGAGCTATAAGGCAAGCTACCCGATGGAGCCGATGGAGGTTCATAGCTATAATAATACGTCAACGCATCCAACAACTGATTCTCGGCATATCGCTTCAAATTCCAAATATTCCCATTCGCATCATAACTATATGAACTTCTATAATCTGGATGGGATCCATTTATTGTCGACAATAATTTGCTCCATTGCCCTCCATTACTCTCATAGGTATTCGACGAAACAATCCGATGCAACTGATCATACTTATACGCACTAGCATATCGACCTGTTCCCATCCCTTCTCGGCCTAGTTGTGGCAAGGCCGTCTGCATATAAGCGATGTTGCCATTAAACAAGCCAGAAACCCCATCTTTCGATAAAATATCTCCTGACATATTACCCCATGCCGCTCCATCATTCAAAGATGAGCCCCCAATTGGCGTATAAGCCAACTCATTATAGCCCAAGCCATAAGCATACTCATCTCGACTAAACCAGCGATGACGGCCCATCTCATGACCATCCGATCCAGGATCTGTCCAAACCGCATTCTTCACCAAGCCATTCACCCCAATTATCCAGCCCTGCAAGCTATAGCGATAATCAGAGCCCAATAGCTCTTCTCCTAGCTCCACTCTCGCCAATGGTCCATGCGCATAATAGTAATAACGCGCCTCCTTCTGCCACAAACGACCATCCTCTGAACTATACGCCAAACGAAGACGATTGTCCGCATCATAACTGTACTTATGATAAAAAGCATCCGCTTCCCCGGCCTGATAGGCCACTTCCCGAACATTCCCCGACACTAAATCATAGGCATATTCTAGGCTAAAGCCTTTAGCTAGATTCTTGACATACTGATAATAGTGAGATACATTCCCTAAAATATCATAGCTATAATAGTTCGCTTGGTATTGGTTCTCTACCTTTGATACTCGGCCTCGAAGATGCTCCTGATTGATCGGACTAGTTGCCAACTCATCATAGCTCGTACGCACCCACTCATCTAAAGTATAACTACTTGCAGCAGGAAAACTCAAATCATTCAAATCTGCCGCTAAAAGTGAAGGATCTGTTGGCATTTGGTAATCTTCCAATTGCCCAACCTCAACCACTCTACTCAGCTCATCATAACGAGTATAGCTATAATCTACAGCTGCGGCCTGCTTCGCATTTTGAGATAAGCGCAAGCGCTGCTCATCATCGTACCAAAAGTTCGTTGCCCCTCCATCAGGACTATCCTGCCATAAAATTTGGCCCATACTATTGTACTTGTACTTTGTATGTAACCCTCTGGCAGTATGCTCTGGCTCATCCCCTAACCACTGGCCTAAAGAATCAAACGAACTAGCCGATAAGGGGCGCACCGAGGCGGGCGGTATCGTTTGCACTAAACTCCCCGCCTGATCGTAATAATATAAGGTATAATGATATTCCCCCGTCTCATAGCTCACCGAAAAGGACTCCTTAAAAGGATTATCCCAACAGCTTCCTACCTGCTCCCGATAGGCCGTGATCATCTCTGCGATCAACTCCTGCTGTGCTTCCCAGGCTTCCTCCATCGCATCTTCAACCAAAGAGGCTATACAAGAATCTTGTAAATCGGAGAGACTTATTGTAAAATTACTTAAAGCCGTATCCTCCTTAGGGACAAACACTAAGGAATCAATTATAGTTATTACATCTCCTGGACCATAAAGCTTATTTTCCACTCTAAGTGTATCGTACAAGGCTCCATGAGCCGTCAAAATCAAATCTTCATAGCTCGCGATAGAACAACTATCTGGATCTACAGGATAAGGGTCTGCCCCTAATAAACTCAAGGCCGTATCTAAACGAATAAATACACTATCCAAATGTGGCGATTGCCCAGACTGATAATCTTCCAACAAAGCATACCCCAAGGGGTTGCCCGTTCCACAACTCGATAAACAGTTCGCTTCCATATCCAAAGCAATACGATCTAAAATTGCCTGTATCGCCAGATAAGTTGCTCCTGTCGTATCTAAATCACCTAATCCACAAGAAAGCAACTCTGTTTCTATTTCCCAACGGCTATAAGCCGCATTTGTGGAACAACCATCAGCACAATTATCACTTATCGCAGCTATAATACTATCCTCGATTTCTGTAAAACTCGCAGCCGTATCATAAGGCGGAAAGGCCGTTACTGTAGCTAAACTATCACTATAATAGCTACATTGACTACACTTTTGCTCTATCTGAAACTTCGCCCCTTGATAATAGGATAAAAAGCTTGACCAACGGAGTTCCTCTGTCGATCTTGTCTGTGGACCAGTCCAACTCAAGCTTGGATCTATTAAGCTATCTACATAGTTAACCATCAACTGTGGATACAAATAGACACTAGAAGTATAATAATCCTCTAACATCCGCTTCATCTCATTCTCCAAGTAATTCGCATCACAACTACTATAGGCTGGAAACACGATCAAAAATGAATCATTCTGAGCAAACTCACTCATTGCTGCTGCTGCCTGATGTATCTTTACTGTAGCATTACTGTTCTCGCCTGCCTGCCAAGCATACCAGTCCTTATACAAACTCATTCGTGCATCATAACGCTTACTCGCTAACAAACCTACACAACTTTCATAATGACAATACTCCCGATGACGGCTTGTTAATTCTGATAAAATTGTTTCTTGGTACAAACTATCCTTTAGAAGTTGTACCAAAAGAACCACCAAAGAATCTGTATTATCTGCTTGGCTAAAGTCGTAGTATACATCTGCTGTACTGCTTTCCAGACTCAAATTCCCACTATAGTTAATCGTTGTCGAATTGACTACCTCTATCGTTAAGGAATTACCTGATAAATCCGCTAAGGTAAAATTAGCTAAGCCTGTAAAATCGACCAAGTCTGCAGCCAACCATGCCGATGCACTCACTGTCGTCAATTGATCCTCTATTTGAGATAAAATCCCATTACAAACCTCTACTTGGGCCGATAGTATAGGATTCGTATCTGCCGTATCTGCTGGATTTAGCTCTTCGATAAAGTTACACAAACTAGAATCTATCGCTGCTGGACTCACCGTTGGTATCATATTATTATCCTCAAAGAGCGAGGACAAACTATCTAAGGGCATTTCCGCAGATAACAATCGAAGGCGTTTGTTCACTGTATATTCCCCCATTTCTGCTAAGCTCAGATCAAATGACACCCCATGACTGTGTACATTCCCTAGGCCACAATTTGTTAAATCTGAAGCCCGGATTGTATCTCGGATTTGATAGCGATTATAGTTCGAGTCTATTACTGTTGTATGTAGCACCCCTCCTGTCAACGAACTGGGACTAACATAATGTCCATCAGGATCTGTTACCTCTATCTCTAAAGCATAAGCACAGCTCTCACATAAACTATTTTGGAAACCCGCTAGCTCAAAATAGCTCGCATCCACCTGATAGTCAAAACTAAAGGTCTGTACCCCCATATCTGTCTTCAACAAAACATGCGTCATTGAGGACTGATTATTCGCTAAGACATTGCTCCCCATCATATCTAGTCGTTGGTCATAGCTCTCCTTATGACTCAACTCTTCCACATTCGTCGGAGCCTCCCCGGCCAAAGCGGTTGCTACTGTTTGACCCGCCTGATCTACATAGGCAACGGATGCCTGTCCGTTTGCATCTACTGTTACATGCTTTTCATAATGTGTTGCATTCCCCACATTGGACCCAAACAATCGACGAAGCTCTGTCGTACTCGCTGATCCATAAAAATAGCGTGTCTCCCGTCCTGTGCCTAACTGATAAGGCCCACCTACTCCAGACTGCTCTGCTACACGGCCCGTCCCATCTCGCTTATAGCGCAACTGACTCATCGGATAGCCCTCTGCATCGGCTATATAAGGAACATAAAGCCCATCAGCTGTCGACCCCAAATGAGCCGAAGAATAATAGTAAGACGCTCCTGAATTCGTTGATAAGGGCTCCGCTCCTGTATCTTTATCGTAATCCGTATAATTATACGGCTGTCCCTGACTGTTCTGATTAAAATTTGCCTTAAAAAATAGATTATTTTCCACCCCTTGAGTCGGTACAGGCAAGATATTAACCACCGCCTGACCTTCCAAGCTATAGTCCGTTTCTCCAACCAAACTCAAATCATCATCATTCAAATAGGTCACCACCTGACGAGCCCGCATGCTCTCATCAAAATAGGTAATCACCTTCTTTTGCTTTCCCGATTCCGCATATACAGTACTATACTGCCAGTTCTCTTCTGGCTCAAAGGCCTCTGAAGGACTCACAGTCTCTTGCCCAACAACTGACCAGGCCCCTTCTTTTCGCCAACTGTAATTGCTGCCCGTATTTCGAATATAACGGCCTATTGGGCGAATCCGATAATAGATCTCCCCTGCAGGATAGCTCAACTCAAAACGATAGTGCTGCGCTGAAGTCTCTACTCGAATCGCATCCGCAAAAAATTCTGGATCAGTCGGATCTGCGGCTTTTGATATCTCCGCATCCCAAAACACAAGCTCCACCTCTGCGGACTCCATTCCCGGAAGATAGTCCCAATACAGCTCCAAATAGCTCTCTTTCTCTCCTTGGCTCGCATCTGAATTAAAAACATGCTCCCCTCCTACCGTCAAAGCAGTCGTAGGATCCAAATAATAATAATGCTTCCGCTTCAAGCGCAATTGTAGCTCTATATCCTCTGGACCAATCCCGCTAATATCACTAAGACTGCTCCCATTATAGCTCAGGCCCTTTATCTCAATCTCACACTCCCCTAGCTCATGAGGCAATAACACCATTGACTCAAATACCCCTAATTGTTCTGTATTTGATAAACGCAAAGTATCTATATCTGTCCGCCCATGCCAGCTAAAATACAACTCCAACTCCCAATCTGCAGCCCCACTAATATCCAGCAAATCCCGTCGACCATAAACCAAATGTAGCTCCGCTTCCCACGATATCCGGTGGTCTGCACTTTCACTCAAATTATAATCTGGCGCACGAAGTCCCAGCTTCTTTCCCACATAAATAGAATCTGCGGGCGCTGACAACCACAAATCACTATCGCCCGCCCAGCTAAATAGGGGCAAGAACAAACACAAAAGGAGATATAGTACTTTATTCGTTTTCATGACAATTTAATGACTTTGCTGATTGATGAGTTTATAGGTCTTGTAGCTACTTACTGGATAGTATTTGCCAGATCTTTTTTCAATGTATTGTTTAGCACTAAAGTGATATTTCGGCTTAGGGGATGTGCTCAAATTTAGAAAGCGCATATCTACCTTTAACAACTGATCCATTTCTGCTATATATGATTCATAAATTACCCTTTGAATAAGCATCTTTTCTGCATCTATATAAAGCTCCATATTTTTCATCAAGTAGCCCTTTTTCATACTTACTTTGTAGTGTTTCAGCCCTTCTTTTAACCCCAAATACTCTATTTTATCGTATAGGTGCATTGCTTCCTCAACCTTAGAAAGCATTTCATCTTCTTGAGCTGCTGTTGACTCTTGAAGATTTTGCAGAATAATCATTTTATCTTCCTGATCAACCATAATAGCTTCTTTAGCTGTTTTCAGAAAAATAAATGACCCAAAAGCATAATGCAACAAGTCTTTTTGTTTATATATAAAACCTTTATTTTGTTCTAAGGGCTTTAACTTAGAGAACTGTAAATCATAGATATCTACCTCTATATCAGCAGAAAAATTCACTATTTCTGCATAGCGTTTTTCCAAAGCTTCATAATCCTTTTTCAGATCTTGTCCCCATAAGGAGAATTGTAAAACTAGGCCTATAAGGGCAAAAATATACTTCATCATTTTTTCTTTTTTGGGGGCTTGCCCGCCCCATGGGCGGGCCGGGCTGTGTCGCAGCTCGCAGGTCTGCTCGGCCCTGCGTTTTTTTTCGCTGCGCTCAAAAAACTAGGTCTGGCCTACGGCCACTGCTATCCATCCCTAAGCCGACGGCCCTTCGGGCCTTTTTACTGTAGGTTGAAGCCTACAGCCATGGCCAAAAGCCAAACGGCCTAGCGATGGTAGGCAGTGCGGCAAAGCCGCAGACCCAGCAAAAACTTGTTTTTTGCGCAGGGCCGAGCGAGCAGCGAGCTGCCGGACGTAGCGCCGCAGCTTTGCTGCGGAGGCCCAAAAATCACTTATTCTACATCTGTTGTTTTCATATGAGAGCCAGTCTCCTGGATAGTTTTAATTCCTCGTTCCGTTTCCTTTTGCACGGCAATTAGGGTCCCTTCTTGGTTATAGAGGTATCGGCTAAAGAAATTATTGTTATCTAGAGTAGCTCTAACTTTGTAATTAACAGGGTCGTAAATATAGGTTTGCAAGCCTCCTTCGGCAGGAAAAATCCGTAAATCGTCAATATAAAGCGCTTTAGCTTCATGCTTATTTTGCAGGCCTAAAAGTCCTTCATAAGTAGCTGAAAGCAGCGCTGCTTCAGGGATGCTAAACTGTCCTTCCATTCGTTGCCAGCCATCGATAATCGTTCCTGTAGGGCTCATATTGCTTAATAGCTGCAGATTAGAGCTAGTCAGTAGGTCGACAAAAGGTTGATAAGTTGGGCGGTCGGCATTATCCAATTTTACCCAGCAGCTAAAGACATAGGCTTTATCTGCTTCGAGTTCCATCATACTATTATCGAAGTTAAAGGTTCCATTAGCTTGTAGTTTGATCGAAAGATTTCCTGTATGGGCTGTTTCGTCAGAGATGCTAGCCATTGTATTTGAAATCTCTTGGCTAGGCAATTTTCTTTCGATGCTTACTGCGCCGGTGAGGCGGTAGGCTGAAGGGATATCTAGTCCATTGGGATCATAATGAATAATAATTTTCCCATTGGGGCTAGCACTTAAGCTATCGATAACAATTCGGTCTGATTGTGCTTTTCCGGCTTCATCACGAAGGTGTAGTCGCATATTTTGGCCCTGATAATAGTTGCTCCAACTACTTTGGTAGGGTTCATCTAGATAGAGTTGTCCATCAGTCCAATAAAAAGGTTGAGCAACATCTAGGCGGTGATAAATTGCGTAGTCGGTATCAGTTTGGTTGCCAAAGTTTAGCTGTCCAGTTTCGATATGCGGCAAATTATTGAGATCTGTAGTTGTTGCATATTCTTCAAAACCTTCAAAAGCGATTTCCTCTTGTTTGGCATTGGCGGCTACGGCAATTGGTAAAGAGCCATTGTAGCCGTATAGGGCAGAAGAGTACAGTCCGATGATATTGCGATTTTCAGTTTCCGCATTATCGCCATTGTACTTAGTAATTGTATTCGTTTTCTTCCATTTGTCAAAAACGTCACAATCTTGCATCAAGACAGGCCGGTTCCATTCAAAAAGGACAACAGAATCCATAGCCCCATCTTCGCGGAGATTGACTGTGGGTGTAGTTTGTCTTCTTTCATCGACATAAGCATAACTATTTAGCATTCTATAGATACCTCTTTCGCCAGTGGCATAGGGGTTATCACTAGCAGTAGCATGCATTTGCAGCCAATCTTCGCTGAGTTCTGCAGCGGAAATGTTTAATACATCATTGATCGTTCTATAGGCATATAATGGTAGCGACAACTGTTCTTCCGCTGGCCATTGGAATTCGTGGCAGAATATACGATCCGTAGCCAAGATAAAGGTTACAGGATCAGTGGCGGCTCTCATTTTCACTTCAATAGCAATTTCGAGTACATCTATTCCACTAAATCGATTACAGCCGCGAATAGCGTAGCTTTCAATTTTTGGATAGGTTGTTCCTTGAATTGCATTATTGCTATAGCCTTGTAAGCGGACATCTACAAAATGCTGTAATTCAGCGCCTATTTTAGGTACATCACCTTGACTTCCTTCTAGGTAGTAATAGATAGGATTCAGCAAGTGTGTACCCTCTGGTTCCCATTTAATTTTAGCTGGATTGTACTCCACTAATCCCTCAAAGCAATCAGGTGTAGAGTAGGTAGTGTAAGGATTAACAGTTTCACCATCCTCTTCAAGATAATTAACAGAAACATCATTGGGGTTTGCAGGATCTTCTGGCTCAACTGTACAGCCCCAGTAGCTACAGTCTTCAAAGTTAATTAAGCTAGCTAGTTGAGTCCATTTTGAACTCAAGACTGCACTTCCCCCAGTATTTATCCGATTTGCATAAGCTTCTGTTGGAGAATTTCCTAAGTAGCTAGAAGTTGTAGCTGCACTACCTAAGTTATCCACATCCAAGGTTGCATTTAAGAAATCAGCTAGTTCTGCAGCTATTGCTTCAGTTTCTGTATCGCAACTATAAGTAATAGTGTCTAATTGTAGAGGTCCATCACAAGAAACTACAGCTCTATTTATTGTAGGGTCAGACAAAGCTGTAATACTTCCAACTGATGCAGTCAGCTGATTTCTGGCACCAGAGCGAATTACTTTTAGTCGATAAGTACTTCCTAGAGCTACAGGATCGTCTGAATGCATTTCCAAATAGCAATTACTATTCTCTTCGTATTTAGAGAGTAATGTAAACTTAACTGCAGGGGATGAAGGATTTGTTTGGTTATAAGCCAAGTACTCATCTCCAGCGATTAAACCCTCCATAAGATCATTCCAGGTAGTGGGTAATTGTGGGCCCAAGTCTAATACATAGCGATTATCTGTTCCTGCTAAGCGTTGATTTCCGACAGCAGCAAGAAACTCAGCCCCCCAGTTTTTATATGCGGGACCAACTCCTTTATAGAAAAAATGTGCAGGTAGATTATAGCTATAAATAGCATCGTCATAGTTATTGTTCACTCTTGTTAAGAGTGCTTGTCCAGTGTATTGATCATATAATAGATTTTCTGTTTCCACTCTAGACTGTCCGTTGTAAGCTACAACTTTATCCATAATAGCTGCACGACGAATAACTTTGTTGGTCACTTGAGTGTGCATAGATTCATTTGTTATATGACCATGACCTATATTTAAAGGTAAAAAAGTCCATAATGACCAAAGTATGTTTACACCGAATCCAATAGACCTTGCTCTTGAGGTGTTTCTCTCAGCACCAACAGTCATTTCACGATCAACGCCCATTTCTTGGTACTCAACTTTTACATTTTGCCCATAGTCAGCCCCACCTGTATCACTTAATAAAACAGGAACAAGGCTAGTTAAAACTTTTCGTTCTCGAAGTCTAATCCCCTCTGCATAACTTTCGACTCTATGCTTGTAATTATATTCTACCCAACTTATTGGACTATCAAGCATTTCTCCATCCTTGCTTTGCGCATACTGACTCACCTTTTTAAGTCTGCCATGCATATTGTTAAGTTCTACAGAATAAGCTTGACTGCCCCTATAATGTGCATATTTATTGAAACCCAATAATGGTATAGGAATAATATTTGATGAGTACTTCTTATCAACTTTTCCAAACTTGAGAATATATGGAAAATCCTTTGCTGTATAGAATTCATGAATAGATTGTCCAGAACTAGCAAAGCCTTTAAGGTTCGGGTCTATACCTGCATCTTGATAAGCTTGTGAAAAGGGCTCTCCTTTTCGTTGAGCAAGGCTAGCTTCTGTTGCCAAACTCCTCACAGTTACTTTAGAATAGCCTATAGATGCTCCTGGAAGGAAATTCTCATTGTAGGGATATTCAAAAAAATACAATTCATCCTGGTTTCTCTTTTTTTCTTTCATGTAGTGTTTTGCATAGCGTAAACCACTAGCCTCTCGCCCCACTACAGGTGTTGCTGCAGCAACACCACTACTAATGACTTCCCCATTTTTATCTTGAGTATCATAGTCATAAACCATCCCATAAACAGGCGTATTTTCCTTAGTCCAATGGTCTTTAAGTAAAACTCGTTTCACTCTCAGTCCGTCACCAAATATTCTTCGGTCGGGAGTATTTAGACGAATAAAAGAGCGCTTTAGGTTTCCTTTCTTTCCTAGTTGTCTCTCTCCACATACCTTATAAAAGCTCTTGATGGCTAAAATGGCGTTTTCCATCATTCGTCTCCAAGCATGTCCATTTCCTCCAGCAGGTCCTGTTCCTGTTAATGGTGGTTCTCCTAGAAATTGATCGAATAAGTTGAACTTAATGTATTGCCATACATTTATAGCCAAAGGATGATATTTATTGACTTTAGATGAAAAAGCCCCATAATCCTTTAAGATAATTCGTCCATATAAATAATCTCCCCCTGAGGCAGAGGGAACCAACTCATAAGACTTGATATACAAATAAGCGACTACATTCTCATGATAACCATCACTGGCAAGATATTGCCCAAAAACGTTGGCTGCATAACGCAAATAGAGTTGTTTTCCCTTATCATCTTCATAAAGGTCTGTAAAATATCGTTCAAATTTTGCTCCTGCAGCTGCGTCATTAGAAATAGGCTCCTCTAGTTTAAAATAAATAGATAAGGCTTCTTTTTTACCAGAGGTATTTAAACTAGACAACTTAGAAGTATACAGTTTAGCTAATGCAGAAGAATCTGGATGACTAATATCTGTTGTATTTTCTATTAACTTTTCCTCATCATAAGGATTATGCGGATCTCCAAATGCTACAATATTAAACATTTGTCCCGCAACGTGATCCTGCTCATAGCCATATTCATCTCTTTCTAACTCTAATTCAATAATAGAGCCTGAGGGTAGTTTTATTTTTTTCAAATGCCAGACAGAGGCTCTGTCTGCCATCTCCTGTTTTGTTAAAGGTGCAACTAATGAATTAGTTTGTTGTGTATAAGAAATATAGCTATCAGTGCAAGCATTTTCTAGCTCCCCTCGATTTGTTCCCCAACGATCTACACCTAAAGCATAATAGTTGGCATAAGAAACCCCTTGATCGGGATACTCAAATTGATATGGATTTAAAGCTCCTCGCTTAGAGTTCTCATAGGTAAAATAAACTTTCTTCAAAGTCAATTTTCCGCCCCCATTCACATTATTTTCTGTACCAGGACACAGCTCATAACTATACTCAAAATGGACAACTTTCATAGGTATCGCAGAACTTCCCTTTGTAGCTAACTCCTGCTTAGAAAAGATTCGGATTGAGTCTAACTTATAAGATGAATCACCATACTTGATGGTTGAGTTTTGATCTTGAATATAATCTCCTGCGCCATAGGCATCTTCTCGTTGAGAATAGGCAAATTCAGCTCTATGTGTTTTAGTTTCTATTCTAGCCACGTAATACTGCTCTCTTTTTCCTGCAGTAAAGCTACCTTTATCATCTATTTTCGCAGTGGCTTGTCCTTGACTATAAGTAGCGCCTAAAAAAGGACTACGCCATATATAAGCATCTGATGTTTTTGCATACTCAAAACGAACCCAATAGCCTTGGTCCTCATCATTAGGTTCTCCATCTGTAGGGTCCATATCAATATAGTTCGTTCCCAATATAGAGGTTAGCATATAAGAGTGGGCATAAGATGGAGTTGTTGTTACATCTAAATACTCCTCTGTATCGGTTACCTTATAATGAATACTTCCATCTCTTTGATCAATGTCAATAACTTTCTTACAAGGATCTATTTCTGGTGCAACCGAGAAAGCATATTCCTTTTGTTCTACATTTTGCACAGCTAGGCCATAATTCCAACGAAGCCCTTCTTCTGATAAGACAGTATAGGCTCCAGTATGATTTTCTTTCGTTAAAGGTCTAGATAAATTTTCTTTTACAGAATATTCGTCAATAACAGCACTTTCTTGTTTACTATAATGTTGTATATTAAACTCTGGAAGTAAACCAGTAGCTAACTCTCTATTTTTATATGGTTGTATAGATTTACTTCTTGCCTTTCTTTTCCCTCGGCCCTTAACATCTGCTAATGTAGCTCCGGTATGAAGACTTCTTAGTTGGCTACTTTTACTATTAAAACCAAGTAATGGCTTTACTAAATCATCCCCCATTAAATAAGCATCACTAATAAGTCGTTCTGTAGACATTTCACCAAAGCCCTTATAGTAATAAGGTTCAAAAAAAGGATCTGAAGCAGTTTTTCTCTGTGCTCCAATATTATTTCCATACTCTGGATGGTGGTTATAAACATGCTCTTTTTGTTGATTATAATCCGCATCAAGTCCTACGCGTAAAGGCGCTCCAAGACCTAGTTCAACTCCGGCACTCCCCCCATAAACATGTACCTTATTATCACGACTGGTAACAACAGCAATATCATTTCGATATGGCTGATAGGCTCCGCCCACGCCCTGACCTGTAACAGATAGAACATCTGAAGTTATTGAGGGGATTGGTAGATTTGTTGTCCACGACTGAATGGCTGTCTGTCCTTCTGTATTGTGATCTGTCAATGCTTGATTATCATCTCTTGCTTCCCCCAAATATTCTACTCCATATGCTTTTGCCTTAAAGTTTTTTCTAGCAAGCTTTCGAATTGACTGAGAATAATGTAGTCCTCCCTTCCAATATATAGTACCAGCCGAACCTCCTATATCAAAATTCGCAGAAAAGTTAGACCCCTTAAATTGTCTATCCGCAACAGGTGTATATGTCGTCTCTGATCCAGGCATCAAACCTATGCTTACTCCAGTGACAGATTCCAAATCCCCCTCCTTATTTTCACCATTAATAACACCTTCTTTGTGTACATTAACTCCTGCATTTAAGCCTAAAGACATTTGATGCCCTGATAAACCACTATAAGCATGTTGTAAAGAAACACTCCCTCTTCCTGACACACCACTCTTATCTCCTAAACCTTTTCCACTAATTGATACAGACTGAGTAGCTCGACCAGCATCAAAAGAGCTCATGCTCATCCCAAAGCCAACTCCCAAGCTAGCACTCTCTGTTAATTTAGAGCCAAGACTAACTCCTGGATCAAAGCTAATTCCCTGACCTTTTAAGCTATTTATTGTATAGCTAAAACCTAAGTTTAAACCAATTGAAAATAAACGACCCGTACTATCAGATTCATCTTTACCTGATTGTTTTTTAGAAAAATCTAGTGCCGTCCACTCTACTCCTCCAGAAACTCTATACACTCTATTCACATTATCCTTCTGATCCACTTCACGCTCTATCAAATCACCATTAAAGTCATCTGGCAGCCCTCGCATCTGTCGATTGATTGCACCAATACCAAGATTCCAGCCTAAACCTACCATAGAAGCTTCTGCTTCAGGAGAGGTTACTGAATTATAAAACAAGTTTACGGGATATCCTCCATTTGGACCAGGGAGGTCAAATAGAGGAATATTGTATGTAAAATCTCCTGAGAACAAGTCTACCATCTCTGTAGTACCTACAGGCTCAAAAGACTGCAATTCAGGTTGTGTGGGACCAGAAGTTAATGCTAATGCAACTGCTGGAAAAAACATTTGATTGATCATCAATAAGATGAAAAAGCTAGCGGCTCGCTTGCTGAACTTAGATCTGCTATTGTAACTCATGATTATTTTATCTTGGGTGCGTTCTTTATCTGTTCTCCAGAAAAAAATAGCTTAATTGGTGCTATCTGAAATTCTTTACTATCTAATACAAAAGTTTTGTCTGCATTTTTATTCTTTTCATTAGCTTTAAATGCTAATAAAAAGCCTCCATATTTAGACATATTATAACTTCTTTCAAATTGATATAAAGAGGGCTTTAAGCTATCCCCTCCATCTACCAATAGAATATCCTCAGCCATATCAAAAGACAAATACTGTAAGCGCTCTTTAGATGCTGCTAGATCATAGACCTGCCAATTGAGAAGAGTTGTTCCTTCTTTCTCACGATCCCTAACCCTCAACCTTAAATAATAGTACTGTAAGTCTTTATAGGCTGATCGCTCCTTATCTAAATCTAGATTCAAAAACTCTTCTTCAGAATTTGTCTTGAGAAGAATTAGTGCGTCTGAGGGTCTATAAGCCAAATCCAACTCTAAACCAGCAATTACCTTTGTTTTACGTAAGCCATTATCTGGATCATCAATATAATCTAGATAGTCTTTGGCATCTATTTCTTTAGTTGCACAAGAGCCAACAGCAAGAAATAAAACACCTAAAAAGCTATAAAGTATCTGTTTTTTACACATTACTTACCTGCATATTTTTTATTGATGTAGGCAATGACATCTGCTGTAATATCTTCAGCCTCATCAGCATACATTAAAGAACCATTAGCAGCCGACCCAAATACATAGTCATACTGTTGTTCCTTACCATACTCAAAAACATATTGGTTAATCTGTGTCCATAACTGTTCTTGATAACGCTGTTGATCATTAACCGTCTCTTGATTAAACTGCTGCAATAACAAATTATACCGCTTTTCTAGCGTTTTCATTCGAACTGCGGCATCTTCATCTAAATCACTTGCAGCCATAGCAGATATCTCCGCTTTAATTGAATCTAAAGCTTGCTGCCGATTACTACTTTCAGCTCTATGCTTAGCATCTAACTCTAATGTACCTTGAAACTCTTCAAAAAGCTTAAAGTTATTTACATAAGCTAGTTTTGGTCCCTGATTGCAAGCTGTTATGCTTAAGGAAAAAATTAGTATTGTAACTACAGCTTTGAACTTATTCTTCATATTCCACATGTCTACTCAATTCTAAACCTTAAGAAATAATCAATTCCCTGATTCCCCTCTACTTCTAAGATATAATACTTATTAGGTGCTAAAGAAGCTGCTGTTAAAGGAAGCGTTAACCAGTTAGTTCCTCTTATTAAATCTATAGTCCCAGTATGAGCTACCTGACGATCCCATGCATAAATTTTATAGCTCAATTGTTCTCCAGCTAACAACTCATAATCTTGATCAAAGCGAATTCTTAAGCTATCATCTATAACTGAAACATAACCACCATCTAACTCTTCCTTAAGCTCATAATAAGGTACCCCTACCTCAAAATCCACACAGTTATATGTTCCACCCCCTACAGTTGCTGTATCTGACTCTGGGTCTTCACAAATTCTGCGTATTCGTATTTGATCTATAGCAACAGCACTCCCCGTTAACCCTGCATAGAAAAAACCTTCATCTGTTGAAGTAAGTACTTGGGGTTCTCCTATCTCTAAACCATTTTTATAAAAGCGAATTTCTTCCTTGTCAAGCCCCAACTCAATCCGATCTCCCAATTGCGTCTTATTGTTCGCAGTATATAAAAGCTCTTGATTTTTATATATATGTACAGAATTTCGCCCCAATTCAAAGTAATAATCTTTTTCCTGTTGCTTAAACCCTAACCCAATATAACTTTCTTCGTCTGTACCAAAACTGTTAAGATTCACAGAAAGCCCTAGAAGTCCCACATCTCCTAAATCTGTGCTCGGTTCATATGGTACCGCACACAAATCTGTGGGAATAATAAGCTCTAAAAAACTAGCCGTTGTTTTCACTGAAACATTAGAGACCAATACATCTCCAGAATAAGTAGTCGCTCCATCTGTTCCTAAATCTAAATAACAAGGACCAATCGTAGAGCTATTTTCATATACCGTCAAAGCCTCTTCAGGACTTAATGCATAGTTAAATATTTTTAACTCATCTAATTTTCCTTTAAAGTATTTAGTATTGTTAAAACGTTTTCCTACCACTGCTTTTTGTGTAGTTAGCGCATAGTAAGGCGGACAGTTCAAAGGTACTGCTGTAGTAGCAGTTGAAACCCCATTCACATACAGTCTAGCTTCCCCTTCTTTTCTAGTGTAGATGATATGATGCCAGCTCGTATCAATAGTTGATGATGATGCTCCATAAGCAGCTGGTGGACTAGAACAATTTGTCCAACCATAACCAGTAAAACCAGAAGCCCCATAGTAATTATTAGCTACATTCATCCCTTGATCTCCATTAGCCCCTCCAATAGATAATATTGGATAATAACTTCCATTGGGAATAGCATCTGCCCTCACCCAAACAGAATAAGTATATTCAGCAAATTTCAAGGCATCCAAATTACTCATTTCTAAGTAGTCATCCAGACCATCAAAATAATAAGCACTACTATCTCGTCCATAACGATCGGTTGTTGGAATCGCCCCATTTACTGTAGCGGAATGATTCGCTTGCACATCAGATCCATCCCCATTCATCCTTAAATGTGCTACCACCCCCATTTGTGCCAATAATCCCTGCCCCATAAAAAGCAACATGGCTAAAATCCCTAACTTATTTCTCATCTTATTACTTTCTGCTATTTCTTTATTTTGGGTCTTGCCTCATCCAATATAGGCACTATAACTAATCTATTAAGTCGTAACTATACACACTAGAGTATTCTCCAGATGCTGACTTCAACCGCAGTCTTATATATAAAGGAGATGGCTTAACAATCTGATCTAATTGAAACTCCCAAACATTCGCTTTTTTTCTCAATAAACGACTTCTTGCATCAAGCGTTCCCTCCGCTAAAACTAACGTCTGGTTATAAATTCCTCTACCCCTTGCAGTACGCCCCATTACAATTTCCACCTCTTCTACTAGTTCACTACTCAACAAATGAATCTGCAATTTTAAATTCCCATGAGCCTGAGCAGCGTTCAAAGCTAAACCATGTAAAGAATCTAAGGTGCAGGATGCATGCTGACCTGCACCTCCTGGCTGAAAATTACAAGCTGTCAAGTACGCTTCTATATTCACACAACGCATCTGCTCAAAAGCCTGCACTCTCTGCAAACTATCCCAACGAATAGTATCAAGCGCTGCCTGAGCTAAACTATCTGGATGCTGCGCCTTCAAAATAGAAACAGAGAAAAATAAAAGAAGTACTATAAACACTCCTTTTGAACTAAACAAAGGCTTTTGTGCTGCCGCCATCTTACTATATTTTTTTGTTGATTTATGACCGCAAAAGTAGTCATTACTTAAATAAAAATCCACGGCTAGTCAGGAAATAAAAAACTTTTCACACCTAAAGCGATTATACCAAGTCACAAATGAATATAAAAAATACACTATTCTACTACTGCTAAAAATTCCAATTTTAAAGCACCTTTGATGATTCAAAACCAGAAGTTCGCCCCTAATGATGTATAAAATAAAAATATTGGTGTATCTCTTTCTACAAAAAAATTGATTTTAATCTCTGCCAACAAAAAAACGATCCGACTCAATAATCACCAGCTTTACAATAGCAAAAAGAATTAGCCCCAATTTCATAAAGAATACTATCTATATTTTGACGACTACTCTTATATAATGCCCCATTTAACCAATAATACTCATTATTGAAATATACAAACGTATCTGGCCTAACAGCTTCAGAATAATTGATGAGTAATACTAACCTAGAATCTATAGCTTTTCGCTCCTCTACCCTATCGCTATTTTCTAACAGCTCTTCACTAAACTTTTTCAAGCTTTTGTCCTCACTTATAATTGCTTTCGCATTCAAACTATCACTTAAAATCTGATCTGGTCTAATACCTAAATAGGTTAAACACATAGCTGGCTCCAGCTCTTCAAGACTATCTCCTACAATTCTAGTGGGAATAGTAGTTTCCTTCAACATAAAACACCAACAATAAGGGGCTATCGAACTTATTGTCAGCTCACTAGACTCCCTATCTACACGGTTATTTTTGCAACCTGTAAGACTGCAAATAAAAATACAACTCAGGATTATCTTCTTCATTAGCTTATTTTATACGTTTACGCCTACAAAAAACTACTTCCTGCTGAATGGCCCAACAAAGACATTCTAACTAAGAAATACTCCCCCCTAAGCTTTCATCAAATCCCCCAACCCCATTTTTAGCCCTAGTCCTCACCAAATTGTTAAAGAAAACTAAAAGGTTATTCAATTTATAGGGGGAGCTTAATTTGCTACATCTTTGGTGCAGAAACAACTTTAATTGAAATCATGAAAGCATTAAAATTTGACAAGAGCCAACAGCTCGAATTTGTACGCCAACTCAAGGCCCGTGTACAAGATTACTTTGCAGAACAGGAACGCTCTCCCTCTGGTAATCGACAATTGTATGTAAAAGCGGTGCTGATGTTGGCCCTTTATGTCTTGCCCTTATTAACCCTCCTTATTTTTCAACCTAGCCATTATGCCATCATTTTAACCCTCTACTTCTTGATGGGTTTAGGAATGGTTGGCATTGGCGTTAGCGTTATGCACGATGCCGTACATTCTTCTTTCTCCTCTAAATCTTGGGTAAACCGCCTCTTTGCCCACAGTATGGAGTTGGTAGGTGGTTCTTCTTTCAACTGGCAAGTCCAACACAATGTCTTGCACCACAGCTATACCAATATTTCTGGCTGGGATGAAGATATTAGCCACAAAGCCATTTTACGCCTAGAACCCGAAGAACCTTGGCGAGCAGTTCACCGCTATCAACACATTTATGCCCTACCACTCTACAGTTTACTTACACTTAGCTGGATTATCTGGGGCGATTATCAATCCCTCTACCGCTACACCAAAAAGAATTTACTCTTAGGCAAAAAACCTTTCTCGGTCTGGGCCAAACTAATCGGCTTTAAGCTCGCCTACCTTTTTGTCCAATTCGTTTTGCCCATTTTTATCTTGGGCATCCCAGCCCTAGCTGTTATTTTGGGCTTTATCCTTATGCACTTAGTAGCTGGCTTCCTGCTCTCTAGCATTTTTCAGCTAGCCCATGTGGTAGAAGGACCAGATTATCCCCAAGCCGATGAAAAAGGCCGCCTATCTACTAGCTGGATGGCCCACCAACTGCAAACAACGGCCAACTTCTCTAGAGGAAAAGCCTGGATATCTTGGTGCATCGGAGGTCTCAATTACCAAATTGAACATCACCTTTTTCCCCACATCTCTCATGTACACTACCCCAAACTAGCCCCTATTGTACAACAAACTGCCGCAGAATTTGGCCTCCCCTACTATGAACATCCCAGCTTTTTTAAAGCCCTACAATCACATCTGCATTGTTTATGGGTTTTAGGACATAAAAAGTAAGCGTATACAAAACCATAAAGCCAAGGACTCCCATCCTTGGCTTTTTTATTTTATCTAGCTTCCTTAAGCATGCCCGTTTTCTAACCGCTGCTTTTTCAACCAAGCAATAGCCTCTTCTTCTTTCGTAAACATTCGAACAGGATGCTCATGCTTATTAAGCCGAATCACAAAATTGCCCAAAATCTTAGAAATTCCACTATTAATTAATGCCGCTACCGCATAAAACTTAGCCTCTTTAGCATCCGCTGCCGTTACTTTTCGCGCCTCTTTGCTCATTCCTTTCACTCCTCTCATATCCGAAAGGAAATAAATGGGCTCCCTTCCTTTCAACTTAAAACACTCCTCAAAACAATCAAAAGAATCCTGAGCCTCCATATAGGTCCCCTCATCCATTCTTTGAACAACTAAGCCCGTTTGCACATCCACATAAAGCCAGCTTTTTTTTAATCTTATCTTCGTTTGCATATCTATCAATTTAGTCCACGCTAAATATAAGCATTCCCTACAATTCTTAATTCTTGCTTATTATTTTTTTTGGGCTGCCCCGCCCTGCGGGCGGGTCGGGCCATTGCGCAGCTCGCTCTTCGCTCGGCCCTGCGCGGGCTGCGCCCGCTGGGTCTGCGGCTTCGCCGCCCTGCTACAGCCCCTCAGCCAGATTTAATCGCGCTGCTTTGGCCATGGTTTGCTATGAATTTTCTGCTAGGCCAGCTATTTTTTAAGGGCATAGCCTTCGCTATGGCCGAGAAAAATAGGGCCGACTAGCGGGAAATTGCTGCAAACTATAAAAGTGAGTGCGTTTTAATCTGGCTATTGCCTGCGGCGGCTTCGCCGCCTGCTATCTCTGCCTGTAAGTGGACCCCCTCTTTGATTTAACCGCCAAAGAAGAATGCCCAAAGCAAAACCCGCCCCGATGAGCGGCCCAGCGCTGCGGAGTGGGTGCGGCGCAGCCGCAGACCGAGGCCGTCAGGCCGCAGGGCCGAGCGAATAGCGAGCCCCGCAGCATAGCGGCGGCCAGCAAAGCTGGCCGCGGGCCCCAAATCCTTCTACTCTTCCTGAATAGCCTTCATTTCTTCTAAGCGCTCTTTAGCCGAGCGGGGCTTTGCATTGTATTCATCCTTTTCGACTAGGCCATCTTTTAGGCGGATAATGCGATGGGTATGCTCAGCAATATCGGGCTCATGCGTAACGACAATGATGGTATTGCCCTGTGCATGTAGCTCCTCAAAAAGAGCCATAATTTCTACAGAAGTCCGGCTATCAAGGTTTCCCGTAGGTTCATCGGCCAAAATGAGCGAGGGTTTATTGACCAAAGCACGAGCCACCGCCACCCGCTGCCGCTGCCCGCCCGAAAGCTCATTGGGCTTGTGGTCCATACGGCTGCCCAAACCCACCGCCGTCAAAACTTCAGCCGCTCGCTCAAGCCGTTTACGCTTGCTCATACCCGCATAAATTAGGGGCAAGGCCACATTTTCTAGAGAAGAAAGGCGGGGAATCAAATTAAAGGTCTGGAAGACAAAGCCAATTTCTCGGTTGCGAATATCGGCCAGCTCATCTTCCGTCATGCCACTTACATCTTGGCCATTGAGCAAATATTGGCCGCCGCTGGGGGTATCCAAACAGCCCAACATATTCATCAGGGTCGATTTGCCCGAACCCGAGGGGCCCATTAAAGAGACATAATCATTTTGGTAGATGTCTAAACTGATCGATTGTAGGGCTCGGACCTCTTGGCCCCCCATCTGGTAGACCTTACTGATGTCCTTAATATTAATAATGCTTTTATTGAAATTTGTCATAGGGAAGCAACTGATAGTCAATAATATAAGGCAGAGCCTCAAAAAAAGAGCTCGCTAAAAGTACAAATTAGAATGGTTTTTTAGGGATAAAAAAATTATTTTAGCCGCAAATTAACGCTTATCGAACGCATTCCGTCAATGCGTTCATCTGTAAATCAAAATACCTTATGTCTAAAGAGCAACTGCCTTACAAGCATATTGTAGTGGCCGGAAACATCGGGGCTGGAAAAACCTCACTTTGTCGTTTGTTAGGAGAAGAATTTGGCTGGACCGTCAACTATGAGTCTACCGATGACAATCCTTATCTAGAAGATTTTTACAATGATATGGGCCGTTGGTCCTTCAACCTACAGGTCTACTTCCTCAATAGCCGTTATAGACAGGTATTGAAAATTAAAGCGGGCGACGATGTCGTCATTCAGGATCGCTCTTTGTATGAGGATGCCCATATTTTTGCGGCCAACTTACACGAAATGGACCTCATGTCCGTGAGAGATTTTAAAAACTACTTTGATCTCTTCCTCTTGATGGAGTCTCAAATCACCCCGCCCGATCTTATGATTTATCTCAAGTCTAGTGTGCCCACTTTGGTCAAACATATCCAGAAAAGAGGTCGCAGCTATGAGTCTAACATGAGCCTTAACTACCTACAATCGCTCAATGATCGCTACGAAAACTGGATCGCTGAGTACTCTGCAGGTAAACTACTGACCATTAGCGCCGATGAACTCGATTATGTGGGCAATGATGATGATCGCGAAAAAGTAATTGCGCTAGTCAAAGCCGCTCTAGAGGGTTAGCCTTTAGCTAAAAAAATACCCCTACACCACTAAACTCTATATCTTATGAAAGTCCGAAACCTGTTTTTTGTCCTTCTCTGGCTAATGAGCCTCACAATTGCCTGCAATACACAAGAGGCGCCCAAAACACCAGAAAATGCAGCCCTAGAAGAAGGTAAACTAAGCGAAACGGAAAAAGCGCCCGAAACGAACAACAATCTAGAAGGCGAAGAATTTCCCGACCGCCCCGGCTTTAAAGGCCGCTACAATGACTATGTCTTTTTCATAGAAATGCTCGACAATCAAGAGGTTAAGGGCTTCGTTCGACATAAAGGCAAAAACCTAGAAAATGAACTCTCTGGCAAAATGTCTTCTCCCTTTGCCTTCGAGGCCCAAGAACTAGGAGAAGATGCCGACGGAGACGAATTGGTATGGGCTAAAGTCCGTGGAAAAATCTCAGAAGACCCCAACCAACTAGAATTAGACTATAACGACAGCCAAAGCGCTAGCTCTTTTCGCCTAGATCTAAAACGTTAAGTTTTTAGACCAAGTTCTGAAATTATTGCTTAGCTTTGCCCAGACAAGCAGTGGACGCTTCCGCTGCTTTTTTTTATCTACTGACCAAATGTAACTGATTATGGAAGTACGTAACGATTGGACCCGTGCCGAGATTGAGGAAATTTACAACCGCCCCATTCTAGACTTGGTCTATGAGGCCGCTACGGTCCATCGAAAATATCACGAGGCCAGAGAAGTACAGGTTTGTACTTTGCTCTCTATTAAAACTGGAGGCTGCCCCGAAGATTGCGCCTATTGCCCACAAGCCGCCCGCTACAACACCGATGTGGACCATCAATCTCTACTTGAAGTAGATGAGGTACTCACCAAAGCAAGCATTGCCAAATCAAATGGCGCTACCCGCTTTTGTATGGGCGCCGCCTGGCGACATGTCAAAAATAACAAGCAATTTGATCGCGTTTTGCAAATGGTCCAAGGCGTAAATAGCCTAGGTATGGAGGTTTGCTGTACCCTCGGTATGCTTAGCGAAGAACAAGCCCAACGCCTCAAAGATGCTGGCCTCTACGCCTACAACCACAACCTCGATACCTCTGAGGAAAATTACGAGAATATTATCACCACTCGGGACTATCAAGATCGGCTCGACACCATCGAAAATGTCCGCAATACAGGAATCTCTGTTTGCTCTGGCGGAATTATTGGCCTTGGCGAAACCGACCAAGACCGCGTAGCTATGCTACACACCCTGGCCAATATGTCTAAACATCCCGAATCGGTACCCGTTAACGCTCTCGTTCGTGTGCCCGGCACCCCCCTAGAGAACCAAAAACGCATCACCCTTTGGGAAATGCTCCGCATGATCGCTACTGCCCGCATTATTATGCCCCTTTCTCAGGTCCGCCTATCTGCAGGCCGCGAAGAAATGAGCATCGAAGAGCAGGCCTTCTGCTTTATGGCTGGCGCTAGCTCTATCTTTGCTGGCGAAAAACTACTCACAACTCCTAATCCCGATATGGACCAGGACCGTCAGATGTTCCAATTGCTTGGCCTACAACCCCGTGCCGCCTTCAAGGGACAAGAAAACGAAATGGAAGCCGGTAAGTTTGTCTAAACTTCTCCCCTTCCTATAAAGATTACAGAATAGCAGAAAGGCTTTGGCTTTTCTGCTTTTTTTTGGGGGCTGCCCCTGCGGCCTACGGCCTTGGGTCGGGCCATTCCGCAGCTCGCTATTCGCTCGGCCCTGCAGCGCTTTCAGCGCTTTGGTCTGCCGCCTGCGGCGGCCCTGCTACAGCCCCTCAGCCGGCGGCTTCGCCGCCTCTAGACGCAGAATAGCTTGCCCCGTTTCACAGATTGCAGAATAGCTTCCTCCAAATGGAATATATTGTAAGGTATAAGGGGGCCTGTAGGATCGATATATATATACCTGTAGGTTGAAACCTACAGCAACAAAAGCGGCCATACTAAGCACAATAAAAATGAGCCGATGGTTAAAACCATCGGCCCATATCATTTATAGCAAACAAGGGCTTTAGCCCGCCAGTTTGCATAGACCCGCAACCATGGGCTTAAGCCCATGGCCGAAGAACAACTCCACACAAAAAAATCAGGGGTAAAAACAATTGCTATGCTTACCCGCCCTGGGCTGAAGCCCAGGGTTATTGACTGAGCGAACTGACGGACTAAAGTCCTTGTTCGCTTTTGGGGCCATCATCTTGCTCGCCGCAGGAGCTTAAATGCCCCTGCTTCATTGGAGATGGGCGAAGGCATTCGGTTTTCAGGTCCTGCGGCTTTTAAAAGAAAAGCCCCTCGAAGGAGGAGATGATAGATTTAATAACCTAAGGCCAAGGCCCTAGGGGGGAAATTTATATCATATCGGCCTGTGGGTTGAAACCCACAGCAAGAAGAGAGGCCATACTAAACCCAATAAAATAGGCCGAAGGTTAAAACCTTCAGCCTATAACTAGAAGAGGATCGGTTGACTAAGGAGGAGTAGATAAAAGGCCAAAAGATTTAAATCCATGCGGGTTTTAACCCGCATTCCATAAAAACATTGCGAAGCAATATCATTCTTGCTGTAGGTTTTAACCTACAGGATCGGCCTAGCGATGCGAAAGGGGGCGGCGAAGCCGCAGACCAAGGCCAGAACGAAGTGATGCCTGCAGGGCCGAGCAGACCTGCGAGCCCTGAAGCGTAGCGCCGCAAGGCCGCAGGCCGCAGCGGAGGCCCCAAAAAATAAATAGCTTTCAATTCAAACTGAAAGTTTTAAAAACTGTTAGTTAGGCAAGCCACTAAAAAATGCTAAATTTGCGGCGCATTAGCCACGAAACGAAAACTAGAGATATGTCTACAGCCATTGATACTTTATTGAATGATAGCGCACTAGATGCAGGACTACGTCAGATTGCCCAAGCCGTAAAAGCCGAAGAACGCTTGAGTGTAGAGCAGGGAATTTATTTATATGAGCATGCGCCCTTGGGTTACTTGGGGGTATTGGCCAACTTTATTCGGGAAAAGAAGCATGGAGATAAGACCTACTTCAACCGAAACTTTCATTTGGAGCCCACCAATGTGTGTTTGTATACCTGTACCTTCTGCTCTTATTCTCGCCGAATTAAGAAGCGGGAAGATGGTTGGGAACTGACCTTAGAAGAGATGATGGAGATCATCAAAAAGTATGATGAGGAGCCTGTGACCGAGGTACATATTGTGGGTGGGGTTTTGCCTCAGTACGACTTGGGATTTTACAGCCAGTTGTTTAGCCAGATCCGTGCACATCGTCCCGATTTGCATGTAAAAGCCCTAACCCCAGTAGAATATCACTACATTTTCAAAAAGGCCAAGGTCTCTTATGAAGAGGGGATGCGCTTGATGAAAGAGGCGGGCTTGCAGTCTATGCCTGGCGGAGGAGCCGAGATTTTCCATCCCGAAATTCGGGAGCAGATTGCCAAAGACAAATGTACGGGAGATCAATGGCTTCGCATTCATGAGATTTGGCATGAGCTGGGCATGCATTCTAATGCCACCATGCTTTATGGGCATATTGAAGAATATAAGCATCGGGTAGATCATATGGAGCAATTGCGCCAGTTGCAGGATAAAACGGGAGGGTTTCAGACCTTTATTCCACTCAAGTTCCGCAACCAGAACAATGAGCTTTCGCATTTGCCCGAATCTTCTGCTGTGGAGGATTTGCGCAATTATGCCATTGCCCGTATTTATATGGACAACTTTGAGCATATCAAAGCCTATTGGCCTATGATTGGGCGCACTACTGCGCAGCTTTCGTTAGCTTTTGGGGTAGATGATATTGATGGGACCATTGACGACACCACTAAAATTTATAGTATGGCGGGTTCTGAAGAACAGAACCCCGCTCTAAGCACCGAAGAATTGGTGCAATTGATTAAGGCCGTGGGCCGCCATCCAATTGAGCGAGGTACCCTATATAATGTGGTCCAAGATTATCAAGATTTTGATTTCAGTCAGCAGCCCAAAAAGGTTAAAAAAGGCTTTGTTGGGCTGCCCGTCATTGATAAGACCAAAGCATAAATGGCCCAAAAAACGCTATATATCTACCGACATGGCCGCACCCGATACAATTTGGAGCATCGGGTGCAGGGTCGTGGCGTCAACTCTTCTTTAGATGCGCATGGTTTGGCCCAAAGAGATGCTTTTTTTGAGCATTATCAGGCCGAGGGCTTTGAGTTACTACTGGCCTCTTCGCTCAAGCGAAGTCAAGAAAGCATAGCGCCCTTTGGGCTGCAATTAGAGCAAGATATTTGGCATTGGCCCGAATTAGATGAGGTCTCTTGGGGCATTTTTGAGGGGCAGGCCTCTACGCCCGAAATGCACCAAAACTATAAAGCCCTAATGAATGCTTGGGGCCGTGGGGAGTATAGCGCCAAGATTCCGCAGGGAGAGTCGGCCCTCGATATGGCGGGTCGTCTGCGCCTAGCCCTACACAAAATAGAGCAACTCCCCCAACAGAAAATTTTAATTTGTACGCATGGGGCCACCCTCTCCTTTTTGTCGGCTCTGCTTCAGGGCCAAGAGCTCAAGGCCTTGCGGCAATACAAACACCATAATACTGGCCTTTCTATTTTTGAGCAGGAGGGGCAGCATTATCGCCTGAAAGCCCAAAATGAAATAGAGCACCTCAGGTTTAGAAATCTGCTCGATTGAGCTGTACCGCTATGAAGAATAAAATCCGTCTTTCTATTGTTTCTTATCTCAACTCCAAACCCTTTTTATACGGCCTATTTCGCCACAATATAGACCAAGAAGTAGCGCTCAGTCTAGACATTCCAGCTGATTGCGCCCAAAAGCTACTAAACGATCAGGCAGACTTGGGCTTGGTGCCCGTGGCTATTTTGCCCCAATTGGCCCATTATGAATTGGTAGCCGACTATTGCATTGGGGCCTCCTCCCCCGTCAAAACGGTCTGTATTTACAGCCAATGCCCCATAGAAGAAATAGAAATGCTTTATCTGGATTATCAATCGAGAAGCTCGGTGGCCCTGGCCCAGATTCTCCTCAAAAAGCACTGGAAACTTAGTCCCCAAATTGCCCAAGCGAGCAGTGGTTACATCCAAAAACTAGGCGGCAAAACGGCTGGGGTCGTCATTGGCGACCGCTGCATGGGCCTAGAAAAAGACTTTGCTTATGTCTATGATTTAGCCGAAGTTTGGATGCAATACAGCGGTCTTCCCTTTGTTTTTGCGGCCTGGGTGGCCAATAAGAGCCTCCCCCCCAGCTTTGTCCAAAAATTCAATGCCGCTCTGGCCGAAGGACTTAATCAACGGCAGCAATTACTGGCCCTACTCCCCCCGCAAAAACAATTTAGTCTAGAAGAGTATTACTATAAAAACATTGACTACATCTTAGACGAGCCCAAACGAAAGGGCCTAGAGAAGTTCCTCCAAGAGGGCGTAGAACTGGGGTTGTTGTAGGTTGTTTTTTGGGGGCCTCCCGCCTGCGGCGGGCGCTACGTTTCAGGGCTCGCAGGTCTGCTCGGCCCTTCAGGCTCCACTTCGTTTCGCCTTCGGTCTGGCCTGCGGCCACCCTTTCACATCGCTAGGCCATTTACTGCAATCGTCAAGAAAAGGTCAAGAAAATAAAAAAGCTTTTGCATCTCTGCTTTATGGTCTATCTTGGCCGCTGCTCAGAGAGCCAAAAATAAAAGTCATCTATGCGCGAATTAGCTTATTTAAACAAATACTTTTACAAATACCGCTGGCGATTTTTGCTAGGGGTTTTGTTTGTTTTGGCCTCCAACTACTTTCGGGTTTTGCAGCCTCAGGTCATCCGTTATGCCTTAGATTTGGTCATTGACAATGTCTATTTTTATCGCTTATTGGATGGTAGTGCTTTGCAGGCCAACTTCTTTAGCCAATTGGGCAAGATCTTGCTCTTTTTTGGTGGGCTAACCTTGCTGTTTGCCTTTTTGATGGGCCTGTTTATGTACTTCATGCGCCAAACCTTAATTGTCATGTCTCGCTTGATTGAGCGCGATTTACGGCAAGAGATTTTCCAGCACTATGAGCGCTTGCATTTGGCCTTTTATCGCAAAAACAACACAGGCGACCTCATGGCAAGGGTAACAGAAGACGTGAGTAAGGTCCGCATGTATTTGGGGCCAGCCGTCATGTATGGGGTCAATCTCGTCTTTTTGATGATCATGGTGATTGGGGCCATGCTTTCGGTTAGTGTAGAGCTCACGCTCTATTCCTTGATCCCTCTGCCTATTTTGTCTTTCTCTATTTATTATGTGACCAGCATTATCAATAAGAAGAGTGAGGCCATTCAGGGGCAGCTCTCGACCATCAACAGTTTGGCCCAAGAGGTCTACTCTGGCATTCGGGTAGTAAAATCTTATGGGCGCGAAGCTGCCATGGCCGATTTTTTTGATGAAGAGATTGAGGATTACAAAGAGAAATCCCTCAGCTTGGTCCGTGTAGAAGCCATGTTTCGACCACTGATGATTATTTTGATTGGGGCCAGCACCATTATTAGTGTTTTAGTGGGGGGAATGCTCGTCATTGATGGAAAAATCTCTGCGGGAAATATTGCTGAGTTTATCATTTATATCAATATGCTCACTTGGCCCGTCACTTCAATTGGTTGGGTGGCTTCTATTGTTCAGCGAGCGGCCGCTTCTCAAAAGCGAATCAATGAGTTTTTGAAAACGGAAACGGCAGTAAAAGATGAGGCCCAAACAAAGGAGGTTGCTCCCTTAAAAGGCATTATTGAGTTCAAGAATGTAAGCTTCCGCTATCCCGACACAGGCATTCAGGCCCTAAAAGACCTCAATTTCAGTCTAAAAGCTGGAGAGCGCATGGCCATTATTGGGCGCACAGGCTCAGGCAAAAGCACGATTGCCGATCTGCTCTTGCGGATGTATGATATAGAAGAGGGCCAAATTCTTATGGATGGCCAGAGTATTCGGGCCTATCCTTTGGACCAATTGCGGCAACAAATTGCCTATGTGCCTCAGGATGTCTTCCTCTTTTCTGATACCATTAGCAATAATATTGCGTTTGGCACGCCCAACAAGAGCCAAGAAGAAATTGAGCAGGCGGCCCGCTATGCCGCCGTTTATGAAGATATCATGAGTTTGGACCAAGGTTTTGCCACCAGAGTTGGAGAAAGAGGCGTTACCCTTTCGGGGGGACAAAAACAGCGGGTATCCTTGGCTCGCGCCCTCATAAAAGACCCCAATTTGCTTTTATTAGATGATTGTCTTTCTGCGGTGGACACCAAAACAGAAGCGGAAATTACGCAATATCTCAAAACGGTTTGTGCCAATAAAACGACCATCATCATTACCCACCGCTTGTATGCTTCTCTGGCCTTTGATAAAATCTTGGTTTTGGAAGAAGGAAAAGCCGTAGAGATGGGCACTCATGAAGAACTAATTGCTAAAAAAGAAGGCTACTATTACGAGCTTTACGAAAAGCAAAGAGTAGAAGAATTAGAAAATTAAACAGAAACTAAACATGAAATCAACTAAGTCAGCAGCACTATACGCAGAGGCCAAAGGCTATTTTCCAGGTGGAGTAAGCTCTCCCGTACGCGCCTTTAAATCAGTAAAAGGAGTTCCTCTTTTCATTAAAGAAGGAAAGGGCGCCAAAGTATGGGATGAAGATGATAATGAGTTTATCGACTTCTGTGGCTCTTGGGGACCGCTTATTTTGGGCCACAACAATGATGAAATTCGCGAGAACATCTATGCTGCGGTAGCCAAGGGCACCTCTTTTGGCACGCCCACCCGTTGGGAAAACAAATTGGGGCAGCTCCTTTTGGAGAACAATCGCTTTGTTGATAAGATCCGTTTTGTCAGCTCTGGAACAGAGGCCGTAATGTCGGCTATTCGTTTGGCTAGAGGGGTCACGGGCAAAAATAAAATCATCAAATTTGAGGGTTGTTATCATGGACATGTAGACTCGCTCTTGGTTAAGGCAGGTTCTGGTTTGGTTACTTTTGGAGAAAGCACTAGTGCGGGAATTCCCGATTCTTTTGCCAAAGAAACCTTGGTCCTTCCCTTAGATCGTCCTGACTTATTGGAAGAATGCCTAAGAGAATATGGCGAAGAGGTAGCAGCCGTAATCATTGAGCCTGTGCCGGCCAATAATGGCCTTTTGCTTCAGCAAAAAAGCTTTTTGGAAGAATTGCGTCGTTTGACCAAAGCTTATGACTGTCTTCTTATTTTTGACGAGGTAATTTCGGGCTTTCGGGTTGGTTTTGAGGGCGCAGCTGGCTACTATGGCATTCAGCCTGATATCATTACTTATGGTAAAATCATTGGTGGAGGAATGCCTGTGGGCGCTTATGGTGCTTCGGCAGAAATCATGGGACATGTAGCCCCTGATGGTCCTGTTTATCAGGCAGGAACTTTGTCGGGTAACCCTGTGGCTATGGCAGCGGGTTATGCTTCGGCCAAGCAATTGTTGGCCCCTGGATTTTATGAAGAGATGGAAGCCAAAACGCAGGCTTTTGTGAAAAACATTCAGGACTTCTGTGATGAGCAGGGCTATCCCGTACATATTTCGACCATTGGTTCTATTTTCTGGATGGCCTTTGATCGCAGTACTATTCGCAGAGCGGACCAAATTGATGCGGCCAGCATGGAGCACTTCAAGGCCTTGCATGCTGATTTATTGGATCATGGGGTTTATTTAGGTCCTTCTGGTTATGAGGTAGGTTTTATTTCGGCAGCGCATACGCCAGAAATTTTGGCTGAGGCTGCAGAGATTATCAAGGCGAGTTTAAGCCGTGTATTCTAGCGGCGGTTAAATGCAAAGCGCCGTCAGCATAAAGCTGATGGCGCTTTTTTTTTGCCCGAAGGGCTTTTGTTTGGCCTAGCGATGTGGAAGGGTGGCCGAAGGCCAGACCGAGGCGGCTTTGCCGCCGAAGGGCCGAGCAGGCTTGCGAGCCCTGCAACGTAGCGCCGCAGCGCAGCTGCGGAGGCCCCCAAAACAAGCAGGTTCTAATTCGCATCTATGAGTTGGCCAGTGCCTGTAATGGTTACGGTTTGGGCTGGATTTCCTTTATAGTAGAGGTTTCCGGAGCCCGATAAATTGGCATCGAGTAAGCTAGAGGCTTGGCATTCGATTTGGCCAGATCCTGCGTGGCGGTAGCTGCCGTTTTGGCTAAGAAAATTGAAGCCATAGTAGTTGCTTGAGCCGTCAAAGGAAACCGATTCGCTGGGACTATAGCCGCTGATCGTAAAATTGCCAGCGCCCGTAGAATAGGCATCCCATTGGTTAGTTTGCAGGTTCGTTACTGTCATATTTCCAGAGCCAGAAATTTGGCCGACTGCCCGGCTAGCCGAGCCTTCAAAAGAAAGGTCCCCAGAGCCTGCAATTTCTAGGAAAAGAGCATCTTGTACAGTTATGCTATTCATACAATTGAGCGGGCCAGAGCCAGAAGTTTTGAGTACTAGGCTATCAAAGTTGGTGCTGCCATCAGTAAAGAGTTGCATCGTACCAGAGCCAGAATTTTCGAAATAAAATCCTTGGGGGGTATAGACCGTTACCTTTAGTTCATAGTCGCCATAATTGCCTCGGTCTAAATCCAATTCTAAAATTCCCTCACTATTGACGGTCCAAAAAATGCGCTCAATAATATTGGAATGTCCTTCTGCGATCACTTGTAGTTGTGGACCGTATTCGATATCGACATCATAGGCAGCTTGAAGTTCTACTCCAGAGAGTGGACCTTCAACGGGGAGCTGACTATTTACAATATCGCCTTCGCCTTCAATCGTACAGCTCATGAGAGCTAGCAAAAGGGCTAAAAACAAAAAAGAATACTTCATAGGGATTATCTCTATCGTTAATGAATAAATTGTTCTAAACGCTGGCCATCTTCCATTTTGTGGATACTCAGCCTTTTTTGCTTGGGGCTAAGTTGTTCAATCAGCAATTTGTCTTTATAGGCTGAGAGCCAAAAATAGTTGTAGAAGGCTTGTCCTACTTTGGGGGTTAGGCTTTTAGGTTGCAAAAGTTGTCGCCAAAGCAGTTTTTCTTCGGTCAAAGAGATGGCCAAAAGCAAAGCGCCTGGGGCTCTTTCGTTAAATACGATCGCATAAAGGGTGTTGTCTATTAACAAAGTCTTAATTTCTTCATAGCGCTGGAGCTGATCTATGGGAAGTGCAAAAGACTGCTGTTTATAGAGAATTTGAAGTTGTTGATTATCAGGTAGAATCTGTAAAAAGCCTCGGATTTCGCTATCTGTGGCCTCATCCCAAATTAACCCATCAAAACTAAAGTCGTATTCACTAAGCTGTCCTTTTTCTAGGTCTAAGACCACAGATTTTTGTTTGCTTTCCAAATAAGAATTGAAGACCAGTTGCTTACTGCTATGGCTAAAATAGTTGAGATAGGGCCGAGAATAACGCAATTGCGCATAGCTAACAGAATCGGAATGCGGAATTTGCAGACCAAAAACCTCCTCTCCCGCTGCATTGTATTTATAGACCTTATAGCCCTCGGCTCCTTTGAGATGTTTAACGCAAACTGCTCCATCTGTGGCCAAGATCAGAAAGTTTTGGCCCCCACTGAGGGCCTTTTCGTCTCGATTGAGCAGGGGCTTAGCCGCCTTAGAGCTTAAATCAGTCATTAAAACGCCTTGTCGATCAATTAGCTCAAAGAGTTGGCCCTTGAAGGCAATTTTATCAATGGATAGCCCATCAAAACGACTGCTATATTTGCTCAAGCTCTTAAAGCTTTGAGCAGCGATATTTTCCGATTCATAAGGCCGCAATTCATCCAGTTGTACATAACGACCTGCAAAAGGATAAATAGCCAAAGCGCTGCTGTCTTGAGCGCTCAAAATAGTGGGCAAGAAAAAAAGAAGGTAGAAGTAAAATATCTTATTCATAGTTAAGCGTAGGTAGGTGCTAAATGGATGCCCAAAGATACGGAAGTCTATCCAATTTAGGGGAGCCCACAAAAAAAAGGACGGTTCTTAATGAACCGTCCTTTTTTGCTTAACGATAAGGCTTAACCACCCCAAAACCAACGCTGCTCCCCTGCCCTAGGCCTATAAAATTAGGCAAAAAGACATTAGCCTCAAAATCAAGGGTATAAGCTTCTTTTTTTATTCCTTTATAAGAAACCCGCTTAAGATCTAGAGGATCTGTAATGTAAACCTCTAGCTTTTCTTCCAGCTGTACCCCCATTGCCCCATAGAAATTGAGCATGTGATTGCGCAAAATCCGCTCAAGCAGTTCTAAGCGCTCTCGAAGTCCTCGACAAGCCTTCATTGCTCTGTAGTTTTCGCTGTTCAAAGCTAGCCAATTGTGTAGGCGATACCGCCTTGGCTGCTCCCAATACTGCAGATTATACTCCTGCAAATGCAAATGATGAATACGCATATCGTGCTGCTTGTCCCCTATCTTCAAGCTCCAATCCGATTGGGTAAAGAAATGATGCGCCTCTTCTACTCCCCGATCAATGCAAAGCAACAAGGGGCGCTTTTTGTGGAGTTTGTATTGAATAAGCGGATAGCGATAATGATAGCGTTTTTCCTCATTATTGTGGTTGTGAAACCAATCGTTTTCCAAACCCACTTTATGGGCCATTGCTCCCCTAAATTTACTCAATTCCCAAGGCTGCAAAAAGGTCTGAAAACTCACTTCCAGCATCCGAAGGCTTTTCAGTGAGCTCTTGTCATTTGTCATATTGATTGGTTTAGTAAAAGCTTTAGTTCCAAATAGGGATCGGCATTTGCGCCATCACACTATAGCGATCGCCCAAATTTTCCAATATTTTTTTCCATAATAGCTCATCTTGAGCCTGAAAAATAAAGTTGCGGTCATTTTCGGCCAAAATCCAAGTCTGCAAATCAATTTCTTCTTGCAACTGACCCTCGCCCCAACCACTATAGCCCACAAAAAAAGTAATGTCGTTTTGCTGCAACAAACCTTGGCGAATCAAAACCTTGAGCTGCTCATAATTCCCTCCCCAATACAATCCTTCCTCAATTTTCATCGCCCCTTCCAATAATTCCCCCTTGGTATGCACATAATGAATGCTATCGGTTTGCACTGGCCCACCAAAATGTACCTCCGCAGAAAAATCTGGAAAATCATTGACCAAATCCTTGATATCAAGCCCCATAGGTTTGTTCAACACAAAACCCACGCTGCCCTCTTTTTCATGGTCGCACAACAAAATCACGGCCCGCTTAAAATGATGATCAGACATAAAGGGCTCGGCCAATAGTAAACGCCCCGCCTGCAAACTCAAATTCTCGATGACTAGTATATTTTATATAAAAAAAGATGCCCCGAAAGGCCTTCGGCTAATTTAGTAGAATTCAACTAATTTTTCGCTTTTTCTTTTCCATTTCTATTTTTGGGGCCTCCGCTGCGGCTTCGCCTTGCGGCGCTACGTTTCGGGGCTCGCAAGCCTGCTCGGCCCTTCCTATTTCGCTGCGCTCAATAGTCGGTCTGGCCTACGGCCACCCCTACACATCGCTAGGCCAAATAGCCCCTGGCCCCATCCCCAAACCCAATCTGCCAATGTAGTTTTCTGCCCCTTAGTCGAAAAAAAAGCAGCCCTTTGGTTTTTCTCTTAAATTAGCCCTATTTTTCGGCTCATTTATAAGCATTGCAAAACAACCTTCAGATTTGAAGCCTACTATTATATACGGAGTCCTTCTAGGACTTTTTTGTTTTTTATCCGCTCCCCTCCTACAAGCACAAAGCTGCCCTAATATAGATAGCAGCAACGCCTTTGCCGCCTTCGAACTCGCCAAAAAAGCTATGGGCCAAGGCCAAGCTGGCCAAGCCTTCGACCAAATGGATAAGGCCAAAAAACTATTGGCCCAAGCTGGCTGCTGGGAAAACTGGACCCGCATCGCCTACAATAAGGCCATTATGCACCGAAGAGCCGGCCAACTAGGCGCCATGAAAGCCGAACTGAGAGAAGCCCAAAAAATCGCCCTGAGCCAACTACCCGAAAATGACCCCTGGCAAGGCCATATCGCCTACCTTTTTGGCCGCTTCTATATGGGCCAAGGTGCCCTAGATACCGCCAAACTCTATTTCCTCCAATCCCGCTTCACCTACAAGTTCTCCAAGTCTTGGCAGGATTATGCCCAAGCCTCTAGAGCCCTAGCCGAAACGAGCCTCTATATGCAGGACTATAACCTAATGGAACGCTATCTCGACGATGCCTTTACCGTTACCCAAGAACAACTCAATAACGAACTGCCCTCCCTGCGCAAAATCCTACAACTCTACGGCGCACTCTATTATAGAACGGGAGATTATGAATCGGCCCTAGATCGAACCAAAACTACCCTAGAAATTGTCAAGGAAGCCATGCAATCTCGACAAGATTCTATTGAGGTAGCCTCTTACTACAATAATATCGGCCTCCTCTATATCGAACTTGGCGATGTAGACAAAGCCGAAGACTATTGCCGCAATGCCCTTAACCTCTCTAGCCAATTGGGCGACCTTTTCCGCATTGCCAACACCTACACCAACCTAGCCGAACTAACCCGCAAAAAAGCCGCCTATAGCCGCGCCTACAACAACTTCAAAAAGGCCGAAGATGCCCTCAACCGTATGTCGCCTAAGGAACAAGCAGCCAATGCCGCTATCCAAGCCCGTATCCAACTGAACTTGGGCTGGGCCGATGTCGCCTGGGAAATTGGAAAGAAGGAGGAAGCGCTGGCCCTTTTGGCCCAAACCGAAAACTGGCAAAAACGCCTGCGATTCAAAACAGAATCTACCTTTTTGCTCTATGGCCGCTTTTTTCGCCTAGAACAAAATTGGGAAAAAGCCCAAAAAGCCCTCAACAAAGCTCTAGAAGAAGGCCAAAGGACTTATGAATCTGGCAAACACCCAGATTTGGCCCGCATCCACCTAGAACGCGCCCTCCTTTTTGCCCAACAACCCCAAAAAGAAGTAGCCCAAGCCCTAAACGCCCTAGAACAGGCCACAGAAGCCCTGCAAATGAAGGCCGGCCTCGCCGCCACAGAAGAACTTTCCACCGTTTCTGACCGAGAACTATTACTAGAAGTGATGGAGGTCCAAATTAACCTCTACGACCAAGCTGGCCAAGAAGAAATAGCCTACCGCCTTGCCCTAAAAGCCGCTGGCCTAGCCTACGAACTCCGAAATAGCTTTAAATCAGAAGGCTCTCGCCTCTTTTTACTCCAACGCCTAATTCCTATCTACGAACAAGCCCTAGCGATTGTCTACAAACGCTATCAAAATAACCCCAAAACGGATTACCTCCTAGAGGCCTTCCAATTGGTCGAACGCAGTAAAGCGCTCTTGCTGCTCGAAGCCCTACAAACAGAAAATGCCCGCGCTTTTGGTGGCCTACCCAAAAAACTCCTCAAAGAGGAAAGACGACTAAGCCGTGAACTAGCCAAAAAACGCAAACAGTATTTTGAG
This sequence comes from Saprospira sp. CCB-QB6, assembly GCF_028464065.1. Classification (NCBI taxonomy): domain Bacteria; kingdom Pseudomonadati; phylum Bacteroidota; class Saprospiria; order Saprospirales; family Saprospiraceae; genus Saprospira; species Saprospira sp. CCB-QB6. The sequence continues at coordinate 3,730,696 of NZ_CP116808.1, read as the reverse complement.
GCCCAACTCGCCAATAATGCCCCCCAAATGGATGCCCTTGATAAGGAACTCTTGGCCCTCAAAAGAGAAAGTCAACGCCTACAAGATACCCTAGAAGCCAATTATTACGACTATTACCGCCTGAAGTATGAAGATAAAACCCCTAGCCTCCAACGACTACAAGAAAAATTAGAAAATGGCGAACGCTTTCTAGAATATTTCTCCGCTAAAGATGGCTTTTACTTACTAGCCATCAGCCAAGATAACGGAGAACTCTTCTATCTGCCCAAAGGAGAAGATTTTAACCGCAAAATGCGCAATTTCCGCCTGGCCCTAACCAATAGCGCCTGGCTTCAAGATGACCAAAAAACCCTGGCCCTCAAACAATTGCTAATTGCCGAAGGCTGGGACCTCTACCAACAGTTTGTAGCTCCCGCCCTAAAAGCAGAAGGCATAGAAAAAATATTGGTGGTCCCTGATGGACTGCTCAATTACATTCCCTTTGAGGTCTTGCTCTCTGAAGCCCCAAAGCCCAAAGAACTCAATTTGGCCAGCTTTAAGACCCTGCCCTATTTGCTCAAAAGATATAATGTTCATTATCATTATTCAGCGGCTTTGCTCCTCTATCAAAGTCCAAAAATTAACTCGGGCAGAGTGCTGGGCATGGCCCCCTCCTATGCTTATGATGCCGCCGCCCATGCCTCCGAAGCCAATAGCCGCCAACATCATATCCGCAGCTCAGTAGATGATTTGCCTGGCGCCAAAGCAGAGGTGCAGCAATTGAGCAAAGCCTTTAAAGGACTCTTTTTATATGGCCAACAAGCCAATGAAACCGAATTTAAAAAACAAATTAGCAAAGAGGAATATGCCCTGATTCACTTGGCTATGCACGGCTGGGTAGATGAAGAACGCCCCGAATACTCTAACCTGGTCTTTAGCCACAGCCACGATACCATAGAAGACGACCTCTTGCACGCTTACGAACTCAACTTGCTAAAGATTAAAGCCAACTTGGTGGTCCTTTCTGCCTGCGAAACAGGCTTTGGCAAATATGAACGGGGCGAAGGCGTGGTTAGCCTAGGCCGTGGTTTTATGTATGCCGGAGTGCCCGCCCTAGTCATGACCCTTTGGCCCATCAACGACCAAGCGACGGCGATCCTCATGCAAGATTTTTATGAGGGCCTGAGCGCAGGCAAAAGCAAGTCCGAAGCCCTCCGCCAAGCCAAACTCAACTACCTCAATGCCGCTGGAGATATCAGTAGCCACCCCTTCTTTTGGGCCTCTTTTATTGAGCTAGGCGACGACCGCCCCATCAAACTCAGCCGATCGGGCAACTGGAAACTCTACCTGCTGCTTTCAGCCCTAATTCTCCTCCTCTTGGGCCTTTTGCTCCGTTATTTCCGCCCACAATCAGGAAATTAAAGGCAGTATTTGGATATGCCAAGGGCTTTTTATATTATTGCGCCCAATAAGCAGAATACCTTTTACTACAATAATAAAAAACAAACTAATGGCAGCTAATAAAACTCTGACCATGATCAAGCCCGATGCTGTAAAAGCTGGGCACACTGGCGCCATCTTGGCCCAAATCAACGAAGCCGGTTTCCGTATTGTGGCCCTAAAAATGACTCAATTGAGCACTGCTGCTGCTGAGCGTTTTTATGCTGTACACAAGGAACGCCCCTTCTTTGGCGAACTCGTTGAGTTCATGACTTCTGGTCCTATCGTGGCCGCCATTTTGGAAAAAGACAATGCCGTAGCCGACTTCCGCACCCTTATCGGTAGCACCAACCCTGCAGAGGCCGCAGAAGGTACTATCCGCGCTAAGTACGCTACTAGCATCGGAGAAAACGCTATCCACGGTTCTGACTCTGACGAAAACGCCCAAATCGAAGGCGATTTCCACTTTGCTGGACTAGAGCAGTTCTAAGCGATTTTCCACTCTAACTTTTAAAGCCAAGTTCTCTTTCTAGAGGACTTGGCTTTTTTCTTTTGGGGCCTCCGCTGCGGCTTCGCCTTGCGGCGCTACGCTTTGGGGCTCGCTCTTCGCTCGGCCCTGCGTCGCCTTCGGCTCCTTGGTCTGGCGCTACGCGCCACCCCGCCGCATCGCTAGGCCTGCGGCCCTTCGGCCCTGTAGGATGGATATATAGCCCTGCAGAACCGAATACCTTCGCCCATCTCCAAGGAAGCAGGGGCTTTTAAGCTCCTGCGGCAAGAAAAATGATGGCCCAACCAAATTGGCTGCGGCCTTTAGGCTGCAGAACCTTAGGTAGAAAATACAACCGTATCCAATATTTCGATTTTAAGCGAGCCTAGCTAATTTGTAGTAGGGTCAGTCCAGAAAAAAAAGATAGGGCCTTAGACAAATATCCCCAGCTAAATGTATTGATGCAGACGACTGTGGCGCAACGCCACAGTTAAATGTAACGATGCAGACGGCTGTGGCACAACGCCAGAGCTAAATGTAATAATGCAGACGGCTCTGGGGATTTTCCAGTAGCTAGGCGGCTGAAAGCAGCTGTTTAGGGCAAGGGAGAAAGATGAGCGGCCTAGCGATGTGGAGGGGTGGCCGAAGGCCAGACCAAGGCGGCGCAGCCGCCGCAGGGCCGAGCGACCCGACCAACGGGAGCCGACGCAGCGAAGCAAGTAATAGCGAGCCCCGCAACGTAGCGCCCTGAGCCCGAAAGGGCGAAGGGAGGCCCCAAAAAAAATAAAGACTTATCAATTCCGTTCTATTTGCGCCTAGGGTCAAAGTGGAAGGCCAACAAATTGGGCAACTTGCTTATCTTTGGGGCAGTTATCTTATTTTGCTCCTATAAAGTCCGTAGAAAGCAAAGATCCTTTTTTATATAAATGCATTTGGGGCGGTCCTTTAGATCCTTTGAGCGGCTGCTTATTGAATGTATTTGACGAGTACTATACAAAGAACTTCATGCGCTATTATTCGCTTCTCCTTACGACCCTCCTTTTGTTTATTAGTTTAATGTTGCAAGCGCAAGAGCGACCTAGCTTTGCTTGGGGGCAGATGTTATCTAGCCAGACCCAATATGGGGGGCAGGCAGAGGGTTTGGATCTCTATTTGGGGCCAGCGGGAGAGCTATATTTATTGGGTTATTTTAATGGGAGCATAGATTTCAATCCAGCGGTGGATAGTCAGGCTTTGCGGAAGGCCAAGGGGAAAAATGATTTATTTGTGGCCAAATATAACCGTCGGGGGGATTTTCAGTGGGTATTGCCTTTGGGCAGTCATGGGAATGATGCGGCTCAGGCCATAGATTTGAATGCGCAGGGCGAGTTGATGGTCACGGGTTATTTTTCTGACACCTTATATTGGTCGGACAGCGACTATTTATTGAGTGCGGGGGAAGAAGATGTGTTCATTTTGCGGATTTCGGCAGAGGGGGAGGCCTTATCGGCGATATCTTTTGGGGGCAAGGGCAGTGATCAGGGTTTAGACATCAAGTCCTTCAATAACAGCATCTATATTACGGGGGAATTTAAGGAGGAATTTAAGGCCTTTGGGAAGGAGCGGCCGGCCTTTGGGGAGTCGGATATATTTGTGGGACAATTGGAGGAGTTTTCGGATTGGCGTTGGTTGCGGACCTTGGGGAGTAAGGGGGCGGATTTGAGTACGGCCCTATCGGTCAGTAGTTTGGGGGAATTATATTTGGCGGCCACGGCCAGGGGCAGCTTCATTTATGATGATTTTAGTTTGGATAGCTTGCAGGCGCCAGTGACGGGGGCAGCGCTTTTGCTCAAGTACTCGCCTTTGGGGGAGTTATTATGGAAAGAAACCTTAGCGGCGACCGAGGGCATGGAGTTAAGTGATATCGTGGTAAATTCGGTAGGAGAAGCCTTTATGACGGGGAGTTTTCGGGGAGAGTTAGCAGGTTTAAAATCTGCGGGAGAATCGGATGTTTTTCTAGCCCAATTTCATCGTCAGGGGCGGGTCAATTGGATAAAGCGTTGGGGTGGAAAGGGAGAAGATCGGGGGCAATGTATAGAGATTGTGGGCCGAAAGCTATTGGGGATAGCGGGTCGTTTTTCGGATCAGGTGGCTATAGATGAGCAGCAAGTGAGGGCGCAGGGGGAGCAATCGGATTTATTTATTGCCCAATATAGTTTTGAGGGCAATTTCAAGCGGATGCAAGCTTTTGGGGGGCCTTTATATGAGGAAGTGCAGGCCATGAAGCTCAATTTGGAGGGGCAAGTCTTTTTGACGGGTAGTTTTGAGGGGGCGGCGGACTTTGATCCTTCGCCTAGGCAAGCCTTATTGAATAGCAATGCCATACAGACCTTATTTGTGGCGCATTATCAGGCGCATAGTTTGGCCTATGACTTTGCTTTTGCCATGGGTTATCGTTATGATGCCTCCTTATCGAGAATAGAGGCGCTCTATCCCAATGCGGCGGGAGAAATATTGACTGCGGTTTATTTTGAGGGGGCGTTATCGGTCAACAAAGACAGCTTGCTCAAAAGCAAGGGACGTTGGGGAGATATCCTCATCAGTCAGTATGATTCTTTGGGGCGTTTGCGTTGGTTTAGGCAATTTGGAGGGCTGGGAGCGGATAAAGCAGAGGCTTTATGTCAGACGGCGGCGGGAGAAAGTTTTTTGGGAGGAAGTTTTGGGGCCGACTTCTGTTTGAATGATAGTCTGTGTTGGCAGGCAGAGGGCAAGCAGGATGCATTTTTGCTCAAATTGGATAGTTTGGGAGCTTTAGTTTGGGCTCAGGAGTGGAAGAGTTCGGGAGAGGTAGAGGTGGTTGCGCTCAAAGAGCAGCAGGGGGGGCAATTATTAGTATTGCTTAGTCATCGGGGGGATCGTTTGCGTTTTTCGGGGCAGACCTTATTGGATCGGGCTGGTTTTTTATTGGTCTCTATTTCGGTAGAGACTGGGCAGCTACAGTGGTTTAAGTCCTATGATTGTTTGGCGCCAGCCAAGGGGCGTTTAGCCATCGATGGGCAGGGGCAGATTTATTTGGGGTTAGCTTTTGAGGGGCAATTAAAGTTAGGGCATCGGCAGAATCAGTTATTGCGGTCTGCGGGCGAGCAAGATTTGGCCCTCTTGGCCTTAGATCGAGTGGGGGATTTTCGTTGGGCGCGGCTATTGGGGGGGCGTTCGGAAGAGCAGTTGGGAGATTTGTTATATATGCCCAATCAGGGGGTATATTTGGCGGGTAGTTTTGAGGGCACGGCGGCTTTTGGAACCAGGACCTATAGTGCGCGGGGGCAGCGGGATGCTTTTTTGGTTCATTATAGTAAAGCGGGTGATTTGAGGTGGGCGAAGACTTGGGGGGGAGAATTGAAGAGTAGAATTACGGCCATGGCATTGGCAGATAGTCAACAAATCATTTTGACGGGTTATTTTCAGGGAAATATGCCTTGTTCTGACAGCATACAATTAAAGACCAGCAACCTCTTAAAGTCAGATATTTTCTTGATGGAAGTAGAGGGTCAAAATGCGCGAGTCAATTGGGCCAAAGCATTGGATGGGAGTGGGAATGATCGGACCAAGGCCTTAGTTGTGAGTAATAAAAACAGCATTTATTTGGGGGCTTCCTTTGAGGCCCGTTTTGATGCGGATCCGAGTAAGGGGGAGCGAATATTTGAGAACAAGGGCTTGGTCTCTACGGCTCTTTTGCTCAAATACTTGAACTTTGCTTTTCAGAAACTAGAGTTAGTCGCTTTTCGGGCCAAGCGAAAAAACATTAAAGAAGTAGAATTGCGTTGGACCACGCCTAGGGAGACCGAAAACAAAGGGTTTGTGGTAGAACGTCGATTAGAAGGGAATGAGGAATTTCATGCGGTAGGCTTTATTCCTGGTTTTGGAAATAGCGAAGCTCCCACCAACTACCGATTTACTGATGTCAATGCTTTTGATGGCAATAGTTATTATCGGTTTCGGCAATTGTCTAATCATGGACAAGAGGCCTATTCTGAGGTAGTCTTTGTTCGAGGTTGGAAGACCAAAGAGGGGGGGCAGTTGGCTATTTATCCCAATCCGGTACAAAAAGAACTGAACTTGCGTTTTGGTCGTTTGGGCAAAAACATGAAATCGGCTCGGATACGGATTTACAACCAACAGCGGCAGGTCAAACTAGAGTTAAAAGCAGGACTAAGTGCCAATGAATTGCTAATTCTGGAAGACTTATCTGACTTGCCCAAAGGACGTTACGTACTAGAAATTCGTTACAATAACAGAAAAAAGCGAGAGCTAGAATTTATTAAAGATTAGGGTCTTGGGGAGCAATAGTACGCATTGTTCTGCTTAGTCAAAGTATTTTAGTGTAACAACATTAAAAAAACTTAACATAAGTTAACTTTTAAAGTCCTGTATTACAATCACTTAACTAAAAATAGGTATAATGCCTAATTAAAATTAGATTTATTCCTAATAAAATAGTGACATGATTCCTTATCTTCGTTTTCCGAGTAGAAATTGACCAACTTACACACTATGAGAACAGAAGTTATGAGAAAAGAAATACGATTAAAAAAGAGTTTGCTTTACCAAGATGAGGAAACTGGCATTTTGGTCCAACGAGTAGGATCTGGTGCTTTTCTAGAAGCAGATGATTCTCGAGAATGGATTGAAGGCGTATATAAGCTTCAGGGAAGTCAGCCTTTATACTTCTTGGCCGATATGCGTGGCTTAAGAGGACAATCTAAGGAATCGCGAAGAATCTCTGGTGATAAAGATCCTCGCTTAAATATTTATGGTGGTGCTGGCCTAATTAACAATGGTGCCTCTAAAATTTTGGGCAACTTTATGCTGAGCCTCAATAAAATCTCTCATCCTATTCGTTTGTTTACCAATGAAGAAGAGGCCTTTAAGTGGTTAGTAGAATTGAAAAAGAAAAATGGTCATTAGTTTGATCTGAAGTTATATAAAAAAAGAGCGAGCAACTAAGTTGCTCGCTCTTTTTTTGTTGTGTTGAAAGCAGAGCAGACAGCCTAAAATTGGGCAAAAAAAAAGCACGCTTTAAGCGTGCTTAGCGGTCTGGACGGGACTCGAACCCGCGACCCCCTGCGTGACAGGCAGGTATTCTAACCAACTGAACTACCAGACCAAGTTGATTATCCCTTTCGGGAACGACACAAATATAGGTTCTCCTTTTGGTTTTTCCAAACCTATTTTTCTCACTTTATCGGCCAAGGGAAGCAACTAATTGATTTTGAGTATACTATTTTTTGAAAAAAAATTAGGGGCGAAGAAAATAGCCCAAAATTGGAAAAAATGGCTGTGCAGGCCCAGCGCTGCGCAGCCGTGGCCGCAGGCCAGACCAAGTTTTTTGAGCGTAGCGAAAAAACGCAGGGCCGAGCAGACCTGCGAGCGGCGCAGCATAGCGGCGGCCGACCGAGGCAAAGCCGAGCCGGCCGCGGGCCCCAAAAACACCTTCTAAAACCTTTACTTTAAACCAAAAAAGGCTGGTCTATCTTATTATTTGACAATCTTCTTAAAAGGTTGTACTTTAGGAACGTTATTGTTCTACAAAAACTAAAGATCAAAATATGGACGCTATTAGCCAGCGCCTAAAAGGGCAACTGACGCATATTATCTACCGAAATGAAGAAAATGGCTATACAGTGGCTCGTTTTCAGCCTGCTGATGGGGGAAAGCAAACCGTAGTAGTGGGTAGTCTTTTGGGGGTAGAAAAGGGCGAAAAGTTGATTTGTCAGGGCTATTGGGTAAATAGCAAGCGGCATGGCAAGCAATTTCAGGTAGAGCAATTTGAGCAGCAGCTTCCGAGTAGTCCAGAAGATATTGAGCGTTATTTGAGCTCGGGGCAAATTCGGGGAATTGGGCCAGCCTTTGCCAAGCGCATTGTAGATCATTTTGGGAAAGACACCCTAGATATTATTGAAAATTCTCCTGAAGAATTGTTGGAAGTTAGAGGAATTAGCCAAAATAAACTGGACCTTATTATTAGTTCTTGGCAAGAGCAACAAAAGGCCCGCAGCCTCATTATTTTCTTGCAACAAAATGGAATTTCGCCTGCTTTTGCCCAAAAGATTTATCGAAAATATGGCTCGGAAAGTATTGCGAAGATCAAGCAAAACCCTTATTGTCTGGCCAATGATATAGAAGGTATTGGCTTTAAGAAAGCCGATGAAATGGCTCAAAAAATGGGCTTGCAACAGGAAGATCCCAAACGAGTTTCGGCTGCCTTGCTCTATCTTTTGCAAGAGTTGGCCGGGCAGGGGCACAGTTGTTATCCGCTTCAAAGTTTTTTGCAAGAAGGCGGACAGATGTTGGCCCTTGGACAAGAGCAGTTGCAGGGACCATTGGCACAACTCAAAGAAAATAAAGAGGTGTTTATCGAGCGTTTTTGGGATGAGGGCAAGGGCCAAGATGAGCGCTTAATTTGGAGCAAAAGCCTGTATTATCAGGAAAAAGACATTATTGATCAACTCGATCGCCTCAATAAACATCCCCAGACTTGGGCCGAAGATATTGATATTGAAGCGGAACTGGAATTGGCCCAAAAAAATACCGCTATTGAATTGGCGCCAGAACAGCTGGAAGCCGTTCGTCGCAGTCTTAGTCAAAAATTGCATATCATCACGGGGGGACCTGGAACGGGAAAAAGTACGATTACCAAACTCATTCTCAATATTCTGAGCCGACATAGCGATACTATTTTTTTAGCCGCTCCCACAGGCCGAGCCGCCAAGCGATTGGCCGAAGTGACGGGCAAGGAAGCCAGCACCATCCACTCTTTGTTATCGATTAGCATTGGGGGCTATTACAATCAGCATATTCGAAATATGGAGCAGCTCGACTGCGATGTATTGATTGTTGATGAGGCCAGTATGATTGACACAACACTCATGGCGATTTTGCTCTACGCCCTCCCCAATCATTGCAAACTGATTTTGGTGGGGGATGTCGACCAACTTCCTAGCGTTGGGCCAGGCAATGTTTTAGATGACTTGATGGGCTCTGATAAATTGGAAGTTACCCGCCTCAAAGAAATTTTTAGACAGGCGGCCAATTCGAAAATTGTACGCAATGCGCACAAAATCAATCAGGGTATTTTTCCCGATATCCAAACAGAAGCCGATGCCGATTTTTTCTTCATTCCCAAATCCGATGCAGCGGATGCGGCCCAAATGATTCCTGAATTGATGGCCAAACGGCTCCCCAAACGCTATAATTTTGATGCAAAAAAGGATATTCAATTGCTTTGTCCCATTCATAAAGGCGATTTAGGCACCAGAGCACTCAATAAAAGCCTACAAAAAGCCCTAAATCCCTCTGGCCCCAAAAAGGACAAGATTGAAAGGGGGGAACAGGTTTTTTATTTGGGCGATAAAGTCATGCAGCTCAAAAATGACTACGAAAAAGGCGTCTACAATGGCGATATTGGCTATATCCGAAAGATCAGCCCCATGGATAAAACCTTTATCGTAGAAATGGACGGCAAAGTCATGATCGAATACCAATATCAAGACCTCCAAAATATGGACTTGGCCTATGCCGTTAGTGTACATAAATACCAAGGTAGCGAAGCTCCATGTATTGTTATGCCCGTGCACGAATCGCAATATAGTCTACTTTTTCGCAACCTACTTTATACCGCGATCACCCGTGGCAAACGTTTAGTTGTCCTTATTGGTAGCAAAAAAGCCCTACAAATTGCCGTGCGCAATCAAAGAATGCGCAAGCGGTACTCTGGTTTACTTTGGCTTTTACAAGCCCCTAGCGAAAAAAAACTTCCTAGTATTCAGATTGCACCGCTCCCCAATAGTCCCGAATATCCCGACTGGTTAGAGCGGCATTTTCCCGATGAAGTCTAAGGCCTATGTCAAATCTACTCCCTAAAAAAACAGCCCAATTCACGGGCTACATCCTACTCTTATTGGGCGTCCTTTTTGTACTCATCATGTTGCAAATTGCCCTGCCCTACCTGCTCCCCCCCTTCCCTACCGATATTGATTTTTTGGCCAACAAAGAAGATTATCTTACCCAAGATGCCTTTTATATGTCGGCTTTTTATACGCATATCAGCAGCAGTTGTCTGGTTTTGGCCTTGGGACTCCCCCTTTTTTCGCCCTATTTCCTCCGAAAATTCCCTCAATGGCACCGCCGTTTTGGCCGCTATTATAGCTATTTGCTCCTTTTTTTGGCCGCTCCTTCGGGACTCATCATGGCTTTTTCGGGTAGTGGTGGACTTTGGGCTCAGATTGCCTTTGTTTGCCAAGCCTTGCTTTGGTGGGCCCTCACAGCCCAAGCTTTTCGCCTTGCATTAGCCAAAAAATTCCGTGCTCATGCCGCTTTCATGATTCGCTCTTACGCCTTTAGCCTTTCCGCCATCAGCCTGCGCTTATTCAGCTATCTCATCAGCTACCTTCGCTATGAATACGATATCCCCTGCCCTTCTGAAGAGTTCCCCTACCTCTGCTATCCTCAAATTTATGTCTTTGAAGCTTGGGCCAGCTGGATCTTCAATGCCTTAGTTGCCGAAATTTTAATTGCTCAAGGACTCATTCGGCTCTATCTTGGTCCAAAATTTAATTAAGTCCTTTATTTTTTTGGGGCCTCCCGCCTTTGGCGGGCGCTACGTTTCGCAGCTCGCTGTTCGCTCGGCCCTTCGCCGCAAAGCGGCTTGGTCTGGCCCTGCGGGCCACTGCTACACATCGCTAGGCCAGCACAACAGCTATTTTTACTTTTAGCCTCCTGCTTCGGCCACCAACAAAAACGCCCGCTCTTTTCAGAGCGGGCGTTTTTAGTTATCATCTTATAAACTAGATGTCTCTATTGAGGTCAAAAGCTTCTAGATAATCTCCTACACGACGAAGGAAAGAACCGCCAAGCATACCATCAACAACTCTGTGGTCATAAGAAAGAGAGAGAAACATCATGTGGCGAATACCAATTGTATCTCCAGTAGGGGTCTCAATAACAGCAGGCTTCTTACGAATTGCGCCCACGGCCAAAATAGCCACCTGAGGTTGGTTAATAATAGGAGTTCCCATCACATTACCAAAAGTTCCTACATTGGTCAAAGTAAAGGTGCCACCTTTAATTTCTTCGGGCTTGAGTTTATTTCCTCTAGCGCGATTGGCCAAATCATTTACCTTTTTGGTCAAACCAACTAAGTTGAGGGTATCGGCATTTTTGATTACAGGAACAATGAGGTTTCCTGTGGGCAAAGCAGCCGCCATTCCAATATTGATATCTTTATAGCGTACAATTTGGTCTCCTTTTACCGCTACATTAACCATAGGATAATCTTGTAGAGCCTTTGTTACTGCTTCTACAAAAATGGGCGTAAAGGTAATTTTCTCTCCGTACTTGTCGGCATAAACAGCTTTAGCTTTCTTGCGCCATTGTACGATATTCGTTACATCTACTTCTACAAAAGAAGTAACGTGAGGAGAAACATGCTTAGACATCACCATGTGATCAGCGATAAGCTTACGCATGCGGTCCATTTCAATAATTTCTACATTTCCAGAAGTATCGACGGGAGGCAAATTAAATTGCTGTACCGCCATTTGCTGTCCATTATTGGCTGGGGCAACCGCTTTAGCTGCTTCTTTCTTCACAGGAGCTGCAGCTTGAGGCGCTTTTTGGCGATTTTCCAAATAAGTCAAAACATCATGCTTCGTCACTCGGCCATTTTGGCCTGTTCCGTTAATGTTATCCAACTCTTCTAGCGCAATACCTTCTTCTTTAGCAATACTTTTCACCAAAGGCGAATAAAAGCGATCAGATTGACTAAAATCTGTAGCCGCTGCCACCTCTGTTTCTAACTGAGGTACTGTTGTTGTTTCTTCTTTTGCCTGAGGAGCTTCTGCTATAGCAGGAGAAGCTTCTACGCCCTCAGCTTCTGTTTCAATAATAGCAATTGGGGCACCTACCGCTACAGTTGCGCCATCAGGATGCAAAATCTCTAGCAAAACGCCTTCTACAGGAGAAGGGACTTCTGTATCCACCTTATCGGTGGCAATCGTCAAGACATTTTCGTCTAGCTCTACACTTTCGCCTACCTCTTTCTCCCAAGATAAGATTGTAGCCTCAATGATACTTTCCCCCAATTTGGGCATGATTAACTCAACTTTTGCCATTGCTGATTTCTGTTTATGTTGAACGACCTTAAGTAAAGCTTACTTAAACCTGTTCAGTGGTTGCTAACTTATTTTTTTTTCGGCCCAAAAGCTTCTTGGGCGCCCAAAGTTAAAAAATCTCCTCTGTTATTAAAAATCTTATAGTAGGCTTCTCTTTTTTTTAATAAAGCAAAGCCCTTTATTTTATTTGGATGATCCTCAAATAAAAAATGTCCGACCAAAGATAAATTGGCCGAACATTTAAGTTCCTAAATATAATTCTAGACTATTCTTTATAGTTAAAACGGACGCAACCAAACCCCATTGCATTTTTAGCTCCAAGACCACCTAAGTAGGCTAAACGCAAAATTTCTGCTGGCCCTTGTAACTCAAAATCAAATAGATAGCCAATAACTCTTTCGGCAAATCGGCGACTATGTGGTTGTAAGTCGGTGCCCTTTCGGCTAATATCCTCTTTATTAGAAAGCAGCTTAAAGCTTAATTCTGGACCATTGATAAGTTCTTGTGCTGGCGCTAAAAGCCCATGAGGAGAAGCCAATTGATAATTGTCAATCAAACGATCAAGCAATATTTTTTGATACCCTTGGTCCATAGGGTGTAGGTACTGCGGCACCATTTTCCCTCGATGCTCCTCCATACGACTCAATACCAAAGGCGTTTGCGTGCGCATAGGCGCTGCGCCATCTTCTATATGTGGCATCTGCAGCTCTTCTACTTTAACCACCTCTAAATCAATCCCCATTCGGCCATCTCCCAAACGCAAGCGACGCTGTTCAAAAGCCATCATAATATCTTCTTGATCCTCTTCTCGAGCTAAAAAACGCAACTCCAACTTAACCTGATCGGCCCAAACCTCTAAATGACGTTTAAAAATTTTACGCCCATCTTGAGGAATCGACAAACGAGAAAAACTCATGAGTTTAAACTCATGTTTTGAGCGACTATATGCGCCATAATACAAGAATTTAGAAAAATTGCGCTTACCACGACTCAAGCAGTAATAAATCCATTCTGCTAAATTGTACTGATAAGAAAATGGAAGCTTTTGCCCTGGTCTAAGAACCTTAAAGGTTAATTCAATTCGCATTTAAATTTGGGTTTTATGGGGTACTAAATATTAAGTTTATCCTAAGGTAGGTAATAATGTTTGTATGTTCAAGGGCTATCTCATCTTTTTTTATACTTTCTACTTTGAATAGCCCTTCTTTTTTATTGCCTCAAAGGTAAAAACTCTGTTCGGCGGTTAGCCTGTCTGCCTTCTACAGTGGCATTATCTGCAATAGGTTGTTTTTCTCCAAATCCTTTGGCTTCCAAACGGTCTGCGGCAATCCCCCGGTCAATTAGATATTGACGAACTGCTTCTGCACGACGCTGAGAGAGGAGCAAGTTATCGGCTTCATCTCCTTCATTATCCGTATGTCCTTGTAGACGAATACGCATTTTCGGCTGTTCTAAAAGTAAACTCCTTAGCTGTTCTAGCTCTGCTCTAGAACTGGCTTGCAAGCTAGCTGAATTCGTCGCAAAAAAGACATTTTTCAATAAAATAGGTGCTAAACTATCTTTTTCAGTGGGGTTAGCCTTTAATGCCTGCAAGGGCATAGGCAATTGATAAGGGGTTTGACGGCTATTGGCAGCTGAAAGCTCAAAATGTTCTGAAGCAAACAAGTAGCCCTTTTCTTTAACATGTAAGGCATAGTCTTGCCCTAGGGGCAAACAAAGTAAAAATTTCCCTTGAGTATTTGTTCGAATTGCACAGACAGTATCTTGGGCCTCTAGGTCAATCAAATAGACCAAGGCATTAGGCAAATTAGCCTTTGTCTCTGCATCAAAAACATGGGCCTCTAAATAAGTTACTGCCTTTGGTCGAAGTGCTTCAGGCAGCTCAAAGCTATAAAGATCTAAAGAACCATAACCTCCAGCTCTTTCAGCAGCCAAATAGGCCAATTCTCCAGAGAGACCAACGACAATAGCTTCCTCAATTCCCTCTGTATTGATGGGATAGCCCAAATTTAAGGGCTTTCCCCATTTGCCATCTTGGCCCTTTCTGCTAATAAATAAATCCTTTTTGCCCATTCCAGGGTAACCTTCTGAGCTAAAATAAAGAGTTTGTCCATCAGGATGAATACAGGGAGCACTTTCATCATAATCCGTATTGAGTTCGGATAAAGCTTGAGGAGTCCCCCAACTTCCATCCAAATTGCGATAACTCACCCATAGATCCTTATCTCCCTGATTGCGTGCCCCTCCACGAGTAAAATAGAGGGCTTGAGCATTGGCCGAAAGAGAGGGTTGCGACTCCCAATTTCCAGTATTGATATTTGGCCCCATATTTTGGGGGCGGCTCCATCCCTGCCCTTCCCAAACACAATAATACAAATCACAGCTTCCAAAATCGCCTGGTCGATTACAAACGGTAAAGACCAAATACTGTCCATCTGCCGAAATGCTTTGCGCCCCTTCATTTTCTGGCGTATTGACCTCTACTAAAGGTTTGGCTTTGGTCCATTCTCCATTGACCTTAAAACTTTGATAAAGATCTTCTTGGGCATCTCTTCCTTGGCCAATCAATACATTAAAGACAATCTTTTTTTCATTGGCCGTAACGCTAGGAAAGTATTCTCTTTTAGCGCTATTGATATTGGGGCCCATATTTTCAGGCTGGAAGGGAACCGGATTAGCCATAGCTTGAGGCCGAAAACGTGCATCGGCCAATAAGCGTTCTGCTGCGGGCCGAAGTTGATCATTGGCCGGGGCTTTTTCTAAAAACAAACTCAATTGCTGCCCCGCCTCTACATAAGTAGCCGATTGCATGGCCAATTGGCCCAAACGATAATGCGAAATGGGCTTATAGTCTGGTGCAATTTCCAAGGCTTGCTCAAAGCAAGCCTTGGCTTTTTCCCATTCTTTGAGTAACAAATAGCAATCTGCCTCCAATAAATAGGCATTGACAAAACGAGGGGCTTTTTTCTCAATTTTGTCCAACTGCTTAATCGCCTCTTCATATTTAAAGGCATTGTAGCTAGAAAAAGCCTCACGATACTTCTTCTTAATTTTAGCCGAAATATCTTGGGTAGTTTGATAATCTTTTTGTGCTTCTAGAACTGTTGCCAATAACAGGCAAGTCAAAAAGAGGAAATAACGCATAAATTGGTATTGAGTAATCATCTAAAAGGATGTAGAGGCGAGCGCAGCGAGCTTGGCCTAGCGATGTGCAGCAGTGGCCCGCAGGGCCAGACCAAGCCGCTGAAAGCGGCGAAGGGCCGAGCGATCAGCGAGCTGCGACAACAAGGCCTTTAGGCCGCAGTTCGACGACCAAAGGGAGTAAACGTAGCGCCGCAGCTTTGCTGCGGAGGCCCCAAAAAGTACTTATCGACAAGCGCGCTCGCAAGCTTCTAAACTGCCATATTGGGCGCTGTCTAGTGGAACTTGCAAGCAAGCTTGGCCATCACAAACATAGCCTACGGTATCGGGCACGCAGCCCAATTGCATACAAAGTTCGTAGCTGCTATACTGGGCATTATCGGCAATAGGAATACAGTTGCCGCCCACACAGCTATAGCCTTCTGTGCCTGGCGTGCAGGCAAAAATGCTGAGTAAAAGACTTAGGGAAAATAGGAATCGCATAGTTTTTAATTTTTACCAAAGGCACAAAAAAAAAGCCGAAAACAAAAATGTTTTCGGCCAAGTATTCTACTTTATTTAAGCATAAGTTGCTTAAAAGGCGGCTTACTTTCCGCCTCGGCTAGATGAGCGAGAGCGAGAAGAAGAGCCACTGCTGTAACGAGATGAAGAGCGTGAACGCTTAGACGAACTGCTGACTGCACTTCGCTTGCCACCTGTTGCGCGTGCACTGCTTCGAGTAATGCTATTATTTACACGACTTTTAAGGGCCGAATTGCTTTGCATCCGTTGAGCAAAACTTGGATTGCTTTTTACGGCATGCGCAGAACCCGTTCCATACTTATATTTGCCTGAAGAATTTACGGCACCATAATAAGGACGGCGACCATAATAGCCTCCATAATAGCTGCTATATCCACCATAACGAACAGGACTCATCAAGTTAAACATGCTGTTGAGGAACATATAACGGCCATAAAACGCCCAGAAAGAATCGCCTGTGTTAGGGTTGGTTTTCCATTGGCCGTAGCGAGAATTACCCACATATTGGCTATAGCCGGGAGGCGCTGCCACCTTGGTCAAATCGCCTTCCTTTTTCGACATAATTTCCATGCCCATATTGCTAGAGTGGTAATCAAAATCAGAGGGGCTGACCTCCTTCCAATCTGTTGTTTTTTCTACAATGCCCAAATCAGCAGGACTAGTCGTGCTATCCGCCAAAGCCGTGCTGTCTAAGCTAGTCGCTTCGGGAATTGCGGCCGTTTGCTCAATCACTTTATACTTGTGGTAATACTTGCCATCCTTTACATCCATATCATAAAGAATGATTGAAAAGTTCTTGACCGAATCCATAGATTGAGCAATCTTATCGGCGGGGAAAGGCATGTATTTTTCGTTAGTAGAGCTTCCACAACTGCTCATTGTTAGGGCCAAAGCCAATAACAAAAAGGCCGAAAAGGAAAATATCGTTTTTTTCATTTTTGTAGTTTAAGTATGTTTTACGCCTGTTCTCTAGGCGTCAGGTTACTAAAAGCATTTTCGGGCTTCCAAGTTCCCAAGGCCGCCTCAAAAGTATTATCATCCCATTGCTCAATATTCAAGCATTTTTCATCACTATCATCCCAATAATCCCAAAGCATAAATTCTTGAGATTCGGAATCTTTGATGTTCCGCCAAAAGCCCGGATATTCCCCATCAAAATAATAGCGAATGCCATTCACTTGCAACTGACGAGGAGGTTTGCCATTCGTTTTCACGGCATTTTCAATCTCATCGGCCTGAGGCAAGGTCGAAAAGCGCATCTTTTCAAAAATAACGCAATTCAAGCCATCATCTTCCTCAATAGATAAAAACAACTGCTTTCCGCTGCCATTATCTAACAAAAATTCATAGGAAAAATTCTGGTTTCCCCAATCATATTCATACTCTTCTACGGCCTCCCAGGTCTGAAAATCATAATCGACAAACCAACCTTTGCGCAGGTCCGTAATCCGCAAATTCGTAGGATCATAATGCGGCTCTTCCTTTTTTTTCTTTCTTCTAAAGAATCCAAACATAGTATACTGTAGTTTATGTTCTATTTATTTTAAGCAATTTTAGTGTTTTGGGGCCTCCGTCAATATTATGAGGCGGCGGTTACTCCCCTTGGTCGTCGAAAGGCGAACTAAAGTTCTTGTTGTCGTTCTGCAGCTCGCTGCTATTTTGGGGCCTCCGCAGCAAAGCTGCGGCGCTACGTTTACTCCCTTTGGTCGTCGAACTGCGGCCTAAAGGCCTTGTTGTCGCAGCTCGCTGATCGCTCGGCCCTGCGCCGCCAAAGGCGGCTGGGTCTGGCCCTGCGGGCCACTGCTGCACATCGCTAGGCCAATTGGACCTTCTTCGCTCCAATCCCCAAAGTTCGCCTTTAAATTATAATAATTCTGCTAGATAAGCCACCAAAACCCCCAAATAGTTCGCTAGCGCAAGGCCCAAAAGTGAAAAAGCAATAGCTGGCGCCAATAAACTCCTGTTTTTCAAGCTACTCGAAACCTGGGCCACAAAGGGAGGCCCCATGACCGTAGCCGTAGAACAAATCATAAAGCTATCTCGATCAATTCGGAAAATATAGGCCAAGAAAAGCTGCAGCAGCAACAACAAGCCCAAAAAACTAGCATTGAGCAGCAAATAACTTCCTCCATCTTGGGCCAAATCTGAAAAATTGGCCAAATAGCCCGCTCCCAATCCAAAGACCAGCAACAAATAATCGGCAAAGGGATAAACGCCCCGCCAATCTTTGCTTGGACCAAAAACGGCCAATAATATACTGCCCGTACTCAGCGATAATAACAAAATACTACTATTGATTTCGCCCTGAGCATCGGGCCAATATAAGGCCGGCAAAACAGAAATGCCCAAAACCAAAAGGGCCAAAGCCGTTGCCCAAATAATTTGTTTGACATTATATTGCTCTAGGCTGATAGAGAGTTTTTCTTCTTCCAACTCTCCTTTTGGCTGAAATTTAGGCAGCAAACGGCCCAACAGGCTGTTGCCCAAACTCAAAAGCAACAAGAAATAAAGGCCCGAACAAAGCACATCTGTGGCATTGAGCAAGACAAAAAGTCCATCTGGCGCCTTTAAGGCCTGAGAAATAGCCACCATATTGGGCGTTCCACCAATATAAACGCCTGTAAACATACCCAAAACGGTTGGCAATTCTTCGTATGGACCATGGGCTAAAGCATAGGCAAAAGCAAGGGCCAAAATTACGGTAGAGCCCAACATAATAAAAAACACTTTTCCCAAATGGCCCAAATAGCGCAGCCATGCTCGAAGATCAGAAGTCATAAGCAACAGAGGCAAAGCCAAAAGTACCGACACAAAGGCCATCAATTTGGCCGTTTCTGTAGTTTGCACTCCAAGTGCCTCAGGCAAAACTAATGGCTGCGCATTGCCGAGCAGCATACCCAAAGCGTAACAAATAATAATATTGCTCAGGTATTTTTCTAGGCCCAAAAAGGCATTGAGTTTGGCCAAAAAATAGGGCAAAGCCAAAAATAAAAGCAATTGCGCCAGTAGAAGAAAAAGGTCCATAAAATTAAACGGCTATTTAAAAAACAGTTTAAGCTAGCTATTTTTTGCCAAAAAAGGAGCTACTTCCCCATAGAAGTAACTCCTAAACTTTTTTGCGTCTTACAGGCCCCTTAGGGCCGCAGGCCTAGCGATGTGCAGCAGTGGCCGTTAGGCCAGACCAAGGCGCTTGCGCCGCAGGGCCGAGCGAATAGCGAGCTGCGAAACGTAGCGCCGCAAGGCGAAGCCGCAGCGGAGGCCCCTAATAGCATTCATATTTCTGGACTGAGAAATAGCGCATTTCTCCAGCGGGACAGGGCGAATTGGGATCTTCTTCTCTAGTTTTGCTGGTATACTCGCCCCACACGCGAATATTTTCGCAAGAGCGGGGGGCTTCCTCTTCGCCTTCCCAGCAGAGGTAAGTTTTTTCGCCTCTTTCGTCTACTAATTCGCCAGCTTGAAAGCAATAGCAACTAATACTAGACATTACGCCTGTTTGGCTGCGGTATTGGCCTTCTAGTTGAGTGGGTTTAGGGCCATAAACAGTGCTTTGTTCGGGAGTTTGACAGGCTAGAGCCGTTAAGCCTAGGCCAATAAGTAGCATTTTTTTGAGCATCTTATTTTCGTTTTCTTAATAATACGAATAGGGCAAAAAGGAACAGTGGAAGGGCCAGTAAAATATAATTCGAAGAGCTCTCTTTTGCCTTAATGAGCAAGCTTTTTTCATCGCCTAATAAAATAAAAGCCGACCAGAGATTAGGGTGTTTGACCAGCTCCTCTGTTTGTTCCTTAAGATAAGAAAGTTTGGCCTTTTGCAGGGCTTCGGCCTTATTAGCTCCTTGGGCCAGCTGAGCATAAAATTGATGCATAATATAGGCCGTTGATTGATCATTGACCTGCCAAAGCGAGACCAACAAGGCGGGACTGCCTGCATACATAAATGCTCTGGCCAAAGAGGCTGTTCCATTGCCTCGCTCAAAGCGTCCCTGCCCTGTTTGGCAGGCAGAAAGGACCACCAAATCGGCCTGCAGGTCCATTTGAGCAATTTCGTAAGCTTGCAAAAAGTTATTTTCGCTGCTATCGTTATCTTCCGTAAAAGCTAGAGCCGACAAACTAGGGTTTTGCTCATCTAATAGGCCGTGCATGGCCAAATGCAAAACGGCATAATCTCTTGCTTTTTCCTTAAATAGTGATTCTGTGGCCTGCTCTCCAATAAAAAACTCCCCTCGGTAGTAGTCACTTAGGCGCTTAATTTCTTCTTTGGCAGCGGGCAAATCTTGCAAAACAGCCCGCCAATTTTGGGCTTTGGGCGCTCTTTGTTCGGCAGCTTTGCCTTGATAGCTAGCGGCAAGGCCTAAAATTAGCCCATTGTTCTTTCTCTGCTTACTATTTTTGTTGTCTAGCCAAAGTGCCGCCGAGTAATTATAGCTTATTGCCAAATCCTTGAGATAGTAAGGCAAGTCGCTGTAGCTATCCGTCTTTGGTTGTTCAGATAATAACAGACCAAAGGGAATAAACGAGAGCTCGGCATCGGGCAAAATGAGCAGTTGCTCAAGTTCTGCGGGAAGAAAACCGAGCAGCTCCTCCCCTAATGTTTGGGCCAGCTCTATATAACTAGCTTTTAAGGCTAGGGCCTCCTCTTTTTTGCGGGGTTTATATTGGCTTAAGTTCTTATAGAGTTGGTTCACTTCTTTAGTCAACTGCCCATTTTTTAGAGAGCGACTAATTAAGCGGCCCTTATCTTTGTCTAGATAAAGAATGTAGAGCTTTTCTTGCCCCATAAAGTAATCGAGTAGGGCCATCTTTGGCCCCAAAGCAGCCTGTAATTCCTTTACTTTGGGTGTGACCGTTTGGTAATAACTAGCCGCTAAGTCTGGATAATTGGCCTGCAGTTCTTTTCTAAATTGCTCTAGCTCCTGGTTACTCTGGTTCAAGAGCGTCAACAGCTTCTCTTGCCGCTCTGCTCCGGCATTCAAATAGGCGCCTCTTAAGTTAGCTTGTTTTTGCTCCAACTGATCTTTTCTCTCTTGCCAGTCTTTGGGCAAAGCAGGAGCCGATTGTGCCTGCAAAAGCAAAACGGCCTTGGTCCGCTCTATTAAATCAATGGCTTGATCTGCTTCTTCTTCAGCTAATAAAGAAAGGCCTCTTTCTACCCAGCTAGCGGTCTCTCTCAAAAAAAAGAGCTGGTTATTGGACTGAGTGGTATTGGCCCGTTCGCTCTCTAATAAATCTAGGGCCAAATCAACAATGGCTAGTTGTTGCTGCTTTTGCCCCTTTTTGCTGGCCAAAAGATCTACCCAAACGGCCAAGCTAGCCAGATATTCTTCTAGGTAGTTATTAGCCGGAAAAGCATGGGCCCGCATTTGATCCAAATAATCCGCCCCCGCTTCCAATGACCAAGCAATCGAACGATTGGCCATTAGGGCTTCTTTTAAAATCGGAACCGCTTTTTTCGGCTGCCCTAGGGCAGTAAAGATAAGGGCTTCTCGATTTAAAGCCGCTAAACGATAATAATGCTTTGGCCCCAAAGCTTGGCGATATCGCTCTTCCGCTTGGCTATACACAGACAGCGCTTTTTGATATTTGCCCTGCTTGCTCAAGACATTGGCTTTTTGCATCATGCAGCTGGTAATTACATGATGATCAGCCGGATATATTTGCTGATAAATCGCTATCGCCTGATCGCTTAAACTGATCGCTTCGGCATGATTTCCCTGAATTTCTGCATTTCCCGACATAGAGAGCAGCAAACCCGCATATTGGGCCGTTATGGTCCAATTATTTGCTATAAATATGGACTGTGCCTGCCGATAATATTCGTTTCCCTTTCGCTCCTTTCCTGTAGTCGAATAAAAACGAGCTAAGCCCATTAAGGTCACTCCATAGTTCAAATCCTTAGGCCCCAATACCTCTCGGTCAATTTTCTCTGCCTCTAAAAGCAAGGGCTCCGCCTCCTCCATTCTCCGCATCCGCATATAAAGGTCTGCCAAGTTGAGCAAACTAGCCGAGTAATTCTGATGCTTTTTGCCCAATTCCCGCGCATCCACAGCCAAACTTTCTAAATAGTAGTCCTCGGCATCCAACCAACGCCCTTCTGTTTTGGCTAAATTAGCCAAGCTATTTAAGCTGTTGCTATAGTCTAACTGATTTCCATTTTTCTGAAACCCCAATGCCATTTTATAAAATGCTTTTGCCTTGGCCAAATGCCCCAGCTGTTCTTCTGCATTCCCACAATAAAATAACAATAAGGCATAGTCAACCAGATGTTTTTCACGCACAGCCTTCAAACTCTCTAAGGCTTGCGAATAGAAGGCTTTTGCCTTTTGAGGGTCTCCCAATCCCACATCATAACAATCCCCCATCGCCATTAAGGTCATGGCCAAATCGTAGGCGGGTGCCCCAGAAGCTAGCTGCCAATCTACCGCCTGCTCATATAAGGCTAAAGCCCCCTCGGCATCTTCCAAAACATAGTCTATTACATAGGCTTTATAATAAAGTAAACGCGCCAAACTGCTGTCGCCTGGGGGCAAAACCGCCTTCCCTTTTAGGTAGGCCGCATCGGCATACACTTTCATCAAGGTATAATCTTCTGCCTGCTGGGCCAAAAATGCTTTTGCCGCCAAATCGGACCAATTATAAACCTGCAAGCTATCTTGCGCCTGCAATTTAAATAGGACCAAAAAAAGTAGGCCCAAACTAGGGAAAATCTGTTTCATCTGTTTTGAATATGTGTAAACTAGGGGATTTATTCTAACGACTTTTCTTCCCCAATAAGCTTATGAAAACTGTTATTTTTTTTACTATTCTCGATTTTTTTGGGGCCTCCGGCCTGCGGCAGGCGCTACGTTTCGGGGCTCGCTGTTCGCTCGGCCCTGCGCGGGCTGCGCCCGCTTGGTCTGGCCTTCGGCCACCCCTGCACATCGCTAGGCCGTTTGGCCTTCGGCCATGGGGCTTCGCCCCTGCCGGACCAAAAAAATACTCAGCAGATCGCTCTACTGAGTATTCAACTTATTTTCTGCGCTTTTTATAAAAACGGCGATATTTCCGCTTCTTCCAGCAACCCATCTTTATAACTTTGGGCGCCGGAAAACTATAGGGCGCTCTACAATCGGTTTTTTCTTCTGTCATTCCATTGACCTTATACAAAGTTACCGCCTTTCCCTTTTGCAAAGTATAGGCATAATTGGCCGCTACAGGCCAAGCGCCATCTGCTCCTGGAAAATCGGCTAGATCTACTGTAGCATCTGGCTCAAAGGTTCCTCTCTCTACATAACCTGAGCTCCAAACCTTATGCTCCGTTACTTGGACCGAATAACGCTCCTCATCCCAAGAACAAGACACCACTTCCACTTTCTTGATCTCTACCAAATACCCTTTTACCTTTTTATTATCGTACTCTCTAGCTATATCATCACAACAATCACAATAATCTAAGATAAAGGGATTTTTCTCTAAATAGGTTTTCAAGGCTTCTGCCTCTGTTTTGCTCATACAATCCCAAGGATCAGCCGAGGCCAAAAAGGGTAAACTGAGCGCTAAAAAAAATAGGGATAATTTTAGGTAATTCATTGAAGGATAAGTTTAACGAGTGCTTGATAATATTGAATTTATTCAGCCCTAAGATAACGCTAGCCCGAATAAGTTCACTAACTATTTGCAAGGATAGGACCAAGTCCGCCCCTAATAAAAAAAGACCGCTGCAATAAAGCAGCAGTCTTTTTTAGATTCGTTTCAGCTAAATCAAATTAGCCAGCTACTACCTTGTTCACAAGGTCAGCTGCTTCTTGAAGCGTTACTGCAGAGTGAACAGCTAGACCAGACTCATCAATGATTCCCTTAGCTTTGTCGGCTCCATTTCCTTGAAGACGAACAACGATAGGCACACTGATATCTCCGATATTTTTGTAAGCATCTACAACACCCTGAGCAATGCGCTCACAGCGAACGATACCACCAAATACGTTGATCAAGATAGCTTTGATAGCAGGATCACGCAAGATAATGCGGAAAGCATTCTCTACACGCTGAGCATCAGCAGTACCTCCAACATCAAGGAAGTTAGCAGGCTCTCCACCAGAAAGCTTAATGATGTCCATAGTAGCCATAGCCAAACCAGCACCGTTTACCATACAACCTACGTTTCCGTCTAATTTAACGAAATTAAGGCCATATTTTTTAGCTTCTACTTCTGTAGGATCTTCCTCTGTTTCGTCATTCCATTCTGCCAAATCTTTGTGACGGTACAAAGCGTTCTCATCTAGAGATACTTTAGAGTCAGCCGCAACGATTTTGTTGTCAGAAGTTTTAAGACAAGGGTTGATCTCTACCAAAGAAGCATCGGCACCAACGAAAGCAGCGTAAAGGCTGTTTACAAATTTGGTCATGCTCTTGTAAGCAGCACCACTAAGGCCTAGGTTAAAGGCAATGCGGCGCATTTGGAAACCTTGTAGGCCCAAATGAGGATGTACATACTCTTTGTGTACAAGATGAGGCGTCTTTTCAGCTACCTCTTCGATGTCCATTCCACCTTCCGTAGAATAAACAATCACATTACACTCCTTGGCACGGTCGGTCAAAATACTCATGTAAAATTCATTCGTATCCATTTTGCCCGTTTCGGGATCGGGGTAATACACATCTTCTGTTAGTAGTACCTTACGAACCAATTTACCAGGACCTTCGAGGCCACCTGGAGTTTGAGGCGTTTTTAGCATCATGCCTAGAATATTGTCGACATGAGTTTTGACCTCATCTAGGTTTTTGGCCAATTTCACTCCTCCGCCTTTGCCACGTCCACCTGCGTGAATTTGTGCTTTAACTACAGCCCAAGCTGTTCCAGTTTCTTCTTGAAGCTGAGCGAAAGCTTTTTCGGCATCTTCTTTTTGCTCAATCAGCACCCCTCTTTGGATAGGCACACCGTAGCGGTTAAGGAGCAATTTTGCCTGATATTCATGTAGATTCATTACAATTGGTTGTATTAGGTTAGCAATAGAAGTCTGATACAATTGTTGTTGCCCAAAACTAAAAGATTTCGGCTGCTTTTCAAAGAAAGGATAACTTTAATTTATAGCTTTCATCTAATTTCCTCTATATAAAATGCCCCCTTTCATCGGCCCTAAATCAAATTAAATCACTAGTTTAGGGGGATATATTTTCTATCCTTTTAAAGCTTTTTCCCATGAAAAAAATCTTATTGCCCGCAGTCTTTTTGCTTTTTTTCGCCTGTCAAACAACGCCCGTTCAAAAAGCAGCTGAAGAAGAGCTAAAAACCTCTCCGCCAACAACAGAAAAAACCGCTGTACAGCAAGAGCAAGCCGCCGAAGCACCAAAAGCAAAAGCGCTGCAACTAAACAACTATAAAAGTGGAGAAGATGAACCTAAAATGCTAGCCCAACAAGCTTGGCCCAGCAAAGAAGGGGAAACTCGCCTTTGGCAAAATGAAACAGAAAAAGTTCAGATTAGCTATCAAACGGAGTTTCAGCCAGGCGGAATGGCGGAGCTTTTGCAATTTCAATTGCAAGATGAGCAAGGGCAGCCCCTTGGTCCCCCTCTCCTACTTTATATTGGAGAATACAGTAACAAAGATGCCCCTACTAGCATTATCCGCAGCCAAGCCAAGCTAAAATTGGATGAGGAAGGTTTGCAGTATCAATTTCAATCTTATGAAGAGAATTTAGACACAGAAGAAAAAACCATTTTGCAAGATAGAAATAGCCATTACCTCTTTGGCGGAAAAGAAGGATTTCAAGAGAAAAAATAAAGGTTGTACAGGGCCGAAGGCCCGCAGGCCTAGCGATGTGCAGGGGTGGCCGAAGGCCAGACCAAGCGGGCGCAGCCCGCGCAGGGCCGAGCGAACAGCGAGCCCCGAAACGTAGCGCCGCAGCTTGCTGCGGAGGCCCCAAAAAATAGCCATCAAAAAAAGAAGGGCTAGCCAAATCATCGGCTGCCCTTCTGTTATTTTTTAGAATCGATTTCGGGGATCCTCAAATGGTTGGTCTAGCGGCTCTTTAATGAGGTCCGTTTGGGCCATAAGTTGAATGGGAAGACTGAAAACTAAATGATCGGCGGCCCCATCGCCTTTTTTGCGGGCCAAAACCGCCCGAGTTTTCGAGCTAGCGGCTGCATAATCCTCATCTGTGGGCAAAGGCAGGCCTTCTTGCAACCAGTTGGAGGGATCAAAGCGCTTGTAGGCCACCAAAAACTTGTAGACCACCTCTGCTTTTTTGTGCGTTGTGGCCAATTGACGGCTATCAAAAATGGGGGGATAGGTTTTCAGCTCCCCAATTTCTACTTGCAACTGATTATTACTCCCTGATTGAGCGTCATAAGCGGCAAATTCGGTGCTGCCCAAAGGCGTTTTGCAAATGATCGAATAATCATAGCCCAAAAAGAGCGTAGAAGCAAAGATTGGACTAGCCGAAGAAGCCGATTGTTGGCGTAAAATCATGCTGCTCAAAAATTCTTTTTCGAAGCCACCTTCCGCCAATACATAGCTTAATTTTAACTCTTCTACCTTTCGTCCCTGCGCATCTTCCCAATAGTAGAAAGGCGCCTGCTCTTGAGTGCGAACATATAAAGTATGCCAGTTTTTTTGCAACTTAAAGCTCAGGCTAAACTGATAATCGGCCAGCATATTTTTGGCTCCTGGATGTGGATTTTCGAGCTTTTTGAGCTGTTCCCAGCGGCTAATACTTCGCAATTGAGCCAAAACACTAAATGCTGATTTATCGAGGGTGTTTGCTGTTCCTTTGGTGAGTACAATTTCGGGTGCTTGACCATCGCAAATGTAATAGCGGCCATCATAAATACGGACCTGATAGGGCGCTTCTGGCCCAGCATTCCAGTTAATGAATTTGCTATAATAATTCGCGGCGAGACTCGCCTCAATTTGCTGTTTAAAGACATTATCAAAACCTGCTTCTGGTTCCAAATAAGCTTTTTCGCCTAGGGTCCAGAGCATGAGCGCAATTTGTTGCTGGGCCTCCATAGCATCGGGCAGCCATAGGTCTTCTAGATCCAGTTGATCGGATACTTGGATGCTATCGCCTGATTCTGTCAGAAAAAAGCCATCGCCTGAGCCCAAATTGATTTTAAAGAAAGCCTGTCCGCTGGATCGAGTTTTATTTTGTTGCCAAGCTACATGCAATTTGGTCCAAAGACTATCTTGATTGGGGCCATTTTCTTGTGGCTGAATATAATCACCCAAATTTAAACTGCGCAAAGCGGGCTTTTTATAGTAGACAAACTCTACGAAACTTTGCGCTTGTCCTTTGGGATAAAAACGGAAATTGCCATTTTTCAGCTCAATAACATAAGCGGCTTCTTCCTGCTTATCCGTCAAATGCGGACGCAAACTATCGCTTACCATTACTTCATAGCGATTGCTTTGGGGCAAATGCACAGCTAAAGGCTGGCTGCTGTATTTTTGGTCCACAAAGGCTTTTAGTCCAGTTGTTGAAATGGGAGGAGCTTGATCAAATTCGACCACTGCAGCTTCCGCCATCACATAAGTAATGCGACCATCAAAAACCAAATTGGGGCGAGCAGGATCATAAGCTTTTAGCGGAATAGCTTGCCCTTCACGCAAAACGGGCAGGCCCAAAAAGGCGCCCATATCGATCCGCCATTGTTGACTCTCTTTTTTATAAATGAGGTTAACTTCTCCCTCTTTCTGGGCCATTTGTCCACCCAAAAAACGTTCGTAACGGCGGCCAGCTGGACCTTTTACATATAAACTAGGCGATTGCTCAAAAGCTCCATCAATCGTCAATTTTGCTTGATTGAATAAATCGTGATAAGAAATATCGCCCTGATATTTGCTGAGAATTTTAATTATAGTGTGCGTAAACACTCCTCCTTTTTGGCCATCTGCATGCCGAACTTCATAGGCGTATTCGCCTTTTCCGCAGGCCGACATATGAATCTGGTTCCCTTCGGGATAAGCCAGTTCAAAAGGGGGCTTCTTTTGGCCTCTAGCCTGAGGCGCTGCCGAACGGCTGCTACCACGGCCTAAACTTCGGCTGGCGGTCGGGCTTTCCTCGGCTTCTTTCATGGCAGAGCGGGCTTCTTCATCAAAGAAGTCCATTTCTTCCGCTTTGCGATATTGGCCTAACTGCTCAGGTTCTGCAGGCACCATACGAGTTTGGACCAACAATTCTTCGCTGCTATTTTCTGTGGGCTGCTCTTCCTCCTGAAGTTCATCAAAAAGATCCATGCCTCCATCTCCAAAATCTAAATCGGGCGCCTCAAAATCTTCTTCAAAACTCATTTCTGCCGCATTCACAGGCTCTTCCCCGCTAATTACGCCCGAAAGCTCCTTCATTTTCTTTTCCAGATCACTGCGCGTCGCTCCAGCAGAATGACAACTATCTTGCACAAAGATAATATCTACTTTTTCTTGGCCCGCCACCCAAATTTGACGAATCAAAAAGCGAATTTCCTTGTCCAATACATCCTTAACCTTTTTTCCATCTTTAATAGAACGAGAATCCGCCGCCACCAAAGTTTGCAACTGCCCAGTCGGCTCCTTAAAATAAGGATGCGCTTTTTCCGTAGAACCATGTCCCGCATAAAAAAGAAAAAAAGTATCGCCAGGCTGCACCTTTTGCGTATAGCTTTTCAAACTAGACAAAATAATGTCCCGATTGGGCATTTCCACCTGAGCAAAATCCTGCTGATAATGCTGCAAATCCGTAGCAATCGCCTCCTTTTTACTCTCTATAGGACTCAGTAAAAGCTTAGGCTCAAACTGAAATTTATTGCGATCCACATTCCTTGCTAAATACTTAAACATAGAAAGGGCATCATTCACACAACCGTTTAGGGAAGTTACGGCGGGATTATAGGCATCTACACCTATAAAAAGGGCATGGAACTTTTGGCTCATAGGAATTTTAGATTTTTTATTTATTGTTTTGGGGCTTGCCCGCCCTATAGGCGGGCCGGGCTGTGCGCGGGCTCGCAGGTCTGCTCGGCCCTGCAGTTTTTTCGCTACGCTCAAAAACTTGGGTCTGCGGCTGCGCCGCCCTGCCTTCCATCGCTAGGCCTGCGGGCCTTCGGCCCTGTAGGACGCAATTTAGTTACTCCCTAGTGCTTGGCGCTTAGCAGTAGTGCTCAACTTGCCATAGCGAGCTTGATAGGTTTTGATGATTTGGTCAGCTCTTCTTCTAGGGCTGTTGCTTTGACCAATATAATCATTTCTAGAATTAACCACTTGATTTAATACATTAGTGGCTTCTGTATTTGTAGGGTCCATTTCATAGGCTTCACGCGCCAACTGAAAGGCCAACTTTGGATTTTTGTCCTTATCTAAAGCATAATGCGCCTTTGAAGAAAGAATGCGCGATTGACTTTTCACCAAAGAAACCTCTCGTTTTTTGAGTTCTTCTTCTCTCTTCTCAATTTGCGCTTGCAATTTATCGCTTCCGCCTTTTTTTGTTTGTTCCTCCAAAGAACGCGCTTTAGCTTTAAGCGTTACATTTTCCTCTGTTACTGTTTCTAAGGCTTGAGACAAAGAGTCTCTAGAGGCCAAAAGCTGTTTGATGAGCTGTTGTTTTTCCTCTTCAGAAATTTCGAGCAAATTTTCGCCTTCTTCCAAGTTTTGGGCAAGAGAGTCTGCTCTTCTCTGCACAGATTTCAAGCTATCTAACGCTCTATTTTTTTCCTGATTCGAAAACTCTAAATGTGCCCTTGTTTTTTCTACGGCCCCCCAACCTAACAATGCCCAAATAAATAAAGCGCCTAAGACAACAATAACGACAATTGTAGAGCCTAAAGTCCAATAATGCTGTCGCTTGGCTGCTTGTCGAGATCGTTTAATAAAGTTGAGTTCATCTTCGCTCAACTCTAGTTTAGCCAAATACGGGCGTATATAAGCTAGGTCCTCTTTGGTCAGTAAATTTTTATTATCTAAATAATACTGATATCGTCCTCGAATAAATCCAAGGATTTTGAGCCGCATTTTATCTTCGGTGGAGCTGCGATCATAAATTACGCGGGCTAAGGTGTCGTGGGAGAGTTCAAATTTCACGGTAGTTGTTCGCTTATAGTGTTGCTGTGGACCAAATATATTGCTTATCGTGCAAAGACAATTTATTTTAAAATCTATTTGCTTATCGTTTTCTGCGTTCCCAGTTAATAGGAGCGCCTCTGATGCCCTCTAATTGTTTCCGCCATTCTTTTGCTTGGTCTTCTATTTCTTTAACCTCTGTACGAAGACTGTTTTTTTCCTGATTACTTTCTTTAAGGGCTTCTTTTAAAGAGTCTTGTGTATCTTGGAGCTGGATGAGTAGTGCATTTTTTTCATCTTCACTCATATTGAGTAGACCTTCTTGCTTGAGCTTTTCTTTTTGAGCTTTTCGGAGCTCATCAAAAGTTTGGCGGAGTTTATCGTGGGTTTCATGTAATTGATCATGAGTTAATTTGGCCTCATGCCAGCCCCAAAGGGCCACAGCCGAACTACCAGAAAGTAATAAAACAACGGCTATTACAATGGCTGCTCTTAGTTTTTGTTTTCTATCAGCAGCGAGTTGGCTGTTATGAATAAACTGCTTGACCTCGGTTTCTAAATCTAGCTGAGGCAAATAGCGCTTAATGTATTCTAAATCCTCTTTACTGAGCAGACTCTTATTGTCTTTAAAGTGCTGATGGCGTCCTTTAATGAAATTAGCGATTTTAAGTCGCATTTTATCTGCCGTAGAGGCCTGATCGTAGACCACTTTGGCTAGTGCATCATGGGAGAGTTCAAATTTCACAGCAAAGTATTCTTTTATATAATAAGGGCTATATCGATGAAGGCCTAGCGATGTGCAGCAGTGGCCGCAGGCCAGACCGAGGCGCGCAGCGCCGAAGGGCCGAGCAGACCTGCGAGCTGCGAAACGTAGCGCCCGCCGAAGGCGGGAGGCCCCAAAATAGCAGCGAGCTGCGACAACAAGGCCTTTAGGCCGCAGTTCGACGACCAAAGGGAGTAAACGTAGCGCCGACGAGCGAGGCGGGAGGCCAAAAAAAATATTATTCTTTTTTCAGTGCGATATCTAGCTTCAGTTTAGGTTCAATTTTAATAGCTTCTTCCTTGCTGCGATAGCCTTTTCGTTTGACTTCAAGGATGATATTTTTTTTAGTCAGATCGATGGGATGTAGGACCAAATTAAATTTAAAAAATCCCTTTTGGTCGCTGCGGACCTCTGCGCCCATAAAGAAAATTTGAGCATTGGATAGGCCTTGGCCATTTTCATCTGTAACTTGGCCTTCTATAAAGAGGCTAGCATAGCCAATTTCGAGTTGGGCCATGCCGCCTTCGGCTTCTGGAGGCAGGGGTTTTATTGTAAGGTTGCCGCTTTTAGTAATTGCTTTTCGGAAAACCTCATTTTCCTTTTTTACTTCCTCGGCTTTTTTGTGGGCCATTGCGGCTTCTGTTTCGGCCAAAGAGGCATTATACCAGCCCCAAACGGCAAAAGGCGTCATGATTAAAGTGGCCCCCATCAAAATGATTGCATTTTTGCGAATTCTATTTTGGCGTTCTTCCCTATCTAAAATTTCTTGACTCTTACTAATAAAGGCTCGTTCTTCGGTCCGAAGATTTAGGTCTTCAAGAAAAGGACGAATGAAAGAGAGTTCGGCTCGGCCGAGGAGCATATTTTCGTTCATCTTATAGTAGAAATAGCGATTTTGGAGCATACTGAGGGCCTTCATCCGGGTTTTTACTTCGGCGGAGGTTTTCTCATAAATAATGAGGGCGAGGCTATCGTGTACGATTTCTACTTTCATTTTTTGGGGATTTTATTCGTTCAATTCGCGGAGAATACGCATCTCTTTAAAGCGAGAGATGCAAAAATCAACCACTTTGGGGTCAATATTCTTTGCTCTTTTCAACTCTTTCTTCACATTATCCAGTTCCACCGCCTGTTTGGTCCCATTATCTGTGACCATAGTAAAGAGAATATCCATAGGAATGCCCTCTTCAGAAACGCCCATTTCGTTGCGCAGCTCTTTTTCGAGTTCGCTCAGTTGCTCTTCGAGGAAAAAGGCCATGACATTTTCGAGATTTCCACTTTTTCCAAGCAATTCCCGATCAAAGCGGATAGGGCGATTTTCTTCGCCACGGCGTTCAACATCTAGGCGATACAGTCGATCGAGGTAAACTTGTAAGGTGGCCAAATCGACCTGTTTATCTTTTCCTCGAACCTTTTCGATTATTTTATTGGCCAGTTCTTCTTCATCTTGGATCTCAATATCAAAAGCTTTGAGGGTGTTGAGAATCACCTCTTGCAAATTTTTGAGGCTCATGCGTTCAATGCGCAGGCGGTTATCCCAAAGACTGGGATAAATATTTTCAAATTCGGACAATTGAGCGATATATTCCTCTCGCATTGAGATAATAATCTTAACCTTAAGCCCCTTTGCCTCAATTTGATAAAGTAGCTCGAAGAAATCCTCTTGTTCTTGACGGCTACCTAAAATAAAAATCTCTTCAAACTGATCAAAGATCAGGTAGATCGGTTTATAATAATCTAGATATAAAGACTTTAGAAGGTGGAGCAAGTCGCTTTTCTCAGGTAATTTTCTTACGGCATGTCGATCTAATTCTTGTTTAATCGACTGCATAATATTATCGCGGCGTCGGATAAAGATAGGGAGCCAATCGCTGGCTCTAAATTCATTTCCTAAACCACAGTTAATCAGGCTGGTTTTTCCAGTTCCAGAGGCTCCATATAAGAGAACTAAATTGGTTTCCAAGAGGCGGCTATAGAGCTCTTGTGTTTCTTGTTCACGGCCAAAGAAGATATCTCGATCGGATTGATCGTAGGCATCTAGAAATTTAAACGGACTTTTTATCTGCTTCCCCATAAGGCTACATCTATATTTAGAAAACTGCGTGGGCGATGAATGGAATTAGGTTCGGGTTTATCGGCTAAGATCTTCTTCAAAGAGGGAAAATAATTCTTTGAGGATGTCTAATGGACTTTGTGGTTCCTCTTCATTTCTTCTTCGATTTCTAGATGATCTTCGGCGGCGATCACGGCCTGCTCTAGCCTCGACAGGCTGTTCGCTGGCTGTGGTCAATTGGTCTTTGGGGCGTTCATGCACTCGATAGATGGAGTAAATGGTACTAAAATAACGGAAATCTTCTCCTTCTCTGTATGCGTAAGTAAACAGTTGTTGTTCTGTAGCCCGATCTTCTGTCATCCCCTCTCCAAAAGCATTTTTATCAATGATGAAGGGAGAAAGATTGAGAAAATCTTTGGGGTCTTGCATATTTCGGCTCAAAATCACCGAAGCATTATTTGCATAATCCTTATACGATCTAGCTTGTAAAGCCTTACTCACGGCCAAATCATTCACTTTGGCATTGAGGCGAGCGATATAATGATCAAATTTGGGATCTTGATAGCGATAACTAATCACACGAATGTCTCGAATGGTCAGTAAATCATAATTGACCAAAAATGCGGACTTAATCAAGATGGTTGATAAAAAATACTCTCCATCCGCACAAAGTTGTGGCATTTCTGCCGCCAATTGCGCTGGCGTTTGCTGCCGAACTTTGGCCCGCAAAGATTCTAAATAAAGGTATGCATCATAAAGCTCCTTTTTTTCTTCAAAGGCGGTTTGCATATCTGCAAACTCCTCTACAAAAAGTGCTTTGCCTTCATCTTGCAGCAATTTTACAATAGAAATAAAATGCTTGAGGTAGTCAAAATGTTGATAGCTTCTATCATCATGATGCAAAAGATCCATCAAATAAGGCCGCACATGAATATTGCTCTTCCGCTTTTCATCCCAAAGCTGAGAGAGGGCAATGTAGTAGAGAAATTGTGTGGTATATATATAGGTACTCAGCAATTGCTCTAAACGCTCCATCGATAATTCATCAATAGCAGACTCTTTAGAGAGTAACAAACGCACTTGCACCCCAATAGGCCAAGGAAAATGCTCAATGATAAGCGCTAAAGCCAAACGCTCATCCAACTCGCCCGTAAAAGAATCTTCAGCCAATGGTTTTAGCTTAGGATCATAATGACACATTTCGTCAAAAACATCCAGCATATAAGTATTGACCTCATAATCAATTTGCTCAGGCGATTTTACCGGAGGAGTAATATTTGTTGGCAAGGCCCAATCCAAAACAGGACGAGCATCTTTGTTCAAAAATAATCCCCAAGGCATTTCCGAAGAATGATCTACGGTCTCTCCCTGAATAAAAATGCGCGCATTAAAGGAAGCCCCAAAACGCGTACGCAAAGCCGCTACAGCAAACTGAAAAGCCGCATCAATTGTAGAGCGGTTCGCTAAGGCCCGATAAAAAGTTTCGGAAAAAAGTAAGGCTTTATTATCCTCTATCGCTACCGAAGTAGCAATTACCGCCTGCACGCCTTTTTCCAACAAATAATCTACCTGTGCCTGCGTAGAGCAGCCATTCAAGAATACAAATTTAAGATTGGGCAACTGCCCCAACAACTCTGCTAAACCCACCGCTTCTGCAGCCTGCCCATCAAAATGCAAACTATTTCCATCGGCATGGCCTGCATAATGAAAAACAACAATCCGCTCCTTAAAACGATTGATGGCCTTTAACAACTGATCCACATTCACACTTTCCTCTCTGTGGAGTTCTATGCTGCCCTGATCATGAGCAATGCTCAAGATATCATTGAGGCGGCTACTCTCCTCTTTGAGTAGATCCAAATGCGCATCTTGCTGATTGGCAAAATTGAGTAAAATAACTGGACGTTCGTTCATGATAGTCTGTAGAGTACTAGGATTTGGTACAATTAAAAGCCTTTTTTAAACAAGTAGTTTTTTTGCACTGGCCGCCCATTCATCCAACAAATTTTGTGGAATATTTAGCTCCTGTGCAATCGCTTGATAACTCAAATGTACTATTTCCTGATAGCTATGTATTCCCGCCTCTTCTAATTTGGCTTGCCAAGCGGGACTCATACCTTCTATTTTAGATAAATCATCTTTTTTTTCTTCTCCCAAAAGTTCATCTTCCGAAATGCTGCCATAAAAACCTTCTTGACTCAAAGCAGATTCAGCCAATTGCAAAGCAGATTGCATTTCTAAAGCTTGCCCTTCATCCACAAGAATTTCTTCCTCTTTCAAGGCCAAACCTCTAGCAGCAGGCTCTTCTTCAGGCAAAATAGCCAGTTGTTCTTCCAACTTAGCCATATCTTCTACCACTTCTTCTTCCACCTGCTCTAAAGCCACATTTTCCTGAGCCATCAATAAAGCTTGTTCGGCTCTTTCTTCTATAGATAATTCTTCTTCGCCTAAAATTAAAGCTTCTTCCATAGGCGCAAAAAATCCTTCGGCCTGCATACTTTCACTCGCTCGACTAAGCGCTTCTTCCATCTTGGCCGCTTCTTCTTCCGAAATTTCAATGCTGTTGGCTAAAGCTCTTGTTTTTGGCTCTTCTTCTGGAACTTGGGCCAATTGTTCCTCCAATTTGGCCATATCTTCAATAAAATCAACTTCTTCTTGCTCCACTTCCATATTTGCCGCCGCTAATTCTAAAGCCGCTTGCATTTGCTCTTCTTCCGAAAGCCTTTCGCTAGTATCGGCTTCTAAAATGACGGCCTCATCAAAAGCTTCAAAAAATCCCGCCATCTGCATACTATTTTCTGCAGCAGCCAAAGCTTCTTCTAACTGTGCCGCTTCTTCAGCCTCCAATTCTACCGCAAATTCAGCTTCCTCTTCGGCTTGATCCAATGAAATTTCGGCCAATTTTTCATTGAGCAACTCTTCATCTTCTACCAAACTAGCTTCTGGAATTTCTTCATAAAAATGAGCTTCGGCCATCGCCACTTCTGCAATTTGAAGGAGCTCATCAATTTTTTGGTCCAATTCGGGGTCATCAGGCAAAGTTTCTTCCTGAAATTGATCCAATTGCTTAATTCGGCTCTCCAATTCTTCAAAAGCTTCTTTGAGCTGTTCGTTTTCCTCCGCCAAAATCTCTGGCTGCGCTTCCTTGGCCGCCAATTCATTCAAAGCCTGCCCCAATTCCGTTTGCAAGTCCTCAATTTCACTCTTGCGCATTTCTAACTCTTCTTCCACCCAATGCAAAGCCGACTTCTGCTCTTCATACTGACGCAAAAGTGCCTCTCTTTCTTCCTCAATCTGTTGCATCAATGCTTTTGAGCCATCTATTTCTTTTTGCGCCTTGGCCTGAATCTCCTCCGCCAATGCCTCCGCTTCTTTTGCACCCAAACTTTCACGCTGCGCATGCTTATAAAGCTTTTTCAACTCCTCCAATTCTTGTTCCGCCGCTTTTTTCGCCTGTTCTGCAGCCGCCTTCGCTTGCTTCAAAGATTTTTCTTGCGCACTTAAATCTTGCGCCATTTTCGTCTGTATCGCCAAAGCTTTCTCTCTTTTTCGCTCTTCCACTTGCAACTGACGCAATTCAGCAGACAAAACCTGTAGCTTGTCTTCCGCTTCTTCCTGTTCTTTTCGCTGCTTGAGCAATTCTTCATTCAATTGCGCCAACTTGCGTTCATAACGCTTTCTTTGCGGTCGCTGCACAATCAGCCACCAAAAGAATAGGCCCAACAAAAAGCTGAGCAATAAAATAAAGCCAAAGGCTAAGCCTTGACTCGAACTGTCAAAGCTAAAAAGGTTGTTGAGGGCTTCTTGAAAAGTCATTTAGTTCTATTCAATGGTTGTCCAATGGAGAAACCCTAAAATATAAAGTTTTCTTAGAAAAACACTGTTTTTTTTGATCTCCTTTTCACTCAACAATCAGATGGCTTTTAAATTAAAGCACTTTGCACTGCCTCCCAATTTCTTACAGCCAAACTCTTTTCTATACCTTATATAGGTATACCTTTTTGATGTTTTATTTTTTTGGGCTGCCCCTGCGCTTCGCTTGGGTCGGGCTATGTCGCAGCTCGCTGTTCGCTCGGCCCTGCGTTTTTTTTCGCTGCGCTCAAAAAAACTGGGTCTGGCCTGCGGCCACTGCTTTCTATCCCTCAGCCGCTCATCTAATTTTTTTCTTTTAGCTTTTTTCTTCGGCAGTTTTGCGGTTGTTTTTTTCTTGAAGCTAATAACTTTTCCATTTTTCAGGACCCCTAGGGCCAAGGCCCTAGGCTATCTAAAAAATTGTCCTCCCCTCATTCGAGGGGATTTTTCTTTGCGGTTGGACAGTTGTTGTTTTTCTTGACAGTTTTCTAGAACAGTGGGTTAAAACCCACAGCAAAAAGGAAATCCATTCTACATCCAACAAAATGAGCCGATGGTTAAAACCATCGGCCCATAAAAAATAGAATAGAAATTATTCATCGCCATTAGGCCAGCTTTTTTCCAAAAAGAAATTTTTGCCCTTGTTTTTTTATGGAGGCTTTCAAGCCTCCATTGAAAATGAAATGCCTTATTGTTGCCTGGCTGTAGGTTTCAACCTACAGAACACCGCAGTTTTTTTGGCCGAAGAAAAATTCCATTATTTTTTTACCCAATTGCTAATTGAAAGCCGCTATTTGAAAGGGGATTTTAAGAGCCGAAGAAAAAAAGCCCCAAGAAAAACTAAGGTTGTGCGGCCTAGCGATGTGCAGCAGTGGCCGTTAGGCCAGACCAAGCAAAAAACTTGTTTTTTTGCGCAGGGCCGAGCGAAGAGCGAGCTGCGCAACGTAGCGCCGCAAGGCGAAGCCGCAGCGGAGGCCCAAAAAAAAATAAAAAACGGCTTTGCCAGGACAAAAAACTATTTTTTCCTAAAGTTCATTATCTTGAACCAACTGCAAGATTATGGAAGAAAACAACAGCCAGGAACAAGTAATCACTCTTTTTTTGAGCGAAACAGGAGAAGCACTCTCTTTGGCCCCTAAAGCTTTTGCTTCTGGTGGAGAAGGTAGCTTGTTTCATATTTTGTCGCCTGAAAAATATAGTAATCGGGTAGCAAAAATTTATCATCCACACAAAAGGACGGCTGAAAAATTGGCCAAATTGGAGATCTTGATAAAAGATCCATTGGCGCAAGGACAAGAAGGTGTGGCGCCCAGTTTTATTTGGCCCGAAGCGCTTTTGCAAAATGAAAAAGGCGAACAAATTGGGTTGATGATGCCCTTGGCCCAAGGAAAAAAGTTAGAATTGCTTTGCTTGCCCAAATTGCCCAGAAAAATTGATGCGGCCTGGAAACGCTTGGCTTTTGATCAGGCCGATAGCCTAAAGTTTCGTTTGAAAATTGCCTTTAATTTGGTCAATGCCCTTCGCCAACTACAAAAGAGAAAAAAATATGTCCTGGTCGATTTAAAAGCCGAAAATATTTTGGTCCAAACCAATGGACAAATTTCTATTGTAGATGTCGATTCTCTACAAATTTCGGATGGCAATCAATTTTTTAAGGCTGCGGTAGCTACTCCAGAATATTCTGCCCCAGAATATTATGAGGAGCCGAAAATAAAGCGCTTTAAAGCCAGTTGGGATAATTTTGCATTAGCTGTTATCCTCTATAAATTATTTTTAGGAATTCATCCCTTTGCCGCTTCGGCCAAAGGAAAATACGAGTCCCGCGTTAGTTTGCATGAGAAAATTGAGGCAGGGTTATATGTACATCATCCAAAAGCTAAAGAATGGCTTAAATTTTTGCCGCCCCCCCATCAAAAATATGCGGAGCTTCCGCAAGGGCTGCAAAATTTATTTACTCAAACTTTTGTAAAGGGTTTACATCAAGCCGAAAAAAGGGCGCGCCCAGAAGAATGGTGCACAGAATTGCTCCGAGAAATTGGTGGCTGGGCACTCATTTTTGATTTTGAAGAAATGAAAGCCCTTGAAGAAATAAAGCGGCTAGAATTATCGGAAAAAGAAATTAGTCTGCCCGAAGAAAAGGAGTTAGAAGAACTACAGTTATTTCCAGCAGGCTATCAAACTCTATTTACTAAAAAGAAAGATTTTTTGGATGAAGCAACGCTTACAGCACCTTCAGGTTGCTTAAATCTTTTGGGCTATATCAGTTATTTGCCCTTTGTTGGCTTATGTATAGCCACTATGGGAGCTATTTTCTTTGCTTTTGAGGGTTGGCTCTATTTGCTTGGCAGTTTAGTTGGTGCTTTTTTTATTTATGTTTTTGCAGAGGCCTTTGCCGCAGGGAAAAGCCCAAGGATCAGCAGTTTTTTATCTGGAGCGGGAAAGTTAGGGGCCATAGCCTTAATCCTTTGGAGCTTTAGTTTATTTTCAGTGCCTTATTTATACGACCTTTTTGATGTGGCTTACTGGGGAATTTGGACCATTAGCAACTTTGCTTTGGCCAGAATCTTAACTTCTCAAGAAGAAAATAAAGGCATTTGGCAAGAAAACTTAGGCGTTTTACTCCAAGTTGCTGCTTTGGGTTCCTTGCTGTACGCAGTTTTTTATGTTTTTGATTATGCTGTTTTTTATACCTCAGAAGGAGCTTCTATCTTATTTCCTGAACTGATTGAAATTATTACGCCCTATACTCTTTTTGCACTTATTGGCTTTTTTATTGGCTGGCGATTGAAAAAAGCCTCTACAAAAGGATTAGTGAGCCCCGTCAAACTCATTGACGACTATAATAAGGTCTTGGGAAAATTACAGCTTAATTATGAAACTGCAGAGCAAAAATTTGTTGCTTTTGCAAGCCGCTATAAAGATGAGCTTCGTGATCATCTTCAACAGTGGTTTGAACAATGGAAAACAGAGCAAAGCCAAATTTTAGGCAGCTATCAAAACCTTTTACAAAAACAAAAAGCCATTCAGCAAGCTAGCCAAAAACCTTTGCTCGATAAAGCAAGAATGCTCCACCCCTTACTCCGAAATGTACAATCTTTTGAAGAGCTTAAGGAAGAACTATTTGTTTTAGAAAAAATAGTCGCTGCCAGAGAAATGCAAGAGATCAATGCAACACTTCTACGCCTTTTGCAAGAATATTTAGAACAGTATCGCAGCTATTTGGCGCAACAACAGGAGGAATATGAAGAAGCTCGAACAAAAGTGGCCGATCTCAAAACTAAATTGCTAAAAGACTATCAAAAAGAACAAGAAAAACATTTTGCCGCCTCCGAAGATGAGCTGCAAAAAATAAATATCGTTGACGATCTATCTCTAAATACTTTTGTGATGCAGCTGGAGGAAATTCATCTGCAAAAAGAAAAGTTGATTGCCATAACAGAGAATAACTAACTAATCAGTAGTTTTTTAGAAGACGTAAAATTTCTGCTCTTTTCCAGCAGAAAACAAAAAAGGGGCAGAAAAATCAAATTGATTTTTCTGCCCCTTGCTAATTGGAAGTACAAAAACTTTAATTGAACAAAATAAGGGGGAACTAAAAATTCAGCATCTAATCAATGAAATCATTCAAAATTTAATACTCTTTCAGTTGAAATCGGGTATGAAATTTCATTTTGAGAATGAGTTTCTTGATTCAAAGACCAAAGATGGTCCGTATTTTTTCAGTAAACCTAAAGATGATGAAAAACGTACTCTTCCTCCTATTGATGACAATTAGTAGCTTTTCTCTAAATGCCCAAACCGACAGCGTCTATAACTTAATATTAGTTAAAAAAGGACTGACGCTAGACCAAAACGATTCCCTTCCGCTAGAATGGGACAATCAAGGGTTTTATTTAGCTCGGAACTGCTATATCAACTACATACTAAAAGATAAACCAGATTTACTTGCAGGTCGTGTTACTGATATTAAAAAAGATAGCATTTTTATTAGTAATTCATTCAACAAAGACGCAGCTTACTTACAAGATCTTAATTATGAAAGCAAGGCTTATCATTATACCCAAATTTCAAAAATTGCCTTAATTTCAGACCGTGCTCTTGGGCTATATGAATATAGAAATCTATCTGGCTATCAATTTATTTTTGTCCTAGAAGAAAAACCCAAAACACTTGAAAGCCAATGGGTCCAAATCTACAATAACTATCCAGATTATTTTGAATTGGTACCACTGTTATCCGCTCAGGGGTTTGACCTTCTTTATAGTGATAATGGAGAAATATTTTATTTTTCTGGAACAGGTTTAACTCGACCAGATCCCAAGGATATAGATATTGAGCAAAGTTCAGGTTATGGAATATCATTCACCCCAACAAAATTTAGTCGCATTTATGGGTTAGCTTTAGGCTTGAAAGCCAAAAATATTCGCAACCTTCAACATAATTATAAAGACCTCCTTCACATTTATGGACTAAATCTAGAGATTAACCCCTTTTCTATAATCTCTATTTTCCATATGCGCCCTTTAGGACCAAGCGTTGATAGTATACAAGAATATGAAGATAAATTTCGACCCGATGCTAGGTCTTGGACTTATGGACTAAATGTCGTTCCCTTTAGTAATATCAGTGAGCAAATTGTTCATGGTGTTAATATTGTCGGGCTTAAAAATTTTGTTGATGAAGCTCATGGCGTTTCTATCACTGGTTTAAGTAGCTTCTCTTATAAAATGAACGGCTTAAGCATTGCTGGAATTTACAACAGCTCCATACAAACAAGAGGAGTCCAAATTGGACTGGTTAATAAAAGTAAAGACCTTCGAGGTTTTCAATTCGGCCTTTGGAATATCAACCCCAAACGCTCCCTCCCCTTAATCAATTGGCAATTTAAAGCCAAGAAGAAAAAGAAAACAGAAAAAAAAGAACCCGAAAATTAGACGCAATTTAAAACCTTAGGCCTAAGCGAACTAGTGTTTGATCTATTAGTTCGCTTTTTTGCCCTCTTTTCCAGCAGAAAACAAAAAAGGGGGATTTTTATCCCCTCCTGCGAGGGGATTTTTTTTTGGGGGGGGCGTGGTTTGGCGGTTGTTCTTTGAACATGTGGGTTGAAACCCACAGCAAAAAAGAGGACCATTCTACATCCAAAAAATGAGCCGAAGGTTAAAACCATCGGCCCATAAAAAATCTTGATTGTAGCTGAGGATTTTAATCCTCGGCTACTTTTTTTTGTGCTGTTTTGTAGCAGTTGCTGTAGGTTTTAACCTACAGGGCCAATTAGTTTTTTCAGCCTAAAAATTATTCATCACATTTAAACCAGCTTTTTCCCAAAGAAAAATTTTTGCCCTCGTTTTTTTATGGAGGTTTTTAAGCCTCCATTTAAAATGCAATGCCTTTTTGTTGTCTGGCTGTAGGCTTCAACCTACGGACCAACGAAGTTTTTTCACCAAAAAAAAATGCTACTGTTTTTTTACCCAATTGCTAATTGAAAGCCGCTATTTGAAAAGGGGAGTTTTTCATTCCACATAAATTTCATAGGAACCCTAGGGCCTTGGCCCTAGGCTAGCTAAAAAATTATCATCCCCTCCTGCGAGGGGATTTTTTTTGGGGGGCTGTGGTTTGGCCGTTGTTGTTTGAACCTGTGGGTTGAAACCCACAGCAAAAAAGAGGACCATTCTACATCCACAAAAATGAGCCGAAGGTTAAAACCATCGGCCCATAAAAAATCTTGATTGTAGCTGAGGATTTTAATCCTCGGCTACTTTTTTTGTGCTGTTTTGTACTCTTGCTGTAGGTTTTAACCTACAGGTCCAATTAGTTTTTTCAGCCTAAAAATTATTCATCACATTTAGGCCAGCTTTTTTCCAAAGAAAAATTTTTGTCCTTGTTTTTTTATGGAGGCTTGAAAGCCTCCATTTAAAATGAAATGCCTTTTTGTTGCCTGGCTGTAGGTTTCAACCTACAGACCACCGCAGTTTTTTTGACCCAATTGCTAATTGAAAGCTGCTATTTGAAAAGGGATTTTTTCATTCCACATAAATTTCATAGGAACCCTAGGGCCTTGGCCCTAGGCTAGCTAAAAAATTATCATCCCCTCCTGCGAGGGGATTTTTTTTGGGGGGCTGTGGTTTGGCCGTTGTTGTTTGAACCTGTGGGTTGAAACCCACAGCAAAAAGAGACGCCATTCTACATCCAACAAAATGAGCCGATGGTTAAAACCATCGGCCCATAAAAAATAGAATACAATCCTTTCCCATTTTCCAGCAAACAAGGGCTTTAGCCCGCCAGTTTGCATAGACCCGCAACCATGGGCTTCAGCCCATGGCCGAAGAACAACTCCACACAAAAAAATCAGGGGTAAAAACAATTGCTATTATTTCTGCCCCATAAATTTCACAAGAACCCTAGGGCCAAGGCCCTAGACTATCTAAAAATTGTCATCCCCTCCTGCGAGGGGATTTTTTTTTGTGGTTGTGGTTTGGCGGTTGTTTTTTGAATCTGTGGGTTGAAACCCACAGCCATACAACAATCCCATTCTACATCTATAGTGCGGAGAGGATTAAAATCCTCTTCCGCTTTGAACATGATGATTTTTGGTCCATTGTTTTTTTGCCGAAGAAAAAATTGTGGTCTTTTACAGTCCTGTGGGTTAAAACCCACAGCAAAAAAAAGGGCCGTTCTACATCCAAAAAAATGAGCCGAAGGTTAAAACCATCGGCCCATAAAAAATCTTGATTGTAGCTGAGGATTTTAATCCTCGGCTACTTTTTTTTTGTGCTGTTTTGTACTCTTGCTGTAGGTTTTAACCTACAGGTCCAATTAGTTTTTTCAGCCTAAAAATTATTCATCACATTTAAGACAGCTTTTGCCCAAAGAGAAATTTTTGTCCTTTTTTTTATGGAGGCTTTCAAGCCTCCATTTTAAATGCAATGCCTTTTTGTTGTTTGGCTGTAGGTTTCAACCTACAGACTACAGCAGTTTTTTCGCTGAAGAAAAATTCCATGGTTTTTTGATCCAATTGCTAATTGAAAGCCGCTATTTGAAAGGGGGATTTAAAAGCCGAAGAGAAAAAACTAAGGTTGTGCGGCCACAACAAGCCCTTTAGGGCGCAGTTCGACGACCAAAGGGAGTAACCGATGCGGCGGGGTGGCCGCAGGCCAGACCCAGTTTTTTGAGCGTAGCGAAAAAAACGCAGGGCCGAGCGACCCGACCAACGGGAGCCGACGCAGCGAAGCAAGTAACAGCGAGCCCCAAAGCGTAGCGCCGCAAGGCGAAGCCGCAGCGGAGGCCCCTAAAAAATCAAAAGCAGTTTGCCAAGGCAAAAAATTATTTTTTCCTAAAGTTCATTATCTTGAGCCAACTGCAAGATTATGGAAGAAAACAACAGCCCCAAACAAAAAATCACTCTTTTTTTGACGGAGACCAAAGAAACTCTCTCCTTGGCCCCTAAAGCTTTTGCCTCGGGTGGAGAAGGCAGCTTGTTTCGAATTTTATCGCCCGAAAAGTATAGTGATCGAGTAGCAAAAATTTATCATCCGCATAAAAGGACAGCCGAAAAATTGGCCAAATTGGAGCTCTTGATAAAAGATCCATTACTGCAGGGAAAAGAAGGTGTTGCCCCCAGTTTTATTTGGCCCGAAGCGCTTTTGCAAAATGAAAAAGGCGAGCAAATTGGCCTGATGATGCCCATGGCCCAAGGAAAAAAACTAGAATTACTTTGCTTGCCCAAATTGCCAAAAAAAATTAGCCGCAACTGGAAACCTTTAGCTTTT
This sequence comes from Saprospira sp. CCB-QB6, assembly GCF_028464065.1. NCBI lineage: Bacteria > Pseudomonadati > Bacteroidota > Saprospiria > Saprospirales > Saprospiraceae > Saprospira > Saprospira sp. CCB-QB6. The sequence continues at coordinate 3,686,537 of NZ_CP116808.1, read as the reverse complement.
GATCAGGAAGGTAACCAAAAACTTCGGTTGAAAATTGCCTTTAATTTGGCCAATGCACTTCGACAACTGCAGGCGAAAAAAAAATATGTGCTGGTCGATCTAAAAGCCGAAAATATTTTAATCCAACCCAATGGACAAATCGCTATTGTGGATGTCGATTCGCTGCAAATTTCGGATGGTGAGCAGTTTTTTAAGGCCGCCGTGGCTACCCCCGAATATTCTGCCCCCGAATATTATCAATCGCCAAAAATAAAACGCTTTGATCATAGTTGGGATAATTTTGCCCTGGCTGTTATCCTCTATAAATTATTTTTAGGTATTCATCCCTTTGCGGCCTCGGCCAAAGGAAAATATGCTGGCAAAGTGAGCTTGCATGAAAAAATTGAGGCCAGATTATATGTGCATCATCCAAAAGCCAAAGAATGGTTGCAATTTTTGCCCCCAATCCATAAAAAATACCATGAACTTCCGCAGGGGCTGCAAAATTTATTCGCCAAAACTTTTGTAGAAGGGCTAGATCAGCCAGAAAAAAGAGCGCGTCCAGAAGATTTTTGTGAGCAACTGCTCGAAGAAATTGGAGACTGGGCCTTCCTCTTTAATTTTGAGGCCCAAAAAGGAGAAGAAAAAATAAAGCGGCTTGAATTAGCCGCCAAAGAAATTAAACCGCCAGAAGAAGATCTGCATTTATTCCCCCCTACTTATCAAAAAATCTTTTCGCAAAAAGGCAACTTTTTAGAAGAAGAAACACTAAGCTCCCCCTCGGGTTGCCTCAACCTTTTGGGTTACATTAGTTACCTCCCTTTTATTGGCTTGTTGGTGGTCAGTTTGATTCATCTTGTTTTAGCTTTTGATGGCTGGCTCTATTTAATGGGCAGTTTGATTGGCGCTTTTTTTATTTATGTTTTTGCCGAAACCCTGGCCAAAAACAAAAGTGCTAATTGGGGCCGTTTTTTATCTTTTAGTGGAAAAGCAAGCGCTTTAGGCCTCATTCTTTGGAGCCTTAGTTTTTTTTCGATGCCTGGATTTGATAGTCTTAACGATCTTTACGACCTTATTTATTGGAGTATTTGGACCGCCAGCAGCTTTGCGCTAGCCAAAATTTTAATTTCTCAAGAAAGTCATAAAGGAGCCTTGCAAGAAAATACTGGCGTTCTGCTTCAAGCTACTGCACTGGGTCTTACTGTATATATTGTTTTTTATGTCTTTGATTATAGCTTTGCTTATTTGACCAGCGGCAGCTCCATTTTATTTCCAGAACTTTTAAATATTCTTACCCCCTATTTTATTTTTGCGATCATTGGCTACTTTTTGGGCTGGCGATTGAAAAAAGCCTCGACCAAAGGACTGCCCAGTCCGGTCCAACTCATTAACGACTACAATAAAAAATTACTGGTCCTACAAAAGCAGTATGATTTGGCAGAAGAACGGCTCATTGATTTTGCCACCAGCTATAAAGAAAGTGCTCAGCTTTATTTTGACGATTGGTTTAACAAACGACTGAAAACAGCTACCCATTTTTTACAGGATTATGAACAATTGTTGCAAGCACAAGCTGCCGCTCGAGAAGAGAGCGAAACTTTTTTGCTGCAATCAGCCCATCATCTTCATCCTATTTTTAAGGGCATACGCTCTTTTTCGCAAGTCAGTCAAAAAATGAAACTTTTAAAAAAAGAGGAAGTTAGAGAGATCAAAAATGAACTGATTCGCCTTTTGCATCAATCGCAGGCCATTTATATTAACTACCTGCAAGAAAAACAACCCCATTATAAAATGGCCGAAAAAAACCTAAGTGATTTTGAAGCCAAGCTCGAAAATGACTACCAAAAAGAAAAGGAAAAACATTTTGCCGCCGCTAGTGAGGGCTTTGAAGAAATAAAACTTGAGGAGAAACTCTCGCTAAATGATTTTTTAAAACAACTGCATGAATTAGAGGCCGAAAAAGAAGCTTTGCTCCCATTAGAGCATAAAGATTAGCTTTGTTTTTTAGGCAGTTCCTAATTGAAAGCCGCTATTTGAAAGGGGATTTTTTTCATCCCACATAAATTTCACAGGAACCCTAGGGCCAAGGCCCTAGGCTAACTAAAAAATTATCATCCCCTCATGCGAGGGGATTTTTTTTGTGGTTGTGGTTTGGGCGGCTGTTTTTTTCTTGGAGCTAAAATGTTTCCCATTTTCCAGCAAACAAGGGCTTTAGCCCGCCAGTTTGCATAGACAATCAACCATGGGCTTCAGCCCATGGCCGTAAAATAACTCCACACTAAAATTCAGGGGTAAAAACGATTGCTATTATTTCTTCCCCATAATTTTCATAGGAACCCCAGGGCTAAAGCCCTAGGCTAGCCAAAAAATTATCATCCCCTCCTGCGAGGGGATTTTTTTTTGTGGTTGTGGTTTGGCGGTTGTTTTTTGAATCTGTGGGTTGAAACCCACAGCCATACAACAATCCCATTCTACATCTATAGTGCGGAGAGGATTAAAATCCTCTTCCGCTTTGAACATGATGATTTTTGGTCCATTGTTTTTTTGCCGAAGAAAAAATTGTGGTCTTTTACAGTCCTGTGGGTTAAAACCCACAGCAAAAAAAAGGGCCGTTCTACATCCAAAAAAATGAGCCGAAGGTTAAAACCATCGGCCCATAAAAAATCTTGATTGTAGCTGAGGATTTTAATCCTCGGCTACTTTTTTTTTGTGCTGTTTTGTACTCTTGCTGTAGGTTTTAACCTACAGGTCCAATTAGTTTTTTCAGCCTAAAAATAATTCATCATATTTAGGCCAGCTTTTTTCCAAAGAGAAATTTTTCCCTTGTTTTTTTAAATGCCTTTTTGTTGTCTGGCTGTAGGTTTCAACCTACAGACCACCGCAGTTTTTTGGCCGAAGAAAAATGCTATTGTTTTTTCACCCCATTGCTAATTGAAAGCCGCTATTTGAAAGGGGATTTTTTTCATCCCACATAAATTTCATAGGAACCCTAGGGCCAAGGCCCTAGGCTAGCCAAAAAATTATCATCCCTTCCTGCGAGGGGATTTTTTTTGTGGTTGTGGTTTGGGCGGCTGTTTTTTTCTTGGAGCTAAAATGTTTCCCATTTTCCAGCAAACAAGGGCTTTAGCCCGCCAGTTTGCTCAGTCTACAACCATGGGCTTCAGCCCATGGCCGTAAAATAACTCCACACTAAAATTCAGGGGTAAAAACGATTGCTATTATTTCTTCCCCATAATTTTCATAGGAACCCCAGGGCTAAAGCCCTAGGCTAGCCAAAAAATTATCATCCCCTCCTGCGAGGGGATTTTTTTGAATCTGTGGGTTGAAACCCACAGCCATACAACAATTCCATTCTACATCTATAGTGCGGAGAGGATTAAAATCCTCTTCCGCTTTGAACTTGATGGTTTTTGGTCCATTGATTTTCCCAAGAGAAATTTTCATCCCTGTTTTTTTATGGAGGTTTTTAAACCTCCATTTAAAATGCAATGCCTTTTTGTTGTCTGGCTGTAGGTTTCAACCTACAGACCACCGCAGTTTTTTTGCCGAAGAAAAAATTCTATTGTTTTTTTACCCAATTGCTAATTGAAAGCCGCTATTTGAAAGGGGATTTTAAGCGCCGAAGAAAAAAAGCCCAGAGAAAAACTAAGGTTGTGCAAAAAAGGAGAGCGAAGCGAGCCTTTTGGCCTAGCGATGCGGCGGGGTGGCCGAAGGCCAGACCCAGTTTTTTGAGCGCAGCGAAAAAAACGCAGGGCCGAGCGAATAGCGAGCCCCAAAGCGTAGCGCCGCAAGGCGAAGCCGCAGCGGAGGCCCCAAAAAATCAAAAAATTATTCCTCTGCCCAATTTTTTACCTGCCTAAATATCTCTTGCTGCCAACTCCCTATATTTTTATTGCTGGGAATAGAAACGCCTAAAACACTACAGTCTTTTGCATCCGTATTTTTTTGTGGCTGAAAAAAACCTGCTTTAGACACTCCATTTGGGTGAATTAAAGCCGCTTTTTGGCCCTCATAATAATCTAGATAGACATAAAGTTGCCGTAAATCATGCGGGGAAGGTTTAGATTGCTCCAATCGCTTCCATTTGCAATCTAACACATATTTTTTGTTGTTGAGCTGCAAAATAATGTCGGGCTTCATGTAAACGGATGAATTTTGATCCGAAAATTGCCAAAACTTTTTTCGCGGCTCGGCCCAAATGCGATCGTTGGGACCCAATTGTTTTTTTAAACTCTTAAAAATAAAGCGCTCCCAAAGAGCATTCATATCAAACATCAGGGCCAAAACTTCTTGCTGCCCGCGCTGCAAATCGGGATGATAATGCAATAATAATAGCCGCGCAATAGCCAGCGCCCGCCGATAATGTTCATTATTGCGATGAAAAGAAATTTTTTGAAAACTGGCCTCCGAAATAAAAAGATCGGGCATGGGCGGAAAATCAAGCAATAGCGAGCTAATTTTACTCTTCAAATTTGCCTCTCGATTAACTTTACTCAATAAAATCAATGCTTTGTACAAAATATGATGAATCAAATGCTCCTTATTATATTGACTGTGGCGAACGTAAAAACGCTGCTGCTGACAAACATTTTTTTGAAGCTGCTTGGCAAAAATTAACTTCCCTTTTAAGGCCGTTTGATTTCGCTCCACTTTTTTGTAGCGCTTAATCAATCCTCTATGCAATAAATACTGCAACTCTTTGATATATAAATCAAAGTAAAGCGATAAAATTGCGTTGGGTTTGAGTTTCAACTGGCTGCTGCTGGGCGTTTGAATGGGCAAACTATCCACAGCACGCAAAATATCAATCAACATTTTTCGCCAGTGATTTTGATCCACGGATTTATCGGCCTTGGGCAAAATTTCAATGCTAAAATCAGCCAGTTGCAAAACACCTACCTGCTCGCAAAACTTGACATATTTATGGCCCAAAGAAAAATAAGGATGGCCGCCCCGCTCATGAAAAACTTGTAGCTGCTCTAACTGCTTTTTCGTCAAGCCGTTTTCGCCCAAATACAATTTCTCGTGCTCGTAAACAGTAAATTGCTTGTTCATAAGGCCTTATTTTATGCTTCTTTTTCTAGCCCAAGCTGCGCCAAGGCGGCTTCCAAATCTACTTCCGCCCAAGGAATCAACTGAAAACGCTCCTCTTCCATCAAGGGCTCATAATCTATAGCGGCAAAAATTTGGGCCGCGTCTTCTTTGCGGACAAATCCCTGGCCCAAAACCAACCCAATTTTTCCAAAGTCGCCATAAAAATACTCTTGCAAAAGTGGAATAATTTTATGCTGAAAGGCCAAAGCCAACTCTTTTTCTGGCGCTTCCGCATTTTTTATGGGCAAAAAATAACTGTGGCCAATTAAATGATCTTTAGACAGTAGTCGCTCTATCCGTTGATTGATGGTCAATAGTAATTTTTCCATCGCATAGCCATAAACCAAAATATTTTTGAGCAATTCTGGACGAGGCGGCATTTCCACAAAACTAAATCTTCTGCGCAAAGCGGCATCCAAAGCTTCTACGGAGCGGTCTGCCGTGTTCATCGTTCCAATAATGTATAAATTGGGCGGCACCGAAAATTCGTCTTTGCTATAAGGCAGAACAACTTCTAAGCTTTCTTTTTGGCCCAAACGTTTATCTTCTTCCAATAAAGTGATGAGTTCGCCCAAAATTTCTGAAATGTTCCCGCGGTTAATCTCATCAATGATGAGGACGTAGTTTTTTTGCGCCTCTATTTTTGAATCCGTAGCATATTGCTCTAAGGCATTCAAAATGGATTGATAATAAATTCCCAATCCTTCTTTTAAATTAAAGTCTCGCTCGCCGGTAAATATTTCTTTTAGCGTGGCTAATCTCAAATAGTGTGTTCGGCTACCACTAGCTTTTTCAAAATGAATCCGCCCCCTTTCCTGATCGATCGCATAAATTTGAAATTCTGAATTTGCTCGACGTAAAGAAAAGGCCATATTTGGATGGGCTTCCCAAGCAGCCAAAAATTTTGCAAAGACAGCATCAAAACTACTTTCGGCATGCAGTCGATTTTCGCCCAAGTAATTTTGTGCTGCAAGTTGAGCCAACTGCTTAAAAATCCCCGCCTTAATTTCATAGGACAAATTCCCCTCGCTTTCTTCTTCCAATACAGGCTTGATCCCCTCTACAAAATCTTCATAGCTCATACTTTGATGAAAAGTAGTGAACTGAATTTGTCCCAACTCTTTGTACTGCCTATAAGCAGCCCGCAAAATTTCTCGGCCAGTAGTAAAAGGGCCTTCTAAATTTAAATCGGAAAAAATCTGCTGGGCTTTTTCTAAGTGATTGTCCTTTTCTATTGTATTTAGCTCCTCCAAATCTACTCCCGCCAAAATAGCCAGTGCATAATTGATGCTGTTGTAGGTTTTTCCGGTGCCAGGAGGGCCAAAAAGAATTTGGTTGTTGGGAAAGTGCAATCTTTGTTCAGGCCATTTTTCAAGCTGTTCGGAATTTTCTTCCTCTCTAACATAAGCCAAATCAAAAATATATTCTTTATAGGCCGCATTATATAGTGCTTCCTCTAATTCCGCTACATTATATTTTGCAAAACTTGTTTTCTTAGTCCGTTCCAGCTCCTTAGCCGAAGAAGCGATAATTACGGGCAGTTGTGCTTGGAGTTCTTCTATATTTAATACGGAATGAATCCATTTTTTCATCGACAGCCGTGTATCAATGTATTTATAGACTTTAAGTCCATCTTCATACATATATATAATCACTTGTCTTTGCCCAATAGTCAATGCTAATACAGGCTGACTTTTAGGCAAAGAGTACATCACTCTAGGGTCGTTCCGATCTATATTTAATTTTTCAATCACTTGCTCCATCAAATTAAAAAGCAAACTAGCCTCTGCCCTACTAATTTTCCGAAGCATTTTAATCAATCGATTTTCTACTTCTGCATTTGCCTTAGGATAAGGATTTGGATTTTTAATTTTCCAATCCCAGAGCGTTTCGCCAAAAGCAAAAAAATCTTGTTCCCCTTTCTGAGCCAACAAATAATTATTTAAGCTACTATAACTTAAATCTTCGCCATCATAACCAAAAGCTTGAGCTGCTAACAGAAGATCTTCTTGTTTGAAGGTGTTTACAACTTTATAATCGCTATATAAGAAAGCAATTTTTCTACGCAAAGCTTCTCCATAATCTAAATCTGCCAAATCGGCTAAGCGATTTTCTTTTCCAGCCAAGGCTGCTGCATAAATAATTTGACGAACATTTTTAAAGGCCTCTGCTGCTGTTTCTCCATATTTTGCCTGCCAAGCATATTCTCCATCATTTTTTTGGCTCTCTTTGCTCGACTTTGTGGGCGTTTTCATTTTATAAATGCCGTGATTAAAAGAAGAGCCTCCTCCAGCACTACCCAAAGGTCTAGTTTTATATTCTAACCAATAACAAAAAGAGGTTTGTTCAGTATTACTATATTCCTCCAGACTCATTTTTTCGAGTCGCTCTAAGGGCCATTCTTTTAAAAAAGCGGCTTTTAATTCTGCTAGTTTTAAGGCTATTTCCATCTTTATTTTTTATTTATTCCAAAGCAAAACGACAACTAAAAATGGCTTAATCGGTCTCCTCCTCATCATTATGCTTTATCTATTTTAGGCCCCTTAAAATAGGATTTTTACGGTCTTCTTTTTATGGAAAATATTTTTCTGTTGTTTTTTTGGGCCTCCGCTGCGGCTTCGCCTTGCGGCGCTACGTTTCGCAGCTCGCTCTTCGCTCGGCCCTGCGCAAAAAAACAAGTTTTTTGCTTGGTCTGGCCTAACGGCCACTGCTGCACATCGCTAGGCCGCTCATCTAATTTTTTTCTTTTAGCTTTTTTCTTCGGCAGTTTTGCGGTTGTTTTTTGAAGCTGTGGGTTAAAACCCACAGCAAAAAGGGAGGCCATTCTACATCCAAAAAAATGGGCCGAAGGTTAAAACCATCGGCCCATAAAAAATAGTGATTGTAGCTGAGGATTTTAATCCTCGGCTACTTTTTTTGTGCTGTTTTGTTGCTGTTGCTGTAGGTTTTAACCTACAGGTCCAATTAGTTTTTTCAGCCTAAAAATTATTCATCAGATTTAAGTCAGCTTTTTTCCAAAAAAGAAATTTTATCCTTGTTTTTTATGGAGGCTTTCAAGCCTCTATTTAAAATGAAATGCCTTTTTATTGTCTGGCTGTAGGTTTCAACCTACAGACCACCGCAGTTTTTTGGCCGAAGAAAAATTCTATTATTTTTTAACCCCATCACTAATTGAAAGCCGCTATTTGAAAGGGAGATTTAAGGGCCAACAAAAAAGACAACTGCAGAGCCCTCGCCATAGGCTAGCCCCAACAAAAAACGTTTTTCTCCTAAAGTTCATTAAATTTGGCCTCATACTAAGGTTATGGAAGAAAACAAAACAACGAAACAAGACCTGACTCTTTTTTTGAGTGAAACAGGAGAAGGGATTTCTTTAGCGTCAAAAGCGTTTGCTTCTGGTGGAGAAGGTAGCTTGTTTCATATTTTGGCGCCTGCAAAGTATAGTGATCGGGTCGTTAAAATTTATTATCCACATAAAAGGACGGCTGAAAAGCTAGCCAAATTGGAGATCTTGATTAAAGATCCATTGCAGCAAGGACAAGAAGGAGTGACGCCCAGTTTTATCTGGCCTGAAGCACTTTTGCAAAATGAAAAAGGCGAACAAATTGCACTAATGATGCCCTTGGCGCAAGGGAAAAAATTAGAATTACTTTGTTTTCCTAAATTGCCTAAAAAAATTGATCCCGCCTGGAAACGCTTAGCATTTGATCAGGCCGATAGCCTAAAGTTTCGTTTGAAAATTGCCTTTAATTTAGTCAATGCTATTCGCCAACTGCAAGCGAAAAAAAAATATGTGCTAGTTGATCTAAAACCTGAAAATATTTTGGTCCAAACCGATGGACAAATTTCTATTGTAGATGTTGATTCTCTACAGATTTCGGATGACGATCAATTTTTTAAGGCTGCTGTGGCCACCCCTGAATATTCTGCCCCAGAATATTATGCTGAGCAAAAAATAAAACGCTTTGACCATAGTTGGGATAATTTTGCCTTGGCTATTATTCTTTATAAATTATTTTTTGGTATTCATCCCTTTGCCGCTTCAGCTAGAGGAGAATATGAATCCTGTACCAGTTTGCATGAAAAAATTGAGGCGGGCTTATATGTGCATCATCCAAAAGCTAAGGAATGGCTTAAGTTTTTGCCACCCCCTCATCAAAAATATGAGGCACTTCCGAAAGGGCTAAAAAATTTATTTACCAAAACTTTTGTAGTGGGCTTGCAACAAGCCCAAAAAAGAGCGAATCCAGAAGAATGGTGCTATCAATTGCTTCGAGAAATGGGGGGCTGGGCACTCCTTCTCAACTTTGAGGAGCAGAAAATTATAGAGCGGATAAAACCTTTACAACTAGCTCCTAAGGAACAACTTTTCCATGTATTTAAGCCCATAAAAATAAAGCTTAAAGAACTCTTGCCCAATATCGCCCAAGAGTTAATGGCCCTCAAAAAAAGTGTTTTGGCCGAAAAGCAAATTGGCACAAATGAAGGCTGCTTAGCTATCCTAAGCTTTTTTTTATACAAAGCGACTTATCTCATCCTTATTGCTGGTTCTATTTTTACCTTCACGGCTTTTTATCTTTTGTTCCATCTATTCTGGTATTTAGGCGGCGCACTAATTTTATGGCTGATAGGAAAGTCTTTAAAAAAGTCCAAACAAATTTCTGCTCCCTATAATCACTACTTGCAAATTGCTATTCAATCTAGCATAGCGGCCTTGCTTATTTGGGGGGGAATAGAAAAGCTCTCATTGGAAACCCTCATTACACTTTATACACTCAATTGGGGCATTTTGGGCCTTAGTAGTTTTTGGGTAGCTAAAATATTTTCAAAGCAAGAAGAAGGTCATTTTTTTTCTTTAGAGAGTTTAAGTGTCTTTTTAAAACTGATTACAATAGCTGCTTGGAATGTAATTACTTTTAAAATTTCCAATATCCTTATGGAAGGCGATAGCAGTCTTTTTTGGCCTACCTTTAAAGACTATTTGCCTAGCTACGGTCTATTTACCCTTTTTTATTTTGTAGGCTTCTTCTTGAATCTGATTCAAAAGCAAAAAAATAATAATGCTTCTTCATCCATTCCAACCAATAATCTGATCAAAGATTATAACCACCGAATGACCCAGTTACAAAAATCTTACAGTCGATTAGAAGCAAATTTGCAAAAAATACTGCATAGCCAAAAAGAAAAAAAACAAGCCTTTATTGGTCCCTGGGAAACAAAATGGCAAAAAACAAAAAAAGCACTTGAAAAGCGTCATGACCTACTTCAAGAAGAGGCCATACAGGCTCAAAAAAGAAGTTTAGATCATTTACTCGAACAAATATGCGCAGCTTTTCCAAGCTTAGGGTCTCCCGCTACCCTATCAGATTTGGGCCATAAAATTACCGCACTAGAAAAAAAGGCTATCCTTTCTAGTGCTCAAATAGAAAAGCTAAAAAGTCGCTTGCAAGAATTATTTCAGGAAAAAGAAAAAAATGATTTAGCATACTTCCAAAAAATGCAAGAAAAATACGCCCACTTAGACCAAGATATAGCGAACTGGGAAAAAGATGGAGAAGAATATTTAAAAGACAGAGCAAATTATATCAACTCTTCACAAAAAGCAATTGAGGAGCAAGCTAAGTTTAAAAAACTGGCCTTAAATGAGTTTTTTGAAGAATTAGATGAATTAAAAGATCAGAAAAAGGAGATCTTCATTCAAAAGGAAGCCCTAAGAAATAATAAATTCTAACTAGCTATCTGCCAAACAGAGCTATTTTTTAGGCCCCAAAAAATTAGTCCTTTTCAGGCAGATAGAAAAATTCACTTGTTTTTTTTGCTTGAGCCTAATTGAAAGCCGCTAATTGAAAGGGGAATTTAACGGCCGAAGAAAAAAGCTCAGAGAAAAAACTAAGGTTGTGCAAAAAAGGAGAGCGAAGCGAGCCTTTTGGCCTAGCGATGCGGCGGGGTGGCCGAAGGCCAGACCAAGTTTTTTGAGCGCAGCGAAAAAAACGCAGGGCCGAGCGACTAGCGAGCCCCAAAGCGTAGCGCCGCAAGGCGAAGCCGCAGCGGAGGCCCCAAAAAAGAACAAAAAAAAAGCTGCCGATAAAAATCGACAGCTTTGAAAATTAGGCTCTAAATTTAGAGGGGCATATTGCCATGTTTTTTTCGGGGACGAACATCCACTTTATTTTCTAGCATTTTGAAGGCTTTAATTAAGCGTTCGCGGCTAGTAGAAGGCTCAATCACGGCATCGACAAAGCCGCGAGCGGCGGCGCGATAAGGATTGGCAAATTTTTCTGCGTATTCGGCTTCTTTTTCGGCCAATTTGGCGGTGCTATCATCGGCGGCCATAATTTCTCGGCGGAAAATAATTTCTGAAGCGCCTTTAGCGCCCATTACTGCAATTTCTGCAGAAGGCCAAGCAAAATTCAAATCGGCACCAATATGTTTAGAGTTCATTACATCATAGGCTCCGCCATAGGCTTTGCGAGTGATGACCGTAATGCGGGGAACAGTGGCCTCACAGAACGCATAAAGCAATTTTGCGCCATTACTAATAATGCCATTCCATTCTTGATCAGTGCCGGGCAAAAATCCAGGAACATCTTCTAGAACCAAAATGGGAATATTATAAGCATCGCAAGTGCGTACAAAACGAGCGCCTTTTTTCGAGCAATCTACGTCCAAGCAACCCGCCAACACCATGGGATTATTGGCCAGAACGCCAATACTTCTGCCGCCAAGGCGAGCAAAACCAACCACGATATTTTCTGCATACTCTTTATTGACCTCATAAAAAGAATCAGTATCCACCAATTCTTCGATCAAAGCACGCATATCATAAGGATGATTGGGATTTTCGGGCACCATTGTATTTAGTGCGGGACGTTCTTCTTGGCCGCCTTCATAAGGCAAAAATGGAGCTTCTTCTTCGCAGTTTTGGGGCAAATAAGAAAGCAACTTTTTAATCTGAAGCAAACAATCCATATCATTTTGAGCGGTAAAATGCGTCACGCCAGATTTGACGGCATGCGTCATCGCTCCGCCCAATTCTTCAGCACTTACTTCTTCATTGGTCACTGTTTTTACCACATTGGGACCCGTGATGAACATATAAGAGCTTTGCTCCACCATATAAATAAAATCGGTCAAAGCGGGAGAATATACTGCACCGCCTGCGCATGGGCCCATAATGGCAGAAATTTGTGGAATTACGCCAGAGGCCAAAGTATTGCGATAAAAAATATCGGCATAACCGCCCAAAGACTGCACGCCTTCTTGAATACGTGCTCCACCAGAATCATTGAGGCCCACCAAAGGTGCTCCATTTTTTATGGCCATATCCATCAACTTGCAGATCTTTTCTGCGTGAGTTTCAGAAAGAGAACCACCAAAAACGGTAAAATCTTGAGCAAAAACGTAGACCAAACGTCCTTCCACCGTTCCGTAGCCCGTCACGACGCCATCGCCATAGATTTTTTCTTTTTCCATCCCAAAGTCATTGCAACGATGGGTAACCAATGCGCCCATTTCTTCAAAAGAACCGGGGTCCAAAAAGAAATGAATACGTTCACGGGCAGTGAGTTTGCCCTTTGCATGTTGTTTCTCTATCCGTTTTTCTCCGCCACCTTGAGCCGCTTGGGCCAATTTATCTTGTAGCGTTTGTAGTTTATCTTGCATAGCTTCTCGATATTTTTTTCGCCGCCTAAAATGCCACTTTTTTAAGGGACGGCCAAACTTTGGTCCTAAAAAACTTCCCCTAATTCGCTTTGGCCCTTGGCAAAAGCGCGGGCCGCATGATCAGCTCTTCGGATGGGCTCTGGAATCCGATAGCCTTGATCGGCTAACTGTAAAACCATTTCTCTAGCCGTTTCTAAATCTATTTTATGGCCCAGACTTATATATATAGGTTTTACATCTGTTTGGCTGCGCAAGGCATAACCCAAAAGCTCTTGATTTTGCATAATGGGCGAAATACTTCCTCTTTCCCTTCCTGCTGGATCATCAACCGCTAATAATGGACGTTTGGCCATTCCGATACTTGGCCGATCGGCCTGAACGCCCAACCAACTGGCCACACCCAAGCGCCGAGGATGCGCAATGCCATGCCCATCCACCAATAAACAACTGGCTTTTTCGCCCAATTTTTCTTCTAAGGCCAAAATAGCCGCTAATAAAGGCGGTCCCTCTCGAAAAGAAAAATAACGCGGTCGATATTCCATGCCCGCCTTTTGGGCCGATAAATATACTTTTTCGGCTCCTTCTTGCCAACGCAAAACGTCTATGGCCACAAAAGCATCCTCTTCTACATACTGAATATCCAAGCTGAAGATTAAATCTCCTTTTTTAGGTTGATAACCAATACATTCTACTTTTTGGGCCATTTTTTTCTGGGCCTCGGCCAATTCGGGAATTTCCTCAAAGGGATTTGTCATTTTTTTCGATTTAGCGCAGTTCTTCCACAATCAACCCATCCTGCATCTGCAGGCAGCGATCACTCATTTTGGCTAGCTCCAGATTATGCGTCACAATGACAAAAGTTTGTTCAAAATCTTTGCGCAAATTAAAAAAGAGCTGATGCAGTTCTTCCGAATTTTGGCTATCCAAATTCCCCGAAGGTTCATCGGCCAAAACCACTGCTGGCGAGTTAATTAAAGCCCGTGCTACCGCCACTCGTTGTTGTTCTCCGCCCGACAATTGCTGGGGTTTGTGGTTCATCCGATCGGCCAGCCCCAAATAATCCAATAATTCTTTAGCCTTTTTATGCGCTTCTTTTTCAGGCGTTTTTTTAATGAATGCAGGCATACAAACATTTTCTAAGGCCGTAAATTCAGGCAAAAGGTGATGAAATTGAAAGACAAAACCAATTTGCTCATTTCTAAAGCGCGAAAGCGCCTTTTTCTTCATTTCTCCACAATTTTGCCCATCAATCCAGAGCTCGCCCTCATCGGCTTGGTCCAAGGTCCCAATAATATGCAGCAAAGTACTTTTACCTGCCCCCGATTTCCCTACAATACTCACCAGCTCGCCCTTGGCAATCTCTAAACTTACCCCCTTGAGCACCTGCAATTGCTGATAAGATTTGCGAATATTTACAGCTTTGATCATTTTCTTCGATTTGCCGAAAAGATAAACATTTTTCAAGAAGATTTTTATCTAGATGAGCTTTTGGGGCCCGAAGCTAAATTCATGAGGGTTTCAACCCTCATTCATAACTCATCGCAAAGCGATACCATTTTTGCGGTGGGTTTTAACCTACCGCAAAAAAAAAGCGAAACTTGCTCAATAGCAAGTTTCGCTTTGTATAATCCAGCGAGAACGCCTAGATCCCAAAGATTTTTGCGTCGACAAAAAACTTGGTGTAAATATTTAGCTCATGATCTTGGCTAATGGCTTCATCTGTTACCGCATTTACTCTTAGGCTAAATTCATCAGCTTTGATGTACTCCTGAAGATCGACCCCAGTAGTGGTCAAGCTCAATGATTCTCCAGCAGCTACTGCCACAGAATCTTGATAAGCAATGCGCGTTTCGCCTAAGCTATCAGCAGAAATGAATACCTCAATAGACTCTAGAAAAGAGAAATCAGCTCCAGAAGGACTGTTAATGGTCAAGGTCATTTCAGTTAATTGAATTTCTTCAATTAAATCCTTACGGGTATCATTTGACTCAAATTGGCTGCTCGCACTAGTGCTGATAGCAGGCGTAGACACATCAAAAGGAACTTGTACTCCAAAAGTAGACGGAATGGTCACCGTACTATTATAGTCTAAGTTAAACTGTGTCAACTTTTCGGCTTCTTCACAAGAAGACAATAGGCCCAAGCTTAGAAAAAGGCCAAGGAAATAAATTGCGAATCTTTTCATCTTGTTGGTTTTTGGGCCTAAAGGCCGAGTTATTTATAAATTTTGAGGCGATCTCCTTTATAGATGGTGTTTTTACTTTTATTGTTCCATCTTTTCAATTCCTGAATGCTCACATTATACTTTAGACTGATCGAATACAAGGATTCTCCACTTCTAACAATATGTGTGCGATAATTGCCTTTAGCCGCTGCAGGTTTTTGATTATTTTTTGTGCTGCTTTGGCTCATCGCCTCAGATTTGGGCTTTCCTCCATTTCTTAAGACGGCCTGTTCTTCTTTAAGTTTATCAATGCGGAAAAAGAACTCATTTTCTTTGGGGTTTTCATCTAGCCAAGCCAAACTATTTTGAAGGGCCTCAAAAAAGAGGTCTCCTTTTAGGCGATACCCTTTTACGGTCAAGTGCACCATATCGGGTTGAGCCAAGCGGCTTTTGGTCCAATCTAACATTTTGCGTTGGCCACCAGAAATCCAATACCAATCAAAAAGCGCACATTTTTTATCGTAGGCAATTTTGTGCATCATATCCGAGAAAGGCTCCCCAGACATACAGTTTTTCTTTTTCCAGAAAAGGTCTTGTGTGCTCGTGAGGATAATACAGATATCGGGCACCGCTTTGCGCATCTTATCAATGATCGTTTTGATTTCGCTCTCTAGCTCTGGCTCAAGCTTATCATAATACAGATAATCATTGGTCCCAAAATCAATAATAGCTACATCAGGCTGCAAATGGGGCAATTGTTCCCAAAGCAAAATTTGATTGAGCAAAGAGTTATACTTGGCCGCTCCTACTCCAGCATTATGGACCACAGCCCCCTTATCGGCCTCATCTTCTAGGCTCATGCCATAAAACTCAAACTCTGATTCATACTTATTATGGCGAACAATATGTAAGGTCAGTTTTTGATCCGTGATTTCGGGAAGCTCTACTTCAATATATGGTTTGCGGCTAGAGGCGTCAACCACAACTGGAATTCTTTTACCGCTCGTTTCTACTACGATATCAAAACTACGGATATCCCGCTTACAAAAGATTTTGAGATGGCGATAATTTTTGGGCACAGGCTTCTTAAAGTCAAAAATAAGACTGCTATTCGCCTGTTCTGTGCGGCAGCTCATTCCCCGAATTCCTAAAGGCAATTTGAGGCGCATACGGAAGCTGCGTTCAGCAATCCAACTGCCTGTATGTTTAGTACTGTATTCAATAGAAGAATAGGTTTTGGCTGTAGAGGTAGGGAACATCAAGCCACGCCCCGTTGCTCCATGGACCTCCTGCATCCGCTTGCGGATTTGGCCTGGCAGAGCATCATTCTGACAATGCGAATCCCCAAAATGAATGACGGTCAATTTCTCTTTATCTGTACGCTTCCATTTTTGCCGCAACAACTCTAAAGCCGAGCGATCATAAAACTGCAACATATTGAGTTCTGGATGCATCCAAGGATAATCAGAAACATCAACTTTGGTAGTGGGCGTAAATTTTACAGCTTCGGGCTGCGCCTGGCAAGCCTGCTGTGCAACAATGAGCAATAGGAAAGCAAAAAAACTAATTCGTCCAAGCATGGAATCTTTTATTTTAGGCGGTTGAGCAGTTATTTTTTGAGCTCGAAAGCTTAGCGCAAAGGAGGCGGCCTGGCTTAGCGCTGTGAAGGGGTGGCCCTCAGGCCAGACCCAGCAAAATGAGCGTAGCGATTTTTTGCGCAGGGCCGAGCAGACCTGCGAGCCCCGTAGCATAGCGACCCGAGCAAAGCGAGGGGAAGCCCCAAATTAAAACAATTAAACGATTCCTGAAGTTTCTAGTTTTCAGGCAAACTATCCCATTCTTCCTGAGCTGCTTTGGCGGCTTGCTCGGCCAATTCTTCCTGCTTTTTCAGGTAATGCGAATTATACTCTTCGACCTTGCCAAAGTGGCGAGAAAGGAAGTCCCCCATCGGAAACATTTTTTTGCGGGCAGGCACAGCATGAGGGGCACAAACGCCTCCCTCGGTCAATAAACGCTTAATCATCTTTACATGAGATGGCGTATTGGCCGAAAAACTATTGTGGAAGAGAATTAGGTCGGTTACCTTATTCTTCTCCATAAAGTCCATCAAATTTCCCTTAAAATAGCGGTAATCGATCACATAAGTTCGCTCAAAATGTGAGGGAATATAAGTGGCAAATGGATTCCCATAAGAGTTTTTGATCACTACTACACGGCGATGATTGGAAGTATCCTGCTCGCTAAATACGCAGATAGCGGGATAATCGCCGCCCAAGAACACCCCATAAGCGGCCCCACCTTTGGCATTTTCGATATACAAGCGACTACCCGCCAAACGGCTATAATCGGCCCCGACCAAACGATAGGTTTTATGGCGGTAAGGGATTTTAAAATACTCTACTGAATCGCCTTTTTCCTTGAGGCGTTTATCTCTAGTTTTGAGATAGAGCGAACCCAAAAAGTTGGGGATAGTCCCCTGTTCCATTTCCTCAATCGGAATCGCTTTCAGGCCGGCCTCATCGCAAAAGGCTTTGTAGGCATAATAGGCCCCCCGGCCCGTCCAGTGATGGTCCGTATTGAAAAACAAATACTCATCCTTATGCTTAAAGAGCTCGGTGGTCACATCAAAGGCGTGCACGGCCGAATCTAAATAATGATAGATGGTATCAATGTTTTTGCGTTCCGAAACTGCTTCTGCAATGTATTCTGAAGGCAGATAAAACTCGCCATGCGTGGGCGTAACCCCACAATGTAGCTGAATCCCTTTTGGTCCTAATTTCTGTTGGTATTCGTTCACTACTTTAGCCCAAAGCTTAGCCGTATTGCGGCTACCGCCAAACATCTGTATCGCCATGCCTTCATAGATGAGTAGGCCTCGACTAAGGCGCTGTACATCTGAGGCAAAGCCCTCATTTTCAAACAAATCATTGGCGCTACTATCTTGGACCAATGAATCGGTCCCAACCAGCTGCAAACTATCACCTTGTAAGCTATCGTTGGCCGCAGCAATAGCATCTATACCCGCATCCATGTCAATGCCTTCTGCATAAAACTTTACTCCTTCATTAGCGATGCCGCGATGGTTCCCGATAAACTGCGCTGCAGTTACCCAGCCTTCTCGAAAAGGAAAATTATCAGAGAAATAAAGGTCCAACTCCTTCGTATAGTCGCCCTTGAAAAATTTTTTAGAAGAAAAAGAAGGCATAGACGCCAACTCCCGCTTCTCTATTTCAGAAACTTTCTGCTTGGGCAAAACAAAAAACAAAATGCCTAAAACCCCCAAGGGGATCATAAACAAAATGGCATTCAAACGATATGGATAAGGGGTGTTCATAAGCTAGAAACGATAATAAATGAAGGGGTTGAAAGAATCGCCAACCAGTAGGGCTATAGAAACTAAAAGCAAGATCAATTGAATGAGCCCCAAGGACCACCAATAAAACAAACCCGACTGAAAACGCAGCTTGTTCTCAAACCATCTTCCAAATGGCGGATAAATGGGCAGGCAAAGCAATACCGCCAAAGCCAACCAATAGGCATGCTCTTTCAAGACAAGGCCCAGCTTAAAGTTCCAAAGCGTATTTTCACTAGCGCCAACCATAATTTCTAAAAACTGAAATAGCTGCGCACTGTCCTCAAAGTAAAAGAGCGCCCAACCAAAAACAACCGCTATCAATAGATAAGCATGACTAAAAATAGCCGGCAAACGCTTAAAGACCTTATTCAAAATTAAACGCTCTAATAAGATCAAAACGCCAAAATATAAGCCCCATAAGACGAAATTCCAACTGGCGCCATGCCAAAGACCCGTCAAAAACCAAACGACGAAAAGGTTGAAGTAGCCCCGCAATTTCCCCTTGCGGTTTCCCCCCAAGGGAATATAAATATAGTCTCTAAAAAAGCTCCCCAATGACATATGCCAACGCCGCCAGAAATCTGTCGCGCTCTTCGCTATATATGGATAATTGAAGTTCTCATAATAATGAAAGCCAAACATTCTTCCCAAACCAATAGCCATATCCGAATAGCCCGAAAAGTCATAGTAAATCTGCAAGGAGAACATTAAGATCCCAAACCAAGCCTCGGCTACCGTAATGGTACTCAAATCTATAGGATTATTGGGTTCGCCCATATACAAGATGGCCAAACCGCCCGCCACATTGGCAATAAACACCTTCTTGAAGAGCCCAATGCAAAATCGCAAGATGCCCTGACTAATATCATAGGCCGTTTCTTTCCGATTGTTAATGTTGTCCTCAATATCCGAATAACGAACAATCGGCCCAGCTACTAACTGATGAAACAAACTGACAAACATCAAAAAGCGCAGAAAACTTTTTTGCGCCTTGACCTCTCCCCTATACACATCTACGGTATAAGAAATGGTCTGAAAGCTATAAAAGGAGATCCCAATAGGCAAGGCGTATTTAGTTATCTTCCAGTCCGTCCCAAACAAAGCATTAAAGTTTTCACAAAGGTCCGTCCCAAACAAAGCATTCAAGTTTTCATAAAGGAAAACATTGTACTTAAAGGTAGCTAGCAAACCTAAATTGACCAACAAAGAGGAAATCAACCCCCATTTGGCATGGACCGTCCCCCTAAAATGCTCAATCCAACGCCCATTACCATAATCCACCAAGGCCGAAATGATCAGCAAGATGATCCAGACCGGCTCCCCCCAAGCATAAAAAGCCAAAGAGAATAAAGTCAGCAGAATATTACGATAGGTCTTGTTGTCTACCGCATAGTAGAGCAGCAAATGCAAGGGCAAAAAGACCGTTAAAAATATGAGGCTAGCAAATACCATTAAATATGCTTTGAAAAGTCCAGCTTGGTCGTTAAATCATTGACTCGCAAAAGTACAAATATCTATAGTATTTATCCACCTATTTCTGCCGCTGTTTTTTATTGCTGTTTTTCTGGGGGCCTCCGCTGCGGCTTCGCCTTGCGGCGCTACGTTGCGCAGCTCGCTGTTCGCTCGGCCCTTCGCAGGCAAAGCCTGCTCGGTCTGGCCTGCGGGCCACCCCTCCGCATCGCTAGGCCATTTGGCCTTCGGCCACAAACCTCTAGGCTACGAAGTATAATTCTGTATAATCAATAAGCGAAATCATTATAGACCAAATAGCTTGGTAGATGATGCTTCATCTCTTTCTTAAAATTACGATAAGACGCTAAGGCCAGACGTCAATTGGCCCAGCGCTGCGGAGGGGTGGCCGAAGGCCAGACCGAAGCCGCCGCAGGCGGCTGAAGGGCCGAACAGCCCTGTGAGCCCCGCAGCATAGCGGCGGCCGACCTAGGCCAAAGGCCTAGCCGGCCGCGGGCCCCAAAACCCTCTTATAGACAAAAAAATAGCCCTAACTTTCGCTAGAGCTATGAATAGATAAACTTGACTTATCGAGCATTTCGGATGAGGTGGATAACGCCTTTAAGCGGGGCTACCGTTTCACAATCCATACAATTGATTTGCAATTTGCAAGTGTAGTAGTAAACGTCTTCGGCTAGGTCTTGCCCTGTTTGCTGGTCTTTTCCATCCCAATTGATGGCGGGATCTTCAGTGCGGAAGACCTCTTGGCCCCAGCGGTTGAAGACTCTGAAATCTACGGCCTCGATATAGCGGCTAGGCAAACACGGACCAAAGAAATCGTTGGCATTGTCATTATTGGGGGTAAAGACATTCGGCAGCTCGTAGAAGGGACAATTGTCGCTTTGGACCACTATGCTAGGGACGCTTTCATTGCCGCCGCCATTGGCTTCTACAGAATCTACGGTAGTTACATAATAGCAACCCGCTAAATTGTAATCGCTAGGTTGGTGGATAAAGAAAGTATCGTTAAGGTCGGTAATTTCGGCCACCAATTCGTAGGCAGTGCTATCGCAATAGGGAGCAAAATAAACGCGATAAGCGGCAATATCGAGTCCACAGCTATCGGTAGGCAACTGCCAGCTAATGGTATTGGCCATATCGGTTTCTTCTCGGATAAAGCCTTCGCAGAGTCCGCGATTTTCCTGATCAGAATCATCATCAAAGGCCTCGCAGCCAGAAAGGGCAGCCACGGCAATCGGAGGGCAAGGGGCCACTGTATCTAGAGGAGAGCCACAAGCTCGTTGCGACTTATTGAGCAAGGGCGAGAAAACATCGGGAATGCCGTAGCTACCGATACTTTCGATATAATAGCAGTAGGTTTCTCCATTTTCGAGCTCTTCATGCACATAAGTCGTTGTATTGACTGTATCGAGTACAGTATAAGTAGTACTGCCTGTGGGGTTTTCTAAGAAAACGACATATTGGGTATTGGTCCAGGGGACGTTTTCGGTCCAAACCAACCGATTAGTTTGATCTGTTGCATTGACAGTAAGATAAACAGAAGAGGCCAGACTGGTAGTCCCAACCGTATCGCCATTGGCATAAAAAGCGACCCGATAAGAGTAGGCATTTTCCTCTGTATTGAGGCCTGTATCCAAGAAACTAATCGTATCGGCTAGAGCTGAGTAGCTATTAAAATTTGTAGAGCTAAAGACGGGGGTTGGGAGAAAATTAGCCCCATTTTGTCCTTCTGAGCGGAACAGTTCGTAGCGGTAGGGAGGCACTGTAAAGTTGGTATCTAGTTCGGCAGCTCTAGGTTTGGCCCAACGGACTAAGATATCTCCATTATTGAGATCTGTGCTTTCCACATCGACATTAGTCATCAGGGGAAGGTCTTGGGCCATTTGCACACAGAGTTCTTCCGAGCTACGTCCTGATACCGGTCCCAAAAAGTTATTAGTTCCAGGAACGGGAGTAGCGAATTCAGGTAAAACTCGATAGCTATAAATCCCTCCTGATTGAACGTTGGGATCGGTAAATTCATAGTTTCCAGAAGCGCCAGCGGTAGTCACTAGGGCGCCAAAGTTAATTTGGGTATAGCCAAGACCGGGCAATCCAACGGTACAAGAATCTAGTTCGGTATTATCACAGCTAGATTTTCGCCAGACCGAAAAGCCCAAAAAGCCTGCAGAGCCTTCACAGCTATAGGGGGCATCCCAGCTAAGATCTACTTGGCCGGGGCTAACAGTAGATTGTAAATTTTGGACATGGGGAGCCACCACCTTAATACGCAAAACTTTAAAGGTGGCTAAAGAGGCATCTTGTCCATTATTAGTATAAAAAGAATCTCTAGCTTTAAAAACGACTTGCCAGGCCTGTTGCTGGATATGGTCGCAGTTTGTCTCCCAGCGGAACTGGCTAGAGACAGGAGTAAATCCAGTGGTGTTGGCAAAAGTTGCTGCCCCAGCAGTCAGTTCGAGAGGGCCACCTGTAGCCGTTAGGGTAATGGGTTGAACGGGGATATCGCTATCTAGGGCAATGGCATCAAAGTCAATAATTTCGCCAGCTTCTACACATATTTCTTCGGGCACCTCTAGTGATGGAGGTGTATTTTGAGCATTTCTAATTTCGATTTGGATATCGCGGATAATACCACCTAGGTAGGCTCCATTTCGGTAAGATTTGACTAGAATAGCAATATTGTATTCTCCGGCAACCTGAGGAGTATTCCAAGTAAAAAGTCCTGTTTGTTGGTCAAAAGTAAAATTATTGTTTGGTCCTGGGCCAATAGCATTAACGGGTAAAAAGCCAGGAACAGGATTATTGAGATCGCTCAGGCAGGTCACTAATTCGTAGGCGACGCTATCCCCATCGGGATCATAGCCGTTGGGGGTATGTTGAAAAATTTGGCCCACCACTCCAAAATCGATTGGAGGTTCGAGCAAAATTGGTGAGTTGTTATTCCCATAAATAGAAGTGGGAAAGAGGAAGACCTCTGTTTGTATGTAGAAAGCCACATTGACCGAATTTCCATTATTTACATTGAGTATATCGGCATTTCGGTTAGGGTCTTGCATACCCATTACATAGGGTTGACCGCCAGGATTGGGGCCAGGATAGCTATGCGTAGCCGTATAGACATTCATTCGGATATCATTGTGGAGCATAACAAAGTAGTCTCTAGGAACGGTAGAAGAGGTTCCATCTCCCCAACTGAGGTCCAATTCGGTTCTGTCGGCATGGATAGACTGTCCACTAATTTTGGTATAGGTAACAATTCTGGCCTCAATACTTAGAGCACCAGTTTGGCGATAAGTTATTTCTCCAGCGCGGTTGTGGGTTGCCCAAAGCATGGACAAATTGACGAGAAGAAAAAGTGATGATAAGAAAAGCTGCTTCATAAGTAATTCTTAGAGAGTTTAAGGTCAAGCTAGGGAAAAAATATCTTTGTATTAGTGACTTTACTAACAAGTCGATAAAAACGGAATCTTAGGGGGCAAACAAAAATTGTCCCACATAGGTTTAACGTACCATGTGGGACAAGTAGTTAGGCGGAAGCCTAATTTTAGTTAACCCTTAGCTTTTCGCAATTGCTCTAAGGGCAGTTTATGAATCAGATCAAAGCAGCTTTTGAGTTCTGCAAAGATGCGTTGTAGCATCTCATCATCGGCAGTAAGGCTTTTATTGAGTTCTGGTTCAAAGAGACGTTCATGATTAAGGGGAATAGCAATATAAAGTTGCTGATCTTGGAAGGCCAAAGAGATTTGGCTTTCAAAGGTTTTGCGAATCCAAAGCACTGAATCAATCAGTTCTTGGGTTAGGATAGTTTTTGCTTCTGGAATATCTGTTGAGTAGATGGCAAACTTATTCTCGAAATCTGGGGCATTATCTAGATGTAATAAATGGCCCTCATGCAGCACATCTAGTTGGTCTTGGATTTTCACAGCCAATTGACCTAGCCACTGCTCATAATTATCGGGGACAATAAAAGTAGCCCCCTTGAGTTGGGTTTGGATATCGAGCACCATGAAGATACCGTTAAACAGTGTCACCTCATTTTTTCCGATGAGTTGTTGGGCATTGACTTCTGAGAAGCGCATGTTTAGTCCAGCTACAACCCCAGAGAAAAAGTCTTCTCCAGTGTAGCCTTCATTAGCTTTACCATGAAAGAGATGGCTTTTGTAAAAATCTACTTTGGGGACATAATTATTTGGCTGATAGTGCATACTAGGGTAGAAATTAGCCACCATTTCCTTAAAGAACTGTGATTTAAACTGTTCTCGATACAGCTGCTTAGGCTTTTGGAGTTGTTGGACATACATCCAAGCCAAAAGCGCTGATGCTCCCACCATAAGGGCAATAGCCAAATACCAAAATTGCGGAATAATGAGCATACTTGCAGCCGCCGCAATAAATAAGACGATAGGAATAAAGAGTAGCTTTTGAATGAGCTTAAAATTAGACAATTGTCTTTTTCGCTCTGTTTCCAAGCGCTCAATCACCTCTTGCATAGAGGATTTTAGCTGTTCAAGGTTTTTCATCAATTAGATCTTATGATAGTACGAATCGCAAATATAGCTTTTCCCTTTGTTTTTTCCTTAAAATGATGGGCCTAGCTTTTTTAAAATTCCCTTAATCTTCCCCAGCTTTGCCCAGAGCGAAGCTGCCCCTTGGCCCAGCGCTGCGGAGGGGTGGCCGAAGGCCAGACCGAGCGGGCAACGCCCGCGAAGGGCCGAGCGAACAGCGAGCCCCGCAGCATAGCGGCGGCCGCTTTGCGGCCGCGGGCCCCAAAAAAACAAAAAAGCAACTACCCCCAAGAGGAGCAGTTGCTTTTATGCTTTTAAAACTGACTTAATGCCTAGGCATTAGCAATTTCTTCGCGAATTTTATTGAGTGCAGAACCCGCCTTTACCCATTCGATTTGCTGTGCATTGTATGAGTGTTGTACCTCGATGTTATCAACGGTACCATCAGCATGCTTAAGTTCGATGTTGAGGGTTTTGCCGGGAGCAAAAGTCTCAAAGTTAGTGATGCTCACGAGGTCATCTTGGCGAACCAAGTCATAGTCGGCAGGATTCACGAAAGTGAGGGCCAACATTCCTTGCTTCTTAAGGTTAGTTTCGTGGATACGAGCAAAAGATTTTACCACAACAGCTTTAACGCCCAAGAAACGGGGCTCCATAGCGGCATGCTCACGAGAAGAACCTTCTCCTAGGTTATCTTCACCAAAAACGATGGTTCCGATACCGTTTTTCTGATAAGTTTTGGCTGAATCGGGAACGGCCATATAGTTGGCTTCTGCTCCTTCAGCGTAGTTAGCTACATTGTTGGTTTCTTCATTGAAGAAGTTTACGGCACCAATGTAACAGTTACCAGAGATATTTTCTAGGTGACCGCGGTAAGTCAACCAAGGACCAGCCATAGAGATGTGGTCTGTAGTACATTTACCTTTGGCTTTGATCAACAAGCGCATGCCAGTTACTTCCTCTTTTTTGATAGGCGTAAAGGGCGTAAGCAATTGTAGGCGATCAGATTTGGGGTTTACGGTTACATTGATTCCAGAACCGTCTTCGGCAGGAGCAATATAGCCCGCATCTTCTACATCAAAACCTTTGGGAGGAAGCTCAACACCTGTGGGAGGATCGAGCATGACTTCTTCGCCATTCTCATTGATCAATTTGTCAGTGAGGGGGTTGAAGCACATATCGCCAGAGATAGTCATGGCTGTCACCAACTCAGGAGAAGCTACAAAAGCTTGAGTGTTGGGGTTACCGTCGGCACGCTTGGCAAAGTTACGGTTGAAAGAGTGAATGATAGCATTCTTCTCTTTTTTCTCGGCACCAACACGGTCCCACATACCAATACAAGGACCACAAGCATTGGCCAAAACCATACCTCCGATTTCCTCAAAATTGTCTAGCAAACCATCGCGCTCAGCAGTATAGCGAACCAATTCCGAACCTGGAGTGATAGTAAACTCAGCCTTAGCTTTAAGGTTTTTGGCAGCAGCCTGACGAGCCACAGAGGCCGCACGGCTCAAATCTTCATAAGAAGAGTTGGTACAAGAACCAATCAAACCTACAGACAATACGGAAGGGAAGTCATTTTCTTTTACCGCTTTGGCAAACTCAGAAATAGGCCAAGCACGGTCGGGAGTGAAAGGACCATTGAGGTGGGGTTCCAACTCTGTCAAGTTGATTTCAATTACTTGATCAAAGTATTTTGCAGGATCTGCATAAACAGCAGCATCACCAGTTAGATGCTCTTTTACGCCCTCGGCCAACTCAGCAACATCGGCGCGCTCAGTAGCCTCTAGATAACGCTTCATAGAGTCATCATAACCAAAAGTAGAAGTAGTAGCTCCGATTTCAGCACCCATGTTACAGATCGTTCCTTTACCTGTACAAGACATGCTTTCGGCACCTTCGCCAAAGTACTCTACGATAAAACCAGTACCGCCTTTGGCACCAATAATACCCGCTACTTTGAGGATAACATCCTTGGGCGAAGTCCAACCACCCAATTTACCTGTCAATTTCACCCCAATCAATTTGGGCATTTTAAGCTCCCAAGGTAGGCCGGCCATTACGTCTACCGCATCGGCACCACCAATACCAATAGCTACCATACCCAAACCACCAGCATTTACGGTATGAGAATCCGTACCGATCATCATACCACCGGGGAAGGCGTAGTTTTCTAATACAATCTGGTGAATGATACCCGCTCCTGGCTTCCAGAAACCAATACCATATTTATTAGACACAGAGCTAAGGAAGTCATATACTTCTTCGTTCTTGTCGTTGGCTACTTCCAAATCTTTGTCAGCACCCACCTTAGCCTGAATCAAGTGATCACAGTGTACAGTAGAAGGTACAGCCACCTTGTCGCGGCCAGCCATCATAAACTGCAAAAGCGCCATTTGGGCAGTAGCATCTTGCATAGCCACTCGATCCGGAGAGAAGAATACATAGTCCTTGGCCCGGCCATAGTTCTCCAATGGAGAAGCTTGATCCAAGTGTGTGTAAAGAATTTTTTCGGTTAGCGTGAGCGGACGGCCCAAACGTTCGCGCACAGCCTCAATTTTTTTGGGTAAAGCAGCATAAACCGCTTTGATCATATCAATGTCGAATGCCATAGGATACGCTAAATTTTGCAATGAAAAAAAAAGGTGTTTAGGACCCATAGCCAGAGCTTGCCCAACTAGAGTCCCCTATTCTAGTCGTTGCGAAAATACATTTTTTTAGCCATTTTCCAGCGCCTAATCTTTTTTTTCGTTTTCCTTAATCTATTTTTTTAGATATACTTTTTTGGCCGTCCTAGTCTTTTGCCCTTTCTCCCTTTTTTGGGGCTCTTCAAGGCTGCTTGTCTCAACTCGCTGCTGTTTTGGGGCCTCCGCTGCGGCTTCGCCTTGCGGCGCTATGCTGCGGGGCTCGCTGTTCGCTCGGCCCTTCGCGGGCGTTGCCCGCTCGGTCTGGCCTTCGGCCACCCCTCCGCAGCGCTGGGCCTTTTGGCCTTCGGCCATGACGGCTTCGCCGCCAGCTATCGCTAGCCTTTCTGCGCCTAGAGACAAGCCCTCTAAAGAGGACCTTTGGATGAGGTCCTCCTTCTGCGTGTAGAGGCGGCAAAGCCGCCGGCTGAGGGGCTGTAGCAGGGCCGCCGAAGGCCAGACCCAGCGGGCGCAGCCCGCGCAGGGCCGAGCAGAGCTGCGAGCTGCGCAATGGCCCGACCCGCCCGCAGGGCGGGGCAGCCCAAAAAAAAAGCAAGCAGCTTCCCCAAGCTACTTGCTATAGAACTCTAGTGAGTTCAAATGTTAATCCCCATGATTTACCCCAAACTTAATTTGGAAGACAAGGTATTTCCTTCTTGTCTATGACAAAGATAGGGCCGTCTCTTATGGATTTCCTCTTTAGTATGCCTAAAGCCTGAAAATAAGTTATTTACCTAAAGGGCTACCTACTTCACTAATTCTTCTAGGCGGTCTAGGGCGGCTTGGTTGGCGGGCAAGTGGATGGCCGAAAGAATATCGAGTTTTTCTCTGGCCGTCAAGTGCAGGCTCAAAGAGGCTTTTTGCTCTAGAGTAGTGGGGCGATAGACGAAGCGGACAATATCCAGTTGCTCCTCTCCCATTTGGGCTTGCAATTGGCCTAGCATAGCATCCTGTTGATAATCTTGGAGGTTGCCCACATCAAAAACGGCAGAAAGCGGGCTAAAAATAGTACTGCCTAAGCCTGGGCGCTCTGCTTGTTCAATGGGTTCTACCTTTTCATTTCCTCGAATCGAAATGACCAGCACCCCAGAGGTATTCTTCTTGATCCATTCTTTAAAATTGGCCGAAAAACGCAGGGCCGTTTCCACCCCATAATTATCTCTAAAGCCGGCATCCATGGCCTCTAAGACGGGCGTAGAGGGCAGTTGCACATTGGGAAAAATCACGGGAAAGGTAGAGCTCATGCGCAGGGCCGAGCAAAAGCGCAGATTATAGGGATTTTGTTCTTGAAAAAGGGCCCCAAAATCTACGGCATCCACCTCCGCATAATCTTTGGCAAAAGCGGGCCGCATCATATAGCTCAGGGGTTGGGGCGAGATATAGAGATAGCGGCCATCATTGATAATAATGGGGCTAATAATCATCATGGGAATTTGGCCCTTAAATTCGGGCTCCATATAATCCCGAAGATTGCGGTCCATCAGGCCCTCTGTATTTTCGATAAACTGTTGTTCCCAGCTATAGCCTCGGTCCTGCTTATAGGTGTAGCCATTGACCTTGCGTTTGACCCAAGGCACAAAGGCGTCATTGACCAAAAAGGTAAACATAGGCGCATTGGAGAGGTCCTTAGACACATTGATCAGGTAATTGCTATCTAGCGGATTGATGTCCCTCCCCAATTGCTTTTGATAATAGAGCTCACGGAAATAGGCCGAACCCCACATCCCTCCAGAGGCGCCCGACATCAAAACTGTATGCGGCATCAGTTTTCCCTCTAGGCGTTTTTCAATTTCTCTAAGCACATGCATACTCCAAAGGGCTGCCCGTTGTCCCCCTCCGCTAACCGCCACACAAATCAACTTGGGTTTGCGCAAAAAGCGACCTTGCGGAAACTGTTTTCGCCAATTGTCGAGCATCTGCAATTGATGCTTTTTATCAGCAATCATCTGTTCGGGCCGCGCCAAACTATCTAAAACTGCATAATTGTAGCGGGCTTTTCGGCTATAATCCATACCATAAGCGGCATTTTCATAGCTCAACCAACCATCTTTGAGCAGAGAGTTAGTCAACAAGAGTAAAATGACCAAAACCGGGCTTCGCCAAGCGTTGAGCCAATAGCTCAGCGCCCCCAAAAAGGTCGTTAGCACCGAGAGAAGGATCAACACACTAGAGGCTGTGGGAATCCGAAAATAGGGAACATCCACAAAGGCGCTCATGAGAATGAGGGCCGTAATACTCAAGCTTTGGATAAGCAGGGCATTGGCGTGATTTTGCTTAAAGATTTGCTCCAGTAGCTTAAAATCATAATGCTTTACCGAACGAGTTGGGCGAAAATGCAAGCGCTCCGTCAAATAATAATCGGTTCGCAAGGCATTGATATAGGGATTCTCCCTAGCTTCGGCTAGCATTCGCTCATTTTTGCGCAAAATAAGCGCTTTGAGTGGAGCCGAAAGCTTTAACTGCTGCTTTTGCTGAAGAAAATACAGCTCGCTATTGGTCCAGCGAAAATATAAGAGGCTAAAGAAAATCAAGGAAGAGAAACCCAGAATGAGCCCCAAACAATAGTAAATCAAGCTATACTCATCGGCAAACTCATTATACCACTGAAAATGAATTAGGCTCCCCAAATAATAGAGAATAAACAAACCTGGTAAGGCAAAGTTATTTAGGCTAAACTTAGCAAAGGGTCTAGATAAAGAAGCTAAAAAAGGAAACTTAGGGCTATACAATATATAAGTAGTGCTATTCCAAGCCATATAAAACATCCCCAAGGTCACCCCAATAATAAAAAAGCTCCAAAAACTCACCTCCCCCATATATTCGGGGTCCAACATGAAGTAACGAAAGCCCATACTGCTCCCAAATTGCCCCGCCAAAACCCCAAACAAAAACAGCCATAGCAACAAAAAGAGCAACTGACTTTTAAAGTGTAGAAGCAGGAGCTGAACCGGAAAGCTGTACATCAATAAACTGAGGTACTTTTGGAAAAAGGCTTGCATCTTCGGCATTACAACTTGGTAAATTTGGACTCGTTGAGGTGGACAAAAAAATGGCTAGCCTACAAGAAGCAGACCAGCCCAAAAATAAGCATATCTCTGAAATAAGCGTTTATTTTGCCTTAATCGCCTCTACTTTTTTAATCAAGGCAACATTATCCTTTTCTAAAGGGCTCAAAAAGGCATCTACATCAGTAGATCGACTATAAAATTCTTGGTTCCGAAAATGCTTAGCCAAAGCCTCATCCTTAAATTTATACCCATAGGCCGCAAAGACCTCATTGCGCATCAAACGCAACTCCTCCGCTGTTTTATCTTTTAGCTCTGAAGGTTGCAAAGGACGCTTAGACACCTCTGGATATTTCCGTTTGCTATCTACTTCTCGCAAAAAAGCATGAATATCTGAGCTTTTAAGGCCATGCGGAGAAACCTCAAAGGGAATTTCCTCGCCCTGCCCCACTTTAATATCTATGGGGTCTATAGCTTGGCTAGAATTCTCTACCCGCATACCATAGTCATCATAAATGCAGACCGAACCACAGGGCGGAATCATTTTTCCTGTCGGCTTTCCATAATAATGAACGGCCTCTTTAAAGCTAATTTTGCTACCTTCTGCACTCCATTCTCCAGTAAGCACCGAGGGACTGTACTCTGAATTTACCGTATAAATAAAGCGACCATCATCAAAGAAGTAATAATCCTCAAAGGTAGAGGCATAGGCAATGGAATAATGTTGGCCCACTACCTCGTGCTGTACTTTGGGTTTTTCGGGTTGCTGCGGCAGTTCTGGCGCCTTCAAGTCCACATAAGGATCAACTGAATGCTCTGTTTTCAAAGGAGTTTCACTGCTTGTTGCCGCTTTTTCGGCCTCGCCAGCACAGCCAGCTAAAAATAGGCCCAAAAAGGCCAGGGGAATCATCTTTTTGTACATAGGGACATTGGTTTTAGTTAACTATCTAAAGTTATTATAAAAATCTTAAGATTGCAAAGCTTTTTGTTTTTTGGGGCTGCCCCTCCCGCCAGGTTGAAACCCAGCGCAAAGCGGTATCGCTTTGCGAAGCGACACAAAATGAGGGTTTTAACCCTCATGAGTTTTCGGTCGGGTCGGGCTGTGTCAGGGCTCGCTGCTCGCTCGGCCCTGCGCGGGCTACGCCCGCTGGGTCTGGCCTTCGGCCACCCTTTTCCATCCCTCAGCCAGTCGCTGCGCTCCTAGATGGGCGCTGCGCGCCCTTTGGCCCATTTTGGCTACTTTGGGCTTCTGTCAAAGGGGAAAAATCCATATCTTGCAAAAAACAACCGACTTATGGCCAAGGAACAACAATCTATCTTACTCGAAAAATATGTAGAGCAACTACTTGCGCTACAAGCACAAAAGCAAGAAGCTCCGCTCAACCTCTCCGAACTCAAAGAAATTGCGGAAAGCATTGGACTTTCTGAATCGGATTGGCAAGAGGCCCAGAATACGGTTCGTCAACAGACCAAAATTGGGCAAAAACATATTAACATTGGTAATTTTCCGGCGGCTATTCAGGCCCTACAATTAGCTGTAAATATCAATCCTTTATCGGAGCAGGCCCTTTTTTATTTGGCCCAAGCTCATCAATTACAATTTGCGGAAACGGGCAAAAAGGAAAACCTTTTGGCGGCCCAAGAATATGCGCAGCGGGTCCTCCAAAATAATGACCCTCAACTTGATGCGGCTAGCATCGAGCTGATGAACACCATAAAAGATACCGCAGAAAAACAGCAAAGGGGAAAATGGTTGCGTTTAGGCATTGTTGCTACGGTGCTTGTCGTTTTGGGCTTGGGCGCCAACTTCTATTATTTTAGTAGCAAACAGGCTATTCTTCAGGAAGAGCAAAAGCTGCAAAAACAATGGGCCCAGGTAGAAAATGTCTATCAACGGCGTTTAGATTTACTGCCCAAATTGGGGCAGCTCCTTTCTCAGGAAGAAAGTAGCAGCAAAGCTAAATTGGAAGAAATCCAGCAGCTAGAAAGTCAACTCAACCGAAAGAATTTGGTCCAATATGCCCAACAGCAAGCAGACTTGAGCCAAAAGATCAATGAGTTGCTTCAGGGATTAGATCAAAAGGCGCAACTTTATCGCGACATCCAAATTCAAATAGAGGGAGCCGAAAATCGAATTTCAGTAGAAAAGCGTAAATACAACGAAAAGGTGGGCGAATACAATCAATTTGTCATTCAGTTTCCCTACAACCTCCTGAGCGATGGCCCAAAACCCTACTACCAAACAGCTGCAGCGGGCAAAGATGCTCAACTGTTAAAAAAATAATTGGATCGAGGACCAAGGGCGCTTTGCGCCCTTCGGCTGAGGGATGGAAAAGGGTGGCCGAAGGCCAGACCGAGCTTTTGAGCAAAGCGAAAAAAGCGAAGGGCCGAGCAGACCTGCGAGCCCTGACACAGCCCGACCCGAGCGAAGCGAGTGGGCAGCCCCAAAAAACAAAAATAGTCCTTCCAACCTTCAGAAAATTTATATCGTCAGAAGAAAAAAACAATAGCACAGCATGTATCTCTTGCTTTCTCCAGCAAAAACGCTGGACTTTTCGCCAACCGATTACAGTCATTTTAGCGAGGCTGATTTTTTAACGCAATCTGCTGAACTGATTGAGATTTTGCGAGATTATGGGCCAGAAGATATCGCTCATTTGATGAAAATTAGTGATAAACTTTCTGCCTTGAATCATCAGCGATTTTCGGATTGGCAACCGCCCAAGGAGTTGGAGCCTGGCAAACAAGCGCTTTTGGCCTTTCGGGGCGATGTTTATAAGGGCTTACAGGCCGATGACTTTGGTGAAGAGGAGTTGGCTTTTGCTCAAAAGCATTTGGGTATTTTGTCTGGACTTTATGGTTTGTTGCGTCCCTTGGACCTCATTTTGCCTTATCGTTTGGAGATGAAGACCAAATTGCCCAATTCCAAAGGGCAAAACCTTTATGATTTTTGGGGCGAGCAATTGACCAAGGCCATAAATGAGCGGGCCAATGGGCCAATTATTAACTTAGCCTCTAAAGAATATTTTTCGGCTCTGCAGCCCAAAGCGTTCAAACAACCGCTTTATCAAATTGATTTTAAGGAGGTAAATGCGGAAGGTAAGGCCCGAATTATTGCCGTACATGCCAAAAAAGCGCGAGGACTAATGGCCCGTTATGTCATTCAAAAGCAATTGGAAAAAGTAGAGGACCTCAAAGGATTTGCTGAAGAAAACTATGCCTTTGATGAAGAGCGTTCTAGCGATTTTCATTGGGTATTCAGCCGTTAAACGGCCTTTTATTGCCCCTCCCCGCTTCCCCTATCAAAAAGCCTTTTTTCTATGAAGATTTTACAGCTCAGCAAAAAATTTCCTTATCCACTAAAAGATGGTGAATCTTTGGCCATTACGTATATGGCGCAGGCCCTTCATGAGCTTGGAGCGCAGGTGGATTTGTTGAGTATGAACACGAGTAAGCATCATTTTGATATTCGGGAATTGCCCAAAAGTTTTCGACATTATGGCAAAATGAAGCTGGTAGATATTGACAACCGTTTGCATCCTAAGGATGCCTTGCTCAATCTTTTTTCCAATAAGTCTTATCATATTGAGCGTTTTGAGTCGGCTAGCTATGCTGCAGCTTTAAAAAAGTTGTTGCAGGCCGAAGATTATGATGTAGTGCAATTGGAGACCCTATATTTGGCCCCTTATATTCCTGTTATTCGCCAATATTCTAAGGCCAAAGTGGTTATGCGCTCGCATAATGTGGAGCATGAAATTTGGGAACGGATTCGAGACAACTGTTCTTTTGGGCCCAAAAAATGGTATTTGCAGTTATTGAGTAAGCGCCTAGCGGATTACGAGCTCAAGCAGTTGAACAATTATGATCTCTTTTTGGCCATTACGGCTAGAGATCTGCAGCGATTTCAGGATTTGGGTTTAAGAACTCCTGCTCAGGTGGTACCTATTGGCTTAGACTTAAACAAATATCCCGAAAAACCATTGCCGGCTGCTCCACAAAAAATTCGCTTTAGCTTTATTGGCTCTTTAGATTGGATGCCTAATATCGAAGGACTTCGCTGGCTACTGGATGAAGTTTGGCCGCAGTTTGTGGCCCAAAATCCTGGGGCAGAATTTCATATTGCAGGCCGCAATACACCAGAATGGCTCAGCAATTTGACCTTAGAAGGGGTTATCGTGCATGGTGAAGTCCCTTCGGCCCAAGCATTTATTCAACAATATGAAATCATGTTGGTGCCCTTAAAATCGGGTAGCGGAATGCGAGTAAAGATTCTGGAAGCCATGGGAATGGGCCGTTTGGTCCTCAGTACCAGCATTGGTTTAGAGGGAATTCATGCCAAAGATGGCCAGGAGGTCTTAATTGCCGATGATGCCAATAGCTTTTTGCAACAGATGAACGCCATTTATCAACAACCTTATAAGTTATCGGAATTGGCGGCTAACGGGAGAACCTTTATCCACCAAAATTATGATAAGCTGCGGATCGCCCAAACGGTGCTTCAAGCCTACGAGCGTCTACAACCGCAACCGGTAGAGTAAAAGAACGCATTCAAAGAAATCGCCAAGCTTTTTTTAGCTTGGCTTTTTTTATATCTTCATCACTCAACAAAAAGTAAAACATGGCCGTCCCTCCCCAGCACCAACTGATCAAAAACTCTTTAAAAGAGCGCTACCACATTGATTTAGAGCGCTATCGAACCGATGTAATTGCCGATAGCGTCATTGGTTATATTGATGCCCCTTTTACCATTATGGTCCATCTTATCCTCTGGCCTGTCCTGACGATCGGCCTTTTGGGTTATTTGGGCATAGCTTACGTTTGGCCAGTTAGCTATATTTTGGGCATTATTTGGTTGCTTTTAGCTATTTTGTTGGGGGGCCTGAGTAGTCTGATTACTGCCGCTTTTTTTGTGGCTTGGAACCTCTTGGACCATACCAAAAATCTTTATGAAGCCACGGCAGACACCCTAGATGTCATTATTGATGATATGCGAGACCGGCAAGTGCAATTACCGCCTCATCAACGCCATTACCCTACTTTTAAAGAATGGGTGCAGGTGGTTCGTTTGGGCCTTTTTGTGCCCACAATCAGAGAAGTGATTCGCGCAAAATTGGGCTGGCCCATTGGCGATTGGATGGGAAATTTAGCGGTAAAAGTTTTTGGCGGCAGCACCGACAGGAGCCTATCGGCTATGCCCGCAGAGGTCCGTGACAGCCCTGATTACACCCCCGATCGCCTCGATATTTATTGTGATAAGATGAAGGGCCGCATCCAATTATTCAAAAGCAAATCCGAAAAAGTCTATACCGCCACCGCTTGGGTCACCCTCATGCCGCTGCGCATCCTCATGTTTGTCTTTTTGGCCCTAGATCTTATCTGTTTTTTGGGACTTTGGTGGTTTTTAGGAGCCTAATGATTTGGGGCCTCCGCCTCGCTACGCTCGTCGGCGTTACGCTTTGGGGCTCGCAGGTCTGCTCGGCCCTTCGTTTTTTCGCTGCGCTCAAAAAACTCGGTCTGGCCTGCGGCCACCCCGCCGCATCACTAGGCCGCTCCACGACCATTTTTTCTTAATAGTAATTTTACAGCCCCAAATAGCAACTTCTTTTTTTGGCCTGTACCTTTGCAGAAAAAAGAAAAGCATGCAAAAAAAATTAGGCATTTTAGGTGGTGGACAATTGGGACGTATGCTCATTCAATCGGCCACAGATTTCAACATTCAATTGGGAATTTTGGACAGCCAAGCCGAGGCACCGGCCTCTTCTTTGGCCAAACATTTTGTTCAGGGCGATTTATTGGATGAGGAAACGGTTTATGCTTTTGGGCAAGATTATGATTTAATCTCTATTGAAATTGAGAAAGTCAATACTTCGGCCCTAAAACGCTTGGAGGCAGAAGGCAAGGAAGTCTATCCTCAGGCGGCTATAATTGAGCTAATTCAGGATAAGGGAAAACAAAAAGAATTTTATCGGGCGCAGGGCTTTCCTACGGCCGATTTTTTATTGCTAGCTGATAAAGAGACCTTATTGGAGCAAACAGATTTTTTGCCTGCGGTCCAAAAAGTGCGCAGAGATGGCTATGATGGTAAAGGCGTACAAGTTTTGCGGCAAGCAAGCGATTTGGACAAAGCTTTTGATGCGCCTTCGGTCCTAGAAAAACTCGTTGATATTCGGCAAGAGATTGCGGTAATTGTGGCGCGTTCTCCTTCTGGAGAAGTACAAACCTATCCGGCTGTAGAGATGATTTTTCATCCAGAGGCCAATTTGGTAGAATATCTATTTAGTCCCGCCAGAATTGAGGAAGAAATGGCCCAAAAAGCGGATCAGATGGCTAAAGATTTAATAGAAAAGCTCGGCATGGTGGGTTTATTGGCGGTAGAGTTTTTCATTGATCAAGCAGGAAATTTGTTGGTGAATGAGATAGCTCCTCGTCCACATAATAGTGGACACCAAAGTATAGAAGGCAATATTTGTTCACAATTTGAGCAGCATTTGCGAGCTATTTATGATTGGCCCTTAGGAGATAGCCGTATTCAGACGCCTTCTATTATGCTCAACTTATTGGGAGAAGAGGGCTTTCATGGACCAGCCAAACTAGAAGGGCTAGAAGACATTTTGCGTTTATCGGGAGTACATTTGCACTTATATGGCAAAGAAGACTGCAAGCCATTTCGGAAAATGGGCCATGTTACCGTAACCGATCATGATTTAGAGCGCTTGATGGAGAAGGCGCGTTTTGTAAAAAATACATTCAAAATTCGCGGTTTGGACCGCATCTAAAAATAGCAGAAGATGAAAAAAGTAGCCATTTTAATGGGCAGTGATTCTGATTTGCCCGTTATGCAAGCCGCCGCCAATTTTTTGGACCAATTGGGTTTGCCTTATGAAATTAGTATTATTTCGGCCCATCGCACGCCGCAGCGCTTATTTGAGTTTGCGCCCAAAGCTAGAGAAAAGGGCTATGGAGTTATCATTGCGGGAGCTGGTGGGGCGGCCCATTTGCCCGGTATGCTTGCTTCTTTGACGAGTTTGCCCGTTATTGGTGTGCCAATTAAGTCGAGTAACTCCATTGATGGTTGGGATTCTGTTTTATCTATTTTGCAGATGCCCAACGGGGTGCCCGTAGCAACAGTGGCCTTGAATGGGGCCAAAAATGCAGGTATTTTGGCGGCTCAAATCTTGAGCGTGAATGATGAAAAACTGGCAAAAAAGCTTGAGTTGTTCAAAGCTGAGATGAGTAGCCAAGTTATGGATAAGGTCAAGCGTTTGGATGAAGAGCAGGCCGATCGACATCAGGCGCCAAAATTTCGTCCTTAGGGTTTAGGCGAATTAGCCGAGGGCTGGCGCTGGCCTAGCGATGTGCAGCAGTGGCCGCTAGGCCAGACCAAGGCGGCTTTGCCGCCGCAGGGCCGAGCGAATAGCGAGCTGCGAAACGTAGCGCCGACGAGCGAAGCGAGGCGGAGGCCCCAAAAGAGCAGCGAGCTGCGACAACAAGGACTTTAGTCCGTCTTCGACGACCAAGGGGAGTAAACCTAGCGCCGCAAGGCGAAGCGGAGGCCCCAAAACAAAAAATCAAAATAAATTGATATCTTGAGGGATGAATAAAAGAAATTCCCCCTTAGCTATTTTGGTATTTTTATTTGGCCTTATTTTGTTGTCGAGTTGTAGCGCTTCGAAGCGGGCCAGTTTATCCCTAAAAGAAGATAACATGGATAATAAAGCCTTGATTGACAAGTTTTATACGGCTTTTGCGGCTGCGGATTATGAGACGATGGCGAGCTGCTATCATCCTGAAGTGGTTTTTGAAGATCCTGCTTTTGGTCGTTTGGAAGGCGAGCAGGCCAAAAAAATGTGGGAAATGTTGTTGACGCAGAGCAAAGACAGCATTTTGATTCGGCATAGCGAGCTATCTGCGGATGCAGAAAAAGGGCAAGCTAAATGGGTAGCTGACTATAAATATGGCGATAAAAGGCGGCCTGTTCACAATGTCGTTCAGGCTCAATTTCGCTTTAAGGATGGGTTGATTATCGAGCATCGGGATGATTTTAACCTTTGGCGTTGGAGCAAGCAAGCGCTAGGTACGACGGGGCATTTGTTGGGTTGGTCGGGCTTTTTCCGAAAAAAAATGCAACAAACGACTCAAGGCATGTTGGCCAAGTACATGGCCAAGCAAGAGCAATAAAAGAAGGCGATCGGAATTCTCCGATCGCCTTTTATTTTAGAGTTTTTGATCACTTTCTTTGATAGCGAGTTTGAGGGCATCTTTCATGCTGCCCGTAGTTTCAATTTCGTCAATGGCAATGCCGAGTTCAACAATTGTTTGAGCGATGCTGCCCGAAATTCCAGAGATGATACATTTGGTCCCCATCAGGCGGGCCGCTTTGGTCATCTTGATGAGATAATTGGCAACGGCGGTATCAACGATAGCCACTCCAGAAATATCGAGGATAAAAAACTTGGCTTGGCTATCGGCAATTTTGTCTAGCATCGCCTCCATAATATCCTTAGAGCGTTTAGAATCAATAAAACCGACCAAGGGAAGCAAGAGAATATTTTCCCAAATTTGAGCCACAGGAGTCGAGAGTTCGCGCAAAGCCTCATTTTGTTGTTCGAGATCTCTGGTCATTTTTTCGCGATACTCTTTGGCTAGAATATCCAGGTCAATTTGGTTAAACTTTTTGTAGGCTAGGACTAGGTTTAGGGCATTTTCATTGTGCTTGATAAAGAGTTTAGTAATGCCTTCATGGAAGCGGACCAAAAGCTGTGTAAAAGACTCTAGGCTCACGCCAGCCGCCAAAAAATTGCGTCTGATTTCTGAGTGTTTTTCAATATAAGCAGCCGATAGTTTAGCTTCTACCAAATCAGATAAAATCTCTTCTTTATGGACGATAGAAGCTGTAATCGTAATTTCTGGAAAAAGGTTAGATGTGCCCATCCAATCAATTACGCCTTGAAAAATGGCTTCCTTTTCTGCATAAGGAATTTTTTTGCCTGCCGTTTGTAAGGCTTCTAGCTCTTCTCCGCTTAGATAGTAAGCCGTTTTGTAATAGTCATAAAGTTGTTCGTAAATGGAAGTCCCCTGCATAGAGTTTCTTTTAGTTGGTTAAGGATATGGTCAGACTTTGTTTAAACATTCAACTAATTTGGTTGGGGATGGAGATTGACATACTTGTAGAGTTAGTATTTTTTTAGGGGTAGGTTTAGAGTTGATTTCCGCTTTCTTTGATCGCGAGTTTGAGGGCATCTTTCATGCTGCCCGTGGTTTCAATTTCGTCAATGACGATACCGAGTTCGACAATCGTTTGGGCGATATTGCCCGAAATTCCAGAAATGATACATTTTGCGCCCATAAGTCGAGCGGCTTTGGTCATCTTGATCAGGTGGTTGGCTACAGCTGTATCTACAATAGCCACCCCAGAAATATCAAGGATAAAAAATTTGGCTTGGCTGTCGGCAATTTTATCCAGCATCGCCTCCATAATGTCTTTAGAGCGCTTAGAATCGATAAAGCCGACTAGCGGCAGCAGCAAAATATTTTCCCAAATTTGGGCCACAGGAGTGGAGAGCTCCCGCAAAGCTTTATTTTGTTCTTCTAAATCCTGCTGTGTTTTTCGTCGATATTCCTTAGCCAGAATATCAAGGTCAATTAGATTGTATTTTTTATAAGCTGCTGCCAATTTAGCATCATTGGGATAATGTTTTTCCAAAACAGAAAAGATGCTTTCATGAAAGCGGACCAAAAGAGTCGTAAAGGCTTTGAGACTCACCCCTAGCTCCAAATATTGTCGGCGAATACCCGCATGTCTAATCAAATAGCCCTCGCTCAATACTTCGGTGCTCACATCTCGAATGATAAAGTCGCGCGCCTGAATCGTTGCCTCAACAACAGCTGGCGGAAAACTATCCCGCAACTCCCCTTCTCGCATCCAATCCATCGTTTGATCAAAACGATCTTGGTATTCTTCAAAAGGAATGTCTTGACTTCTATCCTGAATCAACTGAATCTCTTCATCGGTCAAGAAATAAGCCTGTTGATACTCTTCTAAGTTGTTAAATTCACCTTGCTGATAGCTCATAAAATAGTAGTTCTCGCTGATAGGGATTAGCAGCATGAATAAATGGGGAATACTGATTCCTACTTCTCCTAAAAGGTACGGCTATTTTAACTAATTATTCAATAAAATGAGGCTGTTCTGAGCTTATAAAGCTGTCCCACTTCCTCTTCTTTTATATTGAATTATGCGTCATAATGTCTAAGGGTTATTGCTAAGGTGTACTTAGCCTGCCTAAAAATCAACTGCAATAAACTGTCTATCAATGCCTTTAATAATCACAGACTTTATTGTACTTAAAATGTAAGTCTATTTGTCAAAATTTTCACAAAAAACTTCAATTTATTTTACAATAAAATTCCAATAAAAACAGATAAACCAAAATCATATATGACAGGAACGAACAACTTCCATTAAATGTTCTGCAACTTCAGACTATTTTAAAATTTAGTTACAACACCTACCAAAACATAACAACGCAATACGCCTACATGCCTAGCTACAACATATTGAAGACCACTTTATTACTCCTCTTAAAGCAGTCTATTTTTAGCTCAAATATCGATTCTATCGGACTTTTATATTTTGGGCCTCCGCCTCGCTGCGCTCGTCGGCGCTACGTTCGGCAGCTCGCTATTCGCTCGGCCCTTCGGCGCAAAACGCCTCGGTCTGCCGCTGCGCGGCCCTGCCTTCCATCGCTAGGCCTGCGGCCCTCCGGGCCTGCAACACGCAAAAACCAACCCCTTAATTATCAGAAAAATACACTCCAAACAATAATTAAATATGACAGGCTTTTAAAGCTTTTTTCCCAAAGCCAATAACAAGCCCTTGGCCTTGAGCAAACATTCTTCATACTCCGCCTCTGCCACAGAATCATAGACAATAGCTCCCCCTACCTGAAAAGATAAATACCCCTTTTCTTTCTGATACAATAAGGTCCGAATCACCACATTAAAATCGGAATTCCCCTCAGGCGAAAAATAACCAACCGCCCCAGAATATAATCCCCTCTGCTGCCGCTCATAACGCTCAATGATTTTCATGCTCATAATTTTAGGCGCTCCCGTCATCG
Organism: Saprospira sp. CCB-QB6; assembly: GCF_028464065.1. Classification (NCBI taxonomy): domain Bacteria; kingdom Pseudomonadati; phylum Bacteroidota; class Saprospiria; order Saprospirales; family Saprospiraceae; genus Saprospira; species Saprospira sp. CCB-QB6. Next base: position 3,645,499 of record NZ_CP116808.1, on the reverse strand, counting down.
AGCCCATCGGAAAAGCCTTTTTTAAGGCCGCCAAAGGCGTACAATCCAAGCGCCGCTCCGCCTCTACCGTAGAGATCATCTGCTGCAATTGCGGAAAAGCATAGATCCCAAATAATTCACTGACTTCTACCGTGGCCGGCTCCGCCGATTGGGCCAAATCATTCCGCAACAAGTCTACAATCATGACGTGCTCCGCCAAATCTTTTTCACTCGCCCTTAAGGCTTCCGCCAAAGCCAAATCCTCCTCTAGAGTTTCTCCCCGCCCAATGGTCCCCTTTATCGGCTGAGCAATCAATCGCCGCCCCCTTTGGGCCAAAAAACGCTCTGGACTAGCCGATATTAAATGATCTTCCCCCCACTGATAATAGGCCGCAAAAGGACTCGGACTCAATTCCATCAATCGCTGATACAAACCCAAAGGTGCTATTTTAGCCCCTTCCATCAAAAACTCCTGGCAAAAATTGACCTCATAAATGTCCCCCGCCAAAATGTGCTCTTTCAACTGCCCAATGGTCGCCATATATTCCGCCTTGCTAATTCGCGCCCACAATTCTGGCAAATCCTCAGGCTTTTCCCCCAACAAAGCCAATGCCCCCAAACAGTTTTCCCAAACCGCCTGAGGATCTTCCGCCTCTATTTCAATCTCCCCATTTGGCCGAATCAAAACCCGAACTGCTGGCTGAAAAAAAGCCAATTTCGGAAAGCCCAAAGGATCTATATGCTCCGAACTCAAATCCTCTAAATCATTTTTGAGCTCATAAGCAAAATAACCCAACCACCAAGCCTTGGGCTCGGCCTGCATGGCCTCCTCTAAAGGCCCAAAACGATCGGCCCGAACCTGACGGACGGCCCCCGCAGCTAATAACCACTCCAACTCATGAAAGACGTCTTCCTTAAATTCATTATTATCTAGGACCAATAAAGGATGATGATCTTGAAAAACACTTAAAGCCTGCGCCTTAAATTGAGCCAAAGAAAGCCCCTGCGGCAAAGAAAAATGAGCTATCGCCATTAAATAAAGGTTTTGAACAAATAGATGAGCAAAGGATGCAAAATTAAAAGGCCATCCCAATAAAAAGAAAAGAAGAAATCTTTTTGTTGCGCATGGGTCCGAGAAAGCAAGCCCAAAATAAAGAGCAAACTCCCACTACTCGCCATTTGCACAAAATCTGGCGCCCAAAAAAACTGTAGCCCCCACCAAAGCAAACCCAAAACTACAATCAAATACCGACTCCCCTTTTCTCCAAAACTCGACACCAAAGTAGGTACTCCCGCCCGAGCTTCCTGCTCCAAATCCCGCAAATCAAAAGGTAAGGTAATCAACAAGACAAAAAGCGCCCGCTCAAAAAATAAATATAGCGAAATGGGCCGCCCCAACTCCAAAGCCGGCAAAACCGTCGCCACATAGGACCAAACTCCTGCAATCAGAAAAATCTTCAACCAAGGGATATCCCGCAGCCGCCAGCCTCTATATATCGGCAGCACATAGGCCAAGGACAATAAAGCAGGAACAAGCAAGGCCTCCAAAACCTCCCCCGCCAATTGAGCCGCCAAATACAAAAGGACCAAAGGCAGCACAAACAACAACCCCCAATTCCAAACACGATATTTTTGCAAAATCTCCTGCCGCTCGGCCTTCATCTTATCCGAACGGTTCGAGTAAATTCGGTGCAGCACATAAATCCACCAACAGGCAAAAAAAGCCAGCGGCAAACTCCAGCCCTCCACAGGCCGCCCCCATTGCCAAAAACTACTAGCGGTCAGTAGGGCAGCCCCCAGGGCAATATGCAAATGTGTATAAACAAAAAAGGAAAGCAGGCCGCGCATGGGTGGTATTTAGAAAATCAGGCCCCAAAATAGTCATTTTTGCACGGACTTCACCGCCCAGCCCCTCTCCTCCCCTCTTTTCCCTTGATCTTTCTTCTTCAGCTGCTCGGCTTAGGGCAAAAAAAAGCCCCTAGCGGTTAAGCTAGAGGCTTAGGCTGCTTAGCCTGCAAAGGGTTTAGTATAATGCCAGAAGATGCGGGAAACTGGACAGGCTGGTTTCAATGCTGCTTCGCCTGCAAGGGGTTTAGTATAATGAAAAAGCACTATATTTGGGCGCTTGTCGCTGTTTCAATGCTGCTTTGCCTGCAATGAGTTTAGTATACGAAGCCAACAAAGCAAAAGGCTTTTGGGACAAGTTTCAATGCTGCTTCGCCTGCAATGGGTTTAGTATTTCAGAAAATCTACTTAAATGCCCCACCTAATCAGTTTCAATGCTGCTTTGCCTGCAAAGGGTTTAGTATTTACAGATTACTACTTGCAAGAAGAACGCACAGGTTTCAATGCGGCTTCGCCTGCAATGGGTTTAGTATAATGAAACCAACCGAATTTATAAAAGAAGTCCACGGTTTCAATGCTGCTTAGCCTGCAAAGGGTTTAGTATCATGGATTGGAAGATAAATACCTTGAATGGATCAAAAGGTTTCAATGCTGCTTTGCCTGCAAAGGGTTTAGTATTCAATATGAACTTGAACCAAGACGGTTCACAATTCCAGTTTCAATGCTGCTTTGCCTGCAAAGGGTTTAGTATTCAATATGAACTTGAACCAAGACGGTTCACAATTCCAGTTTCAATGCTGCTTAGCCTGCAATGGGTTTAGTATAGAAATCGGTAAGTTATACCGAAGTTATACCGTGTTTCAATGCTGCTTTGCCTGCAATGGGTTTAGTATCAGAACCGCATCAATTCACTAGAGATTACGATGAAAAGTTTCAATGCTGCTTCGCCTGCAAAGGGTTTAGTATACAATCCTTCAGAACACCAGAAAAAGATGTTTGAGTGTTTCAATGCTGCTTCGCCTGCAATGGGTTTAGTTACAACCCCCAATATAAAACTTCTCCCCTATACTTCCTAATTTACCCCCAAGCCATTTTCCGCAACCTACAGGCGGCAAAGCCGCCGCAGGCCTAGCGATGTGGAGGGGTGGCCGAAGGCCAGACCGAAGGCGAAACGAAGTGAAGCCTGAAGGGCCGAGCAGACCTGCGAGCCCCGAAACGTAGCGCCGCAAGGCGAAGCCGCAGCGGAGGCCCCAAATCCCCCCTCCCAACAGACAAAAAAATAGGGCAGCTCCTCTCCTAGCTCCCCTATTTTCGCATTTTTTTCAGCCCTTACTGACGGACAAATTTTAAACTCTGCTGGCTTCCCCCAGCCCGAATCCGCAACAAATATACGCCCTTGGCCAAATCCGCAGGCAAATCAAATTGCCACTGATAATCGCCAGCCGACAAATTAACGGTCTCCAAAATGCCCAAAGAACGACCCAATACATCCAATAATTCTAGCTCGATCGGCTGGGCCTCCAATAAGTTAATAGACAAGTTTAACTGATTGCCCGACAAGGGATTAGGCCACAATTTAGCCTCCCCCAAACTGCTCCCCAAAACCGCCAAAGCAGAAGGCGCACAACCCGCCGCCTGATTCGGACAATATAAACGCTTGGCCAAACTGCAATCCAAAACAAAGGGATTCGCCTTGCCATCCTGATAAGTCGCAATCAACTGGCTGCGGTCCCATTCCGCCTGATCCACAGGGTCCAATTCATGCCAATCACAAAGCACCGCCTGCTGCGGCCCAAAAAAATTGGGATCGCTGCCCTGCGCCTCATTGCGGTAAATCGTGTAAAAATAAAACATGGCCCGCGCCACATTCCCCTTGAAATCCTCCCGCGGCTCAAATGCCTGATTCAGGACCAATTCACTGTACTTGTCCCGATCAAAAACAGGCACGCCCTGCGCATTATAAGTCAAATAAAACCAGTTAGTTACAGCCGTATCCGCCAGCTCCGCAAAAGGCAAATTGCCCCGCATATTGTTGGTCTCATTTCGACAAGCAAAGAGATGATGCAAATCACTGCGCGCATTGCCATTGGCCGCCCCCCGACTCTGCGGATAAGTATGCTCCACATTCATCCCATTGGGCGCATTATTGTCCGACATATAGGTGTCCGGATCCTGCGTCGGATCCAACCATTTTTGCAAACCCGTATACACACAAGTCACGGTATCATTCTGATTATCAATGACTTTAAACAAGGTATCCTTGGCATTATTCCAAGCCAAAACCGTATCGGGCCGATAATGCAATTGCACAGAATCCAACAAATCTGCCGTGCTCAAACCCGGAAATACATCCTGATGCTGCCCCCATAAAATAGGTCCCGCCGCCAGAAAAATCATGCAGTAAATCAATCTTTTCATCGCTTTCTTTTTTGGTCAATAAGGCCCAATTTACCGCTTTTTTGCCCCTCTCGCAGCCCCAAATTATAAATTAAAGTTGATTTAATTTTTCTACTGTTTTTTTGGGGCCTCCGCCTCGCTTCGCTCGTCGGCGGTTACTCCCTACGGTCGTCGAACTGCGCCCTAAAGGGCTTGTTGTCGCTTTGGGGGCCTCCGCTGCGGCTTCGCCTTGCGGCGCTACGCTTTGGGGCTCGCTATTCGCTCGGCCCTGCGGCGGCTCCGCCGCCTGGGTCTGGCCTGACGGCCACCCCGCCGCATCGCTAGGCCAGTCGCTTCGCTCCTTCTATATGCGCAGGGCTGTTGAAAAAGTACAGTTGTCCTAAAAGCGAACAAGGACTTCAGTCCGTCAGTTCGCTCAGTCAACAACCCTGGGCTTCAGCCCAGGGCGCTAAGATTAGAAGTTAAAGTCCATGCTTATAGGTCAAGCTAGAGGGCAATTAGATCCGCTAGCTCTGCCCAAAAAAGGAAAAGCCCAATAATAATTTGCAGTTTACAAACAAAGGTTATATCTTTAATTAAGTACAAAAATAAAAGATATGCTCATAAAAGCCTTTGCAAGCGCTGTTCATGGCGTAGACGCACAAACCATTACTATAGAAGTAGATACAGGCGGCCCCTTGGCCCAGGGAAAACCGGGTTACTCTCTAGTCGGTTTGCCCGACAATGCCGTTCGAGAAAGTTATTGGCGGGTAGAAAGCGCCATTAAATCGATTGGTTATCGCATTCCTCGCATTCGCATTGTGGTCAATATGGCCCCAGCGGACCTCAGAAAAGAGGGTTCGCATTATGATTTGCCCCTAGCCTTGGGCATTTTGGCCGCCACAGGCCAGATCCAAAGCGATTTACTCGAAAAATACATCCTCATGGGCGAGCTCTCCTTAGATGGTAGTATCCGCCCAATCAAAGGCGCTTTGCCCATTGCCATCCAAGCCCGCAAAGAGGGTTTTGAGGGCCTCATTCTTCCCAAAGTCAATGCTCGAGAGGGGGCCATCGTCAACCAGCTAGAAGTCTTTGGGCTCAGCCACCTAGCCGAGGTGGTCGCCTTTTTGGATGGAGGCGAAAAGCCTGAGCCCGTCTTTGTCGATACCCGCAAAGAATTTGAACAACAAGCCCCTCACCTCCTCGTCGATTTTATGGATGTAAAGGGCCAAGAACAGGTCAAAAGAGCCTTAGAAGTGGCTGCAGCGGGGGGCCATAATGCCATCCTGATCGGCCCACCCGGCGCAGGCAAAAGTATGTTGGCCAAGCGGCTACCGACCATTCTCCCCCCGCTTTCGCTCAAAGAAGCCCTAGAAACGACCAAAATTCATTCGGTAGTGGGCCTCATGCCCGAAAATGCCTCCCTAATTTCTAAGCGCTCTTTTCGCAGTCCTCACCACACCATTAGCGATGTGGCCCTAGTGGGCGGCGGGGTCCACCCCAAACCCGGAGAAATCTCCCTGGCCCATAATGGCGTCCTCTTTATGGACGAGCTGCCCGAGTTCAAACGGACCGTTTTGGAGGTCTTGCGCCAACCCATGGAAAGCCGCCAAATTACCATCTCTCGCTCTAGGTTCACCGTAGATTATCCAGCCAATTTCATGCTCTTGGCCGCCATGAATCCCTGTCCCTGCGGCTACTACACCCACCCCACCAAAGATTGCGTTTGTGCGCCCCAGGCCGTGCATCGCTACCTCAACAAAATCTCTGGACCGCTATTGGACCGCATCGACATTCATGTAGAAGTAGAGCCCGTAGATTTTGAGACCATCAGTTCTTCGAATATTCAGGGCGAAAATAGCGCCTCCATCCGAGAGCGAGTGAATCGGGCCAGAAAAATACAGGAAGAGCGTTTTGCCAGTTATCCCGGCATTCATTGCAATGCCCAAATGAACAGCCGCCTCATCCGAGAGTATTGTCAATTGGACCAGGCGGGCAGTCAATTGCTCAAGCAAGCCATGCAGGTCCGGCAGCTCTCTGCCCGCGCCTATGACCGCATCCTCAAAGTGGCCCGCAGCGTAGCCGATTTGGCTGGCTCGGCCCGCATTCAGCTAGAACACATAGCCGAGGCCGTAGATTACCGCAACTTAGACAAAGAAAACTGGGTCCAATAAGGACCAAAGCCAAAGGCCCGCAAGGAAAATTCCTTGCGGGCCTTTGGTGTTTTTGGGGGGAGTTAAGCCTCATCTTCTGCTAGACAAGCAAACAAAAAGGCATACTCTAAAGCGAGCTCCTTATAGGCTTGGAAGCGGCCAGAAGCGCCTCCATGACCAGCTTCTAAATTGGTGTGTAGCAAAAGCGTATTTTGGTCCAACTTTTTGTCTCTTAATTCGGCGACCCATTTGGCGGGCTCCCAATATTGCACTTGAGAATCGTGATAGCCTGTAGTGACCAAGATGGCGCAATAATATTGCGCTTGTACATTTTCGTAGGGCGAGTAGGACAAAATATAGCGGTAGGCCTCCTCTTCTTCGGGATTGCCCCATTGGTCATATTCATTGGTGGTTAGGGGAATGCTAGCATCTGACATCGTGTTGAGAACATCCACAAAAGGGACGGCCGCCACTAGGCCCCGAAAAGCAGTAGGGGCCATATTGGCTACAGCACCCATCAGAAGGCCACCGGCGCTACCGCCCATACCAAAGAGCTTTTCGGCAGAGCTATATTGTTGTAGACAAAGGCTTTGGGCCACATCAATAAAGTCGTAGAAGCTATTCTTCTTATTAAAAACACGGCCCTGCTCAAACCAGTCTCGGCCGAGGGCTTGGCCTCCCCGGATATGCGCAATGGCAAAGGCAAATCCTCGGTCCAAAAGGCTGAGGCGCGAAGAACTAAAATAAGGGTCAATGGTATGGCCATAAGCACCATAAGCATAGAGCAAAAGTGGGCTTTTGCCATCCTTTTTAAAGCCTTTTTTGTAGACCAGTGAAACGGGCACCTTGGCCCCATCTCTAGCTTCAACCCAAAGGCGCTCCGTTTGGTAATCGGCGGGATTATGGCCACCGACCACCTCTTGCTGCTTGAGCAATTCTTTGCGCCCATCCTCTAAATGGTAGGCATAGACGCTATTGGGCGTGGTCATCGAGCCATAGATATAGCGGAAATTTCGCTCTTCAAAATGGTGATTTTGGCCCAAAGAGACCATATAGACTTCTTCCTCAAAGGGGAGGTATTCGTCTTTATCGGCAGTGATTAGGCGCAGATGTGTTTGGCCCGCCTTACGTTCTTCTAGCACATAAAAATCTTTAAAGACAGTTAGGTCCTCTAAAAAGACAGCTGGGCGATGAGGTAAAATGAGGGTCCAATTGGCTTGTTGGGCCGTATTTTCCTTGCTGCTGTGCAAGAGCTTAAAATTGGGGGCATCTTGATTGGAGAGGATATAAAAGCCGCCTTGGCCATCTGCACCGATGCTATACTCATGATTAGCTTGGCGGGGCATAAAGTTCCAGAACTGGCCCAGTGGCTGATCGGCCTCTAGTAGTTGGTAATCGCTACTGAGAGTACTGCTATTCCAGATAATAATATATTGTTGGCAGCGGCTTCGGTAAACGCCTGTGTAGAAGCTTTTATCTTCTTCTTCATAAACCAAAACGGCTTCCTCTTGGCTTTGGCCGAGGCGGTAGCGGTAGACCTTTTCGGAGAGTAGGGTTTCGGGATTGCGAGTAGTAAAAAAGAGATGTTCATTATCGCTGGCCCAGGCAATATCTCCGCTACAGCCTTGTAGGACAATTGGGCTGGTCGTTTTGGTCTGTAGATCGATAAAAGCCATTTTATAGATACGGCGGCCGCTATCGTCAAAAGTATAGGCTAATTGTTGGCCGTTGGGGCTCACCTTAAGGCTAGCGAGTTGAAAAAAGGCTTTATCGGCGGCCAGGGCATTGAGGTCCAAAAGGATTTCCTCTTCTGTTTGGCCGGCCTTAATGCGGTAATAGATAGGATATTCTTGGCCTTCTTCAAAGCGTTGGCCATAAGTATAGCCGCCCATTTGGTAAGGAACCGATTCTTCTCTTTGGGGTAGGCGGCCAATCATTTCTTGGTAGATCTCTTCTTGGAGGTCTTGGAAGGGGACCATTTTTTGGGCCGTATATTCATTTTCGGCTTGGAGATAAGCTAAAACCTCTTGGGTTTGGGCATCTGGGGTTTCGGCCATTTTTTGGGCATCGCTAAGGCGCATCCAGTGATAATTATCGATGCGTTCCTCGCCATGTTGGGTTATTTTATGGGGCCGTTTATTGGCCTTGGGTGCGTTTAGCATATCGTCTATATTTTTAGCAAACTTCTTTAAAATTGTTCTCTGTTTAGGGAGGCTCAAAATAGCTTTTCTTTTGGCATCTTGCAATATGCCCTCAAAAAATAGCTGGCCTAGCCAAAAATTCATAGCAAACAATGCCCAAAGCAGCGCGATTACATCTGGCTGAGGGATGGAAAGGGGGGCGGCGAAGCCGCAGACCCAGGCGGCGGAGCCGCCGCAGGGCCGAGCGAATAGCGAGCCCCAAAGCGTAGCGCCCGCCGCAGGCGGGAGGCCCCAAAAAAAACTAAAATTAAAGCCCCTTCAGATTAAAAAAAAAGCTTAAAATTTTTAGCTTTGGTATCACACTAAAGAAACAGGAGCACTATGGAAAAGCAAAATTACATTAAGACTCCGATTGCCAAAGTTTGGCCTATTGCGCCTGGAATTATTCGGGTCATGTATGATGAAGTAGTTACTAATCCGGATGATGTACATGCGCATATTGAGCAGCTTCGGGAGGAATTTGGAGATGGACTTTGGTTGCTTTCTGATTTGCGACAGATGAAAAAAACGAATCAGGAAGTTCGGCAGGCGTTGAGTTCTGGAAAAATTGTCGCGGTGGGAGCTGCGGTAATTATGGGGAATGGTTTATCGAAAATTATTGGCAACCTTTTTCTAAAATTCAGTAAACCTACAATTACAACTCGTATCTTTACCGATGAGGAGAAAGCGATTGAGTGGTTGAAAGAGCAGGCTGCTAAATAAAATTAGGTTTGAAAAGAGATTATTCTGCCCAGGAGATTGTATTTCCCCAAGCTCATTTGCGCTGGTCCGAGGCGCAAGCGGGAGTTTTAGAGCTCCATTTTGAGGACCGTTTAAAGATGAGTTTGGAACAGGCCCAAGACTACTACGAAAGTCTTTGTAAAATGGCTGAAGCCCAAGATGAGAACATCTTTATTTATATTGACGTGTCTAATATTGGCGGGATTTCCGTGGACGCCCGAAAGTACTTTGCCAAGGCGGTGAACCCAAGGTCTAGAGCCTGTGCGCTCTTGGTAGGCAGCGGCATTAGTCGAATTTTGGGTAATTTTTTAGTTGGTTTTAATAAGCCGCCTATTCCTACTCGTTTGTTCACAGATAAGCAAAAAGCGCTTCAGTGGTTAATCGAATGGCAGCAGAAAACGTCCTAAGGACTGTATTTTAAAAATCTACTAAAAAGAATGGTTTGACAAGAGATTATTCTGCTGAGGAGATCATATTTCCCCAAGCGAAACTGCAGTGGTCAGAAAAACAAGCGGGTGTATTAGAATTGTATTTTGAGGATGGGTTGATAATGAGCTTAGAGCAAGCGATTAGCTATAATGAAGCTATTAAGAAAATGACAGCTGCTCGAAACCAGAATATATTCGTTTATATTGATGGAGCAAACCTCAAAGGGCTTTCTAAAGAAGCAAGACAATACTTTTCACAGGCCTCAACCTCAAGGTCTAGAGCTTGTGCGCTTTTGGTGGGTAATGGTATTAGTCGTGTGTTGGGTAACTTTTTGGTGGGCTTCAATAGGCCTCAGACTCCTACTCGACTGTTCACTCATAAAGAAAAAGCCTTGGCCTGGCTGGCCGAATGGCAAAACAAGGACCTATAGCCCCTGAAACTATGCAAAAAAATATACAAAGCCCAATTGCCGATATACGGCAGATTAATGAAAAAATGCTTTATATTGAGTACTTGCCCACGGTAAAAGATATAGACAAAATTGACCAGCACTTTAAGTTAGTAGAAGAAGTCTTTGGGCGGGAGTTGCTCATGTTGGTCGATGTTCGGCGCGTGAAGACGACCAATGCCAAGGCTCGCCGTTATATGGCCAAAAACAATCCTGTTGCTTCAGCAGCGGCCATTGTGGTCAATAATGGTCCTTCGGCGATTATTGGCAACTTCTTTTTAAAATTCGACTCCCCTCCTTTCCCCGCAAAATTGTTTAGCCAGGAAACAGAAGCCAAAAAGTGGCTAGATAAAATCCTGATTGAGCAGGAATAATAGCAGATGGAAAAAGAACTAATGATTACACCTATTGCCAAACTTTGGCAATTAGGTCCTAAATTACTGCGAGTAGAGTATTTGCCCGTAGTTACAGAAACCGAGAAAATTGATGCGCATTTTGCTTTGCTTACGGAGCATTTTGGCAAAGAGCTCTATATGTTGGTAGATATTCGGCAAGTGCGCTCGGCCAATGCCAAGGCACGTCGACATATTGCGAAGAAGAATGATGTGACCGCAGCAGCAGCCATTATTGTCAATAATGGCCCTTCGGCGATTATTGGCAACTTCTTTTTGCGTTTTGACGCCCCTCCCTTTCCAGCTAAACTCTTCACCAAAGAAGAAAAAGCGCTAGCTTGGCTGCAAAAAATCACTCATTAACTCCTTTATTATGAATGCTCCTTCTCCCAAAACAGACAATGCCGTTGCCCAAACTTGGCAACTAGAAGAAGGTATTGTGAAAGAAATCTACAAGCCCGTCAATGTCAACCTAGAGATGATGAAGGGGCATATTGAAGACTCTTTGCAAGCCTATGGCGTTGGCGCTTGGTATCTATCTGATATTAGCCAGCTAAAATCTACAGAAAGAGAGGCTAGAGATTATCTGGCGAAGCATGGGATTGCTGCAGGAGCAGCACTTTTAACCTATAGCCCTATCTCTAAATTAGTGGGTAACCTCTTTTTAAAATTCAATAAGCCCAAATTCCCTACTCGACTATTTACCTCTGAGGAAAAAGCCCTAGCTTGGTTACGGGAGCAAAGAAATCGCTCACTTAACAATGATTGAATGACTATTTAATTATATTTGCGGCCGAATAGCCAATCCTTAATTAAATGAGTCAACAAAAAATCACCACTCCACTAGTAGACGCCATAAAATTGGATAATGGAATCATCCATGAGGTCTACCATCCAACCAATGTTACCCTAGAAGCCCTAGAAGAGCACATAGCAGCCTGCCGTCAAGCTTTTGGCACCGAAGGCTGTTATCTTTCTGATATTCGGCAACTCAAATCCGTTTGTCAACAATCGAGAAAGCACCTCGCTAATCATTCTGTAGCAAAGGCTAGTGCCGTTCTGGTTAGTAGTGGATTTTCGACTATGGTTGGCAATATTTTTCTTAAGTTCAACAAACCAAACTTTCCCACCAAGCTATTTACCTCTAAGGAAAAAGCAATGGCTTGGATCGAAGAGCAACAAGCAGCTCTAAAAAACACATAAGAAAAGCGCCCTGATGGGCGCTTTTTTAGTTTAACTTCAGTTTGCCATCGGCTTGCTCAAGCAACTCTCGATTGTCTAATAATTGCTGCAAAACCGCAAGAGCTTTATTTTCTAAATTGGAGGGGAAACGCCCAATTAATTCTCGCAAAGGCTGAGGCTGCTTCCCAATTTGCGCAAGTATATAGCTCCGTATTTTCTTATACTCTTGGGCCGAGGGGCGGTTGTCATGTCGGCCCAAACAAACATCGCACTGTCCACAAGCGGGCGCATCCAACTCATTAAAATAGGCCAAGAGCATCTGCGAGCGACAACGCTTTTCCTCTGCATAAGCCAAGGCGGCTTGCATCCGCTTTTCCTGCCGCTCTTTCAAAAAGCGATAACTGGCCCCATCAAATAATAAATCCCCCTTGGCCAAACGCGGCTTGAGATAATAGATATACGGATTCTCCTTTTGTGGATGGTAGTAGAGCAAACCCGCCTGCTGCAATTGCCCCAACTGCTTTTTGACTTCCGAAATGGTGGATTTGGTCCCCCTTGCAATTTGCTCCTCTCGAATATTTACAGGCTGCTGAAAAGCCCCCTGATAGGTTCTCAAAATAAACTGGACCAAGCGCTCATAGGGCTTGTAGCGCAAAGCAAAATCATATACCTGCCGATTGTTTAAGCGAAACTGTAAACTAGCTGGAAAAAATAAGGATTCCGATAAGATCAAATACTCGTTTTGCATCAAGACCCGCAAAGCAGAAAGGACCAAAATAGGGTTCATCTTATACTGCTGACAAAAGCCCCCCAATGGGAAATCAAAACTCTGGCCCTCTCCCCCACCAATGGCCAACTGGAAAAAGCTCCCTAAGGCCTGATAAACCTGCCGAACAATATCTAAGCTAGGATAACTCTGCTCATATTGCTGCAGCAAACGCATCTTGTCGGTGCTGTTATACAATAATACCGCATAGGCCTTTTTGCCATCTCGGCCCGCTCGGCCTGCTTCCTGAAAATAAGCCTCTAAATTATCCGGCAAGGTCAAATGCACCACCAAACGCACATCGGGCTTGTCGATCCCCATCCCAAAAGCATTGGTGGCCACAATAACCCGAATCTCATTGGCGATCCAAGACTGCTGAATCTGCGAACGCAACTCTACCTCTCGGCCTGCATGATAGTAGTCTGCCGAAATGCCATTCTTTTGTAAGTAGCTAGCAATTTCTCGACAAGCTCGGCGATTCAAAACATAGACCACAGCCGTCCCTGGCACTTTCTTCAACATATCTAGCAGCTTGGCCAGTTTGTTCTCTTCCTCCAAAACGACATAAGCCAGATTATCCCGCCCAAAACTTTTGCGAAAAACCGCCTTAGCCTCCTCCCGAAAAGCCAATTTATCTTGCATATCAGCAACCACCTGCTCGGTAGCCGTGGCCGTAAGGGCGATAATAGGCACCTTGGGTAAAGCAGGCCGAATCTCCGCAATCTTGAGGTAGGCCGGCCGAAAATCATAGCCCCACTGAGAAATACAATGCGCCTCATCAACCGCCAATAAGCGAATGGGCAAACGATCCAAACGCATTTGCAACATCTCGGTCCCTAAACGCTCTGGAGATACATACAAAAAAGAAATATGCCCATGCACCGCCAATTCTAAAATGCGATCAATGTCTGAACGACGCATGCCCGTGTAAATCGCCTCGGCCGAAATGCCCCGCCGCTTGAGCTGCTCAACCTGATCCTTCATCAAGGCAATTAAAGGAGAAACAACCAAACAAAGCCCCCCCAAACAAAGCGCAGGCACCTGAAAACAAACCGATTTTCCCCCACCCGTAGGCAATAGGGCCAAACAGTCCTTACCTGCCAAAACCGCATCCACGATATCTTCCTGTAAGGGCCGAAAACTCGGATACCCCCAATACTTTTTCAATATTTCTCTTGCCACTGCTGACATAGTTTTTTCTTCCTTATTTTTGAGTTTTTAGTGGCCAGTTTGGCCCCTTTCAACAAAACTAATCATTTTTTCTATGAAGTCAATTAGGCAGACATCACTCTTGTATATATTTCTTTTCGGGCTTTTATTTACGGCCTGCAAAAAAGAAGAACCCAGCCCAACAACAGCCAGCTTTGCCCAAGGTGTCCTCATCACTAATGAGGGCCTATACAACCAAACCTCTGGCACGATCAGCCATTATTCTCCCGCTAATCAAGAGGTCCAAAATCGCATTTTCAAAACGGTCAACCAAAGAGATTTAGGCAATGTGGTCCAATCCCTCAACCGCTTTGGCGAACACACCTATATTGTGGTCAATAATTCCAATAAACTAGAATGGGTCAACCCCCAAACCTTTGCCGAAGAAGGCCAAATCCTCAACCTCAAACAACCCCGATATATCGCCCCCATCAATGATAGCCTCGCCTATATTAGCCAATGGGGCAATGACCTGCTCTCCGGCAGTATCGCCATCTTTAATTACCAAACAGCCGAACTCATCGGCGAAATTGAAGCCCTCGGCAAAGGGCCCGAACGCCTGCTCCCCTACAATAATAAGGTCTTTCTCTGCCTAGTGGGCGGACTCGAAACCGACCAACGCCTAGCCGTTATCAATAGCCAAACTCACCAACTCGAACAATATATTACTGTCGATGATGCCCCCAACAGCCTCCAACTCGACCAAAATGGCCTGCTCTGGATCGCCTGCTCAGGCAAAGCCGCCTACAGCAATTACCCCCAAATCGATACCGCCAACAGCACAATGGGCAGCCTAATCGCCATAGATCCCAGCAATAACCAAATTATCCACCAGCTAAATTTAGCCAAAGGACAAGGCGCTAGCCAGCTATGCCGAAACGCCGACGGTAGCCAACTTTTCTTTTGTCACAAAAACGCAATCTACCAACTCGACCCCAACCAACAAAGCATCCAGCAAATCAAAACTGGCCATTATTACGGCCTCGGCTTTGATAATGAAAACAATACACTTTACGCTGCTCGCTATATGGGCACAGAATCCGCCTGGGTCGATCGCCTAAGTCTACCCAACTTCACTCCTATAGACTCCTTTAGAGCTGGAATTTTTGCTAATGATTTTCATTTTCAGTAGGTTTTTTATAAAAAAATTGTGTTCTTTAAACAGCTAAAAAAATAGAACTTTTCCTCTCCGTTCTCCCTTTTTATAGTAGAAAGAATTAAACCCTACCTTATCAAAAACAACCGTATTATGAGTAACCTATCTGACTTTATGAACCGCCCCGTCAGCGACATCATGACGACCAAAATCAAAGCCCTTGTCCCTGGCGATAGCCTCCAAAAAGTTCAAGAACTTTTTGAGCAAGAGAATATCCACCACATCCCCGTCGTCCGCTACAAAGAATTGGTCGGTATCATCAGCCAAAGCGATTTTGAAAAAGCCATCCACGGCGCCCGCCTACATGGCGAAGCCAAAGCCGCTGCCGATAACCAAGAGCTTTTGTCTAAATACACCGCTTCCGATATCATGACTACCAAAGTGGTCCATATCGCCCCTACCGATAAAATTGGCGTTGCTGCCGAGCTCCTGCTCATCAACTACTTCCACGCCCTACCAATCATCACTGAAGAGGGCGAACTAGAAGGTATCGTTAGCTCTCATGATGTCCTCAAGGCCATCTACAAAAAAGCTTACCCCTCTGAAGATATTTAGGCCGCCCTTTTATCGCCGCCTATAAATAAGAACCTTTCCCTTGATCTAGGGGAAGGTTCTTTTTTTGTTTTTGGGCCTCCGCTGCGGCTTCGCCTTGCGGCGCTACGTTCCGCAGCTCGCTATTCGCTCGGCCCTGCGGCGGCTTTGCCGCCTTGGTCTGGCCTGACGGCCACTGCTGCACATCGCTAGGCCTGCGGCCCTTCGGGCCTGTTACATGGGGCTGTAGGTTAAAACCTACAGCCAGATGGTATTGCTGCGCAATGATGTATGAATGAGGGTTAAAACCCTCATTGATTTAAATCTTTTGGCCTTTTATCTTTCTCACTTAGTCAATCGACCCTCTTTTAGCTATGGGCTGAAGGTTTTAACCTTCGGCCCATTTTATTAGGTTTTGCATGGCTTCCCTTTTTGCTGTGGGTTTCAACCCACAGGCCAATAGGATATAAATTTCCCCCCTAGGGCCAAGGCCCTAGGCTATTGAATCTGTCATCCCCTCCTGCGAGGGGATTTGTCTTTCCCCCTAAGCTTGAACAGTTAAGCAAACAAGATCTTCAATAAACTTCTTTCTCTTTCTCTTAAAACATAAGAATTAGGAGCTAGGAGCCAAGACCGAAAATTTCGTCTGGGCCTAGTGAATCGAGACTGTTTAAAATTTTGTGTATGCCCTTTCCTGCGCCTAGGGACAAGCCCCTAGGCTAGCTTTTTCAGACAGCCCTCTAAAGAGGGCCTTTGGATAAGGACCTGCTCTGCAATAACTATTTAGCAAAGCCGTATATATCAGCCTTTGAGGCCCTTTAGGGCTGACTCCATTTGATTAGCCTAGGGGCTTGTCCCTAGGGTAAAATGAGAAGGGCTTAAATACAACCGCATCCAATATTTCGCTACTAAGCGAGCTTAGCTAATTTGTAGTAGGGTTGGTCCAGAAAAAAAAGATAGGGCCTTATACACCCTCCCCACGCTAATTGTAATTTGCAGATTAGCTCTGGGATTTTCCCAACGTCAATTGTAATTCGCAGATTAGCTCTGGGATTTTCCCAACGTCAATTGTAATTTGCAGATTAGCTCTGGGATTTTCCCAACGTCAATTGTAATTCGCAGATTAGCTCTGGGATTTTCCCAACGTCAATTGTAATTCGCAGATTAGCTCTGGGATTTTCCCAACGTCAATTGTAATTCGCAGATTAGCTCTGGGATTTTCCCAACGTCGATTGTAATTTGCAGATTAGCTCTGGGATTTTCCCAACGTCAATTGTAATTCGCAGATTAGCTCTGGGATTTTCCCAACGTCAATTGTAATTCGCAGATTAGCTCTGGGATTTTCCCAACGTCAATTGTAATTTGCAGATTAGCTCTGGGATTTTCCCAACGTCAATTGTAATCTGCAAATTAGCTGGGGGATTTTCCCAACGTCAATTGTAATTCGCAGATTAGCTCTGGGATTTTCCCAACGTCAATTGTAATTCGCAGATTAGCTCTGGGATTTTCCCAACGTCAATTGTAATTCGCAGATTAGCTCTGGGATTTTCCCAACGTCGATTGTAATCTGCAAATTAGCTGGGGGAAATTCCCCCTAGCTAAATGTATCAATGCAGATGCCTTGGGGGAATCCCTCTAGTTAAATGTAATGATGCAGTCGCCTAGGGACAAGCCCCTAGGCTAATCAAATGGAGTCAGCCCTAGAGGGCCTCAAAGGCTGATGCACGGTCTTGCTAAGTCATTCTAGCAGTGAAGGTCCTTACCCAAAGGCCCTCTTTAGAGGGCTGTCTGAAAAAGTTAGCCTAGGGGCTTGTCCCTAGGCGCAGGAAAGGGGCCGCAGGAAAAGCAAGCCCCCCAACAACAAAAAAGGCCCAAACCCCTCGGTTTGGACCTGCTCGATCGCTATGCTAATTCCCCTCATAAAAGTAGGCCTGCAATAAGGCCCCAAATAAATCCTCCGCCGATTGCTGGGCCGACTGAATGAGCGCCTTTTGCCGCTCTATCCGCTCCACCAATTGCGCAAATTGCTGCTGTAAGGGGAGTGGGGGATTAAAATATGGTAATTCCTTAATTCTAAATAAAGCTAATTTAGGAACACCTACAGCCATTGTTTTAGCCTGAATATTTTGTTGTGCGTAGTAAGAATTCAGATAATATGACAAATATTCTTTTGTAAAGCTAGCTCCCTTCTTTACTATAAGCTTAGCTGCATTTTCTGTCAAATTAGCTCCAGAAAGGGACTTGGGAATATATCCAGCGATACCAATTGTTCCAGCAATTGAAATGTAAACATCATCACTATTTATTATATACCTTGAAATTTTACTATGTGTCTCCTCATCTATATATTTTAAATCGGAGACATCAATTCCATTTTTCACAAAGTCAGTCACTCTTAAGTAAGGATGTTTTGTAACAGCATTGACATAGCTTTGCCCTTTAGGCAGTCGTTTCCCCCCTTTTACATCAAAATAGTCGCCTATTGTAGCCAGCTCCCAGCCCTTAGGATTGAGCACAGGATCCCCAAACATATCCAGAAAGCTGGCCGACAGCAAACGATCATAATCCGCTAGGCTTTGGGCCAAGGCCTGCCGTACCTTATCCGCCCGATCGAGCTGGGCCGCTATGGCCTTTTGCGCTGATAAGGGGGGGAGGGGGATTTGGATTTCGTTAATAGTTTTTACTGATAGATGTTTAACCGTAACAAATGGAGTTACATCCTCTATTTTTTTGAGCTGTTGTGGTAAAAAACGATATAAGTAACTGCTATCTAGTTTGTCTAAGGCATTTTCTGAAATGGTTATCTTGCAAACCCGTTGATTTAAAAGAGCCGTTCCACCTTTCCACTTAGCAATAATAAACTCTCCATCCATAGAGATAAGAGCATCTCCATTTTGAATAAGATATTTGTCTTTATAGTCTCCATCAAAATAAGTCTCTGAAAAACCTCTTTTTACATCACGGATTCTAATTAAGGGTAACCCTTCGCCTTCTTTATTAAATTGTTTTGATGGAAATGCTCCTCCTGATGTTATCTCACAAACCTCCCCCAGCTTTACCTTTTTCCAATCTTTCTTCTTCATTTCTTTGATTTATTTGGCTAAACAATTGGGCCTCAGCGGCAAGGGGGGCGCAGCCCCCTTGGGCCCGTCAGGGCCGTTGGCCCAGCGCTGCGGAGTGGGTGGCCGTCAGGCCAGACCCAGGCGGCGCAGCCGCCGCAGGGCCGAGCGAATAGCGAGCCCCGCAGCATAGCGGCGGCCGCCCCAAATTGAAGGGCGGCCGCGGGCCCCAAGTCCTAAAAATAATCTAGATAATCGGCAATATCCAATTCAGCTTCCAAAGGCTGTTGTTGCAGCAAATGATCTCTCAATTGGGCCGAGCAATAAGGCGCCAGATAGCTGCCCTTGGCCCCCAAGCCATTGAGAATATACAATTGCGGATGCTTGGGATGGGCGCCCAAAATGGGGCGGCGCTTGCGTTGTATGGGGCGGGCGGAAGCCTGATGATCCAGCAACTTAAAAGAATGGCCCTCCAGCAACTGCTCTAGCTGCCCCAGCAGGCGGTATTTCTCGGTATCGGTGGGCGCCAAAGACTCATATTCGTGCTCGTAGGTGCTGCCCACCCAATACAGCTGATCGCCCAGCGGGATAATAAACACCCCATCCTTGACCATCTTCCCATCAAAGGGATAATCGAGGATTTCGACAAAGAGGACCTCCCCCTTGGCGGGATTAAAGGGCAGGGCATTAAAATAGGGGTTCTGCAGCACCTGAGCGCCCTCGCAGAAAATGATGGCCTTGGCTTGTAGGGACTTATAGGCTACCCCATTTTCTAGTAATTCTAGGGCCTCAAAATCAAAGGCTTCCTCTAGCAAAAGCTGTCCCTGCTCCTGCCAATAGCTTCGGTAGCGTTCAATGAACAAAGGCAGATTGAGGCGGCCTGCTGGCGAGAACTCTACCCCGCCAGCTAGGGCGCCAAAGCTGCGTTCATAGGCGGCTTGGTCAAAGTCGGGGGAGATAAACAACTTCAGATTGGGGTCCGTAGATCGGGCCATCCAGTTATTGACAATTTCGGGCAGGCGGAAAAGCATGGCCACCGCTTTTTCTTCTAATAAGGGGCAGTCTAGGCGCTCTTCCAGCTCTCGATAATAGGCAAAAGCCAGCGGCAAAAGGGTCTCCATTCGCCAGCTTTTGGTAAACCATCGGCCAGCGATGGGGTTCATGATTCCCGCCGCCAATTGGGAAGAAGCCTGTTGATGGCCCTGATCGATTAGGGCCACCTTTTGGCCAGCCTGCCAGAGGCGATCTGCCAAAAGGCTACCCGCTAAGCCTTGGCCCAGAATCAAATAATCTAGCTGTGGCATAGCTTAAAAATTGTAAATTTTGCGGTACTTCTCTTCTAGATACGCCAAGAAAAAATCGACGGAAAGGCCTTGGCCCGTTAGCTGTTGGCAAAGGGTTTCGGAGCTATAGTGGCGGCCCTTTTCATGAATTTCTTTGCGCAACCATTCGCGTAGGGGCAGCAATTCGCCTCTGGCAATCTGGCTTTTGAGTTCGGGCATAGCCGATTGAGCGGCCGCAAAAAACTGGCTAGCGTAAAGGCTGCCGAGGCTATAGGTGGGGAAATAGCCCCAGAGTCCAGCCGACCAGTGAATATCTTGTAAAACGCCCAATTGGGGATTATCGGGACGGATGCCCAGTTCTCGTTCATAGGCCTCATTCCAAGCCTCCTCCAATTGGTCCACCTCTAGTTCTCCGCCAATCAGTTGTTTTTCCAGTTGGTAGCGGATGCCCACATGCAAATGATAGTGGACCTCATCGGCCTCGGTGCGGATAAAATTGGGCGCCAGGTAATTGATCGCTCGATAAAAATCTTGGACCTTTACGCCAGACAATTGGGAGGGGAACAGGCTTTGGAGGCGGCTAAAATTATGTTGCCAATAGACATCAGAGCCCGCCACATTTTGCTCCCAAAGGCGAGATTGCGACTCGTGAATAGAGAGCGAAACGGCTTCGCCTAGGGGCAGGCCATATTCCGAGCTCAATAGGCCTTGTTCATAGAGGGCGTGGCCACCTTCATGGATCGAGCTGCCGAGGCAAGACATCAGGTCCTCCTCATCAATGCGGCTGGTAATGCGGACATCCTCGGTCCCAAAAGAAGTGGTAAAAGGGTGGGTAGAAGCATCTTGTCGGCCTGCTTCAAAGTCGTAGCCCATCTGCTCGAGCAATTCGAGGCTAAAAGCCCATTGTTGGTCGGCGGGAAAGCGGTGGTTTAAAAACTCTTTTTGGGGTGGGGTTCCCTGGGCGGCAATCTTGGCCAAAAGCTGGCGAATACCGCTGCTTAGCTGTTCGAAAATGGGATCTAAGCGGGCCACGGTCGCCTCCTTTTCATAGCTGCGTAAAAGGCTATCGTAGAGATGGCCTTGTCCTGCTTTTGCGCGGATTTTGGCCTCTTCTCTTTTGGCGGCCAGCAGTTCGCTCAGGGGTTGGGCAAAGAGAGAAAAATCCTTGGCTTGGCGGGCCTTTTGCCAGGCGGCTTGGGCTTTAGAGGTCAGCAAAGAGAGTTGCTCGACAAATTGGGGGCTTAATTTCTGCGCCTCTTGATAATCCTCCCAAGAGAGTTCTAGATTGCGCTGTTCTGCGGGGCTAAACTGTTCTTTTTGGGCCAATAAATTTTGTAGGAGTTCGCCTAATTCGGGGGCTTGAGCCTTTTCTTGGGCCAAGCGGCCAAGGCTGGCTAATTGTCGGCTGCGTTGTTGCAGGCCCTTAGCGGGCATAAAGGTTTCCATATCCCAATGCAAAACGGCTTGGGCAGCTTGCAGGTCCTTGATTTCTTGCAAGGCGGCCTTATATTTTTGGTAGCTCATAGTTCTTGTAAATTTTGCAACAAAAGTACAGTTTTATGAGCGGCTTTAAAAGAGGAGATGAATTTTGGGGAGAAATTGGGGCCTTGGGTTGTTTATAATTATGGGCTGAAGATTAAAACCTTCAGCCCATTTTATTAGGTCTAGAAATGAACCCAAGCCTCAATAGCAAACAAGGGCTTTAGCCCGCTCTTTGCATAGACCTGCAAGCATGGGCTTTATTAGCCCATGGAGGTAAGATAGAATCTGTTATGTAATAGTATATGTAGCACTATAATTTATGATTTAATGCTTGATTTCGTATGTACTCTTGAACGGTACTTAGTTCTGAAAAACTAACGGAACGTGCATAGTAGTTTCTAGCCCACTTAAATTCACCTTCTTCATAATACATTTGGTTTAAGATTCTAGACGATCGACCTTTTAGCCAAAAAGCAATTTTTGCTAATGAATCTTGAGGGCCTAGTGCAAAAAGACAATGAATATGATCTATAGAACCATTCACCTCTAATAGCCGAATATTTTTTTCTTTAGCAATCAATTTTAGCGCATTTAAACAAATCGGCAACGCTTCTTCATTCAAAAACTCTAACCTTTTATAGGTTGGCCAGACCATATGGATATATACCGCATTTTTATACATTTCAGGATTTCTTTTAATCAGCAACTCATACGGATACAAAAGTAAGCAGTAAAAAACGTAAATATAAAAGTTGACAGCTTTTTTTCTATCCTTACTGCCCTGGGCTTCAGCCCGCTAGTTTGCATAGACTCGCAACCATGGGCTTTAGCCCATGGCCCTAGACAGTTTAGGGCCAAGCCTCTAGACAATGATTAGCTAGCAGTAAAATTAAGTGCTAAAAACAACGTCTATCCTTACTGTCCTGGGCTGAAGCCCAGGGTTGTTGACTGAGCGAACCGACGGACTAAAGTCCTTGTTCGCTTTTTTGCCCTGAGGCTATTCGCTAAGCAAGAAAATGAACCCCTAGCTGCAAACAAGGGCTTCAGCCCGCTAGTTTGCATAGACTCGCAACCATGGGCTTTAGCCCATGGCCCTAGATAATGATTGGCTAGCAGTAAAATTAAGTGCTAAAACCTGTTATTCTCCTCCTCCTCTAAGTGCCTTCAATACCTCTTCAGAGCTCATCTCTGGCCGGCCCCAAGAAAGTCCTCTTTTTTCTAGGGGAAACTGCTTCTGCTCGTCCTTGGCCCAGGCCTTCATCTCCTCTACAAGAAGCTCAAAAGCGGAATCGCCAGGCTTCAGTTCTCGCTTATTTTTATCATCATAAATACAAAATTGACGACTAAATCTATTCGTTCGATAATGAAGGGCCGAAAGAATATACATAGCGGCTAGCTGCCTTTCTATTTTCTTGCGAACAGTAATTGTATTGAGCTCTACAAAGGATTTATCCTTGCTATTTTCATAATGCAAAAAAGAGATCTGCCTTGCGGTATCGCCTAAGTGCTGCAGTAGCTGCAGTTTCAAGGCCTGATGGGCGGCTGTATCACAGGCAGTAAGCGTATATAGCCGATTATACTCCTTCAATAAGATCAAGCTATCTAAGTGGTAGTCTTCTTTTGCTTGTATATCTCGAAGATTCCTGCAGGGACAGCTGTCAAGCCCCCAATACAACTCTCCTTCCTCTAGGGGAAACTGCTTCTGTTCGCCCTTGGCCCAAGCTTTCATCTCCTCTACAAGAAGCTCAAAAGCGGGAGTATTGGTCCTTAACTCCTGCTTATTTCTATAGTCATAAATACTTAATTCATCAGCAAAGGTATCATTTTGACGATGAAGTACCGAAAGGAGGTAAATGGCCACAAGCTGCCTTTCTGTTTGCACAAAATATTTGCTCTGCCCCTCCCTATTCCGATACAAAACATACTGTTTAGTAGTATCCCCCAAGTAGTCTAGCAGTTCTAGTTTCAAAGCCTGATGGGCCGCTGTATCCTGCTCCAAAAGAGTCGAACAATATGCATTTAGCCGCAGACTATTCTTCAATAATACAGCGCTTGCTAAATGGTCAGTTTCTTGGGCGGCTGCAAGGAAAGAAAAACAGAGCAGCAGGGGCAAAAGTAATTTATTCATGGGTACGTTTCTGAAGGTTTAGGGCTCAAAAAAGCAAATTGTCTAATCATTAGGAAGTAAATCAGGATAATTTGGGGCCTCCGCTGCGGCTTCGCCTTGCGGCGCTATGCTTCGCGGCTCGCTATTCGCTCGGCCCTGCAGCCCTACGGGCTTTGGTCTGGCGCTTTGCGCCACCGCTGCGCAGCGCTGGGCCGAATGGAAATCCTGCGCTTCGGCCATTCTTTGATAAAAATTTCAGGCTAGTCAAGGCAGTTTTGGGGCAAAAAACCATCAAACAAGATATTTCCAACGGACCAATTTCTACAATTTATTTAAAACTTTTATATTTAGGCCTTTAAACAAAAAAGCGATGAAAAAACAATCTGTTTTTAGAGCCTATAATTATTCGGATGCTCAATTATTTGAGCAGGCCATGGAGCTCTTACTTCAACTCAAGGAGGACCAAAAAGAATTTGCCCAGTATGGGATTTTATCGGGGCATATAGCGGCCTTTGAGGAATTGATCAAAGACTTTTCTGATATTCCCACAGATGAGGAGTTGATGGGCGAGCAAATGGTGGCCACAGAAAAGAAGCAAGATGCTGCAGCAGAAGTGCGCCGTTTGATTCGGGGGATTATGAATCGAGTGGGCCAAAAGTACCATAGCAAATCGGGCCGTTACCGTAAGTTTGGGACCAGCAAGTTAAGTGATATGAGTGATCCCAAATTATATTTATGTGCCAAAAGAGTCATTCGGGTGGGGCAGCAGAGTCTGGCCCATTTAGAAGATGTGGGCCTAAATCAGCCGCAGCTCGATGAGCTGCATCGGGCCAATCAGGCTTTTGAGTTGGCCCTACATATAAAAGCCGATCGGGTATCGGACCGAGATATTTCTGTAGAGAACCGCGTAATTTTGGGCAACCGTTTATATGAGCAGATGCTCAAAATGGGGCAGGTGGGCAAAGATATTTGGCAGGGCGTCAATCAGGCTAAATATGACCGTTACTGCACCTATGAGAGTTCATTTATACGGGAAGAGAAGCGTAGAGCCAAGAAAGAAGATTAGCGCGGGCCTTGGCTGAGGGATGGTAGGGGGTGGCCGCAGGCCAGACCGAAGCGCCTAGCGCTGAAGGGCCGAGCGAGCAGCGAGCCCCCGCACAGCCCGACCCGCCCGCAGGGCGGGGCAGCCCCAAAAAAGGAATAAAATGCGGCAGCTCCTCTCCTTTTGGAGTGGCCTTGAAAATTTTTTTTAAAAAAATTGATGTATATACATCTATTCTAAAAACAATCCCTATATTTGCAATAGGCAAGGAAATAAATGCAGCGGCCTAAAACCTTTTGGTCTTGCTATTGTTTGTCTAAAACGTTAATTCTAGCAGTACATATTCAAATTTAAAAAGACTTATGAAAACACTATTTCGCAGCTTATTTTTTATGATGGCCCTTGGTTTTTTTGCAGCTTCTTGTAGCGAGGCTCCTAAAGGGGAAAAAGTAGATGCTCAAGAAGCTAAGAATGTAGATGCAGAGAAAGCTGCTGAGGCCAAGACTTTGGCTGTAGATGTAGCGAGCTCTAAAGTAGAGTGGGTAGGTAGCAAAGTATCTGGTAGCCACAATGGTGACATGAAATTGCAGTCAGGAGAATTGCAAGTAAAAGACGGTCAGCTTGTTGGGGGTACATTTGTTTTGGACATGGCCAGCATCAATGTTTTGGACTTGGACGAAGAGAGTGGAAAAGCTAAATTGGAAGGTCACTTGAAGAATAATGATTTCTTTGAAGTAGAGAAATTTCCTACAGCTACTTTCACGATCACTTCAGTTTCTGCAGCAGAAGGAGAAGAAGGCGTAACTCACCGTATTGAGGGTAACCTAAAAATGCGTGACATTGAGAAAAGCGTAACTATTCCTGCTAATGTAAACATTACAGATGGCGCAGTACAGGCTACTACTCCTCAGTTTACAATCAAGCGTTCTGTTTGGGGTATTGACTACTCTGGTATGGAAGATAACCTCATCAATGATGAGATGGGTCTAAAAGTTACTTTGGCTGCAAAATAAGCTAAAGTATTGACTTTGAGATAATTGAGCCGCTAAGTAGATTTACTTAGCGGCTTTTTTTATTTTTTTTCAAAAAAAGTTCCCTTTAAAGGGTAACAAAAAGGAGCTTTTGGTCATAAAGAAAGTAGGGAGCTAAAAGGCCCTCTAAAAAAGTTCTTACAAAGTTAGTTAAGTTAGGTCTAAGGTGTTAAGCAAAGATTGCTTAGCACCTTTTTTTTGGGCCTGCTGCCAGCTAGCCTTTAAAATCCCCTCTTCTTTTAGATAGATTTTGTACCTTAGCGCAAAAATTAGGAAGCGCTGACTTCAGGCAGGGCTTTTCGTTTAAAGTTCTTACCATCATCTTTGGCAAAACACAATAATGCTAAGTAGAAACAACATCCGGATTAAGGTTTTGCAGACCCTTTATGCGCAGTCTGTAAAAGAAGACAACACAGCAGTTGCCGAGCGCAATTATTTGAAAGCCGTACAGGAGAGTTATCGGCTGTATTTGCTCAGCGT
Source organism: Saprospira sp. CCB-QB6 (assembly GCF_028464065.1). NCBI lineage: Bacteria > Pseudomonadati > Bacteroidota > Saprospiria > Saprospirales > Saprospiraceae > Saprospira > Saprospira sp. CCB-QB6. Next base: position 3,619,628 of record NZ_CP116808.1, on the reverse strand, counting down.
GCATTATATTACGCAGATTGCTTTTTTTAGCCGTAAGGACTATGAGATCAAGAGCAACAAATTTGTCCCTACAGAAATGGACAAAAAGGCTTCGAGAAAATTATATGAGAATCCGGTCGTTGCTGCGATTAGAGAAAATGAAGCTTTTCAGAAGCTGATTAAAAAAGAGGGGATTTTGCAGATGGTAGATCAAGACACGGTTCGTCGTCTGTTTAAGAAATTTACTGCAGAAGAGTATTATGAGGGGTATCGCGAAATGGAGAACACCCCTATTCGAGAGCATCAGTACGCCTTGGTTCGTTTGTATATGTGCATGCGTGAGGATGAGGTATTTATGGAGCAAATGACTGATTATTTTCCGACCTGGCCAGACGATGAATCACTTATTTATGGCGCAATTAAACGCTCTTTGCGCTCTTTGCCCGATGATAAGGAGTTTTTCTTGAGCCAGAAGCCCAACCCTGAATTTGTAGAGGATTTGGGCAAGGAACTGCTTTACTTGGTTTTGCGCAAAGAAGAGCATTTGACAGAATTGATTGCTGGGCGTTTGAACAACTGGCAGGAAGATCGGGTTGCAGTTATTGACATGACCTTGATGAAAATGGGCCTCTGTGAATTCCTTTACTTTCCAACTATTCCGACTAAGGTGACTATTAACGAATATGTTAATTTGGCCAAAACTTATAGTACTGACAAAAGTAAACGCTTTATTAACGGGATCCTTGATCGTTTGATGCAGGAACTACAGAAAGAAGGGCGCATCAATAAGGAAGGTCGAGGTCTTTTGGATCAGTAAATAAATGAACTCCCCCCTTATGAAAAAAATCGCTGTTTTATTTTTTGGACTTTTGGCTAGCGCTGGGCTTTCTGCCCAATCTGCGGAACAGCCGCATGCTATTTCGGCCAAACTATTGGCCCATGATTATGTCTCTTTAGATGAGTCGCATAAAATGCGGACAGATCGGTTTTTGGCTCCTCAAGATTGGACCTTTGGGGGGGAATTAGCTTATCGCTACTATCTCAACTCTTCTTTTAACCTATCGGCGGGTTTGCGTTTGGGCGCTATTGATGCCTATCATGAAGATAGCAGAATTTTGTGTATCACAACGCCTTGCGAAGAACGCAATCACCCTAATGAGTTGGGTATTGGCTTAGACTTACAGGGACATTATAAGTTTGCCAATGGCTATATCCTCTCTGAAGAGGCTGCCGTACAACCTTATATTTTAGCGGGACTTGCCCCTGTTTATATGACAGAGCGAGAAAACAATCCCCTAGACCTACAAATTCCCTTAGGTTTGGGGGCCAAGATTCCCTTAAACGATAAGATTAGCCTAGAGCTACAAGCGGAATACCGAGCTTCGTTGATTACGCAAAAGTCAAATTTTGCGCTAGGTCTTGGAGCCGTATTCCAACTGGGCAAAAAAGAAGAGAAAGTAATCCCTCCTCCCCCCAAGCCCAAAGATAGCGATGGAGATGGCGTACTGGATGAGCAGGATGATTGTCCACAAACTGCAGGCTTGGCCGAGTTCAATGGCTGTCCAGATACTGATGGTGATGGGATTCCAGACAAAGAAGATGACTGTCCCGAACAAGCTGGTTTAGCCGAGTTCAAGGGTTGTCCAGATAGCGATGGCGACGGAATTCCAGATAAGGAGGATAACTGTCCTGAAGAGGCAGGCCCCAAAGAAAACCAAGGTTGCCCCGAAATCAAAAAAGCAGATCAAGACATCTTGGATCGAGCGATGAAAGAGGTGCACTTTGAAACGGGCAATGCCGTTTTGTTGCCAAGCTCAAAGGAAATACTGAAAGAGATGGCCGACTTGCTCAAGCGCTATCCCGAGCATCAGCTCAAAATCCAGGGACATACCGATAATTTGGGCGGAACAAGTAACAACCTCATTTTGTCTAGACAACGTGCAGAGGCTTGCTACAACTTCCTCATCCAAGAAGGAATTTCAGCCAACCGGCTTTCTCACAAGGGATTTGGAGAAACCCAGCCTTTAGTCTCTAATGATACCCAAGTAGGACGGGCCCAAAACCGACGCGTAGAATTTATCCTCTTTAAATAAAATTTTAGGGGCGGTTCTCCAGAATTGCCCCTAAAACAGTGTACTAAAGAACAGATAGAATATGAAAAAATTGCTATTTCCCTTGCTGCTCCTTTTAGGCGCCTGCCAAAGTCCATCGGCCGATATGCCCTCTGCACAGGATGTGCAGGACAGTAAACCATTGGGAAAATCACAGCTCTACCACAATCCCGTTTCTGCAGACAAGCCTCTTGATCCCAATGAGGCCGCCAAAATGGAATTTGAAGAAATGGCCTTTGATTTTGGCGATATTAAAGAGGGCGAATCTGTAGAACATCTTTTCAAGTTTAAGAATACAGGCAAATCCCCGCTCAATATTACCAATGCTAGAGGAAACTGCGGTTGTACCGTTCCTCAATGGCCCAAAGAGCCTTTGGCCCCCGGCGAATCTGGCGAAATTCGAGTAGTATTTAATTCTACAGGGAAAAAAGGCATCCAAGAAAAAGATGTGTATCTTACCGCCAATACCATCCCCAACAAAACTGTTTTAAAAATACGAGCCAATGTGGCTAACTAATTTTTTATTAAGCTAATAATATGCAAAAGTTTTCTTTATTCCTTTGGCAGGCTGCCGATTCTGGCGCTGCGGGTTGGACCAATTTACTCTTTCTTTTTGGGGCTATCATTATCATCTATTTCTTGATGATCCGCCCTCAACAACAAGAGCGCAAAAAACAAAAAAGCTTCTTCAGCTCACTTAAAAAAGGCCAAAAAGTAGTCACTATGGGTGGCGTACATGGTAGCATTGCCAATATTACCGAAAGTACTATTGAGCTCATCATTGCTCCCAAAACAATGATTACCATCCAACGAGAAGCCGTTTCTAAAGATATGACACAAGCTGTTTATGGCGACGAAGATGCCAAAGATGCCAAATAGACAAGAGATTAAGGCCTTCTTGAAGACCGATCGGGCAATACTGATGATTTGCATTGGTATTGCCTTCATCTTTTGGCTCTTTACCAAACTCTCTTACAATTATCGAAGCACTCTTAACTTTGCCCTAGAATATAAACTGCCCGAAAATAAGGTCCTCAGCTTGCCTCCACCCGATAATATCGATATCGATGTGGAAGCTAGCGGCTGGGATCTACTCGGACGCTGGTTCTCTAGAGGAGAGTTTATGCTCGACCTCAATATTCAAGATGATAATCCCCAAACGCTCAACGCTATGAATATCAAAAGTCGAATTAGTCGACAGTTGAGCGATGATATCAAAATCCTAGAAATTCGCCCCGATTTTATTCAATTGCAACCCGAGGCACCCGCCGAAAAAGAGATTCCGCTCATCCTAGACAATCAACTGGAACTGGCCCCTCAACATCATTTAAAATCGGAAATTCAACTACAGCCCGCTACCGTAAAAATTCATGGCCCCGCCTCTGTTGTCAGCGAAATTAAGAGTTGGCCCACGGTCCCACTCATCCAACAAAAAGTAAACTCTAGCGTCATTCAAACGGTTCGGCTCAAACCCCACCCCAACAGCAATGTGCGCTTTGAACCCGATGAGATCAAGGTAATTGCCACCGTAGAACCCACCACGGAAAAGCGCCTGGCCGTAGAGATCCAAAAAAAGGGCATTCCAGACAGTTTATTGCTGGTCCTCCTCCCCAAAAAGGTCGAAATTAGCTGCATTGTCGGCCTTAGCGATTATGACCGTTTATCGGCTAGAGATTTCGAAATCATTGCCGATTTCTCCAAAATTGATCCCACCCAAAATAAAAGCATTCGCCTACAATTAAAGCGCAAGCCCAAATCGGTGAGCTACTTACAATATCAACCCAAAAAGGTCGATTACATCATCCGTAGCAAAACGCTGATGGCCCAAGATAGCGCAAGAAGCAATTAAGCCCTTCTTTTTTATTTTTTGGGGCTGCCCCACCCTGCGGGCGGGTCGGGCCATTCCGCAGCTCGCAGGTCTGCTCGGCCCTGCGGCGCTTGCAGCGCCTAGGTCTGCCGCCTGCGGCGGCCCTGCTACAGCCCCTCAGCCGGCGGCTCCGCCGCCTCTAGACCTGTAAAAGAAACTGTTTAAAATTTTGTCTGCGCCCTTTTCTGCGCCTAGGGCTTGTCTCTAGGCGATGATTGGCTAAATCCTGCTTTTAAGCACTAAGCTAAAAGCCCCAATTTTATTCGGATACACAAAATCCTGAACAGTCCTACTAAAAAAGGCCCAGCTATACATCATTCCAGTCTTTTGATGGCTGTTTTTTACGCAGCTATATATCGGCCTAGCGATGTGAAAGGGGGCGGCGCAGCCGCAGACCAAGGCCGTCAGGCCGCAGGGCCGAGCAAACCTGCGAGCCCTAACAACAAGGACTTTAGTCCGCAGTTCGACGACCGAAGGGAGTAACCGTAGCGCCGCAAGGCGAAGCCGCAGCGACAACAAGCTCTTTAGGGCGCAGTTCGACAACTGAAAGGAGTAACGCCCCAAAAACAAAAAAGCCTAGCGCTTTACGCACTAGGCCATTTTATTCGCATTGGATAAAACCGTGGTTCTTAATCTTTAACGATCACAACGATTTTGTCGGTTTTCCAGAATTCCTCGGCATTATTTACCTCTAGGCGGTTGCCTTTGATGGTATAAGAGCTTTCGGGGCGGGCGGGAAGAACGGCGATAATATCGCCTTCGGTACCACATTCAATTTGGTTGCTCTCAAAGTAATTGATGCTAGAACTATTGGCACGGACGGCAGACTGGTACTGCTTGGTCAACTTCATGCTAAAACGACTAAGGATGCCTTTGCGACGGAGCGTTTTCTTACTTCCGCAGGCTACATAGCCTTTAGCTTGCTCATCGATAAAGACATTTTTGCGGTTAAGCTCCTCAATAGTCGTCGTCAATTGGCGGTTAGTGCTTTCGAGATCTTCATTTTTAGTTTTGAGTTCCTCATAAGCCTCTGCCAGGTTGCCTTCACTTTCGAGCAATTGAGACTCCATTTTAGAGAGTGCGGTACGGAGGCCATCGATCACGCCTTGAGCCTCTTCTAGTTCCTTATCTTTGGCCATCACCTTCGTTTCGGCCTGAGAGATCATTTTGCGGAGCTGTTCATTTTCGATACGGAAGCTATTGAGGCGAGCCTGCATTTGGCGGGCTTGACCATTCGACTTCTCGTTGGCATCTTTGAGGGCTTGGAGGCGGGCAATAATCGTTTGACGTTGAGAGATATCGCCAGACATCTCCTTGCTTTGGCTCAACTTCTGAATTTCCTTATCGCGGGTTTCGATAGCGCGGAGGGTATCTTCGATAGCGTTAAGGGTTTCGATTGTTTCAGAGTATTCGCCACGGATTAGGCGGTCCTCCTCGCTCATAGCATTGAGCTTTTTTTGAATCGCTGCGTTTTCGTCTAGCAGCTGTTCATATTCTGACTTATAATTATTGCAGGCTGAAAAAAGGAAGCTAGCAAGCAATAAAAAGCTAAAAAAATAAGTGGTGCGCATAAAAAAGCTACTTCATTAGAAAGTGATGATAATAGATGGTTTTATTTGAGTCGCCAGTACTGCTTGGGGTCTACAGATTCGATAATCAACTCTCCATTTTTGAGGTAAGGCAGAGCTGGCGATAGGTCTAGGATAAAATCCTGTTGTTCCCCTACTTGTTTGAGGAATAGCATAGTATAAGGAGCTTGCTGCTCGATACGGCCAGTAATTTGGCAGCGGATATCGTTAGAGAGGTGCACATCGGCCAAAAAGCTGCCATCGGCCTCATTGAGTTCGACAAACTTCATGGAGAGAATCTCTTTATCTGCAGCATTTTCGTACTCTACCTTGCCCACAAAAGGCTTAGCGGTCAAGATCTCCTTGGAGGGTAATTTAATACTTTTTTGAATATTTGCTAAAGCCTCTTGGGCCTCTGCCTTGCGTTTCCCTTCGGGAAACTCGGCCAAATACTTTTTATAATGGTAAACCCGGTTTTCCATTTTTGCCTCGGCAAAGAGTAGGCGTTCTTTTTTGGCGGCCAATTCTTCTTGGAAGTTATGTTCGGGATATTGAAGCACAAAACTATCTAGGGCGGCCAAGCTATTGGCTTTTTCTGCGGTCTCCCAAGCCGCTTGTTCTTCTGGCGATGCCGAAGGGCCACAGCTAAAGAGCAAGAGGGCCAGGGGAATCCATAGGAAACGGTAATACATCTTTAGGATTTTAAATGTTAATCAATCGGTGCAGCCCATAGGCCTTCATTCGGTTGTGATAATAATACAGCAAATTCAGGTCTTCGCTTTCATAGCAAGCCTCTTTTTTGTTCCAGAAGAGGGGTTTCTTGACATGAAAGGCGCCAATATTTTGCAAGCCATCCGCCACCAACTCCTCAATGCTATATCTAGCCACCATCTCCGATAGTTTAAGTTGACCTTGGGCTTCTAACTGCTGCAGGGCCTCTCGCAAAAGGGCTAAATTCTCAAACAGCAGCTCCTTGCTAATTTGCCGTTCTTCTTTGGGCAAACGCAAAATACCATACAAATCTTGTTCTTTTTCTCGCTGCTGGATAATATTAAAGGCAGTAAAGGCCAAAAGATGGCTGGATAAAACTACATTTTCTACCTTAAAGCGCTCCACAATTTTATCTGCTAGACGTTCAGTATAGACTTCATTGCGCTGACGATCATAGGTCAGTTTTCCTCCAGAAGTATAATAATCCCGAATATCCACCTCTCGACCATGCGTATCCAAACTGCGGCCCTGCTCATCTACAAAATTGCCCATTACATCCATAGGACGGCCAAAGTTGACCAAGATTTCTGAGCTATTATAAACAAATTGACGAAGATATTTGAGGATGCCCATAGCACTAAACCCACTGCCTTCTGGAATGTATAGTTCTTTCCCCGTATATTTCAAATGCTGCTCAATCAGACTTTTGGCCTCTAGTACAAAGTGGTAGTTCAAGACCACGGGCACAATATAAACCTTATTTTTTTCGCCTCTTTCCAAAACAGCCCCTTGGGCATCTATAGCCGTACCCAATAGGCCCAATTTCAGGCGATCTTCTAGGGCTCCATTTCTAGAGCGGGTCCCGCCTGGAAAAAATAGCGAATGTACCCCTCTTTCAATAGAAAGCTGAGAAAATGACTTGAGGCTCTCCAGATAAAAAGGGTTTTTCTTTCGGCGATCTAGCGTATAAGCCCCCAAGCGACTAAAGAAATAGGACATGATTTTGTTGTTGAACAAATTGAGTCCCGCCCCATAAGAAAAGGCCAGCATCCCAATTCTATCTGCAGCCCAACCGATTAGGATAGAATCTAAATTAGAAAAATGCGTGGGCACAAAAACCACCGTCCCCTTATCCACCAAAGAGCGTAACTCTTCCACATGCCCAGAAATCCGCAGTTTTTTGCGCAAATCGGCCTTGCGGACCGTCATGGTGTTGAGGATCGAATTGAAGAGCATGGGCAAAAGAATTCGAGCCAATTTATAGGTCGAAATCTTAAAATTACCCGTAATTTCTTCTACATAACGTCTTAAAATTCGCTCCGATAGCTGCTCATAATGCTTTTGCGCAGCCTCTCCCTCCAATTTCCCCCCCTTGACCATCTTTCTGCGGATATCTCCCCAAAAATCAAGCTCATCGGGTGGATCAACTTTCCAAGGATTTTCCAAAATTCGCTGCCGCTCCTTATAAACTACAGCGGCAATTTTTTGGGCCAAAGCGCCCCCTTTTTTCTGCGCAATCAACCGATCTTGCGTAAAGGCCACCAATTGGTCCATAAACGCTTTCTTATCTCGATACAACTGATTGATCGGCCATTTATTCAGATCTTCTATCACAGAGGGCAAGGGATAGGCTTTCTCCGCCTGATAATGCTGATCCTCTTGTTCTATTTTCATATAAAGGGGGTTAAATGAAAAATTAAAGTGTATTTTTGCAGCCCAATACGGTCCAAAATAACAAACTATTTATTTTGGGGCCTCCCCTCGCCCTTAAGGGCTCGGGGCGGTTACTCCCTTTGGTCGTCGAACTGCGGCCTAAAGGCCTTGTTCTCGTTTCGGGGCTCGCTGCTGTTTTGGGGCCTCCTGCAGCAAAGCTGCAGGCGCTACGTTTCGCAGCTCGCTATTCGCTCGGCCCTGCGGCCTGACGGCCTTGGTCTGCGGCTTCGCCGCCCCCTTTCACATCGCTAGGCCAGCGGCCCTTCGGCCGCTCAGAGAGCAGCTGCCCCAATTTATAACATTTTGAGCAGCCCACAAACATATAAAAAACTTATGCAAACTTACCTTTCTTTTTCCTTTTCAGTTGCCGAAGAAGACCAACAAGAGCAGTTAATCGCTCTTTTGGCCGATTTCCCCTTTGAGGGTTTTCAGCAAGAGGAGGAGGCCCTAACGGCCTTTTTGCCTCAATCTGCTCTAGACGAAAAGCTGCAAAGCTTTTTGGACCAATTGGCGCCCAAATGGCCCCAAGCCCAAATTACTGAAATTGCGCCCACCAACTGGAACGCTCAATGGGAGTCAGACTACCAAGCCGTTGAAGTAGATGACTTTTGCCTCATTCGGGCCAATTTTCACGCTCCCGCTCCAGCGCATATTGAGCACGAAATTGTCATTACGCCCAAAATGTCTTTTGGTACAGGCCATCATGCTACTACCTATATGGTCTTGCAAGCCATGCGTCCCTTGGACCTAAAGGGCAAAAAGGTGATGGATTTTGGCTGTGGTACAGCCGTTTTGGCCATCATGGCGGCTTATTTGGGCGCCAAAGATATTTTTGCCTTCGATTTTGATCCTTGGGCCTATGAAAACTCGCTAGAAAACGTGGCGAACAACTGTCCCCAAGCTCCTCTTCGTTTGGCTCAGGGCGGTAGCGAGCTGCTTGTTGGCGAAAGCGATTATGATTTGATTTTGGCCAATATCAATCGCAATGTAATTTTATCTTCTATGTCGGATATGGTAGCGGCCCTAAAGCCAGGTGGACAGCTCATCTGCTCTGGCTTTTTAGAAGAGGATATTCCACTTATTATTGAAAAGGGCCAAGGGCTCCGCTTATTGGAGCAAAAAGCTCGAGAAAAATGGCGTTGCCTCATTTTTGAGAAAGGCTAAAACGGAAAAAGCAGACTGCAAGGCAGTCTGCTTTTTTTGGTCCAAATTCTAGGGTTAGAGCGAGCGCAGCGAGCTGGCTGAGGGATGGACAGCAGTGGCCCGAAGGGCCAGACCCAGCCGCCTTTGGCGGCGCAGGGCCGAGCGAGCAGCGAGCTGCGACACAGCCCGACCCGAGCGAAGCGAGGGGCAGCCCCAAAAAAAGCCCCTTACCGTCTTAATAAATCAATAGCTTTTAAAGTTGTTTCTTTTCTGGCGGCTGTGAATTTATCTTTTTCTAGGCCCTCTTTTGGGACTATATTCGTGGCAAAAAAGTAGGTTTTGTCTTTGTTTTCTAGGTAGCCGACGAACCAGCCATTATTGTCTCCATTGCGCATTGCCCAGCCTGTTTTGCCCCTTAGTGTTTCGCCTTCTTGTTGGGTAATAATCATCATTCGGCTCATAATTTCTTTTGTGCGGGCAGTAATGGGTAGTTGGTCTTGGTAAAACCTTTTCAAAAAGTCGATTTGCTCAAATTGGCTAATTTTGGAATTGCCTTCAAGCCAAAATAGATCAAGATTTGATGAATCTACTTGCATCTGGCCAAAATTCAGTTTGGCGAGTTGTTCCTTCATTCTTTTCAGGCCAATTTTTCTGGCTAATTCTTGATAACAAGGGACACAAGAATAGTGAAAGGCATTTTTCAGGCTGAGATCCTGCTCCCAGCTGGCAAAGGTTCTTGGTTTTTTGTCCCAATAGAACATTGCACTATCATCTTCGAGCAGGGCAGTTTCTAGTCCTATGATGGAGTGAGGTATTTTGAAGGTAGAGGCGGGTAAACGTTCTGTTTTGGCCCAGTCATACTCATTGGAGTAGTAAGTATTTGCCTGAAGGTCATAGATTAAGATAGCGCCTCGAACATTTGCAGAATCAAGAATTCTGTGAAATTCTGCTTTAATTTCTTCTTTAGGCACTGCTATTTCAGTCTGTTTTTTGGGATAGGAGTTTGTGCAGGAAAGGACTAACATCAGGATGGCAAGAGGAAAATATTTACTCATGACGAAGCTTGCTATTAAAGTACTTTAGGCTACAATATTATAGCCTTTGGGGAGCAAATATAGCGATAAAATGCTGCTAAAAAAGCGAAAGCCAGCAACCGTAGTTACTGACTTTCTATCCTGACAATTACACCATCCATCCTTAAATTCTTTCATTATTTAGCAAGGGGAAAGAGGGGGAATGGATCAAAAGAGGAACGCCTAGACATCTTTGCCCTTCATCATGTAGTTCCAGTACAAATAGGGCAACATATATTTTTTGAGAATCCAGAGTCGCCAATGTTCCTTAGCGGAATTGAAGACCAACATTTGCTTCAATTTGGGATCTGGAATAAAGTTATTTTGATAATCAAATTCGGCTAGGGCCATTTTACCATAGCCAGTAACTAGTGGACAAGAAGAGTAACCATTGTAGCGTTTTGGGCTAATCTCTTGGCCTTTTAGTAGGCGGAGAATGCTTTCTACTACGATGGGGGCTTGTTTGCGAATGGCGGCTCCAGTTTTTGCAGTGGGCAGTTGGGCCACATCGCCTAAGCTAAAAATATTGGGAAACTTGAGATGTTGCATGGTTTCGATATTGACCTCTACCCAGCCTGCTTCAGAAGCCAAAACTGAATTTTTGACAAAATCGGGTGCTGTTTGTGGAGGGGCCAAATGCAGCATATCGTAATGAATGCCAACAAGGCCATCCTTTTCTTCGATTTTCACTGCAGCCTTTTCGTTGTAGAGGCTTTGGTGATCGGCTAGTTTGAACCAAGCGATTTGGTTGGGGCCATCTACTTTGACCAATTGGTGGCCAAAACGAAGGTGAATATCGTTGCGGTCCACTACCTTCATCAAGGTTTCGGCAATAGGTTTTACGCCAAAAATTTTTGTTCCTGGAGCGGCAAAGACAACATTTGTTTTATCCTTAAGGCCAGCCTTTTTAAAGTGGTCAGCGGCCAAGTACATAATTTTCTGGGGTGCACCGCCGCATTTAATCGGAGTGGTTGGCTGTGTAAAAAGTGCTGTACCGCCTTTAAAATTTTTGAGGACCTCCCAAGTATGTTTGGGGTTAGTGTAGTTGCTACAAACCACGCCTTTATCTAGGGCTTCGGGCAAACCTTCAACTAGAGAGGGATCGATTTTGATTCCTGGGGCAACCACCAAATAGTCGTAGGTATAATCCCCTTCTTTACAATGTAGTTTATTGTTTTCTGGATCAAAGCCTGTGGCATAATCCTGAATCCAATCTACGCCCTTTGGGATTAGGCTCGACATAGGCCGAGCGGTATCTTCATAATTATAAGTATTGGCTCCGACTAGCGTCCATGCAGGCTGATAATAATGTGTTTTAGCAGGTTCTACAAGGCCAATAGAGAGGCTAGTGTTTTCTTTTTTCAGTTGGGAGGACACCATAATACCGGCCGTTCCTCCCCCGATGACGAGTACTTGATAATGCTTCATAATATATTGTATAGTTGTTGACTGTCTAGCTCGGTTTAGTTGGGCGTTCCTCAAAAGAGCGACAGTCCTTGGTGAATAGTCAGTACAAGTATATTAAGGCTTAGCTGTGGGCCTCAATTACTTTTTGTAGTTGATCTGCAGATGCTACTCCAGCTTGTTGCCAGACAGCCTGTCCATTTTTAAAGAGCATCAGTGTAGGGATAGATCGGATGCCGTATTGAGCAGATAGTTTTTGGTTTTTATCCACATCAATTTTGAGAATGCGTACGGCATCGCCCACCTTATCCTTAAGTTCTTTGAGGATTGGGGGCATCATTTTGCAGGGGCCACACCAAACAGCGTAAAAGTCTACGATTACGGGAGTGTCACCATTGATAATTTCTTGGAATTTGCTCATTGTTTATGATGATTTAAGTCTGTTCAGTAATTGTTTTTATTGGCTAAAGGGAGGCTACAACTGCCTAGGCAAGGCTTATGAAAAATGCCTTGATAGAGTAGAAATAAGCCTAAGATTAGCATCCAGGGGCTATGGCTATAATAGACATCTATAAGAAAGAAGATGGCCATTGTTAGACGCAGAATGCGCAAAAACGGCCATTTATTTGACCACTTCATAACCTGCATTTTGCCAAGCCATAATTCCCCCATTGAGGTTATAGACTTCTGTAAACCCTAGGCTTTGCATACGGGCCATAGCACGGCTAGAGCGGGCGCCGGATCGGCAATAGACATAAACGGCTTGCGTCTTATCTAGGGCTTGAATATTTTGGTCAAAGGCCGCATCATTCCAATTGATTTTTTGGGCATTTTGGAGGGTACCCTCGGCCCATTCTCCTGGAGTGCGTACGTCTACGAGTTGTAGATTTGGTCCAGCGGATTCTAGGGCTGCTTTGAAGTCGGCCACAGCAATATTTTTAGTGATGGGCTGAGCAGTAGCAACTTGGCCTTCAGTAACTGCTGTTTTTGAGGGTTCTTGTACTTTTTTGGCTTCTTGAGCATTGCAAGAAAGAAAGAGTAGTGCAGCGGCAAAAAGAGATAAATACTTCATTTTAAAGATTTAAAGGTGTTTGTTCAAACTTGTCCAAGCTCCACCATTAACAGCTTTGATGCCCCAGGCATTGAGTTGGTTGGCGGCTTGGCCCGAGCGGTTGCCCGAGCGACAACAAGTAATAATAGGAGTTGGTAATTCTTTGAGTTGGCTATGAAAGTCGCTCAAATTGCCTAATGGCATATTGATACTTCCTTCGATATGCCCCATGCCGTATTCCATAGGGGTACGAACATCTACAATAGGGCAGCCTTTCTCAATTGCCTCTTTTACATCTTGCGGGAGCTCTTGTGGCTTGAACAAAAAATCGAAAAATCCCATTTTATCCTTAATTTTGAGGGTGAAAAGAGCAAAAAGCAGAAGTACTTCTTACTTTTCTTAACCTAAAATTAAAGCATTGGCTCTGCTTAATTGGTGACAGTCGTCACAGCAAAAAAAAGGGCCAATAAGGTGAACAGCCAAGAGCTGCGGCTAGTGTTCAGAAACTGAATGAGATAGAGCTATTCAAATAGCAAAATTTAAATGGGAAAACAGCGCTTTGGCTATTTTTTTTCTTTTTTTTGGCGGCCTCCCCTAACCGCTCTATATTTTTGGCATTATTCTGTAACAGGCTGAGGTCATCCTCTATTTCAAATTCTACTAAAACCACTTTCCAATATGCGTCTATTTTTGTTTTTAGCCTTCTCACTTTTCTTCTTGCCTTTCAGTTGGGGCCAAATAGAAACTGCTACGGACGATAATCCATCAGAAAAGCGGATGTATATTCGTCGGCAGGTGGGGCCTATAGAGAAGCGAATGGATTCGCTTTATCAGCAGCGGATTACCCAAAGAGAAATCAATGGCATTTATATCCCAAGAGATCTCTATGATTGCTTTCGGGTTTTGGATGAATCTATGGAAGATGACTTTAAAGAGTATTTTATGAGTTTGTCTGATGAGGAAGTAGATGCCCGCACCCATGGAAGTTTGGGCCTTTGGATGAAACATCGTTGGCAGTTGATGGAGGGCTCTCGTTTATCAGAATATTTTAGAAAAATGGGATTACCTCATCCTGAATATGCTGTGGGGGTGATTATCCAAACCTATCATAGACGCCTGCACCAAAAGGATTTGGGCGTAAAGGAGTTGGTCCAGAAGTTTCAAAAGATTTGGGCTCAAAAACAAGAAGAAGAGGCCAAAGCCTTATTGGGGCAGTAATTTTGGTCCAATAAACGGAAAAAGCCCGCTGGCCAATAGGCCAGCGGGCTTTGTTGTTTGGCTGGGGCGAAGCCCCAGGGCCCGAAGGGCCAATGGCCCAGCGCTGCGGAGGGGTGGCCGAAGGCCAGACCAAAGCCGCCGAAGGCGGCTGCAGGGCCGAACAGCCCTGTGAGCCCCGCAGCATAGCGGCGGCCGCCCCAACTAAAAGGGCGGCCGCGGGCCCCAAAGCGGCTACTTTTGTCTCCATTTGAAATTCCAACTGATGGATGGAATGATGGGAAAGAGCGAAACTTTATAGGATTTGAGTTCTAAATTGCCAGAGTCCTCATTTTCCTCGGGCATGGTATAGGTAAAAAAGACATTTTTGCGGTTGTAGACATTATAGATGGAGAAAACGAGGGTAGAACTAAAGCGTTTTTCCTTCTTTTTATTGAGGCGGAAGGAGGCTGAAAGATCGAGTCGATGGTAGGCGGGCAGGCGGGCCGAATTGCGCAGGCCATATTCTAGCACGGGATCGCTGCCAATCAGGTAAATGCTTTTGATGGGCGTATAGGGGCTGCCGGATCCAAAAATGAAGCTTGCGCCGAAATTCCAGCGCTTATAATCATAGCTCCCCACAATAGACAAATCGTGTAGGCGATCGAAACGAGAGGGATATTGATTGCCCAAAATGCCTTCAAAATCGCGAGTAGATCGGGCCAAAGTGTAAGCGATCCAGCCCGTAAAATCGCCTTTTTGCTTGCGCAAAAACAGCTCTAGACCGTAGGCTTGGCCTTTGCCAGAAATAAACTGTTCTTCTACAACTTGATCGACCGTAGGCGTATAGTTTTCGGCATAATCGAGTTGTTGTCTGAGGTCTTTATAATAGGCTTCTACCGAAAACTCATAGGTATTTTCTTTAAAGTTTTGGAAATAGCCCAGGGCATATTGGATTCCCCATTGCGGTTGGACCAACTCGCCAGAAGGCACCCATAAATCGGTGGGTAAAGTTGTAGCCGAATTGGCCACCAAATGCACATATTGGCGGCCGATATTGATGCCTGCTTTGATAGAAGAGCGCTCCGTAAGACTAAATTTGCTACTGATTCGGGGTTCTGGCCCGTAGAAGGTTTGAACGGGCTCGAATCGGCTATAAACCGTGCTATCTAGGCTAGAGGTATAGGGGCCCAACTGTTGAAAAATAGAAAATCGCAGACCTGCATTGAGGGAGAGGCGGTTAGAGATTTTCCAATCGTCCAAAATATAAATTCCTGCCTCTTGGGCGTATTTGATGGGTGGCGCAATATCAAAAGCCTCTTCGCCAGAAACAGCCTCGGCAATATTGGGGGTAAATTGGTGATGGGTATAATCGCCACCAAACTTGATATGATGCTTCGGATTGGGGTAATAATCAAAGCTTAGCTTTCCGCCCCAATCGCGAATGCCCGAATTGACAGAAAAAGAAAATTGGTCCTGTCTTCCGCTGCTGCTAAAATCGTAATCATTAAAGATAAAGCTCGCATTCATAAAGAGTTTATCGCCAAAAAGATGGTTCCAGCGAACGGTAGAAGTAGCATTTCCCCAATTGAGGCCAAATTCTAAATCCCGATCGGGATTATTCAACTTCAGGACATCTCGACCAAAATAGCCACTGAGATAAATGCGGTCTCTAGTCGAAAGGCGATAATTGGCCTTTAAATTCAGGTCATAAAAATAGTAATTGGTCCCTTCAAAAGGGCTGCCCTTCAAAAAAGGCTGAGCCAAATCAAAGAGATAAGTTCGGCGGCCCGAAACCAAAAAAGAGCCTTTATTTTTCACAATTGGGCCCTCGAAGGTCAATCGAGAGGCCACCAAACCAATTCCTCCCTCAGCCCCAAACTTCTGTTTATTGCCATCTTTCATTTGGATATCAATAACTGAGGAAAGTCGACCACCATAGTTCGCTGGCATTCCGCCCTTAATCAAGGTCGTATTCTTGATGGCATCGCCATTAAAGACCGAGAAAAACCCCAGCAAATGCCCTGCATTATAGACCACCGCCTCATCAAGCAAAAGCAGATTTTGGTCCACTCCTCCCCCACGCACATAAAAGCCCGTATTGCCTTCTCCAGCGGCCAAAACGCCTGGTAAAAGTTGGATGGTCTTCAGTATATCCACCTCGCCCATCAATACCGGCAACTTTTTGATCTGTTCCATGGGCAAATCAATCGTCCCCATCTGCGTATTATTTACATTCGCATCGCCTCGAACATCCGTCACCACTACAGCAGAATCCAGCGTCACCCCTTCTGTATTGGAAAGTGAAAAGTTAATACTCGTATCCGCCTGTAAATCAAGCTGAATTCGTTTTTCGGTATAGCCCGTATAATTCACCCTGATTTCATATTGCCCTGCAGGCAAGGTCAAAGAATAAAAACCATAAACATTGGTGACCGCCCCCGCATTGGCCTGAGGCGCATAAACGGTGGCCGAAATTAGGTCTTCGCCCGAATTTTCATCTTGAATTTGGCCGCTAATGGTATAGTTCTGTGCCCAAAGACAAGCCGATTGCAGCAAAAAAAACAGTAAAATTAAAGGGTATTTCATCTCGTTTAGTTTTTTTGATAGTTTGGGGCTGCCCCACCCTACGGGCGGGTCGGGCTGTGTCGTGGCTCGCTGTTCGCTCGGCCCTGCGCGGGCTACGCCCGCTGGGTCTGCGGCTCCGCCGCCCCACTTTCCATCCCTCAGCCAAGGCGCTTCGCGCCTTTCTAGACGCAAGAAAAAAGGACCAAAAGCATAACACTTTTTGGTCCTTTGGGTTGCCTCATTAAAACAATATGCCCACAGAGAGATGTGGACGAATCATCCACTGTTCCGTCTTCAAAAAAGTATTATTTATATTCATCTCATAGCTAGCTCGAATCACTTGATACCCAAAGCCCATATGCCAACGAATACTTTTTTTGCCCGCAAAACGAATTCCTAGCTCTGGACGAATATAAAGGCCTCCTTTGGCAGCTAACATTTGTCGGTCGTTAGCAGTCCAAACAGAAGTGGTTACTGTTGTATCCAGTATTGCTATATCATAGCCTAAGGCTAGACTATAAGTAAAAGCCCATGGACGTTTGGTCTTAAAATCTCCTCGAATTTCAGCAAAAACAGGCACATGACTAGTTGGTATAAATCCATTGGTCATACGAACCATAGAAAACCCACCGCCAAGCATGAGATGAGGATTCATGGCCCACCCACCAGAAAATTGCATATAGGCCCCAATCGAAGGACCTGCATCTTCTGTAATACTTCCAGGAAAACCAAAATTAACAAAAAAGTAGCTTCGATTGGTATAACTACTATCTGACTGGTCTTCTCCACCTCCGTTATTGGCCCTAAGCAAAGGACGCTCTATTCGCGCTACATCTTTAAGTGGATAAACTAGCTTGGTTCCGCCCTCAATTTCTACTCGGATATTCCCCCCCTTACCGTAATCTATAATCTTACAGCGCAATTCACTGCCATTTTTTAAAATAACAAGGTCGGGATACCCCTCATATTGTGGAACAGATCGATCTTGCCCACTAGGTGCTTTCAACGCTCCATCTTGAGCATAATTGTACGTAGAAAGACAGAGACAAAATAAGAATAGGTAAATGGTACGCATAAATGATTGGAGATAGTAAGCTCTTTTTTAACTGAGCTTAATAGGTGAAGGGGAGCTAAAGCTTAAACGGTCTAGAAATATGGGCCAAAAAACAGAAAAAGCAGCAAAAACAAAAGTCCTTGCTGCTCAAAAGAAGGCAACTTGATTATTCTTCTACCAAAATGCTGCTAATGCGCTGCAATTGGCTAGGATCGCTAATATCATATTGATAAAAGCCATCACGACCAATAACCAATGCCAAGTCATCAAAAGGAGAAGCAATAACATCATAGGCAAAGAAGCTAGGATCTTGGGCTACTAGACGCTCTCCAATTCTACTATCATCTGTAGCATCAAAAATTTTGAGGCCAACATCTCCCTCGCAAATGTAAAGCAGGTTGTTTTTCAAGCTTAATCCATGAGGGTTATGCATTGGATGACTCTCAATTAGATGAGGGTTAGTCAAATCACTAACATCGACTACATCCAGTTGGTTACTGTAGCTATCACAGATTCCACCACTACGCAAAGTCACATAGGCCCGATTCCCTTTTACATAAACAGGGTCGCAAGCATTAGCATGTGCGAAAGTACCTGTTAGTTGAGGAGAAGCCGGATTAGCTAAACTATAAATGTACATACCATTATTACTTCCAATAAAGAGGTTGTTCTCATGAGGGAAAATTGTTTCGATGGTAGACCAACCAATATTCTCTAGCCCTAAATATTGAGGATCATCTAATTGACTAATATTAAAAATTCTCAGGTCTGATTCACTAACTGTATATAGATAATCTCCCGTAATTGTAAATCGAGCCATAGAGCCTCCTAGTCCCACGGCCGTAGCAGTACGTGCATTGCTGCCATTGCTTCCTGTCGAGCTCCCCTGCATCACGGGACTAATCGCTACATCTTCCTGCTGAGGATTGCCCCAACCGCCAGCCAAACCTGCCAATTCGCTACAATCTACTTCTCCTGTAACTTCCTCTTTATGGTAAGCCACTAGTAGTCGCCCGCTTGCATCTTGTCCGTAGCTAGGGAAAACATCTAGCTCTCGATCTAACAACCGAATGCTTTGCCAGTTAGAAATATCGATAGTCAACAAATCAGTATAATTATCCGCATAGAGCGTATTGCCCTTGATAGCCATATCAATATTTCCAATAATGTTGATAAATCCAATTTTTGCAGGCGCATGCGGATTACTATTATCAAAAACGTGAATCCCTTCTAGCTGCTCATTGATTAACAAATAATTGCGGTAGATATAGAGCTTACCTGGATTTTTTAAAGGACGGGCATCCTGCAGTCCTATTGGCTTACGATAATCTTCGGCAGCCATGTAAATGGGCTCATACTTTATATAGGTCGTTGTTGTTTTACAATGATCTTTGGTACAACTTCCTAGGCCCAAGACAAGAGCCAATAATCCGAGATAATAAAAGGATTTCAAGTACATAGGTTATGTTGTTTAGTGGGGAAATGAAATACTCATTTAAACTTTCCTCTAAAACGTTGGTCTTTATCAATTCGTTGGACTGCCTGCAGCTTTTTGTCGCTCTTGAATTCCTTTTATTAGGTCTTGACGATTTTGATGTAGCATAGCCGCATAAACCTGCACTTCTTTCCCCATAATAGGGGCTGCTTCTTCCAATAAAGCATTTACACTTTCTCTACATTTTTTTTCTTGGCCCAACAACAAGAGCGTATAAGATTTGCCCGCCCAATTATCATAATAATAGACAATATTTTCTGGCTGTCGGTACTTTTTGCCTTGGGCCAAACGGCTATCAAATAAAGCTAGGCTTTTTTCATAGTATTTAAAGGCTTCCACACTATCTCCTTGTAGGTCTTTAAAGAAGCCCAAAGATTGCCAACCCTCTGCTAGTTGGGGCTCTTGTAGGAGGCGTTGACGCAAGTACTTTTCGGCCCCAGTCATATTGCCTTCTTGCATTTCTAGGGCGGCCATATTGCTATACAAAAGGCCATAGCTGCTATCTTGGGCCAAAGCCTTCTGATAGTAATGCCGAGCCGAATCTAAATAGATTTCTCGCTGGGCGAAACTAATCGTAGGATCTGTTTCGGCCTGTGTTTGATAGCGAATCCCTAAATCATTGAGGCGAAGCACTTCTGGACTCGCCTCATAATGAGGCGGCAACCAGCCTTCTTGCAGATCCAATTTGGCGGCTTCTTCTGGAGCTAGTTTTTTGGCATCTTGGCAGGCGGTTAGGCCCAAAAAAACTAATAATATAGCGCTAAACGGTTTAAGCATTTGCATAAGTCATTTTTTTGCAAAGCTAAAAGTTCTCTCTAAAATAGCCAGACTCTTGCTCCTTTTTTGTCCCGATTCATTGAGTAGGCGGCGACGCCGCCGCCAAGGAGCGAAGCGACTGGCTGAGGGATGGACAGCAGTGGCCGCAGGCCAGACCGAAGCGGCAAAGCCGCTGAAGGGCCGAGCGAACAGCGAGCTGCGAGACAGCCCGACCCGCCCGCAGGGCGGGGCAGCCCCCAAAAATATAAAAAAATGGGCTACTAGCGATCTTGCCAGCAGCCCATTTGTTAGCTAAAGCCCTAAATTATTTAGCGGCAGCGTAACGCTTGTTCACTTCCTCCCAGTTGATTACATTAAAGAAAGCTTCAACATAGTCAGGACGGCGGTTTTGGTAATTGAGGTAGTAGGCGTGCTCCCAAACATCAAGTCCGAGGATAGGCGTACCTTTGCAACCTGCAGTATCTACATCCATAAGCGGATTGTCTTGGTTAGGCGTAGAGCAAACTTCTAGTTTACCTCCTTCTTTCACGCAAAGCCAAGCCCAACCAGAACCAAAGCGAGTTTTGGCCGCAGCAGCAAACTTATCTTTGAATGTTTCAAAGTCGCCAAAAGCAGCTTTGATCGCCTCAGCCACTTCGCCAGTAGGCTCGCCACCACCGTTGGGAGACATAACCGACCAGAAAAGGCTGTGGTTGTAGAATCCACCGCCATTGTTGCGAACAGCAGCGCCAGCAGCAGAAACAGTAGCGAGGATGTCCTCGATTTTCTTGCCTTCCAAATCAGTGCCTTTGATAGCAGCGTTCAAGTTGTTGGTGTAGCCAGCATGGTGTTTTCCGTGGTGGATTTCCATAGTGCGGGCGTCGATATGTGGTTCTAGTGCGTCATACGCATAAGGCAATTTGGGCAATTCGAAAGCCATAATTTTCTTATTTTGTGGGTAAAGTAATAGAATGAAATAGACAGCTTATTTGGCCATATATTTATGCTTGCTAAGCTATCATTTTTTATACAAAATCTAAACAAGCTAAGGCCTTAAAAGTTGGAACTTTTTGCTTAGTTCTTTCTCATTGGCTTCATATACGCTGATTATCAGAGCAATAAATTTGTTATTATTTTTCTATTGCTTCTTTTTGGGCCTTGAGCGCTTCCCACTCTTCTTTTAGGCGGCTAATTTTAGCTTTTGTTTGGGCTAATTTCTGGGCCAAAACATCGGCTGCCCGTCTTTTGCTAATTTTTTGGGCTCTTTTGCCCTCATAAGTTTGAAACTGCGTAGCGATTTGATCAAAAGCCGCCTCTTTTTTGGCCGCCTGCAAAAAACGTTCATAGGCTGTGGTTTGATCGGCTAGGCGGCGAGCGCCATCAATATCATTATGCTTAAAGACCTGCATTAGGCTTTGGTCAATTTTAGCCGATTGGGCCAAAAGTTCCTGCCAAATTTCTTTGGCTTTACCGCTTAGCCTTTGCTCATTGACCCAAGCCTGAAGGCTCTGTTCTGTCCGTTTTGCCTGCTCTTCGGCCAATTTCAGTTGTTCTTTTTGTTTTTTGGCCGTGGCTTCGGTGGCTCGCAGCAACAATTCTTTGGTGTGGATCTCCTGTTGTAGCTGTAAATAGTCCTGATATTTATGCTGTAGTTTTTCTAAACTCAAGGCATTATAAGCCAAAGGGAAAGGCGTTTTGCTGGGCAATTGCCAATAGTCGCCCTCTCCCTGCCCAATGAAAAAGCTGGGCAATTCACTAAAGGGATTCAGGGCTAAAACAGTAAAAGATTTGCCCCAAAAGTCTTGCATATTGGCTGGCAATTGCAAGGGATAGTGGGCCAAATCAGCAGTAATAGTTTCTCCCTTAGGCCCCTCAATTTCTATGCTTTTAGGCGCCTGCTCTCCACAAAAAAGGCCTGTGGGAAGCCCGTTTTCGCTTCCCGCAGACCAATATAAATGAGCGCTTTGCGCCCCTGCGCCAGTGGCTGTTGTCATCAAAAAGAGGCCCAGCCCCCAGCTAAAAAATCCTTTCATACGGTTATTTGGCTATTTGCTTAAAATAAGCAAGCAATTCCGCCTGATCCTCTGCCGATAGTTTGGCGTCGCCATGGGTCCAAGTATAAGATTTTAAAGGCATTTTCCCCTTCTCCATCTCCTCTATACATTCCTCCAATTTGTGCGCCTGCTTCTTCGCATCATAACTGGCCCAAACCGAAAAGTTCAAATGCTTGCGCCCATGCTCAATATGATTGTTGATCCATTGCCCCACAGGCACTACATAAGTGTACCACGGATAAACGGTCTGATAACTATGACAATCATAGCAGGCCGCCTCCAATAAAGCTTTCTGCTTTTCATTCGGCTGATGAATGGCCATCAGGTCTGCTTGCTCATCAAATGTAGGGTTTTCCTTTTGGATTTGGAAAAATTGAGCCACTAAGAGCAAGGCCAAAAAGCCTAAAAGGCCCTGTTTCATCCACTTCTTCTTCATAAGTTTTAATTTAGACTGTTTCTAGTTTGCGTAAAAATAGAGGTTCTTTTATTTAACAGTGGGCTTAGACGACTGTTTTTTTCAAAGGTTTAATTTTTTGGGGCCTGCCGCCTTCGGCGGCCGGGCCCTTGCAGGGCTCGCAGGTCGCTCGGCCCTTCAGCCCTTCGGGCTTTGGTCTGGCCTTCGGCCACCCTTTCAGGCCCCTAGGCCTGCGGGCCGTCGGCCCTTTTTACTGTAGGTTGAAGCCTACAGCCATTATAAAAGGCCAATAGTCGCCTAGGGGCTTGTCCCTAGGCGACTATTGGCCAAATCCTAACAAGCTAAAGGCCCAAATTTTATTCTAATACACAAAATCCTGAACAGTCTCCACCTTCAGACCGAACTAGTTCACCTCCAGACCAAACTTTTGCCTTTTTTCATTTTGTTACATTATTTCCATTTTTAACAAATTGCTAACACATTGGCATAAAAAAAGGCCCAAAACCTAGGTTTTGGGCCTTTTGAGTTATTGGGCTCTGCTATATTAAAATCCGTCCCAGCCTAGGCGGATTCCAAATTGGGCCAGTAGGGCATCTTTTTGGCCCCAGCCTACTTTAAAGAAAGTTTGCAAAGAGAAGCCATCTACTGTGCTACCTCGGCAAAGTTCTACAATATGCAGCCATTTGGCTTCGCTACCATTGATATTGTGGCCCAAATACACCCATTCTTGGCCATAGCCGAGGCTCAAAAAGCTTTTGAAGGGGGTTCTGCGATTTTGTTTATAAGAAGAGTCGAGCAACCAATGTCCTTTTAGCATAAGGGGGGCGGCTAAAGTAGATCGAATTGCATTTTTTTTGGGTCCAATATCTCGGCTAAAGGGATAATAGCTCAATCCTCCCTCCAAAGAGAAGAGAAAGCTTTTGCGGTTGCCCCCCCAAATGCTCATGTGTAGGCCAGGCAAAACATTCAGGAGTTGCCCAATACTTTGAGGTTGTGGCGAGAGGGATTCTTGTCGTTGTTGATCCCAACGGTAGGCGCTAAACTCTAGCAAAATACTTTGTCCCCAGCCCCAGGCTTTGGGGGCTTCGCCTTCTGGCCAAAGGCTACTGCTATAGGTCTTTTTTAGGGCCAAGCTATCAATTTCTTGGGCAAAAAGGGGGCCTTGAAAAAGGAAGAAAACAGAACAGAGCAGGAAGAAGTATTTCATAGTAGTTTGACAACTGATTTAAATTGGGCAAAAAAAGGGCGGCCAAATAGCCGCCCCAATTTACACTTTATTGGAGGAAAGCCCCAACAAAATAATTGGTCCAATAGGCGGCAAGCCGCCTAAAGGGAGGGGCTTTGCCCCTCTCCTATTTTAACGATCGCGAAGCGATGCCTTTTTTGGCTGAGGGATAGTAGCTGGTGGCCGAAGGCCAGACCAAAGCCCGTAGGGCTGCAGGGCCGAGCGAGCAGCGAGCCAGCGCATAGCCCGACCCAGCCGCAGGCTGGGGCAGCCCCAAATCCATCCCTTATTTATTGCGTTTAAAAGGATTTTTGATTTTGTCTTTGAGTAGTCTATCTGCGGCCTCTTTGGCGGCCGTTTCTATACTATCTCGGATGCGTTTGGCCTCTTCTCTAGAAGCCGCCTGAGCCGCCAAGCGTTCGGCCTCTTTACGGGCACGCTCCTTAGCTTCTTCGGCTAGGCGTTCGGCTTCTTTGCGGGCGCGTTCTTCGGCCTCGGCCTTGAGGCGTTCGGCTTCTTCTTTCACTTTAGCTTCGGCCTCGGCCTTTAGTTTTTCGGCCTCTTCTTTAAGGTTATCTTTGACTTGATCGCCCATAGACTCTCCAGATTTGCCTTCGGCGCCGAGGACCTTGGGGCTAAATTTGGGATTGCTCAAATTGCCCGTAATATCGACGCCAAAGTTGATAAATGCGGCCTCTTCCACCTTAATGCCTAGCTTACTGGCTTGACTAGAAAGTAGATTTCCTGCGGCCTGAGTGGCTCCGCCAATTGCCGAATTATCGATCATGGCTTTGGGTACCCGCATCTTGAGGTCGTAGTCCATCGTTTGATCCAAACCATGCGCCCCGCCAAAGGTCATATCAATTCCTTTTTGCGTAAAGGCAAAGGGCTCTACGGTCAGTTTTCCGTCCTTAATTTTAAAGAAGTTGCGTGTATTTTGAATCTCAATATTTTCTAGGGCTTTGATGCCCAGCTTTTGGCTAAGGCCCTTGAGGGGGGCACTTCCTTTTAATACCGCATCAAAAGTTTCGAGCAAACCTTCTGAATTGAGGCTAGCCATATCAGGATAAAGATTAGGCTCTAGAATTCCGTTTAGGCTAAACTTAGAGTTAAACTTCCCGAGCATCCCCTTCATAATGGGGGCAAAAGTGGCCACTAGAGGGACCCCTTCTGCAATTTTGGCAAAATCGAGTTGGGCCACATCATAGGCGAAGTTGAACTTGGGCGCTTTGGGATCTTGGCTGTTGTATTCTCCGTTTAGGACAATGCTCCCGCCAAAAGCGTTACAGCTCAAATTGGTCATTTCTACCTTTTCTTCATAGACGCGGAGGTCGCCAGCCACATTATCTAGCTGATAGACATCATAGATAAACTTTTTGAAGCGGGCCTTCATGTGAAAATCAATATTGGCAGGGACCAAAATGGGTTCAAAGGCTGTTTCTGCGGTGCTAGGATCGGCGGGTGCAGGTGCTGCTTCGGGTTCTGTGGCACTGCCGTCCTCGGTCATGAACTGATTGACGTTCATGTAATTAGAGTAGAGATTCAATTCTCCTTTAAGCAACTCATTTTTAAAGAGGTAGCCAAAAACATTATCGAGTTGGCCATCTGCTTTGATATCCACTTTATTGATGAGCAGTTCAAAGTTGCTCATTTTGGCACGGCTGGGCGAGAATTTACCTGCAGCCTTCATGTTTTTCATTTCGTAGACATCATAGACCATTTTATCGCAGCTAAAGTCTGCGGCAAAATCCCAGCGATCAAAGATTTCCTCCTGATTGATTGCTGTTGTGGTATCGGTCATATTGGTAGCGGCCATTTCCTCCTCGGAGGTAGTGGTTGTATCGCCCATCAGTTCGTTGAGGTCGAGCAAATGAGAAGTCACTTTAAGGTTTCCGGTCATGATTTTATCGCCAGAAAAATAAGTGAGTAGGTTGTCTAATTTTCCTTGGGCCTGAATATCGCTTTTGCCCATTTTGAGGTCAAAGGCTTGGAGGTCCACATCATTGGGACTAAAGAGCATCATCATCTTTTTGATGCGAATATCGGGCATACCTTCCATGAGGTAAATCATGTTTTCGATGCCTAATTTTCCTTGCATATCGACCTTATCATATTTTTGTTCGGTCACATAAGACATGCGAGTATTGGCCTTGAGTTGGGCCTCGATCAGGCCGGCCATGCTGCTACCTTCCATAGGAAAGGCCTTAGAGAGTTCAGCTAGATTGATTTTGCCTTCCACCGCGCTTTTGATATCGGGATCGCTCATAGGCGTTTTGAGAGAAAGCGAGGCCGAGAAGGGATTTTGGCCCAATTTGAAGGCAAATTTCTTCAAATCTACCGTCAATTTATCCAAATCTGAAGAGGGGCTATTGATTTTGAGGTCTACGCCAATATCGCTCACGCCCATGGGTAAATCGGGATATTGAAAGGTCCCGTTAGCGGCTTGTAGGGCCATATTAAAGGCGGGATAGCTCTTTTCGTTGAAGGTACCATTTACCGCTCCGCTCAGACTAAAATCGCCAGCGGTTTTTACGCTTTCAAAGCCTTCAATATAGGCGGCGGGCACCATAGAAAGCAAGCTAGCAAAATTATTGTTGGGGGCCGAAAACTTAAGTTCTTTAAAAATAATGTCATCGCCCTTCATGAGTACGGCTCCTTCTGCGCCTAATTTTAGGGCATTGAGTTGAAGTTGGTTATCGAGTAGCGTAAAGCTCATTTCGTCCTCCTTCATGCCTACGCCAATATTGATGTCGGCATCAAGCACGGCTTTATTGAGGTAGCTCACGCCATCATAATTGAGTTGGAGCGACTGCATTTGGGTGCTGGTATAAAAATCAAATTGCTCTAGGCTCATATCGCCAGAGCCCTTATGATTTAGGCCTTTGATTTGCAAAAATGCGGCATTGGGGGCATCATCATAGGTAATTTCGCCCTCAATAATTTGGTAAGAGCGGAGCGCAAACTGAACATCGCTACTTTCGCTGCTGCTCGTTTCCTCTTCTTCTGTGGTAGCGCTGCTATCCGTTTTCATGATGTCATAATTGGCCTTTCCATTTTTGAGGACCTTGACATAGAACTTGGGCTCTTCAAAAACCAATGAGTTGACGGCATAATTGCCCGAAATCACTTGAAAAAGGTTGAGGCGCAGGCTAATGCGTTTCACATCGGCTAGTTTCAGGCCATCAAATTCTTCTTGGCCCGTCAACTTCAAGCCCTTAAGATCAAAGGCAAAATTGGGAAAGGTCCAGATAAGCGAGAGATCGGTCTCGTCAAAATCTAGGGTGGCATTGAGCTGTTCGTTGGCTGCCTCCTTGACTAATTTTTCGATATCTTCTTTAAAGATCATGGGCAGCGTAATGGCTGCGACCACAAAGATGACTAGAAAGCTAAGCAATCCAATCAGAGAATACTTTATCCATTTTTTCATACACTGAGTTTTTTTTAAAGGTAAAAATTAGGACTCAAAGGAGGAGCTTTGTGGCTATTTTTTTTTGGGGCTGCCCCAGCCTGCGGCTGGGTCGGGCTATGCGCTGGCTCGCTGCTCGCTCGGCCCTGCAGCCCTACGGGCTTTGGTCTGCCGCCTTTGGCGGCCCTGCTCCAGCCCCTCAGCCAGTCGTCGCTGCGCTCCTCGGCGGCGGTTCGCCGCCTTCTTGGACCAACTGGCATTGCCTTTTTCATAAAGCAAAAGAAAGCTTGTCTGCCTGCGTTTTTTTTATGTTATTTGCCAAGGGCCAGTTTGGGCCAGCGCTGCGGAGTGGGTGCGGCGCAGCCGCAGACCGAAGCCGCCAAAGGCGGCTGAAGGGCCGAACAGACCTGTGAGCCCCGCAGCATAGCGGCGGCCGGCTAGCCGGCCGCGGCCCCCAAAACATAAAAAAGAAAATCATGAGGAGAGTCCTTATTTATTGTAGTTGTTTTTTCTTGTTGTTGAGTTGTTATCGACCATTGGAGACCGAAACGCCATTATTATCGGAAGAGGAGATGATTCCCTTTTTGGTAGATATCCATTTGGCAGAAGCTAAAATTGCGGATTATAATAGTTTGAGTGTTTTGAGTCGAGATAGTTTAGCGGCGGAGCAATATGCCACGGTTTTCCAGATACACCAGATGGCGCCAGAGAAATTTCAGCAGAGCATGCAGGCCTATATGAGCGATCCAGCGGCCTTAGAATCGCTTTATGAAAAGGTCGTAGAGGCGCTCTTAGCACATGAATTAGCCTTTAGTGGCAAAGCTAAAAAAGATAAAAACTCGCCAGCCGAGGCCTTAGATAAGGCGCAAATTTCTGCAGATAGCAGTAAAAAAGAAAACTAATTCTGGGCTAAACTCTTTTTAGGGAAGAGCTGTTAAGATAGCATCTAAATAAGGCAGGGAGTTTCAAAAATAATCCTTAGCTTTGCTAGCTACAAACTTGAATATATGTCTACAGAAAAAAATACCCCTCAGATGGAAAATCCAATCGTATTAACGGATGGGGCCGTAAAGCAGCTCCTCAGAATTAAAGAAACGGAGAACATTGCAGATGGTCATGGTTTGCGCGTAGGCGTAAAGGGTGGCGGTTGTGCTGGTTTCTCGTACATTTTGGGCTTTGATGAAAAGGGGGCCGATGATGATGAGTTCGTCATCAATGGTATAAAAGTGTTTATGGATCGGGCCCATGCAATTTATTTGCTAGGCATTGAGATTGATTTTCAGGATGGCCTCAATAACCGAGGATTTACCTTTAACAACCCTAATGCGGAAGAGACCTGTGGTTGTGGCACTTCTTTTTCAGCCTAAGATCAGGACAAGACGACTTAAAAAATGAAAAGGACTAGCATGAATTGCTAGTCCTTTTTTGTTTTGGGCCAATAGAAATTGGGCATTTTCTATAGATTATTTTTCTGCTTGGCCGTACTGTTCTTCATTTACGGCCTCCATCCAGTCTACGATTCCTTTTTCTACATTAGGAACAATATAGAGTTGTTGCAAACCAGTGTGTGCGCTAGCGCCATGCCAGTGTTTCACATTGGGTGGACATTTTACAACATCTCCCTTTTTGATGATTTCGATTTCGCCGCCTTCTACTTGGTGGTAGCCAACGCCATCGGTAATGATCAAAATTTGTCCAGCAGGGTGGCTATGCCAGTTGCTACGAGCACCGGGCTCAAAGTAAACATTTCCGACTGCAGTAGTGAATACATCATCGGGGGCAACTAGGCCATAGTTGTAAGCATTTCCAGTAAACACTTCAGCGGGTCCTTTTTGGCCCTGAGGGAAAATCGCTTCGACTTTTTTTGCATTGTTTTCCATGCTTTCCTCTTGTTTTATAGTTGGTTCTTGACAGGCTGTAAAAAAGCTAGCAAGAATCAGAAGTTGAAAAAAAATAATTGAGTATCTCATTAGTGTAGAAGTTGAAAATTCAAGTTAATATCATCTATGCTCGACCAATTTTGGACAGGTTCATGAACTTGGCCCAAAAGCACTAGTCCATCTGCATAGCGGAAATCTTTATAAAAGAGGCAAAGATTGCCCCAGGGAGAATAATAACAGAGTTCTCCTGCTCTGGCGGCATGCCCTGCTGCCGATTTAGATACGGCTAATTTTTTGGGTAGGCGCATGATTTTCTCGCAGCCAGCATAATCTTCTACCAATAATTGTTTTAGCGGAAGTTGTTGGCTTAATGCTTTAGTCCAGGAGTTGTCAAATAATCGTCCATGGAGCGTAAAGCGCTCATTGACTAATTGAAATTGCATAAATTAGACTTTGGGAATTGATTTAATGACTTTGGCGGGGCAACCGCCTACCACCACATAATCGGGAACATCTTTGGTCACTACTGCGCCTGCGGCAACAATAGCATGTCGCCCCACTGTTACTCCGGCTAAAATGCAGGCATTGGCGCCAATCCAAGCATGTTCTTTAATATGAATGGGAGCCGCCTTCATACTTTGTCTTTGACTGGGGGCAACAGGGTGCCCTTCTGAAGTAAGACAAACATTTGGTCCAATCATCACCCCATTATCAATGCGGATTCCGCCTAAATCTAGAAAGGAACAATTATGATTGATAAAAACCCCTTCGCCTAACCGAATGTTTCCGCCGTAGTTAGTATGAAAGGGGGTAAAAACGCAGCTATTCTCGGCCATTTTTTGGCCCGTGATTTTTTCCCAGATCTCTTGGATTTCCGCATCTTTGTCTGCTCGATTCATTGCGCGAATAAGTGGGCGTTTCTTTTCGCAAACACGACCGACCT
This sequence comes from Saprospira sp. CCB-QB6, assembly GCF_028464065.1. Taxonomy (NCBI): domain Bacteria; kingdom Pseudomonadati; phylum Bacteroidota; class Saprospiria; order Saprospirales; family Saprospiraceae; genus Saprospira; species Saprospira sp. CCB-QB6. The sequence continues at coordinate 3,590,018 of NZ_CP116808.1, read as the reverse complement.
CTGCATAATTTGCATCCGCATGTGGAATTATTTCTCCGCTTTTAATCCGATCGAAAATAGTTTTGTTCTTCATTAGACTACCTTTGCATTTGGTGATATCACAAAGATAGCTTGGCCTTGGGGCAGCAAACAATGCTTTTCAAATCAATACTTATAAAAGTCAAACTTAAAAAACTCTTAAAGTATAGGGCGCTTAAACGCCCTCCTAATTAGATGATCAGAATAATGAAGAATTTAGCCTTATCCCTTTTCTTGGCCTTGGGCCTAACTGCTTGTCAAACAGAAAAAGCAGAGGTCCAAAAAGGACCTGAATATTTTAATTTGCCCGCTTATTTTAAGGCAGAAGCCCAACGCTTGACAGAAGAAGCGCCAACTTATCAAAAGTTCATTTGGGCCAAGGGCGAAAAAGATACTATAGAGGGAAAAACACTAGATTGGGAAAAAGAATTGGCCATTTTTGGGCGAGAGCAACTGCATGAGCCTGCCGTGAGAGAAGATTATCAGCGAGATAGTGTTACTTTGGCAAATGGCTACCAGATTAGCTATCAAAGTTTGGTAGAAAAACGTAATTTACAGCGCTTGGTCCTCCAATATGGTCCCCAAAAAGAACTGCAAGAATTGCAGCTAAAGCTTCGTCAAAACAATACTGTTTATAGCGGCCAAAGTGAATTGGTCTATTGGCCCAAAAAGGGATACCAATTACATAAGGACCAAAAAGTAGTTGCTTTTGACTCGGCCCAGTACCGCATCCAACTCCATTTTATGGCCCATTAAGTACTTTTTTTATGCTTCCCTTATTTCGGCAGCCTTCGGCTTTGCGCGAATCGCTTTCTTATCAACTTGGGTTCAGCCTCTTTTTGGGGCTGTTGGTCACCATTGTGGTACATAGCCAAATGCCCGATAGTCCGGTTTCGGCTTATCGGGAATGGGCGGATGCTGTTATTTGTGGACTTACGGCCATTTTGGTCTTTAGTGGCCAATTGAGCATTTTGCCTTTTTTGTTTGGTAGTTGGTTTAATCCAGACCGTTGGACGATTGGCCGAGATTTGCTGTTTAGCAGTTGGGTGTTTTTTGTAGTGGGCGTAGTCAACTCTTTGATGCTGGTTTATTTGGGCTGGATGCAATTTCAATGGTCGGGCTTTTTTTGGCAACAGTTTTTACAATTGGCTTGGGGCCTCCCTCCTATTAGTTTGATGGTGGTTTGGCGCAATCAGAAATATGCGGCCTTAAATATGGCCTGGTCCAAACAAATTGAGCAAAAGATTGAAGAGCAGGGCAGCTTGGCCCTAGGCCCTGGCCCAGAGCTCCTCCGCTTGCAAGCTGCCCAAACGCCTTTGGGCTTGCCCGCTGCAGAAAAACGAGAAGGCGCAAAATTATTAGTCTTCCATCAAGGGGCGGCCAAGGGCATTTTTTTAGAAGATATTTTGGCGCTTTACAGCCAAAAGGGAGAATTGGAAATTTATTGGGCCGAAGCGGGACAACTCGCTTATATTAAGGTGCAAATGCGGCTAAAAGAAACCCAAGAAGCCCTGGCCCAACAAACTATTTTGCATAGAGTGCACCGTTTTTATTGGGCCAATTTGGCTCGAGTGACCAGCACAGAAAGTAATGCGCGACATATTTTACTCTTTTTGCCGCAATTGCCACAAACAATTCCCGTTTCTAAAAGCTACCGCAAAGCAGTACAAGATTATTTTGAAATGGATTAGCGCTGGCGACTAAAGGGCCGAAGGCCCGTCGGCCTAGCGATGTGCAGGGGTGGCCGAAGGCCAGACCAAGCGGGCGCAGCCCGCGCAGGGCCGAGCGATGAGCGAGCCCCGAAACGTAGCGCCGCAAGGCGAAGCCGCAGCGGAGGCCCCTAAAAATGTCCTTAATCTTTACAAGCTTTTATTTTTTCTTCTAGACTAGCCTGACGTTCGGGTGCCAAATCGATCGCTTTTTTATAGGCTTTTTTGGCGGCCTTACAATTTCCTTGCGCAGCTAAATTTTCGGCTTGGATAGACCAGGCCTCCCAATCTAAGGGTAAAACTTCGAGCATAATGTTGCTGAGCGGCAAACTGGCCGCATAATTTTTTTGGCCAAAATGATAGCGCTCCAACCAATAGATATCGAGTAAATCCTCTTGACTCTCGTCTTTTTTATTTTTCCAATACCATTTTTCTAGGTTTTTAAGATCTCCCGCTTCGATTTTTTCGGCCAAATCATAAGCTAAATTTCGCTGCGGCTCCTCCAATTCCATTTTTGGATAAATGTAAGCCAAGGCAATATCATCGGCCAATTGCAAAGAATTGCTCAAAAGCACCACGCCCTTGCCATTGGTTTTATTATAGGCCATGATGCTAGAATAACTGCCCGTAAGGCCCGTATGCATGAGGATTTCCGTCTCTTTATCTGGACGATAAATGAACCAACCGCCTTTGTAATAAAGTTTTCCTTGGCCCAAATCATCAATGCCCGTGGGAATAGCATCCTCTACCCAACCGGGCTGAAAAAGGATGTTGTGTTTAATTTGGTAGTTCAAAAAAGCAGTTAAATCTTCTGTCGAGCTCCAAAGTCCACCCGCGTAACGACTAGGGCCAGAAAATTCCCAATTTCCACTCGGCACCCCCAAATTTCGAGGCGCTACGGCCGCATCTGTAGGCGTAAAATGTGTATTTTTCATCTTGGCTTTTTTGAAGGCCGATTGCAAGAGTGCTTCATAAGTTTGCCCGCTTTGCTGCTCGATAATTTGGCCCAAAATAGCATAGCCCCAATTGGAATAAGCCCATTGGCCCAGCTCAAAAGGCTCCCAAACGGCCAATTCTCGCCACATTTTTTCTTCGCTATAATCTTGATAGGGATTGGCCCAATTGGCTGGCGAAAAATCATGCGCCAATCGAGGCAAACCCGCCCGATGCTGCAATAAATCCAAAGGCCGAATTTCTTCCAAATAGGGATTGTCAACCGCTGGAAGTAGCTTAGACAAAGGCTGCCGAAGATTTTCGCCCAATAAATGCAGGGCCAATTCTGCCGTGAAGGTTTTGGTCAATGAGCCAATTTCATACAAACTTTTTTCACTGAGCTGATCGCCCCCAAAATTTCGATACGCAGGCGGCCCTTCTGGATACAATAACCCCAAGGAAATGGCCGGATTGATTTTTTCTTTTTGCCTCCGCTGAATTTCGGCTTCCAAAATTGCCTCTGCTTGCGCCCAAATTGAACCCGACAAGCCCAGGAACAAGAGTAATAAACTTAGTTTTTGCATGATCTATCTTTTTTTGTGCTCTAGAAAAATAAAACAAAAAAGCCAACTCCTTTTGAGAGTTGGCTTTTTTTTGGCGACTAGAAAAACTTGACTTAAATGTAGTCGTAAATTTGTTCTATCGTAACTTCTTCTGCTGGAATTTTAGTGACTTCAGAAACCACTCGGTCTTTTCCATCTTCTACTCTTTCCAAATCAGAAAATAGCTCGCCTTCTACATATTCTTTCTGCGTAAAACGAACGGCTACCTCTTCCTCATTATATTCCTGTGTCAACTCGATTTTGCTATCGGTCAACAAATATTCTACTTCATTATAAATGAGTTGGCCTTTTTCGTTGTACTTGGGCTGCTGCAAATCTGCCATTTGTAGGTCGGGCGCCTCCCCTTCTTCTTCCAACATTACATAATGCGCTACTTTTTTGGGCAAGTTGCTGCCTTCAGCATACTCAAAACGGTGTTCGCCTTCGAGTTCGTCACCAAAAAGCTCAGTAATTTTAAGCAAACGCTCGCCTTCCCAATCCAAAAGCACATAGCTAGTCGGCTCATCAGAAGGAAAAACTTCTTGCACCACTTTAACCAATTGGCCCACCTCATTATAAAAATAGCTGTCGGTATCTTTGCCGCCTTCTTGCAAATCAGAAAAAACAGACTGTACAATTTGGCCCGCTTCATTATAAGTAATCAACCAATGGCCAGCCTCTTCACCATCCTGCACATTAAGCACCTCATGTTGGTTGGCCGCAGGATAATCATGCTGATATTCTTCCATCAATTCATTATCTGGACCAAAATGGCGCACTACTTTGCTGCGACCTTCTTCATCATAAAGCACTTCTTCGCTCACAAATTCAATTTGTTGTTCCGCTCGCTGCATCCGCGTTTTTACCTGCAATTTTTTTGCATTTTGTTTCGGATTCTTAGGCATCAAGTCAATAGAACTAAATTCTTGCACCAAATAATTGGGATTCTTTTTTTCGCTGCTCATTTTCTAATATTAAAGATGATGATGATTTTTTTTGGGGCCTCCGCAGCAAGCTGCGGCGCTGCGTTTCGGGGCTCGCTGCTCGCTCGGCCCTGCAGTTTTTTCGCTTCGCTCAAAAACTTTGGTCTGGCCTTCGGCCACCCCTACACATCGCTAGGCCAAGGCTCGCTTCGCTCGCCTTCTGCTGCTTAAAGCGCAAAGGTAAAATAAGTTCTTAAACAATTTGCAATTCGCTGCGGCCTTCTCCTTTTTTCTGCAATTGAATTTGGCAGGGAATTCTTTCCTTGAGCAATTCCAAATGAGAAATCAACCCAATGCGCTTGCCTTCATGCTCCAAACGCTCCAATAACTGCAACGCAAAGCCCAGTGTTTCTTGATCTAAGGTCGCAAAACCTTCATCTATAAATAAAGATTGCATTTGTTGCTTGGCCGATAAATTAGAAAGGGCCAAGGCGAGCGCCAAACTACACAAAAAAGTTTCTCCACCAGAAAGTGTCGAAAGCGGCCGCTTGGCCCCCGCCTGAAAGGCATCAATCACGTTAATGTCTAAACTATCATAACTTTCTTTTTCCAATTCATAGCGATTCTGCGCAAAACTCTGCAAATGTTTGTTGGCATAATAAAGTAAGCGCTCTAAAGATATCGCATTAGCAATATCTCTAAACTTTTTGCCATCGGCACTACCAATTTCATTTTTGAGTAAAATCCAACGCTCAGTTTCTTTTTCCTGTTTTTTATGGGCCAATTGTATGCGCTTGGCTTTTTTCTCCTGCTCTTTTTGGCGATCCAAACGCTCTAGCTCTCTTCCTATTTCAGCCTGTTCTTCCTTACTTATTTTTTGCAAGGCCTCTTTTTGGGCCAAATAGTCCGCTAAGGGCGCCAAATTGGGCCAGTTTTCTGCTATGTTTTTTGCCTGCGCCTGCAATTGCCCCTCCCGATCATCTAAACGCAATTTTTCTTGGACCATTTTTTCTTTGGCCTCTACTATGCTTTGCGCTTTGGCTGCAGGCAATAAAGCCAAGGATAATTTTTCAAGGCTCTCAAAACCTAATTCCTCCGCCAACTGCTGCAATCTTATCCGCAAAGTTTTATCTTCCTCTAAATAATCCGCTAGTTGCTGCGCCAACTGCCGTAAACTTCCTTTCAAGGACTCTCTTTCGCTTTGCAAACGAGCCAAATCTTCTTGCCCTTTCTTCTCTGCTTTGCGCAATTGGGCCAGATTTTCCAAAAAAGTTTTGCGCGCTTGCTCCACAAGCAAATCGTCAAATTGCTCTTTTCGCCGCTTTTCTAAAACCGATAAAGCTTCACGATCAGCCAATTGTTTTTCTTTTTGCTCCGCCAATTCTTTTTGACAAAGCTGCAAATCTTTGCTCGCTTTTTCCCAATTCAATTGACTGATGGCCAAAGCTTGCTGAAGTGCCTGCGCCTGCTCCAACAATTGCTGATAATTTTTATAGTCCGCTTTGAGCGTAAGAATTTCTTGCGCTAGTTGCTTAGAATTGGCCAATTCTCTTCCCAATGGTGCTAAGACAAACTGCGCCTGCCCCAAAAGATTTTGATCCATTTCTAATTTGGCCACCAATTCAAGCTGAATTTCTTGCAACTGTTTTTCTAACTCCTCTTTTTGCGCCTGCTTTTCTGCATAACTAGTTGTTGTCGCCTTCTTTTTTTCAGCCAACACCGCCCACTTATGCTGAATATCTACTAATAGTTTGAGTTGCTTAGCTTTTTGCGCCTGCTCCTCGCCAAAAAGTTGATAAAGCTCTTGCAATTCCACCAAGCTTAAAGTTTTCAACTCTTTTTCGGCCCAACTTAAACGAGCTAGAGCATCCAGCTCTACCCATAATTGCTCTACAGATTCACTCCAATTTTCTTTTTCGCCCTCCAAACGCTTCAAGCGATCCACCAAAACGGAGCTTTTTTGCTGTAATTTCTGCTGGGCCGATTGAATTTCCTGTTGTTTGCTCTTGAGTTCCGCTAAACGTTGCTGTTCTTCCTGCAATTCTTTTTGCTTGCCTTCCTGATCAAAAGCTTCATGCGCATGCGGATGTTCAGTAGATCCACAAACTGTACAAGCTTTTCCCTCTTCCAAATATTGGCGATATTGAGCGGCCCCCATTTGTTGCTTGAGCAATTCACAAAGGCGCTCTTGGGAGGCAATATGTTTTTCTAAATCCCTCAAACGTTCTTTGTTTCGACCTTCCGTCTCTTGTAAAGGGAGCAATTCTTCTTCATTTTTTGTTCGCTCAGCCAAAGTTTTGGCTAAATTTTCCTCCGCTTGCTGAATTCCCTTGCGCAAATCAATATGTTTTTGCCAAGGCCCTTCAATTGCTTTCCCTTTTTCCAAAGCCGTTTCCAAAACAAGGAGTTGCGAAGCCAATTGGTCCAAATCCAATTGCTCTTTTTCCAAAGCTGCTGAAAGTGCGGCCTCTTCTTCCGCTTCTTTTTTGAGCTGCACTTCTACTCCTTTTAATTGCTGACCTAAGTTTTTTAACGCTTTGGTTTGCGTCTCCTCTTCTTTTCGTTGCGCCTTTCCTTCTCTATGCAATTGCTCAATCTCTACCGCTAAGCCCTGCAATTTTTCTATAATTTCTGGACTATCGGCCAATGCAGCCTGCTCTTTTTGGGCCGCTGCATTTTTTTCGACCTCAGTTTGCACCTTTTCTTTTTCTTTGGCCAATTTTTCTTGCTCTATTTGAGCCGCTTTTTCTTTGGCCAGTACTTTTTTTAGTCCGCTATCGGTTTCCGCCAATTTTTTTTGGGCAAACTCTATTTCTTGGTCCAAACGCTCACAAGCCTGCCATTGCGCTTGCAAATCATCTTGTTGCGCTTCTTGAACGGCTAATTTTTTGGTCAATTCTTTTAATTCCTCTTCGGCAGCCGCTAATTCTTTTTCTTGGCTCGCTAATTTTCTTTCGTCCGCAGCCTTTTGTTCTTTTAGCTTGCTTAATTCCACGCTCAATTGCGTCAATCGCTTCAATTCTCCCCCAGCTTTTTCTGCTTGCTGATGTTGGGCCAACAAAAAATGATCGGCGGTTTGGGCTGCCCAATTTTTTGCCCAATTTTCTTTTTGCCCAGCCAATTCGAGCAAACTTTTTTGGCCCTGCTCTTTTTGCTCGGCTAGTTTGAGCTCCGCCTCTATTTGATTGATTTTTTGCTGTCGCTGCTCTGCTTCTGCCTGTCGTTGGGCCAAAGAAGCTTGCAAAGCAGACAATTGCTCCGCCGATAATAAATCTACGGCCTGCAATTGCTTTTCTAAATCTTCCAGCTTTTCTTTTTCTTCTTTTGCTTTTCTAAAAGCCGCTTTAGAAATTTCGCTATACTGCTCTGCCGAAGTAATGCGCGCCAAAATATCTGAGCGATTTTCCTTATCGCGCAAAAAAGCAATAAAATCACCCTGGGCCAAAAGCACAGAGCGACAAAAGCCATCAAAACTGAGCCCATCCAAAAGTTCCTCTATTTTTTTATAGAAAGCTCTTTTTTTGCTGGCTAAAATCGGCTGTTCTTTTTCCGAAATAATTTGCACCAATTGTTGTTTGGCCTGATCCAGATTTCCATTTCGATTGATGCGAATGCTCCATTCTGCTCGATAAATTCCGCCCTTCACCTCAAACTCTAAAGCGGCCAAAGCATTTTTTTGCCCTTTAGAAATCATATTGCTCTCTTTTCCGTGGTCGCTGCCCTGACTGCCACTAAAACGCGCCGCTTTTCCATAAAGCGCCAAAGTCATGGCATCTAGCAAAGTTGTTTTTCCCGAACCTGTTGGCCCAGCAATTAAAAAAAGACTGTGCTCTTTTAAGGGGGCCGCCTCAAAATCAATGCAGATAGGCGTTTCGGCTTGTAAAGAGTTTATATTTTGGATATAGAGTTTTCGGATCTTCATGCAAAACTTGGCTAAATAAAATAGAATGCTCCAAGTTACGGACTTTCAGTTGTGCAGAAAAACTGTGCTTGCATTAAAAGACTTTGTTTTTGAGAAGTTTTTTTTGGGGCTGCCCTTCACTTCGTTCAGGTCGGGCTGTTTCGCAGCTCGCAGGTCTGCTCGGCCCTGCGTTTTTTTTCGCTGCGCTCAAAAAAACTGGGTCTGGCCTGCGGCCACTGCTGTCCATCCCTCAGCCGCTCATCCATTTTTTTTCTTTGGGCTTTTTTCTTCGGCAGTTTTGCTGTTGTTTTTTTTGGACCAGTGGGTTAAAACCCACAGCAAAAAAGAAAGCCATTCTACATCCAAAAAAATGAGCCGATGGTTTTAACCATCGGCTCATAAAAAATATTGATTGTAGCTGAGGATTTTAATCCTCGGCTACTTTTTTTGTGCTGTTTTATGCTAGTTGCTGTAGGTTTCAACCTACAGGGCCAATTAGTTTTTTTCAGCCTAAAATTATTCATCAGATTTAAGTCGGCTTTTTTCCCAAGAGAAATTTTCCTCCTTGTTTTTTTATGGAGGCTTTTAAGCCTCCATTTTAAATGCAATGCCTTTTTTTGTCTGGCTGTAGGTTTCAACCTACAGACCACCGCAGTTTTTTTGCCGAAGAAAAAATTCTGCTGTTTTTAACCCAATTGCTAATTGAGAGCCGCTATTTGAAAGGGAATTTTAACCGCCGAAGAAAAAAGTCTAGAGAAAAAAAGACAGATGAGCGGCCTAGCGATGTGCAGCAGTGGCCGTCAGGCCAGACCAAGCAAAAAACTTGTTTTTTTGCGCAGGGCCGAGCGAATAGCGAGCTGCGGAACGTAGCGCCCGCCGAAGGCGGGAGGCCCCAAAACAGCAGCCAGCAGCGACAACAAGCCCTTTAGGGCACAGTTCGACGACGGAAAGGAGTAACGCCAAAAAAATAATCCTCAAAAAACTTATCTTCGCAAAAACAGAAAAAATGAAGCGATTAGAAGCTGCGCTAAAAGCTAGAGTAGATTTTCCAGCAAGTGATTTGGCGCGACTCAAAGAAGAGTTTGTAGAAAAAAAATTGCCCAAAGGAGAATTACTTCTTCCGATGGGCAAGGTTTGTCGCTCGCTTTTTTTTATTGAAGAGGGCTTGGCCCGCAGTTTTTATTATGGCGATTCGGGTAGTGATGTTAGTTTGTGGTTTTTTAGGGAAGGCGAATTTTTGACCAATAGCGAAAGTTTTTTCCAGCAAAAGCCTTCTATATATAATATAGAATTGTTGGAAGATGCCCGCTTGTATGAAATTTCGCATCAGCGTTTGGAGCAACTCTTTGAAGAATTGCATTTAATTGAGCGCTTTGGCCGATTGCTAGCAATTGAAATGCTGGGCGAAATGATTCAGCGTTGGCATGCTATGCAATTTAAATCGGCCAAAGAGCGCTACGATTTTATGTTGGAACGTTATCCTGATCTATTTCAGCGCTTGCGCCTAGGCGATATTGCTAGTTTTTTAGGGATTCGGCCTGAAACTTTGAGTCGGATTCGGGCAAAGCATTAAGTTTTCTTCTGCGCAAAAGGGTTTTTATTTGTACCACTACAAAAAGTAAAACGAAAGCCGAAAGCGCTAAAAATTGTAGCTGTTTGATTTCGGGCTCAATTTGCGAAAGCTCTGCGCCATAGTAACTCAATTTTCGAATGCCTTCAATAAAAGGAGTTAGGGGAATATAATTGGCGGCCTCGGCCAAAAGTGGAGGCATGCCCGAACGCGGCCAACTAAATCCACTCAAAACAAAGGCGGGAGTAGAAATGACCATCAATAATTCGGTGGCCGTTAATTGGCTGGGCAAAACAATCGAAAATAATAAACCGATAAAAGTAGCGGCCAAAGAAAAATAAAAAACCAAAGGCAGCAATTTATCTAAGGGCATCAAAAATTCGATCTGAAAATATTGGAAGCCCCAATACATCAAGGCATAATTGACGGGCAGAAAAATGGCGATGGGCAAAATTTTCAGCAATAAACTATAGCCTGCAAAAGGAGAAGCCTTGGCCAAGCGACTAAAATGGCCATCTTCAAAATCTCGAGCAAAACTAATGGCCATGGCCAAAAAGATCACTTGTTGTAGGATGGCCGCCAACAAACCAGGCAACATATAATATAAATAGCTGCCACTACTATTATATAACTTGTGAAAACTAATTTGAAAAGCTTCATAAGCTGCGGCAGCCTGAGGAGGCGACATCCCTTGTTTTTTTAGGCCTTCAATTTCAAAGCCCGCATTTAAACTGGCCAAAACCAATTGCAAATTTCTGCTGGCGAGGTTGGCTTCCAACAAATTAACCATGTTGAGATCTACACGAACCTCTGGATGACGCTTTTGTAAAATATCGGCCTCAAAATCTTGGGGGATTTGCACCACCGCCATAAATTCTTCTTCCAACATTTTTTCTTTTAAATATTGTACCTCGCCCAATACTTCGGCCACTTTTAGACTTGGATTATCGGAAAGGGCATCGATTAAGAGAGCCGAAGAAGGCGTTTGATCGGCATCCACCACCAAAATGGGCAAGTCTTGCAATTGTGCTTTGCGATAAACGGCCTGAAATAAAAGGCCATAAAAAACAGGCGCCATAAAAAAGATGGCCACAATGACACGGTTGCTCAAAAAACGCTTAAACTCTAGGCCTAGCAATTGAAAAAACTCTTTCATTTCTCTTATTTTTTTGTAGCCTCAGCAAGCAGCAAAACAGTTGCATTTACATATTGCGGACTTTTTGTTTTTTGAATGGGCCAAAGTTGAAGCTCGTATAAATTTTCGGCCAATTCGTAGTTGGGTGCCGCAGAACTTTGGCTGGCATAACGGGCCAATTGTTTGATGCGGCGCAATTCGCAGGGAATTTCTTCTTTGGTGTAAGGATTTTGAACATTTATTTTTTGTCCTTCCTCAAAGTTGTAAATTTCAGATTCGGCAATGCTGAAGCGGAAATACATGCTTTCTGTTTTGTAGCCATAAAAAAGGCTGTAGCCGGGGCCAAGGAGTTCGCCTTCTTCTAGCGAAATGGTTTCGATTCTAAAATTGGCGGGCGAAATGATATAAATTTCTTCTTGGGCCACTTCTAATTCTTGTTTGGCCGCCTGCGCTCTGGCCAATTGTCCCTGCGCTTGTTGTACTAATTCGCTGCGACTTCCTTTTTCTACTTCTTTTCGCTTTTCTTTTAAAGCCGCTAGTTGTGCTTGAGCCAATTCTACTTTCATGGCCACTTCTTCATAAGATTGCGTAGAGAGTAATGAATCGGCATGCAAAGCCGCCAATCTTTTTTCAGAAGCTTGTGCAAAAGCGAGTTGTGCTTTGGCAGCTTCAATTTTTTGTTCCAATTGCGCTCTTTGTTCGCTAGTTGCACCATTTTTTGCCATCTCTAATTGTCCAGAGGCCGCTAAAATAGCACCTTCGGCCTGCGCCATCTTTGCAGCGATCTCTGGAATATCGAGTCGGGCTAAAGTGTCGCCTTTTTGGACCAGCTGTCCTTCTTTGACATAAATTTTAGCCAAGCGGCCGGCAATCTTCGAGCTAACGCCCAAGGTTTTATATTTTACTTTTCCCTGAGGAAATTGAATTTTTTGTGGCTGTTCTTCTGTCTGGCAACTAAAAAGGAGAAGGGGCAGAAGGCCCAAAATAAATAGTCGTTTCATTTGATTATTGTTGTTCGATGGTCTTAATTAACTGTCCTTTTGCTTGAATGAGGGCCAAATAGGCGCGTCTTGCTTGATATTTGGTTTGGGCCAAGGAAAAAGAAATTTGTTCAATATCTTTTAGGGCCGCCAAAGGCTCTCGCAAATCCGTCAATCCATTTTGATATTGTTCTTGCACTAGCGCATAATGTTCTTCGGCCAATTTTTTCTCAGCTTCTTGCAGTTCAATTTTTTCTTGGGCCAAATCCCAATCCGCCTGCGCTTTGGTCTCGGCCAAAAGCAATTGTTCTTCTACTTCTCGGATTTTTTCTTTGACTTTTTGTTGCTCTAAAGCTTTTTCCTCTGCTTTGAGATGACCTTGTCGGCCATCGAAGAGCTTCCAATTTACACCCAATGCGATATAGGCTTTGGGATCGAGCAGCGATAAATCCTGCTGCAAAATTTCATAATGTCCTTTGAGGGCTACTTTGGGAATAAAACTTTGGCGTTCCATTTTTTCTTGGGCTTCCAAAGCATTTTGTGCGGCTTCTAAGGCGCTTAATTCTACTCTTCTTTCGCTGGACCAGTTTTTTTCTGCGGGCAAAGCCAATTGAGGTTGCAAATTGGCCAATTCTTCTGCGGGCAGTTGCGATTGTTGTGCTAAAAGGGCCAAAACAATTTTCTTCTTGCTTTTTTGCTCTTCTACTTTGAGGGCCAGTTGTTTTTTGGCCAGTTCAATTTTTTTGCGATCAATCGGAATCGCCAAACCGTTAGCAATGGCTTTTTCTACAAAATTTTCTTGCTGGGCCAAATAATCACCTGTTTGCGACAATACTTTTTCTGCGGCCAACAACAAACCCAACTGATCGTAAGTTTGCAACAAATTATTAAAGAGCGTTTCTTTTTGCATTTGTTTTTGGGCCAATTGCATTTCACCTTTGGCTTGCAAAGCTTTTCGGCCCTGTTTAATTTTTCCGCCACTATATAATAGCCAATTCATGTCAGCGGAGGCTTTCAAAATATTTCGCTCCAAAATGGGCGGAATTTCAGAAAGTGGTACTTGTTCGGGCAAAGCCGCATTAAATGGAATACCCAAAGCTTCTTTGGCCAACAAACGTTGGCTGCCCATCAACAAACTTTCCATATCGCTATCAAAACGAAGGTCTTCGCCCAAGCGCGTATAACTTGCATTGAGTTCAAAATTGGGCAAAAAGCGATAGCGCAGCGCTTTATCTTGCAATAAAATTTGCTCTTGGGTCAAATCAAAACTTTTTAGGCCTGCATCTCGCTTTGCAGTCGCCTCCCAAAGTCCCCAAAATTCTTGTGGAATAAATTCTTGGGCCTTTATTGGTAGTGCGCCCAGAAAAAGAAAAAAGGAAATCATCAATTTCTTCATGCCAGATCTATTTTTGTCTAGCTCAAAGGTCCTCTTTTCAATTTTTTTCTCTCTTGACCTAGATCAAGAAATCTATAGGCCGCATTTTTTTGCTTTTTTTAAGCGATTTTTTTTGGCCTCCCGCCTTTGGCGGGCGGTTACTCCCTTCGGTCGTCGAACTGCGCCCTAAAGGGCTTGTTGTCGTTTCGCAGCTCGCTGTTACTTGCTTCGCTGCGTCGGCTCCCGTTGGTCGGGTCGCTCGGCCCTGTGCAAAAAAACAAGTTTTTTGCTTGGTCTGGCCTGACGGCCACTGCTGCACATCGCTAGGCCGCTCTACTTAATTTTTTCAGGCAACCTTTTTTCTTCGGCGGTTTGGCTCTTGTTTTTTTTTGGACCAGTGGGTTAAAACCCACTGCAAAACAGAAAGCCATTCTACATCCAAAAAAATGAGCCGATGGTTAAAACCATCGGCCCATGAAAAATATTGATTGTAGCTGAGGATTTTAATCCTCGGCTACTTTTTTTCTGCTGTTTTGTACCTCTTGCTGTAGGTTTCAACCTACAGACCACTGCAGTTTTTTCTCAGCAGAAAAAATTCTGTTGTTTTTAACCCAATTGCTAATTGAAAGCCGCTATTTGAAAGGGGGATTTAAGGGCCGAAGAGAAAAGACCAGAGAAAAAACTAAAGTTGTGCGGCCTAGCGATGCGGCGGGGGGGCCGCAGGCCAGACCTAGTTTTTTGAGCGCAGCGAAAAAAACGCAGGGCCGAGCGAACAGCGAGCCCCAAAGCGTAGCGCCGCAAGGCGAAGCCGCAGCGGAGGCCCCAAAAACAAAACAATTGGAAAAGAAAAATAAAAAGCCCTAAATTGGGTCGTGGACTCATTTGATGCGTTCCGAGATAAAAATACGAGACATGAAAACACTGACCTACCCTTTGTGGAGTTATAGTTTGGCGGATGGTTCTCAGATGGGCTTTATTTTGGGCCAAAATCATTTGCCGTTGATTGAAAAGGATTTAAAAAGTTTGAAGACGGCTTTTGTGCAGCTTTTGCAGAAGCAGTATAAAAAATATGGGCATTATCCGCCTCAAAGTTTGGAGCAGTTTAAGAAAAAGCGCTTTGATATTGAGTTTCGGCCCAGTTATCAGTTGGGGGAGCATAATTTTCCGGTAGAGCAAAGTTTAAAAATTCCGATTTGGACCGTTTATGGGCCTAGCTCGAATGGTTATGCTTATGAGTGTCAGTTGCCTGATCTTTTTGAATCTTTTCGCTATCAGGATAGTAATAGTTTGCCTTCTTTGTTACAATATTATTGTAGCAACTTGCTCAATCAGTATCAGCCAAAAAGTATTTTTCGTTTGATGAATCGTTCGGAGCCGCAATTAAGTGAATTGCAGTTGCGAATTAAGGAAGTAGAAGAGCGTAGTTCTTTTGGGCAAGCTTGGCAACAGGGGCCACAATTAAAAGAATTGCCGGCTTTGGCTGAATTATATCCGCCCAAACAGGCTGATCTTCGCAAAAAGCGTTTGCCAGAACAAGCTTGGGAGCGAGAAGAGGTAGTGCAGCAACTCATTGATAAAATTCTGAATAAAAGGGCCAATATTTTATTGGTGGGTCCGCCTTCTTCGGGTAAAACAGTGGTATTACAAGAAGCTTTGCGAAAAATCCAGAAAGTGAGTCAGATGGGCTTACAATTTTGGCGCATCAATAGTCAGCGAATAACGGCGCAGGCCAAATATTTGGGTGAATGGCAACAGAAAGTAGAAAGTTTGGTGGAAGAGCTGCAATCGGTGCAGGGTGTACTTTGGGTCAATGACTGCATTCGTTTGTTACAAATTGGTGGTGAGGGCGCCGAGGATAGTTTGGCAGCCTTTATGAGTGGATTTATTGCGGAAGGTAAATTGCAATTGATTGGGGAATTGACGCCCAAAGAATTGGAGAGTTTGCGTCAAAAACTGCCTAGTTTTGTTCAGCATTTTCAGATTGTTCAGCTCAATCAGTTGGATGAAATGGCCGTCTTTAGAATTTTGGAGCGTTTTGCCCAATATGCAGAGCAGCAATTCAAGCAAAGCATACAGGCCGATGCTTGGCAATTGGCTTACCGTCTTTTAGATCGTTATTATCCTTATGAACATTTTCCGGGCAAAGCCCTTCGTTTTTTGGATAAAGTCATGCAAAGTCATAAAAATCTTCCTACAATAGACAGTAAAGCTGTTTTAGAAAGCTTTAGTAAGCAGACGGGCTTACCAGAAATATTTTTGCGGGATGATATTTTGTTGCAGCCTCAAGAGCTGCAAGATTATTTTTCTAGTCGCTTAATTGGGCAAAGTCCAGCAGTGGAAGCCCTTTGTAACTTGGTTAAAATCTTTAAGGTGGGGCTTAATAACCCCAGCAAACCCATTGGCAGTTTACTTTTTGCTGGACCAACGGGCGTTGGAAAGACGGCTGCGGCTAAATTACTTGCTCAATACTTTTTTGGACAAGGGCAACAAAAAAGCCCCTTGATTCGGATTGACATGAGTGAATTCCAACATCCGGCGCAAATTGAACGTTTTATTGGTGCGGCAGGTCGACCAGGCAAATTGGTACAAGCTGTTCGAGAGCGTCCTTTTGCCTTATTACTTTTAGATGAGGTAGAAAAAGCACATCCTGCTATTTTTGATAGTTTGTTGAGCTTATTGGATGAAGGCCGTTTTGTAGATGCCTTTGGCCGAGTGACTAATTTTAAAAACTGTATCATTATTATGACCTCTAATTTGGGGGCCAGCAACCAAAGTCGGATTGGTTATGGGCAGAATGAGCAGCAAAATTATGAATCGGCGATTTATAAATTCTTCCGTCCTGAATTTATTAACCGTTTGGACCAAATTGTTTTTTTCAAAGCCTTAGAAGAAAGCGATATTCGCCAAATTTTAGACATAGAGCTAAATCAACTTTCTAAAAGAGAAGGCTTTAAGAAAAGGGAGTTAGAATTGGATTTTGGCCCCGCGCTTAAAGAACTATTGGTTCAAAAAGGGTTTGATAAACGATATGGTGCTCGACCACTACAACGCTGCCTAGAAAGAGAACTAATTGCTCCCCTAGCCAATTGGTTACTTCAAAAAGATGTTGCAGTTCAAAAACAAAAGTTGTACATTGACTATGTAGCAAATGAGCTTAAAATTGAGCTTATCTAGTACAAGATACTCCCTTCATAAAACTCTAAATACTTATTATGAAAGATAACGAATGGAACAATGGCGATGGTCCTGGCCCCCCCATGCAACCTGGAGATGCCAATGGTGGTGGACTAGAACCTCCCAAGCAAAGAGAAATCAATGAGAATGAATTACCTGCTGGAGAAGACGGTCCTTTTAGTTACTTCAAATTAAACGGCTATCATTTTCATAATATTGAGGAATTACTGAATGAAGAAAAAGACCGCAATAACTATGAAAATGGCGATCGTTATATTGGCGAGCTGCTCGATGGTTGGCGTGAAGGAATAGGTAAATATTATTATGCTAGTGACAGTAGTGTCTATTTTGGAGAATGGAGTCGTGGTAGCCGACATGGCCATGGCATATTTGTTTGGGCTGATGATGAATATTACGATGGCGATTGGGTCTTTGGAAAAATGCATGGCCAAGGTAATTATTTCTATAAAAATGGCGATACCTACAAAGGCAGTTGGGTCAATGACCTCAAACAAGGCCATGGAGAATATGTCTATGCCACCACAGGGAGCCGCTATTTAGGCGACTGGCTAGGCGATAGCCGAACCGGAATTGGTACTTTTTGGTGGGCCAGCAATGATCGCTACGAAGGGCAATGGGCCGATAGTAAAATGAATGGCTTTGGCAAATACTTCTATGCCAACGGAGACATCTTTGAAGGCAATTGGCTACATGACAAACGCAATGGTTATGGAACTTATAACTATAATAATGGCGATCGTTATGAAGGCAATTGGATCCATGGAAAACGAACAGGTTTTGGAAAATATTTTTATCTTGACGGCAGCTACTACGAGGGCTTTTTTAGAGATAATGAATTCCATGGCCGAGGAAAATATATTTCTAGCCGTGGAGAAGTAGAAGAGGGCATTTGGGACCGAGGTTCTTTGGTCCATGCAGAATAAGCCTGATTTCAGGCGTTTATCATGAAATTAAAAAAGGTCCTCTCTTGGACCTTTTTTTTGTATTTACCTATATAAGTATCATGGATTATATTTGGCTGTTACAAATCGGGTTTATGGACGTTACCCTATGGGATTTAGTCGATATCCTTGTCGTGGGCTATCTCCTTTTCCAGATTTACAAATTGCTTAAAGGCAGTTTAGGCTTTAATATTTTTCTGGGACTCGTATTCGTCTACATCCTCTGGTGGCTGGTTTCGGCCTTGGGCATGCCCCTACTTAGCAGTATTTTAGGTCAATTTGTTAGTGTTGGAATGATTGCGCTGCTCATTCTTTTTCAACCCGAAGTAAGACGATTTCTTCTCTTTTTGGGCCAAGGTTATCTTCAAGGCCAATTTATCGAGCGACTGTTAGGCAAAAAACCTGGCGCCCATGAAGATACACAGCTCGAACTTATTATCCGCGAAATTACTCGAGCCACCGAAGAAATGGCCCAAGAAAAAACAGGTGCCCTTATCCTCATCAATACAGGGGCCAGCCTCGATGGCTACTATAGTTCGGGCGTAATGCTCGGCGCAAAAATTAGTAGCCAATTACTACTCAGCATTTTCAATAAATACAGCCCCTTACATGATGGGGCAACCATTATTTCGGGCCAAGAAGTTATTGCCGCGAGCTGCGTGCTTCCCGTTTCCGACCGCCCAGGCATTCCCCAATCTTTAGGCCTTCGCCACCGTGCAGCAATTGGAATTACCGAAGAAACGCCCGTTTTAGCCTTCATTGTCTCTGAAGAAACAGGTCATATTTCCTATGCCCGCCAAGGCAATATTCAACGCAATATCTCCGCCGATGATATGCACAAATTATTGCGGAAAGTAATGCGCTAGTTTTTCTTTTTTTGGGCTTCCCCGCCCTACGCCCTTCCATAAAAAATGACCTCCGTCTCTAAAAAATAGATTAAAAGCAGGCTGCTAGTTGGCCAGCCTAGACAAAAGCAGTATTTTAGCTAATGACATCATTTTAAGCAAGCTGCTTTTATACAAAGCCGCTAAATCTTGCTATTAAACTTGGGCCTAGGTCCTTCTTCTAAAACACTAGGACCAAAAAACGACATGATGCTTATATTTCAACCTGTTCCTTCTTCTACTTGAAGTTAACTTATGCAAGATATATATCAAACAAGACTCAGAATTCTACAAGGCGCTATTATTTTGGCCGCCCTAGCCCTCTTGTTTAAATGTTTTCAAATTCAAATTGTAGATACCTCTTATCAACAACAACAGAGCTACCGTCAAGCCCTAACGCTTTACCCATCCAGGGGCTTACTCTATGATCGCAATGACAGTTTGCTCATTTACAATTTGCCCACCTACGACATTTTAGCCACCTACGAAACTGTTCGTCGAGCCAATATTGACACAGCCCTTTTTTGTAAATTATTGGGTATTGATACGGCTACTTTTGTCAAAAATATGGAGAAAAACTGGAAAGATCGCCGATTCTCCAAACGAAAGCCGATTACCTTCATGAGCCGTTTAAGAGCAGATAGTTTAGCTATCCTCCAAGAACATCTCTACAATTTTCCAGGTTTTGAACTCCACAGCCGTAACAGCCGAGGATATCCTGTAACTGTTGGGGCTCATGCTTTAGGCTATATTTCTGAAGTAAATTCAGAACAGATTGAAGCCTCCGCTGGTGTCTATAAAAGTGGGGATTATATTGGCATTTCAGGTTTAGAACAAGCTTATGAGGCACAACTTAGAGGAACCAAAGGGAAAAAACAAGTTCTCAAAGACAAATGGGGGAAAATTAAAGGCAGTTATAAGGAAGGAAGTCAAGATGTTCCTGCTATTTCGGGTTGCGATCTTATTACTTCTATTGATTTGAACTTACAACGCTATGCAGAAGAACTCATGCAAAATAAAAGGGGGGCCGTAGTTGTTCTGCAACCCTCTACAGGAGAAATTCTAGCCATGGTTAGCGCCCCTAACTACAATCCTCAATTACTTACTGTTGACCAAGATCGACAGAAGGCCTACTTAGAATTAGTTCGTGACTCTAGCCGCCCCCTCTTTAACAGAGCCTTGCAAGCTAAATACCCTCCAGGATCTATTTTCAAACCTGTTTTAGCCGCAATCGCTTTGCAAGAAGGGGTTTTGCAACCCGACCGAGGAATGGGCTGCGCTGGAGGCTTCGTTATGGGAAGTTTGCGCGTAGGTTGTCACGGACATGCCCCCACTCATGATGTCGGGGCCGCTATTCAATATTCTTGCAACAACTATTTTTGCCAAGCTTACCGAGAAATGGTCAACCTCTATGGCTATGATTTTCCAGCCAAAGGAATGCAACTACTTAGCGAACATCTCGAAGCCTTTGGCTTGGGCCGAAAACTAGGTATTGATGTAGGTGGTGAAGCAAGCGGAAATATCCCTACTGTAGATTATTTTAATCGCCGATACGGAGAAGGCCGCTGGCGCTTTTCTCATTCCGTTTCTATCGGTATCGGCCAAGGAGAACTTGAAGTTACCCCCTTACAAATGGCCAATATGGCCGCCATCATTGCCAATCGTGGCTATTATTATACGCCCCATTTTGCTAAAGAACTCAAAGGCGATAGCACCAACGCCTTGGCCAAGTTTAAACAAAAGCATTATACAAAAGTCCACCCCAGACATTTTGAGGCCGTTATCGATGGAATGCGCCGAGTCATCCTCTCGGGTACAGGCCGCCGCGCACATATCGAAGATATTGCCGTTTGTGGTAAAACAGGAACTGTAGAAAATGTGCACGGAAAAGACCACTCTACCTTTATCGCTTTTGCCCCTATGGAAAAACCCGAAATTGTGGTCGCCGTTTATGTAGAAAATGGAGGGTTTGGCTCTACCTATGGTGGACCAATCGCTTCTCTTATTATTGAAAAACACCTTAGAGGCCATATCGAAAGCCCTCAGCGCCAACTCTTGGAGAAAATGATGCTAGAGGCCGATTTGGTTTCTTCTCCCAATATTCCTTAATGATGTCTAGCCAAGAACAACCCTTTTTGTTTAGTTATCCCTGCAGCTCCTCCCCTGCCGAAAAAGTGGCCATTTCTTCCGAAAATATTGCCCCTTTTTTGCGCCTCTTACAAGCCTCTAAAGCAGAAGCTTTTTGGGCCATAGAACAAGGCAGCTTTCCTCAACAAAAAATGCAAGAAGAACTCTGCCAACTCGCCCAAAGCCTCATTCGCCCCCGCCAACTTGCCTTAGAATTACTCGATCAGGCCTTTACTTTTCTACGCAAAGAAATATTTGGCTGCTGGGAGCTCCCTCAAAGTCACTATTTGGCCGTTTTGCGCCCTATGCTAGCCGCCCAATACCTTTTAACCCAAAACAGCAGTTTACCCAGCCAAAGTTGGAACAATTTGCTTCCCCTCTTAAGCACAACTTGGCAACAAAAGGCCCAACAACTATTGGCCAATCCTGATAAAATGACCAGCATTAGCGGCGAATGGCTGAATTTCTTTGAGGACCAACACAAGGCGCTCTACACCCTAGCCGAAAATTATCCCTCTGCCCCTAAAGTAGAGCATGAAGAAAAAATAGAGACTTTTTTGCAAAAATTTGCATTGTCCTAATTTCCCAATAAGTCGACTTATTTTTTGGGGCCTGCCGCCTGCGGCGGCCGGGCTGTTTCGCAGCTCGCTGTTCGCTCGGTCCTTCGGCGCTTTCAGCGCCTTGGTCTGGCCTGCGGCCACTGCTGCCCATCCCTAGGCCTGCGGCCCTTCGGGCCTGCTAGCTGTGGCTGCAGGTTAAAACCAGCAGCCATACAACAACCCCATTCTACATCTATAGTGCGGAGAGGATTAAAATCCTCTACCGCTTTGAACAAGGATTATTTTTTCTTCGGTTGTTTGATTTTATTTTTGTCTCCCCTATAAATTTCATAGGAACCCTAGGGCCAAGGCCCTAGGCTATCGAAAAAATCGTCATCCCCTCATTCGAGGGGATTTTTTCATATTGTTTGGCGGTTGTTTTTTGAACCTGTGGGTTGAAACCCACAGCAACGAAAGAGGCCATACTAAGCACGATAAAATGAGCCGATGGTTGAAACCATCGGCCCATAATGAGTTATAATAAACAGCAAAGAAGGGCTAAAATGTTTATTTGTGGAGGGTTTCAACCCTCCATTAAACACAAAAATGCATTCGTTAATTGGCTGTAGGTTTCAACCTACAGTCCATGGCCGAAGGCCAAACGGCCTAGCGATGTGCAGGGGTGGCCGAAGGCCAGACCAAGCGGGCGCAGCCCGCGCAGGGCCGAGCGAGCAGCGAGCCCCGAAACGTAGCGCCCGCCGAAGGCGGGAGGCCCCAACTGCAAATCAATTTAGATAGGGCTATTGGTATAGATAAGCACGGCCTTGTTGCATAAATCTAATAAATTAAAAACCAGCTAATTACAAAAAACCTTGCGAATTAGGCATAAAAAAAGGGACAAGCCCCGTAGATTTAAGTTTTTTCGACGAACAATAAAACCTCGAGCTGTCCCATGACAAATCTAAAAAAAACATACAGAATTACGCACTAACCAACAGATTTTATACGGCCCAAGGTAAGTTTCTTTTTAATGTTTGGTTCCCGCCTTTGGCAAGCAAAAACCTCATAGCTAAGCCTTCAAAACGCGGCAGACCTAAAACAATTTCTGATGAATTTATTCGCTATTTATTCCGT
Organism: Saprospira sp. CCB-QB6; assembly: GCF_028464065.1. Classification (NCBI taxonomy): domain Bacteria; kingdom Pseudomonadati; phylum Bacteroidota; class Saprospiria; order Saprospirales; family Saprospiraceae; genus Saprospira; species Saprospira sp. CCB-QB6. Next base: position 3,568,052 of record NZ_CP116808.1, on the reverse strand, counting down.
TTAAAAGTGCTTTTTTCTTTTGGATATCGACAATTAGAAGGTATTCTAAAATGCGTTATTTCCAAATATAATTTGGATGCTAAGCCCATATCTTTTACTCAAATATATCGTAGAGTCAAGAAACTAAAACTGAATATTAAGTCTAAAAAGAGGACTAAAGAAAGATCGGTAGCAATAGATAGTACAGGACTAAAAACAAAAGGACAGGGAGAATGGTTAAGAAAAAAATACTTGGAAAAGCAGCGCTCTAGCTGGATTAAAGTACATTTAGCAGTGGATGATAAAACAGGAGAAATATTATCTGTAGAGATTACCACAGAGCGAAAAACCGATGCTTCTCAACTCCCCAAAATGATGAAAAAAATGAAATCCTTGAATATCCGCCAAGTTTATGCAGATGGCGCCTATGACCAAATAAAATGTCGGGAAGCAATTTGTAAGGCTGGAGCGGTACCGTTTATTCCCCCACGTAAAAATGCTCGCCTAAAAAAAGGAAAAGATGGAGAGCTGGTTGACAGTTATCGCAATGATGATATTTTATATATCTGGGAGTTGGGAGCTACTGCTTGGAAACAAGATTTAGGCTATCATCGTCGAAATTTAAGCGAAACTGCAATGATGCGACTCAAGCACTTTTTCTCTGAACGGCTCTCTTCGCTCAGCTTTAAAATGCAGAAGCAAGAAGTCCTGATGCGTATTCAAATTTTAAATGAGCTTAATGCTGTCAAGTTGGAAGTTGTTACTAATCAGTAAGTTACGATTTATACAACAAGGCCGATAAGCACCTAAGACTATCGAATTTGATAATACAACTCCTTCCCGTAATAATAAGAACTATAAATAATTTGATCAAACATATTCTTCTCTAATCCTTGGATTTTTTTTCTAACTGAATTAGTAGAAGTTTGAAAAAAAATATTTCCCACCCCTTTCAACATTCTTATATTTAGTAGCGATGACTTATTCTTCAGAAAATCGTTTTTTGTAACAAAAATAAAGAGTGTTTTAAGCCCTTTCATTTTCTTCATAATGTCTAAATTAGTTGCTGTAATATCGCCTAAATTTAACTTTATATAATTGATATCATCTAATTCCAAAATTACAGGAGAAAATTGTTTCACCCCTCTTAAGTTTAACCCTGTTACAGATACTCTTTTACTCAATAACAACTTTGAAGTTATACTGTCTTCTAGATCTAGTTTACAACCATCAATGTATATAGAATCTTTATAGTTCAAAGTATTGAAGTAAATGGTTTTATCTGTATTTAAATACAGTGCTTTAAGTGAAGGAGATATTTTATCTAAGTTGATCATTTTTATATTATCTCCTCCTACAGCTATTTCGTAAATATTTGGCAATCTTACTAAATATTGAAATGTGGAATTTTTTACATGTTGATTGTGCATCAATAGATTGGTCCATGAATTATTAACTATCAACCATTCTTCAATGCTTTTTCGATTTTTAAACTTCCAAGAAGTTTCAAAAAGCTTTATTCCTTTTGAAGAAAAACATTTAGGTATTTTATAACGTACTTCAGCTCTATCGGTAAATTCCCCTAATGATAATGTATCTAAATTCTTAAACTCGCACAAAAACTTTTTAAGTTGTCTAAATGATGCCACATCGATATGTAGTGATGAGACATCTTGATGTTTTTCTACAACTTCTGAAATGAACTTACATTCACCGAACATAAAAGAAACCTTTGAATAATAGTTTGTATCATTAGATATCATCTTTAACGACATTTCAGGAGTTACAACTAACTCTTGTCCTCTTAAAACAAAAGGGACAGACATCAAAAAAACTAAAAGAAACTTCATATTTATATTTTTAAGGTCCAAGCCTTCGATTTAAAACTGTTTGATTATTGATATTTACGCTATCAAATAGCTTAGTCCCTTCATAAGTAGAATGGTAATATTGACGAAAAGCGTAATCTAATCCTAAAACCTGCTCCCCATTGCCTGTATGCTACAAATACGGAAGCTTTTTTCGTAAAGAAAAAGCTGACTATTATAAGCGATAGCTCTCCTTCAAAATAAATTTAATATTTTCAATTTTGGTCCCGCAGTTGAAGCAACAGCTATCCTCTAACTCAGATTGTTGTAGCAAAAAAGCGCTTTTATTTTCAATGCCTAGTTTCACATCAAAAGAAGAAACCTCTCCTCCATATATTTCTGAGCTACATTCTTCACACCTTCGTTTGACAGGGTTGAATCGAAATAATTTATTACTTTTTTTATATAAAAAAATTGGGTACAATGATTTTGCTTCATCCTTAAACTCTGAAAACCTTATTTCTATATCATTGGCATCAATAAGTAATTTCAAATCTTTTTCATACCTTTTTATTAGTCTTTCTGCCCCTTTTCCTTTGGCAAGGCAGAAAAAAACATCTAATTCAGCTTTACCTTTTATCAGATAAGTTTCTGTCCCAAAATATAAACCACTAATAAATAAAGACTTATTCATAAAACTTCTTTTCTATTAGGATCTGGCCTAGCTCTTCCATTCGTAGCTAATGATCTCTTTAGCTAATGAAAAGCTGAAGGACTAAAACAACTTAGTCCCTCTCCCAATACTCATTTCGCAAAAACTGATTTAATTCATCATAAAGCATCAAAAAGCGAGTTGGAATATGCTCTAGATTAACCTCTTCTTCCAAAAAGTAATTTTCTACAAAAATGTGCTGCTTATCCGCTACTTCAATCAGGGCGTAACGAGCCCCATAATTTGAGGGGGCTGCTGCTTTTTCTTGCGGCTTCAAAGATAGACTTTTTTCTAATTTTAGCTTTTCCCAAAAGCCTCGATAGCTAAATTTATCCAACTTAAAACAAGCTTTCTGCTGCAAATAAAGCTGACGCAAACGATAAGTTTGCTCATCTGCATAACTAGCTACTAAACGGCCTTTCTCGCTTTTTTCTTTTTCTTCCAAATAATAACAACAGCAGCTGCTATCCGACTTTTGCAGGTAGCAAACTCGCCGAGTAGACAAATGAGTCTCATAAAAAATTAAGACAGCTTCTGTCCCTATTGGCACAGGAATTACTGCATCAATGATTCTTTGGTCTATTTCTTTTAGTTCCGATAATTGATTAACCTCTGAACGACAAGCAAGGAGCAACAGCCAAGCACAAGCACAAAGCAAAAAACGCATACCTTATTTTTTTTAATGAATAAATAGCTTGTAATCATTCAAAAAATGCTTTTTCAGCAGTAGCTGTCCCTCCTTCTCCTCCAGCTCATAGCGATAAAATATATCTCCATAATCATGCAACTGCTGATCCTTGCGATTCTTCGGATGAACAGTCTGATAACAAAGCAAATAGCTATGCTTGCTCGCCCTGCTCATCTCTTCCTCCAAAAGCAACTTATCCAATAAAAATAGAGCAAAAACAGCTTGTTTATTAGCTCGACCAGCCAAGACAACAGCTTCTGCCTCATAGGGATCTATATAATAAGTCGAAAGCCTTGGATCTGCTTTATTATCTACAAAAAATGCTTGTTTGCTTTTCCCCCAATCTAGCTGTAAAATTAGTCGCTTAAAGGCCTCTACATCCTCTTTACCTCAATCTTTTAAACGTTTTTTTGAGCCTGCCAAAACCTTATTTAAAAACACTGTTTGCTCAAAAACGGCATAATCCTCCGCAATAAGTTGCCTCAAATCAGTATTATTTTGTAAGAATAACAACTGCTCAAAATCACTAAGCGCCTCCCAGTCTTCAGGGTAATCCAAGACCTTCAAGAAGCTTTTGGCTCCCAGCTCTTTCCTTTTCGCCCTATAGATAGCCGCTGCAATTGCCGCAAACTGCTTCTGATGCAAATAATTACTAATGGGCTTGATTTCATGATAATGCTGCTGCATCAACTCATTGGCAGCCTGCTCAAAATCTAGCGCTACTGGCACTCTTTGACAAGATGATAGGCCCAAAAACAGTAGCCATAAGAATAAGTTGAGGAATCTTTTTATCTGCATATCCATATTTATTTTTGGGGGCCTGCCGCCTTTGGCGGCCGGGCTGTTTCGCAGCTCGCTGTTCGCTCGGCCCTTCGGCGCTTTCAGCGCCTTGGTCTGGCCTGCGGCCACTGCTGCACATCGCTAGGCCTGCGGCCCTTCGGGCCTGCTAGCTGTGGACTGTAGGTTGAAACCTACAGCCAGACAACAACCCCATTCTACATCTATAGTGCGGAGAGGATTAAAATCCTCTACCGCTTTGAACAAGGATTATTTTTTCTTCGGTTGTTTGATTTTATTTTTGTCTCCCCTATAAATTTCATAGGAACCCTAGGGCCAAGGCCCTAGGCTATAAAATCGATCATCCCCTCCTTCGAGGGGATTTTTTCATATTGTTTGGCGGTTGTTTTTTGAACCTGTGGGTTGAAACCCACAGCAACGAAAGAGGCCATACTAAGCACGATAAAATGAGCCGATGGTTGAAACCATCGGCCCATAATGAGTTATAATAAACAGCAAACAAGAGCTAAAATGTTTATTTATGGAGGGTTTCAACCCTCCGTTGAACACAAAAATGCATTTGTTAATTGGCTGTAGGTTTCAACCTACAGTCCATGGCCGAAGGCCAAACGGCCTAGCGATGTGCAGGGGTGGCCGAAGGCCAGACCAAGCGGGCGCAGCCCGCGCAGGGCCGAGCGAGCAGCGAGCCCCGCAACGTAGCGCCCGCCGAAGGCGGGAGGCCCCTAAAAAACTTATTATAAAAATTGATACTTTTTAACTTAATCAATAGCTAACAATTCGATTTGTGCGGCAATAACTAAGAAAAATGCGTCTTCATCTGTGGCGAGTTTAAATAATGAAGTTAGGCCTCCTTCTGTCAAGCTCTCCTGTATATATTGACGATTAACTTGCTCAATAAAAGAAAAGTCAACGGATTCAATAAATGGCTTAGTAGGCTCCCAAGTCCAGCAGCGACCTAGGTTAAAATAATTCAGGCCCTCGAATTTAAGCTTATATGTAGGACTATATGTCAAATCTTCTCCTAGATTTAATACCAATGTTTCATCCATAACTGAAGCAACTTCTACATCTAACCATAGATGGTTGCTTAATTTCTTATTTATCTCTCTCAACTTATCGGCCCACATTATCAACTGTATTTAATAGTATATGAGTTTAGTTTCCGTCTTCAAGGAGATTTTTTGCCCCAAATCAAAGTTGTACATAGGCGGGATGCAATAGCCTTAAAGCTAATTATTTTCCTCCAAGATAAATGCACAATAACGGCCATCCTGATTCACAGCTAAAGTAAAAATTTTTCCTTCTTGATAAAAATTAAGTACGCTTTCAACATTTTTTTCATCAAAGTCGAATAGGCAGTCTTCACTAGATAATTTAAACTTTCCTGATGCTAAGATTTCTCCATAATACCCCGAATAAACCTGAGCATAGATATACATATTGTTATTCTTCTGAACTATTGAGTCTACATTCAGCCAATTTCCACCATCATATCCCCCAAGCCATCTGGCAGTTTGTGGAACAGCTTCTGGTTTTGGGAATGGAATATAATCTTCTGGAAAAGCAGCATTGTAGTGTAGGTTGAAAATGAAAAATATTATTTTAATAATATCCATAATAGCTGGTGTTTTAAGGTACTTGTGCAAAAAGACAAAACAACTATATACTACTGGATTAAACCCTTGGTTATTTATTCATTGCCGTTATTTTATAGTTGCTGGAGCAAAGGGAGAATAATCAAATTCTGAAGAATGCTCAAAAACCGCCTTCCAGCCGCTACCATCCTCTAATACTTGATATTGAAAATCAGGTATTTTCTCAAAGACTATTGAAAGATAGTCTGCCTTTCTTCTTGGTCCTCTATCTAGGATAACCTCAAATCCATCATCAAAAACAGTTTTATAGTAATTAGAGAAAACCTCTAATGAATGTGGAGGCGACATAAGACTATCAATAAACACAACCGAAAATACATTCTCCGCTTTTTTAGGCTTAAGATTCAGCTTTAGTTTTTTGACTCTGTGGCATATTTGGCTGTAAGATATCGGCTTGACATCCAAATTATATTCGGAAATAACGCATTTTAGAATACCTTCTAATTGTCGATATCCAAAGGAAAAAAGCACTTTTAAGCGGAATAAATAGCGAATAAATTCATCGGAAATGGTTTTAGGTCTGCCGCGTTTTGAAGGCTTAGCTATGAGGTTTTTGCTTGCCAAAGGCGGGAACCAAACTTACCTTGGGCCGTATAAAATCTGTTGATTAGGGCGTAATTCTGTAAGGTTTTTTCTACATTTGTCATGGGACAGCTCGAGGTTTTATTGTTCGTCGAAAAAACTTAAATCTACGGGGCTTGTCCCTTTTTTATGCCTAATTCGCAAGTTTTTTTTGTAATTAACTGGTTTTTAATTTGTTAGATTCATGCAACAAGGCCTACAGTTTCATGAACAGTCTCGACGAAAACCTAATTGCGGATATATTTCCCTATAGCTGCTGGTAAGCCATTATTCACCTCAACATATCCAATTTGGTTTTCTAGCAAATACTCTGGCCTTATTATTCTAGTTTTCGTATTGTAATAGAATTTCTTTTCATCAAATTCATGCAAAAATAATATTCTTGTCACCCTCTCTCTATTCTTACAAGTATCTAAATAGCTGGCTCCATCCTCCATAAGACTGAATTTTCCTTCCCTATATTTACAATGAGAATAATTTTGAGTCTCCAGAATATGCATTTCATAACCATTATCCATCTCTAATACATCTTTCAATGTCAGAGAAACTTTAGTTCCACTACACTCCTTCTCAATACATGAGTTTAGCATAAAAAACATGGCTATTCCCAACACTAATCTCTGTAAAAAACCTGTACTAGTTAGAATCATAAAAACCTATCTTTTTTGTTTAAAAACCTATCATCATTTAGGAACAACTATACCTAGCTCATTAAATTTTAATGGCATCTGAGCTCTAGTCCTCCAAGATCTGTAAGCTTTATCTAGACTCGCATTATAATTTATTTTTCCATTTTTTGATGTATAAATTGGCATAATTTGTACGCCTACCCCAATGCTTAAACAGAAAATCTCTTAATTTAAGGTGGATTTTCTATCTAAAAAATCACCATCCCCTCCTACGAGGGGATTTTTCTTTGCCGTTGTGGTTCGGCTATTATTTTTTGAACCTGTGGGTTGAAACCCACAGCAACAAAAGCGGCCAAACTAAGCACAATAAAATGAGCCGATGGTTGAAACCATCGGCCCATAATGAGTTATAATAAACAGCAAAGAAGGGCTAAAATGTTTATTTGTGGAGGGTTTCAACCCTCCATTAAACACAAAAATGCATTCGTTAATTGGCTGTAGGTTTCAACCTACAGTCCATATAGCAGGCCCGAAGGGCCGCAGGCCTAGCGATGTGCAGGGGTGGCCGCAGGCCAGACCAAGCGGGCGCAGCCCGCGCAGGGCCGAGCGAGCAGCGAGCCCCGAAACAGCCCGGCCGCCAAAGGCGGCAGGCCCCTAATCTTCTATTTTAAACGCTTTTACATGCACTTTATAATTCCCATCTTCAATTTTGAGAGTATATAAAACATCTTCCTCCCTATAAAACCAAATAGAGTTTTCTAGCGACTCTAGTTCTCCATAACCGATCACTTTTTCGGGTGCATCTATATGCCTAAGCAAAAAAATACTCCCTGATTCACATTGATCAAATTTATTAAACAGTATCCCTAGCTTAATGCAGTCTAATTTATGTAAAAAAACATCATAGCAGTTTGTATCTACCTCTGATCGAACAACTTCAGGGATTAACTCATCTATAGTTAGCGGCTCTCGATATCCATCCACAATAATATTAGCACTACTATCCTCTTTTTGCGCATACAAAATAAAAGGGGCATAACATAAAACTAAAAACAAGAGGCTAAATCTAATCATCATTAAGCTATTTAGTATAAAATAGGTGTAGATAAAAGATGCCTAAATGATGATTAAAGTTGTGTGTGGCTGGCAAGGCCCTTTTAGTCTTGATAAACAGGGAGCAGCAAAAAAGATTGGGCCTCTTGAATCGAGCGGAACAACAAATCGTATTCTTTGTCGGTATAAGCGCCCTCAAAAATGTCCTTATCGCTAGAAGCCAAAGAAAGGCGCAGGCGAGAGCCCTTTTGCAACTGCCAAGCCGCCGGCAAAAGCTGCAAACGCAATTCTAGCCATTGCTGGGCGACAACCGCCTGGGCATCCTTGCGCAAATGGGTCGATTGCCAGGCGGTTTTGGGGCGATGACTGGCCCGCAATTGGCCCTCCGTGATATAATGAACACTGCCATCGGGTTTGAGCTCGGAAAGATAGACATAGATATCGGCCAAATCTTCGGTAGATTGTAGTTGCAACTGCAATTTGCTCTCCCCTACAATTTCTAGCGGAGCCGCTAAAAGGGGACCATCAAAATGCAACAAAGAGGCAGATCGCTGGGCCCAATCGGCATAAGTGTAGGGACTTTTGACCTTGCCATTCACGGCGGTCCAGCGATTCACCTCTCCGGTACCAAACTGATGATCGGCCACTATTTTTTGCTCGCTTAAGGGGGCAAAACTAGGCTGCAAACCTGCATCCGACAAAAATAAACTGTCCCAAACTACTGCCGCAGGAGGCCAAGTTTGAGCAGCCCGCCAGCGCTCGGCCCCAATGCTATAATAATGTATGGGCGCTTCTTGGGCCAAGGCATTTTTTTGCCCCTTCAAATGATAATCAAAGAACTTGAGCAGCTCGCCCGCATGATCGAATTGGGCCAAAGAAGGACAATAGGGACTAATATTGTAGGCGCCGCCATGCTCCCAAGGACCCAAAATCAATTTGTGCGCCCCGGCTCCCAAATCTAAATGTCGCTTGATGGCTGCCTCGGCATAGGCCCCATCCTGCCAGCCGCTATAAGAGTAAACCGCCACCCCAGAAGCACGCAAGGCATCAATATAAAGATGAGGACTAAAATAATCGACTTTGCGGCCCGCCCCTTGGCGAGGACGATCATCTCGAAAATCAACTTCTAAAGCCCCCTCATGCACATTTTTATTCTCTTCATGGCTGCTGACCGCCTTGCCCAATTGCTTCTTTTTTTTGCGCACAGGCGCGACCCCTTTAATCAACCATTTGTAGGCCTCAGCATTGGGGGGCAACTCATTGGCATCCATTAAGGCATTGGCATCTCCCCAATTAGAAGTAAACCAACGATTGTGAATGCCGCCTGGAAAAGCATTGTCCGCATAAACATCATATAAAGAAAACATCAGGGCCACCGCCTTGAGATTGGGATGCTGCTGTATAGCCAAAAACTCGGCAGCAGTGCCCCCATAAGACACCCCCAAACTTCCAATCTGACCATTGGACCAAGGCTGCTTCACAATCCAATCCAAAATTTCAGCCCCATCAGCCTGCTCTTCTGGACTCCATGGATGCAAACGCTGCCCAAAAGAAGCCCCAGAACCCCGAACATCTACATTGACAATCGCATAACCCTCATCTAAAAAGCGCTGTACCATCTTGCCCGTTCGTCCCAATAAACCCCTAGAAAACAAACTAAAGGGAAATCGCAACTGCGGCCGACGCCAATAACGAGTCTGTCGTACAATGGTCGGCAAACGCTCTCCCGCCTTGATATTTTTAGGCAAATACAGATCTATGGCCAAAGCGGTACTATCTCGCATATACAAATAAAAAGAGCGCATCTGCATCCCCTTATAAGGATCTTCCCGAGGCTGATGCGCCGATAATAAATCATCGGCCGCATCACAGGCAGGCAACTGCTTGAGCGCCTTTTTAGACAAGGGCTGCGCCCATAAAAAACTACTAATCAAAGAAATAAACAACAGCAGGAAAAATCGACTCAACATAAATTAGGTCTCTAAACGTAAAACATAAGGTCTATCCCCTACAAAATATATTAACTAAACGGTTGTTCAAAGTATTTAAAGCTTAAATCTATCTAGACTTGTTAAAAAAAAGGTAAGCCCCTTGAAAAATTGTAGTAAGACTGATTTTTAGTCTAAAATTGATGTATTCATAAATATAAATATAGGTATAAATGAACAGCAGAAGAAATTTCATCAAGCAGTCATCCGCCTTAGTTGCTCTAGGCGGCCTTTCGCTCAACCAGCTTCAACAAAAAGAAGAAAATATGCATACAGAAAAAAACGAAAATCGCCCCAAAGTTTTGTTCTTTGATGTCAATGAAACACTTCTTGACCTTACCGCCATGCGCAAGAATGTAGCTAAAGCACTAAATAATCGTGAAGACCTGCTTCCACTTTGGTTTACCACCATGTTGCAATATTCTTTAGTCATGACCTCGGCTCGCCAATATCAAGATTTTGGTATTATTGGCGCTGCTGCCCTACAAATGGTAGCAGCTAATCAGGGAATAACAATAAGCGCTGAAGAGGCAAAACAAGCCATTGTTGGCCCACTCCGCTCCTTGCCCCCTCATCCAGAGGTAAAAGCGGCACTAGCAAAGCTCAAAAAAGCAGGATTTAAGCTGGTCTCCTTTACCAACTCCTCTAATGCTGGTGTAAAAACCCAATTTACCAATGCTCAATTGCTCGACTACTTTGATGATCGCCTAAGTGTAGAAGATATCGGAAAGTATAAACCGCATGCAGATGCTTATGATTGGGCCGCCAGAAAAATGGCTGTTAATCCCAAAGATTGTATGCTGATTGCCGCTCATGGTTGGGATATCGCTGGGGCAATTTGGGCCAATTGGCGAACAGCCTTTATTAGCAGAGCTGGAGCACAACTCTTTCCCCTCGCTCCAGCCCCCGAATTACAAGAAGTTAACTTAGATAAAATTGCCAACCAACTCATCAAGCTGAAGTAAATCCTCTTCAAGCCGTCTTTAATTTTTGAGCAAAAAAAGACGGCCTTTTTATTTTTTCTCAAAAAGTTTTTTGCAACTCGAGCTTTTTTATTAGTTTGAAAAAATGCCCTAAATTTTTTAACCATAAAATATAGCTAATGAAAACTAAAAAAGCAATTGTAGAAAACTGGCTCCCACGCTATACGGACACCCCTCTAGAAGACTTTGGCAAATATATTTTGCTGACTAACTTCAGCAATTATGTACAACTCTTTGCCGATCGCTATGGCGTAGAAATTCGCGGAAAAGGCAAAGCCATGCAAACCGCCACCGCCGATGGCATTACGATCATCAACTTCGGAATGGGAAGTCCCAATGCCGCTACAATCATGGATCTGCTCTCCGCCATCAAACCCAAAGCCTGCCTTTTCTTGGGCAAATGTGGGGGCTTGCGCAACCAAAAAAATAAAGTGGGCGACTGGATTCTCCCCATCGCCGCTATCCGTGGCGAAGGTACTTCTAACGACTATTTCCCACCAGAAATCCCGGCCCTCCCCTCTTTTGCCCTCCAAAAAGCCATCTCTACGACCATTCGCGACCATAATCTAGATTATTGGACGGGGACCGTATATACCACCAACCGCCGCGTCTGGGAATATGATGAGGATTTTAAAGAATATCTCCGCAAAATGCGCTGCCTCGCTATTGATATGGAAACCGCTACCCTATTTATCGCAGCCTTCCAAAATAAAATCTCTGCCGGGGCCCTCTTGCTCGTTTCCGATATGCCCATGACGCCAGAAGGCGTAAAAACAGATAGTAGCGATAATAAAGTTACCGCCAATTATGTAGAGGAACATCTCGATATGGGCATTGGCTCCCTCAAGCAAATCATGAACGATGGCTTGACCGTTCGCCACCTCAAATTCTAAGGCATTTTTTGCAATAATTCGGGCCGATATTCAAAGTGCATAGTATCATAATGATACCATTTGCCCCCCCAAATAAAACCGTATTCCTCAAATAAAAGGACCAACTCCATCGGAATGCGGTTTTTATAGGCAATGATCCGCTTTCCCTCTGGATCATTGCCTTTGACGGCCCAACGCCAATAATTCGAATAGGCCACATTGATATCGATGGTCATGCCAAAACTATGCATGCTCTGCCGATTGGTCCCCGCAATTTTTCGCCAGTTGAAGGTCCCCCCCGGATTTTGCAAGTATTTATGCAAATGAGGCATCGTATCCAAACGATTGGACAAAGCCTGCAACTTATCCGCCACCCCATTTACCTCCGTCATTTGCAACTTGATGCCCAAACTCTTTGGCAACCAAATTACGGTTTTTAAGTTTTTACGCACCTCCCCAGCCGAAGCCCCATACATTTTCTTAAAAAAGGGCTCATAACGCACCCGACCAGGATCTTCCCCTCGCAAAGGCGTTGCACTCAAGCCCCTAGGATAAGGCATGGCTGCAATTTGGTCCTCCAAATCCGGCTCCGTCAATAACTGCAAAAATGTTTTTGTTCGCCCATCATCAAAGGGCATGCGGCTGCCATCTTTCCAAATAATCTCCCGCTCATTCACTTCCAAAAAAGCATCGGGATAAGCCGCTTCTAAAGCCGCTAAGGCCGCCTGTTTTTGCCCCCAAACAAAGCTAGACATAGCGAGCATAAAGAGGGTACTTACTGTTTTTATCATCTTATTTTTGTTGTTTTGGGGCCTCCGCTGCGGCTTCGCCTTGCGGCGCTACGTTTCGGGGCTCGCTGCTCGCTCGGCCCTTCGCTTTTTCGCTGCGCTCAAAAGCTCGGTCTGGCCTGCGGCCACCCCTGCGCATCGCTAGGCCAGCGGGCTTCGCCCGCTTCTACACCCAAAATAGTTTTGGCCCTCAGCAAAGCAGGAAGTTCCCTTAATTTTCGTAAATTCGCCCTCTAAAATTACGATAAAAAATGAATTACCTCAGCGTAGAGGGCCTGAATAAAGCCTATGGCGATCGCGTCCTCTTTACCGATATTACCTTCTATATCAACCAAGGCGATAAAGTAGCCTTGGTGGCCAAAAACGGAACGGGCAAAACCTCTTTGCTCCGTACCCTAGCCGGCGAAGAAAGCCCAGAAGGCGGAAAAGTTTGGCTACATCCCAATATCCAAACCGTTTTCCTCAAGCAAGAGCCCAATATGAGCCCCCTGCTTACGGTCTTTGAAGCCGTCTACCAATCGGCCAACCCCATCATGCAAGCCTTGGCCAATTATGAAAAGGCCATGAAGCAACCCGAAAATGCCGAGCATTTGCAAAAAGCACTCAGCGATATGGATCGCCTAAATGCTTGGAATTATGACCAAAAGGTCAAAATGATTCTCTCCGTCCTTAAAGTAGATTATCTGGACCGCCCCCTCGGCCAACTTTCTGGTGGACAAAAAAAACGGGTGGCCCTAGCCAAAGTCCTCATCGACGAACCCGATTTCCTTATCTTGGATGAGCCCACCAACCACCTCGATCTCGATATGATTGAGTGGCTACAAGATTATCTCAAGCAAGCTAAAATCACCTTGCTAACCGTTACCCACGACCGCTATTTCCTAGATGCCGTTTGTAACCAAATCCTAGAACTGGACCAGCAAGAACTCTTCAAATATGCTGGCAATTATAGCCAGTTTTTAGAGAAAAAAGCCCTGCGCCAAGCCAATGAGGCCGCCAACTTGGCCCGAACCAAAAAGCTCTACAAAAAAGAGCTGGAATGGATGCGCAGACAACCCCAAGCCCGTGGCACTAAGGCCAAATCTAGAGTAGATGACTTCTACCAAATTGAGGCCAAGGCCAAGAAAAAAACCGAAGAAGGCGAACTCGAACTCGATATCCAAATGAGCCGCCTAGGCTCCAAAATCCTTGAGCTACACAATATCTCTAAAAGCTATCGCGGACAAATTCTCTTCGAGAAGCTGGATTATAAGTTCAGAAAACGAGACCGCCTAGGCATTATTGGCCGAAACGGTACAGGTAAATCTACCCTACTCAATATTATTACCCAAAACCTGGCCTCCGATACCGGCAAAGTGGTGCATGGGGAAACCCTTAAAATTGGCTATTATACCCAAGCCAATATGCAAATCAAAACCGATAAAAAGGCCCTAGATGTGGTCCGCGATATTGCTGATTATATTCCTATGAATGGCGGCAAAAAGCTATCGGCCTCCCAACTGATGGAGCGCTTTTTATTTGACCCCAGCAAACAACAAACCTTCATTTCTAAATTGAGTGGAGGAGAGCTGCGCCGCCTACATTTACTTTGCATCCTGATGGATAACCCCAACTTCCTGATTCTGGATGAGCCCACCAATGATTTAGATATCGTTAGTTTACAGGTCCTTGAAGAGTTTTTACAGGAGTTTCCCGGCTGCGTGCTTTTGGTTTCTCACGACCGCTATTTTATGGACCGTATTGTAGAGCATGTTTTTGTTTTAGGCGAAGGCAGCCAGGTCCGTGATTTCCCTGGCAACTATACCGATTACCGCCTAGCCCAAGCCGAGGCCCAAAAAGCCGAACAGCTACAAAAAGAAGCCGAAAAAAAGGTCGAAAAACAAAAGGTAGAAGTCAAAAAGAGCCGAAACCCCTCTAAAGAGGAACGCAAAGAAATCAAAAAGCTAGAACGCCAAATCGAAAAGCTGGAAGAGAAAAAACAAAAACTTTCCGAAGGCTTTAATGATAGCAGCCTGAGCAGCGAGCAAATTGTAGAATTATCCAAAGAGCTCAATCTCATCCAAGAAGAGCTGGACGAGAAAGAAATGCAATGGATGGAACTCGTTGAAGAACTTAGCTAACGCATAAAATCAACCTCCTATGGCGCCCCCCAACTTAAGCCCTCCAGAAACGAGTCATCGCATTGCCTCCTTTATATTTGACCTCCTCTTTTTAGCTATTTTGACCGGATTTATTAGCTTTTACCTAATCGAAGAAACTAGTTTAGACAGAAGTATTCATCGGTTCTGGCAGTTTTCCCGATCTGATGAAGAAATTATGTTGATCTGGATTATTCATCTTGGTATTGCCTTAGGCTATCATTTTGTTTTGGAACAAAGCAACTGGCAAGCGTCTGCGGCCAAGCGCTTATTTTCCCTTCGCTTGGTCAATCTGCAAGGAGAAAAACCAACCAACAAACAGCTCATTTTGCGGCTGCTCATTAAAGGCTTTTTGCTCAACTTAGGCCTATTGGCTGTTTTTCTAGCTGAGGAGAATGCTCTCCCCTTCTTTCTCTTCTACTATTTGGGTTTATTCTCCCTCAATTTGGTCATTTTGTCTAATAATAAAGAAAAACGAGCTATCCCAGAGCTCTTAACGGGCCTACGTTGGGTGAGAAACAAATAAGTTGGTCCAATTGGCCCGCAGGGCCAAAACGGCTGAGGGATGGAAAGGGTGGCCCGCAGGGCCAGACCGAGCTTTTGAGCGCAGCGAAAAAGCGATGGGCCGAGCAGAACTGCGAGCCCGGCACAGCCCGACCCAGCCGAAGGCTGGGGCAGCCCCAAAAAAAATTTAAAAACTCTATAAAAAGAGGTAGCCACCTCTAAAAAACATATACATGTCTAAATCAGCATCTTTTTTAGTAGAGGGCAATGCCCAATTATCGGGCAGCATTCGCCCACAAGGCGCCAAAAACGAGGCCCTACAAGTGATTTGTGCCGTATTGCTGACGGCCGAAAAAGTAAGCATTAGCAATATTCCCAATATTCGGGATGTGGTCCGTCTAATTGAGCTTTTGCAAGGCTTGGGCGTAGAAGTGGAAAAAGTGAGTGATAACCGCTACAGCTTCAAAGCCGAAAATATTGATCTAGATTATTTGCAGACCCAAGAATTTGTGCAAAAAGCCAGTAGCATTCGGGGTTCTGTGATGATTATGGGGCCTCTTTTGGCCCGTTTTGGCAAGGCCGTTTTGCCCAAACCTGGAGGCGATAAAATTGGTCGCCGCCGTATGGATACCCACCTCAATGGCCTACAATATTTGAATGTAGACTATCGCTATGTGCGCGAGGAGCATATCTTTTTGCTCGAAACCGAAGGCCTCAAAGGCAATTTCATCCTGATGGAGGAGATTTCGGTAACGGGTACGGCCAATGTTTTGATGGCGGCGAGTATGGCCCAAGGGGTGACCACCATTTACAATGCCGCCTGCGAGCCTTATCTACAACAATTGGCCAAAATGCTCAATAGTATGGGGGCCAGAATTACGGGCTTGGGTTCTAACCGCTTGATCGTAGAGGGCGTGGACCAACTTTATGGTACGGGCCACCGCTGCCTGCCCGACATGATTGAAATTGGGAGCTTTATCGGCCTAGCGGCTATGACCAAATCGGCCATTACGATTGAGCAAGCCCGAGTAGATATGCTCGGCAATATTTTGCCCACTTTTGAGCGCTTTGGCATCCAACTCGAAATCCAAGGCGATGATATTCATGTGCCCGCCCAAGATATTTACGAGATCCAAAACTTTATTGATGGCTCGGTCCTCAATGTTTACGACTCGCCCTGGCCCGGCTTTCCGCCCGACCTGATGAGCATTTTGTTGGTGGTGGCCACTCAGGCTAGAGGCAGCGTGCTCATTCATCAAAAAATGTTTGAAAGCCGCCTCTTTTTTGTCGATAAACTTATCGATATGGGTGCTCAAATCATTCTTTGCGACCCGCATCGCGCCACAGTAATTGGCTTAGAGCGCAAATCTCAGCTCAAGGGCATTGAGATGACCTCTCCCGATATTCGCGCGGGGGTGTCTTTGCTCATTGCGGCCCTCTCGGCCAAAGGCAACAGCTTGATCCATCAAATCCATCAAATTGATCGGGGATATGAGCGGATTGATGAGCGCTTGAATGCCTTGGGAGCAAACATTCAACGGATTGAACAATAGAACTAATTTCAGGAAATTATTAGCTTTGCGCTAATTCAAAAATAGAAACCTATGAAACTTTTAGCTGGAAAAGTAGCCCTAGTTACTGGTGGCTCCAGAGGAATCGGCGCCGCTATCGTGAAAAAATTTGCCGAGCAAGGCGCTCATGTGGCCTTTACTTACCGCTCTTCTGCCGAGCAGGCGGAAGCCTTGGCCAAAGAGGCCGAAGCCCTTTCTGAAGGGATTAAGGTCATTGGATACCAATCTGATGCTGCCGATTTTGATCAGGCTGCTCAACTGATTAAAGATATCGTGAAAGAGTTTGGCCAAATCGATGTATTGGTCAATAATGCGGGCATCACTCGCGATAATCTTCTTCTTCGCATGAATGAGCAACAATGGGATGAGGTCATCACCACCAACCTCAAATCGGTTTTCAATTTGTGCAAACAAGTGAGCCGCCCCATGCTCAAAGCCCGCAAAGGAAGCATTATCAATATTACTTCTATTGTGGGGGTTAATGGAAATCCTGGCCAAGCCAACTATGCCGCCTCTAAGGCGGGCATGATCGGTTTTACCAAATCTTTGGCCTACGAAATGGGCTCTAGAAATATCCGCTGTAACGCCATTGCCCCTGGTTTTATCGCTACCGAAATGACCGACGAACTCAGTGAGGAGCTCAAAGAGCAAATGATTAAGAATACGGCCCTACAACGCCTTGGCCAAGCCGAAGAAATTGCCAATGTTTGCCTTTTCTTGGCCTCTGACCTCTCTTCTTATGTAACTGGCGATACCCTAATGGTAACTGGCGGAATGCGCTAGTCCAGCAAGTTTTTAGTCAGTTTAAATAGCTAATCCAATGATTTGGGTTAGCTATTTTTTTTTGCCTCAGGTTCCTCAGTTCGCTGCTGTTTTGGGGCTGCCCCTCGCTCCGCTCGGGTCGGGCTGTGCCGCAGCTCGCTGCTCGCTCGGCCCTGCGTTTTTTTTCGCTGCGCTCAAAAAAACTAGGTCTGGCCTGCGGCCACTGCTATCCATCCCTCAGCCTGCGGCCCTTCGGGCCTGTAAAACCTAAAATTACGCCTCCTAAAGGGATTGGAAACTTTCAGATCCCGCTGCAGGGGACCACTTTTTTTGTGCAAATCAACTCTTGCAAGCTACAAATGCCATTCGGAAACGACCGAAGACCTTAGCCTTCGAATGATTTAGGATTTTATAATAGCTAAGGCTTAAAAGCCAGAGCAAGAAGGGAGCATTCTAGTCCTAATAAAATGGGCCGAAGGTTAAAACCTTCGGCCCATAACTAGAGAGGGATCAGTTGGCTAAGATGAGGTAGATAAAAGGTCAAAAGATTTAAATTCATGCGGGGTTTAGCCTGCATTCCATAAAAAATATTGCGAAGCAATACCATTGTTGCTGTAGGTTTCAACCTACAGTAAAAAGGGCCAAAGGCCCGCAGGCCTAGGGGCCTGAAAGGGTGGCCGCAGGCCAGACCGAAGCCCGAAGGGCTGAAGGGCCGAGCAGACCTGCGAGCCCTGCAAGGGCCCGGCCGCCGAAGGCGGCAGGCCCCAAAAACAAAAAATTAGGCGGAATGTTGTCCATCTTCATCTAGGGATTGGCCGCAATAGGGGCAAAACTTAAACTTTTGGCCAAACTGTTGGCTACAACTAGTTGTTGTTTCTGGGGTTGTTGTTTTATTGGCTTGAGTGGGTTGGGGTTGATCATCTAGGCTCATATTGGGGTCGCGTTCTAGGCGTTCGATAAAGGCTGAAGAGAGGATACCGGCGGGTAGGGCAACGATACCGATCCCTAGGATTGCGATCACGCCAGAGAGGAGTTTGCCTGCGGAAGTGATGGGAAAAACATCGCCATAGCCCACAGTAGTTAGGGTAGCAATGGCCCACCAAAAAGTGGCGATAATATTGGGGAACGCTTTGGGTTGGACATTGCCTTCTACGTACCACATCAGGGTTGAAGAGACCAGCAGCATAACAAAAGTAACAAAGAGCGTGATGCCCAATTCGTTGCGTTTATCAATGAATACATCGCCAACGATAACGATAGAGCGGGTGAGCGAGCTCAGTTTGAGTACACGGAGCAGGCGGGAAATTTTCAGGGCGCGGAGGAAGCGGAAATCGACATGAGCCAATTGGAAGAGAAAGGGCGAAATCGCTAAAAAGTCGATCAGGCCGCCACTAGATTTAAAGAAACGCCAGGCGGCTGCGCCAAAAGATTTTTCTTCTGGATACTTAAAATCGGCAGTTAATAAACGGAGGGAAAATTCTGCGGTAAAAATGATTAGCGTAGTATTCTCGAAGAGGGAAAAGTAGTGGCTAATGATTTTGTTTTGTTGGCTTCGCTCAATCCAGTCTACAAGATTGCCTTCATAGCGGTAGTTGATAAATGACTCGGCAATAATGGCTAAAATACTAAGAATGATAAGTATTGTAATTGCCGTTTCAAAAATCATGGCGGGCATGCTTGAATCTTCTTGATCTAAATCAATAACATCGAAGATATGCCGTCTCAGGCTTTTCTTATTAGTAGGTACGCTCATAGTTGGTATTGGTTTGGGCAAAAATACAAACTTCTTATTGTATTAAGGCTAGAAAGCGTAGAGAAGGCTAGTCAATTGGTCTAGAAAGAATAGCCAAGATCTAGGCCTATGGTAGGAATATAGAGTACATCTGATATCCAGCTATTAGCCGATGCTGGTCTTCTCATGTATAGGCCCGAAACATAGACTCTGAAAAAGAAGCCTTCATATCGTTGAATGCGGTAGCCCAGTATTGGGGCTGTGAGATAGAGGTTGTAGTAGTCTATAGAATTCCGTTCATTGAGTGGAATAGCTAGGCCTGCGCCCACTTCAAAGAATTGTGTTCGGACTTTATTGAGGTAAAAATTAAAGCTAAGATGGGTGTTGATATTTGTTTGTCTGCTTAGGCTTCCAATACCTATACGGCCCGAAAAGTGGTAATTTCGCTCTTGGCCAATAATCCGATCGTAGGAAATACCGAGAAGGACTGAAGTGCCGCCTATAGAAACAGAGACCGCATTTCTAGAAAAGGGCTTACTACTTTTGAAAGCCTTTTGGCTATAATCAAATTCAACCTTGCTCACTTCAGATTGAGCGATACTATCTAGTTGTTTGGGTGGTTCTGTATGTCTAAAGTAAACAAAGCTACTATCTGTGCGCAGAATCTTGGCGCCAATGATTTTGCCATCATTTTTATAAATCAAATCTTGGGCTTGGCTAGCAAAAGCCATACAGAGACAAATAAGTAGGAATAAATAACGCATCTTTTTAAATTAGATAGGTGAATGGGATTATTTCGTTTGAACGATTGGGGAACTAATTAGGTGGGAAAATAGGCCGAAAACTATGGATTTTGCTTGTTTAAGCCCAAATTTTTTTCCTTTGCTTTTTTGTATCTTGCCCCAAGCTAAATTTTCTACAGATGAACTGGAAATCTCTCTTTATCGATAATCATTTTGGCAAGGGAAAAATCCCTAGCCCAATTGCTCAGGTTTTGGGCATTTTTGCCGCTGCCCTACTCATGATGCTGGCTGGTGGCGTAGCGAGTAGCGCCAACTGGACCTGGATGGTAGCCGGCGCTATGCTGATGTTTTACGCTCTAGTGAATAGCGTGCTCAGCATTTTTGCCGCCCAGCGCATGCGCTATTACCAATTTTCGCTCTACGGAACGATGTTCCTCTTTTTTGCCCTAGGCGGCCTCGCCCAACTTATCTCTGGCCAAAGCATCTTTGAAGGTCCGGCCAACAATCGAAGCATTTTTATTGTACTACTCTTGGCCTATTTTTCGCTCATGGCTCTAGCTTTTATGCTTCGTTCTTTAGCCGATTTCATGAAGGCAAAGGATGAGGAAATTCACAAGAACTAATATTATTTATGCGCTATTTATCGCTCGCTTTTCTTCTCCTTTTTGGCCTGCAAAACTTGTTGGCCCAAGATGATTATGTCATCTCTGACCTTCAATATACCGATTATATTTATCGAGATTTTGTGGCCTCTTGCCGCTTTTATCCCGATGACTCTGAAGTGGATTATCCCATCATTCAACTAGGGAGCTCCAGCAAATTGATCCTCGAATTTGATGATCTAGAGGCAGATAATAAAGATTATAACTATAAAGTTATTCACTGCGATCGCAACTGGCAACCTTCTGAGGATATTGATCCTCTCGATTATATCGACGGTTTTCAAGAGAACCGCTTTTATGAAAGCCTCAGCTCTTTTGGAACCCGCACAGAGTATCTGCACTATAACTTAGAACTGCCCAATGATGATGTCAAATGGACCAAATCAGGAAATTACCTGCTCTTGGTTTACCTCAATAATGATGAGGAAGATCTTGTCCTTAGCCGCCGTTTTGTGGTCTATGAACCCCAAATGAATGTGCAAGTCACTACCCGCCGATCAGCTATTCCACCCTACGGCCAAACACATCAAGAACTTAGCTGCCAACTCCAACATGCAGGCATGAATGTAACCAACCCCAATCAAGATATCAAATTGACGGTGATTCAAAACTGGAACTGGCCCCAAGCCCTCAAAAATCTAGAACCTACCTTTGTCGAAGAAGAAGTGATCCATTTCGATCGCCAAGGTCAAATCGTTTTCCCTGGCCAAAGAGAATTTCGCCCACTCGATATCCGCAGCTTCCGCCACCGTGGCCCACAGGTCCAAAACCTAGCCCGCACCAACGAAGGCTTTGAGCTGCTGCTCTTTCCCGAAAAAGAACGAAAATATAGCCCTTACCTTTTTACCAATGACCTCAACGGTAAGTTTATCATCGCCTCCTACGATGCCGATAATCCCGAAGAAAGAGGCGAATATGGCCAGCTCTTTTTCCAATTCATCAGCCCAGAATACCCCGATGCCCGCGTTTTTGTCTATGGCGGCTTTTCCGACTTCAAGGCCTATCCCCAATACGAGCTCAACTACAATAGCGAAAAAGGCCAATACGAAGGCATCCTCCTCTTTAAAAATGGCTTCTATGATTATGGCTACGGCCTGCTCCGAAACGGCGAAAAGCAATTGGACCAAGAAGAATTGGAGGGCAATCGCTTTGAAACCGAAAATGATTACCTATTTTTAGTCTATTACCGCCCCTTTGGCGGCCGCTACGATCAAGTGGTGGCCTTCCAAAAAGCTAGTTCTACACATAGATAGTATTTTTTGGGGCCTCCTGCCTTCGGCAGGCGCTACGCTTTGGGGCTCGCAGGTCTGCTCGGCCCTTCAGCGCTTGCCGCGCTTCGGTCTGGCCTGCGGCCACCCTTTCACATCGCTAGGCCATTTGGCCTTCGGCCAAGGCGGCTTTGCCGCCTAATTTACTTCCCCATTTTGCCAAAACCTTTTCCTCTTGAGAACGATTTACCAACCCAATAAAACAGCAGCATGGCCCTATCTACTGGCTATTTTGGTTATTTGTAGTTGGTGGATTGCCCTCGGCCATTTTTATGGACCAAAGAAAAAGGCTGAACGAACAGTTGTTTCCGCCTCCGATTCGCTTGCGGTCCAGGATAGTACACCCACCCTAGTTCCCAAACAGTATTATTCACCTCCCGCTGCCAAGGATAGCAGCTGGTCCCTCGCCTTTAATCACTATCTTCAAAAAACAGCGGAAGAGGAAGAACTCGCCTATTGGCAAAGCTTACAAGATAGCGCAGATCAGGCTTGGCTAGCGGCTCAAGAAGCGGCCAAGGTCCAAGAAGCCGAACGCATGCGCCTATTGGCCGAGAAACGAGAACGGGAAGCCAAAGCCGTAGAAGAGCTCGCCCGCCAAGCCGTTAAAGAAGCCGAGCTACTCGAAGAAGAAAAAGAAATACTTGCCGAAGAAGAGTTTGATTATAGCGACTATAATAATTACATTCCTCGTTACTGGGAGATTGTTCTACCTAGCTGGATATTTATTTGGCTATACTTTTGGCGCAGCCGCCGCAATCGCCGCCAAAAACAAAAGATCGCTGCTCAGTTTCCCTTGGGCCAAAGGCGCCCTTCGGGCGCCCTCAGCCGCGACTTCCAATCTAAAAGTTTAGACCCTAGTTGGCGCCGCCAATTGACCCAAGAACGCAACCGCCCCATCCTCTCCGAGAGCAAAGAACAGGATGTCCAATGGGCCGAAGGCTTTAAGGGGAGTTATACCACCACCTTTATCCGACGAGCCATTATTCATCTGTTGCGCTGGCGACAACCCGAACTCGCTCGCCCTGCTGATTTTCGCTATCGGCTGGATTTCTATGATTGGATGGCCCCATTAGCCGCTGCCTTACAATCTAGTTTGGCCCTTTGGTTCCTCGATCAAGAACTCTGGCACTATTTGCTGATTCCCTTCGGCCTTCTTTCTATTTATTATAATGCAGCTGGCCGCCGAAAATCTTGGGCCGAAACCACTTATCTGATTGCTGGACCGACTCTAGCGCTTATTCTACACTTTTTGTTATTTAGCAATGGAAGTGAAAGTTTTATTCTCTTTAGTAGAGAAGCCTTCACCATTGATATTTCGGCTTGGCGTTGGCCCGTGCTGCTAGGGCTATTTTTGGTCTTTTGGAGCTGGCTAAAAGGAGCCAAACATCTTTTTGAGAAGACGGTTTGGTTTAAGGACCAAAGTTTTGCGAAAGCAGTACCTGTATTTGTTGCGGGCTTGTTCTTCAGTTCTTCTTGGCCCAGCTATTTGGGCGAGCTCTTGCCTACGGGCTGTATTGTGGCTCTTTTTACTGCGGGCTTACTTTGGCTAATTAGCCCGATGCAAGATGATCGTAAGGCCAAGCAATGGCTTTATCCTGGCGGAACGCTCTTTGGCCGTTTATTTAGCCTCAACGTTTTTCTAATCATCAGTTATAATGTCTTTGGGCCAGGGGTAATCACGGCTATGATTGTTGGTTTGATGCTATTGGGCGCCTGGGCCTTCTTCTTCTTTCCTAGAATGGAAGATGTAGCCGAAGAACTAAAGCCCATTCCTTGGTGGGAAAATCCCGATGCCGCCAGCCTAGAAAGCTTAGACCTCTCTAATGTCAATTTGAGTTTGCAAACAGATCACTGGCTCAGCTTTAATCGATTTGAGCAGTTGAGAACTATTTGCTTGGTCAATACGCAGCTCAAGCATTTGCCTATCCGCATAGCAGAATTGACCCTATTGGAAGAAATGGATTTGCAGAACAATCAATTGCGGACGGTTCCCGCCATATTCTTTCAGCGCTTGCCCAATTTGAAGAAAATTAACCTGGCGGGTAATCCAATTTCGGCCAAGAAGAAAAAACATTGGCTAGAAAAATATCCCCATATCCAGTTTATTTTTGAGTAGGGAGAAAGGGCCTATTTAGGAGTTTTTGTAGCCGGGAAGGCCATCTCTTTCCATGAAAAAAGATTGCGAAGCAATACCGCCCTTGCTGTAGGTTGAAACCTACAGCAAACGGCCTAGCGATGCGGCGGGGTGGCCGTCAGGCCAGACCAAGCGGGCAAAGCCCGCGCAGGGCCGAGCAGACCTGCGAGCCCCAAAGCGTAGCGCCTGCCGCAGGCAGGAGGCCCCAAAACATCAAACTAAAGCCAACTGCTCTTGAAAAAACTGCACTTCTTCTAAAAAATATTTGAGTGGGGGCGCGAGGCTATCCTTTGCCCATTGAAGAAATATCTTACGTTTGAAATTAGCGGCTTTGAGTGGAATAATATGGTAGCTTTTTGGTGTTTTCTCTAAAACGGGAATTAAGGAAATGCCGAGGCCTGCGCTAACTAAAGCCCTAGCCATTTCGTCGCCTTTGGCTTTAAACACAGTATTGATTTTGATTTGGTGGCTTTGGAAGAAGTCTAGAATTTCATCTCTTTTGCTACAATTGCTTCGTTCAATAAAGTTAGATTGATGCAAGAGGCGAACATCTACCTGAGGGAGTTTGGCAAAAGGGTGATTTAGTGGAACGGCTAGACCTAGGGGGTCTTCTCTAATGAGTTTTTGCTGAATATGCTCTATGGAAAGAGTCATTTTGCTGAAGAGGGCATGAATTTCATTCTTTTTTAGCGTTTCTAGAAGCTCCAGCACGCAGCTTTTTTCTACTAATTGGACCTCATATGTTGGGTAACGTTTGTGAAATTGCTTGATGAGGGGTAGAATGGCTGTAAAGTCAAGGTCTGGGCTAAGGCCTAATTTTAGTACTTGCCGACTTGTTTTTTCTTTAAATGTTTGCATCTCTTCCCAATTGGCCAACAGTTTTTTTGCTTTGGGCAAGAGTTCTTGCCCCTCTGTAGTAAGGAATACATTTCTTTTATCTCTGAAGAACAGAAGGCAGTTGAGCTGCTCTTCCAATTTTTTGATGCCTGATGAGAAGGTGGACTGCACAACATGTGCTCGTTTTGCGGCCAGGGTAAAGCTCTTACTTTCGGCTAAGAGGACAAAGTATTTGACAAATTGTAGATTCATAATCTATTTTATCGATTACTGTTATTGTAATATTCTATTTTGACGATCTAAAGGTATTACTTTACTTTGCAACAGGCAATATACACTTGCCTAAATTTTATTGTTTGGCCTGTAAAGGGTTAAAAAACTAGAAGCGATGAAAAGTTTTCAAGAAAAAATGGCTGCTCTCCAAAAAACTTTAGAGGGCAGAATGCCTGCAGATTACATCCAAATTATGCATAAGGCCACTGCAGATTTGCGGGCTTCGGGGATTCAGGAAGGGGTATTAAAAGTTGGGGATAAGTTTCCTGCTTTCACCCTAAAGAATCAAGATGGTTTACCTATTCATAGTGTAGATATTTTGAAAAAAGGACCTATACTATTTACTTTTTATAGAGGTATTTGGTGTCCTTACTGTAATATGGATTTAGGGTATTTGCAACAAAATGAAGAAAAGCTAACCGGATTGGGTGTACAGCTTTTTGCTATATCTCCAGAGCTTCCAGAGTTTTTGCAAAAAACTAAACAGCAGCAAAAGCTAGGGTTTGATTTGCTGCATGACTTTAAGAGTGAATTAGGGCAGGAGTTGGGACTTCGGTTTTCTCTACCCACTGACTTAAAGGCATTATATGCCAACCAATTTAAGATTGACTTGGATAAACATCAGGGGCATTCTGACTGGACGCTACCTATCCCTGCCCGTTTTTTAGTGGACCAAAATAGTGTTATTCAATATGTGGAAACTAATCCTGATTATACAACTCGCCCAGCTCTAGATGCTGTATATGCATTAGATTTTTTAAAAACTAAATGATAAAACCAATGAAAAATGTACTTATAATCAATGCACATCAGCCTTATCCTTTTTCTGAAGGGCGATTAAATGCTAGTTTTTGCGAAATAGCTGCCTCTTTTTTCAGTGAAAAAGGATACCAGCTAAAGTTTAGCAAAACAGCAGAGCGCTATGAAGTAGAGGAAGAAATAGAAAAGCATCTTTGGGCAGATATTGTTTTTTTACAAGCCCCTATAAATTGGATGGGAATGCCCTGGAGCTTCAAAAAATATATGGACGATGTATATACTGCTGGAATGATGGGGAAGTTGTGTAATAACGATGGACGAACGGCAGCTGATCCTAAGAAAAATTATGGTACGGGAGGAAATCTATCGGAAAGCAAATACATGATTTCTATTAGCTTTAATGCACCCAAAGAGGCCTTTGATAATCAAGAAGAATATCTTTTTCAGGGCAAATCTGTTGATGATTTATTGTTTCCCCAGCATGCTAATTTTCGCTTTTTTGGCATGAGAGGCTTGCCTACTTTTGCCAGTTTTGATGTAATGAAGAATCCCACTATTGAAGACGACTTTAAGCGCTTTCGCAAACACCTAGACAGCTATATCTAATTGTTTATACTGTTACTATTAACAGATCTTAAAGCCAGTAACTTGTAAGTTACTGGCTTTTTATACAAAAAAGCCCCAACAGTAAACTGTTGAGGCTCAAATTAAAAGCGTTAGACTTTATAGTTATCCACAGAAATTAATCTAGTTTTTGGAGCAAGATGGCTTTTTCTTGGCCCAAACGGAGATAGTAGGTTCCTGTTGGCCAATGAGCGCCCATTTCTAGTTGTTGTTGACCAGCAGCTAGTTTTCGTTGCTCGATCAATTGGCCCAAGCTGTTGTAGACTTGAATCATTTGATCTTCTGTTAAGGGCTGTTCTAGGCGGAGTGTAAAGGGACCATTGGCGGGGTTGGGCTGGACCTTTAAGCTGCTATTGGCTAATTTTTGAGGAATAGTATTTAATCCAGTCGCAGAAGAATCGACCACAGAAAAGAGATCAAAAGCGCCTTCGGCAAGGTGTCCAGTATTGCGATCAAAAGCCAAAACTTCGATCCACATATTATTAACGGGAGGCAGATAATCGGCAATGCGGAAGCTCTGCAGGCTGGTCCAGCCATTTGTATTAGTATAAACAGCCAAAACAGCAGAGTTAAGCCCATTGTGTAGCGTCACGACCATCGAATCGTCAGGCGTTCCGCTTCCGCCACCATTATAGAACCAGGCATAGAAGTTAATATGAGCGTCGCCATAATTTAAGACATCAAAATTGGGAGAGCGAAGAACAACATCGCCGCCATCAATATCATCGCCGCCAACGGCGCCATTATTTTGGTCGCCAGTGATATAGCAAAGATTGCCGATATCAAAGCTGAGGTCGCCATCAGGGGTAGCGGGGCTACCGTTATAGTTAAGGCCTTCAGAATTGGCGCGGGCCCAGTCTCCAGAGATAGCGGTAGAGCTAGTCGTCCAGCCTAAATCTAAGGCAAACTCATCGCGGTAACCTTGGACCAATTCTACGGTCAGTTGGCCCGTATTGGCATTGAGATTTTGGCTAATGAGCTTGGTATGATGCCCCCATTTACCCACAAGGATATCATAATCTGCTTGAAACATAGTGGGAATGCTGAAGTTACCGCTATTATCGGTAGTAACACTATAGTTAAAATCAGGAGATTTTAGTTCTACAATAGCATTGGCTAGGGCTGTGCCACTAACAGAGTCTAGGACTTGTCCTGAAAAGCTGAAAGAAGGCATAGGTAATAACTCTACATTCTCTTGAGAAACTTGCCCATGGGCCAAATTGACCGAAACTGTTTTGGGGAAATAACCAGATTTACTAAAGGTGACGTTATAGGTTCCCGCTACGCCATAACCTGTTTTATATTCTCCAGAGATGCGAGAATCATCAAAAACAGCGGTATTATTGATTTCTACATGGGCGCCAAAAATAGGATTGCCTGTGATGCTATCCGTGACCAAGCCTTCTAACCAACAAGCTCTTTGGTAGTTGGCATCAAAGACATAAAGGCCAGTATTGATATCTGCGGCTAAGATTTTTCCTGAGCTAAAGAAGGGATAAGCCCCCCAACAGCCAAAGAAACCGGTATTTTGCCCTGTATAGGTATCGTATTTTGCGACCTCTACGAGGTTGTCGGGGCGCTGAGCATCCACGACAATAATTCCATCGGTATAATAAGAGATAATCAAAAACTCATCTTTGACATGCACATTATGAGGGATCACGCCATCGCCAATAGTTTCATAGGGCTGCCAGCGATCTAGCTCCACAATATCACTCATATCAGAAATATCATAGCTGCCAATATAGGCGTTGGCTCGCTCATCGGTGGTAAAAAGGGTATTGCCATCATCAGAAATCCAGGTATTATGCGTAAAGTTATCTGGAGTAGATTGGCTACCTAGAGCAATGGGATTGGCTTTGTTGCTCACATCATAACCGGTAAATTCTCCAACATAAATATCTGAGGTCCAGAGGGTGTCGCCTCTAGCATAGACATCGTGCGCATAGATAGGGGGCACATAACCCGCTAAAGTAGGTAGGGCGGGATTGGCATTGAGGTCCAAAAAGAAGGGCTCTCCATTAGAGATATTACTACCTGCAATATAAGCGTAACCGCTTTCATCAATATAGATATTATGTGCCCGAAGAAGTGTATCCGTATCGTTGTTAATGCTCAGTTCGGGCTTCCAGAAATTATAGCTAATGTTGTTCGGAAGTCCCGAAAGGTCAATGATCAACAAACCGTCACTGCCCTGATCGGTAGTCACATAAGCATAATTGCCCCAGGTTTTAATATCTCGCCAAATAGAGTTGGCCCCAGTAATCGCCTGCACTTCTACGGGAGCTGCAGGGTTGGCCAAACTCACAATAGAGGTTTTTTCTTTGGTGCCCATCAAGGCATATTCTACCCCTGTTGTGGGATGAACCCAGCCCCAAATATCATTGCCATCCTCGGCATAATCAAAATTGGACAGTAGATTGAGTCCATAATTCGTCTGGGCTTGCAAGCCAAAAGCTAAGGCCAAAAAGACCAGCGTCAATTTGTACTGCATAAAAAGTTGGTTTTCGTTTAATGATTTGCTTGTTGCTTCTTTCGTCAACAAACTACTAAAAGCCCTTTGATTCTGGGCTATTTTCATCTTCCTTTTTGCTGGGCCTATTTTAAGTAAACGAAATCCTCCCTCTTCTTGTCGCCTCCCATTTAACAAAAAGAAAATATAGCCCCCAAAACCTTTTGGGCCTAAAATGCTTCTGATAATTATCATCTAATTATTTAGATAGTTAGATAAGTTTTAACTCACCATTGGGACCTTAGTCCTCAAAAGAAGTATTTTGAAACAAGCAAGTTTAAGCCTCTATATGTGGGCTGTTCTAGGCCTACTCATGGCCTTCACCTCTTTATCTGTAGATATTTATTTGCCCGCTATGCCTTTGATGCATAATGATTTGCAGGGCGATGTAGAACTAACGATTACGGGATTTTTACTGGGCTTTTCAATTGCCCAATTAATCTGGGGCCCCATTAGCGATCGAGTGGGCCGAAAATGGCCCCTTTTGCTCGGCCTAATTCTATTTGTTATCGGCTCAGTGGGCTGTGCCCTTGCCGATAATATTGTCGAAATGATTATTTGGCGAGTGATTCAAGCTTTTGGCGCCTGTGTTGGCCCTATGTTATCTAGGGCCATGATTCGTGACCTTTTTGGCAAAACAAAAGCCGCCGAAACCCTATCGGTCCTCATGGTTATTATGGCTATCGCCCCTATTGCTGCCCCTTTGATCGGCGGACAAATGATTAAGTTTACGACTTGGCATAGTATGTTTTGGCTCTTGGCGGTCATCGGCGCTATTATGGCCCTTTCTGTTTTTGGCTTGCCCGAAACCCTAGCCCCCGAAAAACGCCAAGCCGATGCCATCCACAAGGCTTTTTCTAAATATATGCAGCTGCTGGTCAATAAGAAGTTTATGTATTATACGCTTTGCGTGACCTTTTTCTATGTGGCGGTTTATGCTTTTGTCGCTGGTTCGCCCAATGCCTACATTAGTTATTATGGGGTGGACCCCGCTTGGTTCGGGGCCATTTTTGCCATCAATATTATCGGTATGATGGGACTCAGTTTGGTCAACCGAGCACTGGTTTCTCGCTTCCACCTAGATCGCCTCATTTTGTACGCAAGCAGCATTGCCGCTATCGCTAGCCTGCTTTTGGTCCCCCTCATAGCCTTTGATATTGGCGGAATTTACGGACTGATTATCCCCGTTTTTATCTTTTTCTCGATGAACGGCATTATTGCCGCAAGTACCACTGCCGCAGCCCTAGACGATCTCCCCAAAATGGCTGGCGCTGCCTCGGCTTTCTTGGGCGCTTTGCAATATGGAAGCGGCGTGATTTCTACCGTCCTGCTCAGCATTTTTGAAGACCCCAGCCCCCTAGCTATGTCGGCTATTATTGCCTTTTTTACCCTAGCCGCCTTCCTCATGATTTTCCTAAAAATGAGATTGGATAAAAAAGGCTAAGTGATTGAAACTGCTGTTTTGGGGCCTCCGCTGCGGCTTCGCCTTGCGGCGCTACGTTCCGCAGCTCGCTGTTCGCTCGGCCCTGCGGCAGCAAAGCTGCCTGGGTCTGGCCCTTCGGGCCACTGCTGCACATCGCTAGGCCAAATGGAAGCCCTCTGCTTTGGGCGACAAGAGCCTGTTCTCAGAAAAAGATTGGGTGTTGTAGCCTGCAAGAGCGGATTCGCACAAAAAAACTGGCCCTCTGCGGTCGGAAAGAAGCAATCTGAAAGTTTATAACTAACTCAAGAGGGTTAATTTCACGGTTTTGCAGGCCCGAAGGGCCGCAGGCTGAGGGATGGATAGCAGTGGCCGTAGGCCAGACCTAGTTTTTTTGAGCGTAGCGAAAAAAAACGCAGGGCCGAGCGAGCAGCGAGCTGCGACACAGCCCGACCCGCCCGTAGGGCGGGGCAGCCCCAAATAAAAAAGGTCCTCCCCTAAAGGAAGGACCTAGATTTAAGCGATAATGCTATTCTCGACCAGCTATTTTTTATAGATGAGTTTTGCTTTTTGCTGCCCAGCTACTTCTAGCTGCAAAACATATTGCCCTGCAGGCAATTGGCTAATATTCAGGCTATTGCGTTGGGGAGATAGATCCTGCACCAGCAAGCGGCCTTGCAAGTCGTATAAGCGCAGGGCTTCTACGGCCAAATCTGCAGACCAGAAAATTTGGTCTTGGGCGGGATTTGGGAAAGGGCGGAAATCAAAAGTGCTTGTTTCTAGCTCGCTCAAACTATTGATCAATTGGGTATTCCAAATCACCAAAACCTCAGGAGAAAAGCCAACGGGAAATGTTCCCAAGCTATCGCCAGAAAGGTTGTAGCGAATGCCTGTGTTGCTGCTTTGGTTGCCAAAATTTATTTGACTGACGTACAAAAACCCATTTTGAGCATCTAGGGCAAAAGCACCAGAAGAATAAGGAATTAAAGCCGTATCAATTAGCGTATTATTGATAAAATCATAGCTTCCGATAGCGCCATTATAAACGGTGTAGGCGATGCCGTTTTGGTCCAATTGAACAGCATTTCCGTAGCTAGGCGCCTGAAAATTTACGGCAGCGCTCTGCGTCCATTTTTGTCCGCTATTGACATTCAAATAAGAGAGGCTGTTGCTTTCGTTATTGATGCCAATAATGAGGCTATCGCCTAGGCTGAATAGACGGCCCAGCTCATTACCCGTGCTGCTCAAAGTATCATTGCCAACATAGCTGTTATCGGTCAAATTTACTTTGGCCAAATAGCCCAAAGTATCGGTATAGCTAGCGGTGCTGCTATTTTGCGCAATATAAAGGGTATCGCCAAGGACAACAAAATCCTTCACGCCCTTATCAATTTGGCTCACAGAAGCCTGAAAACTCAGGTCGCTTTTATCAAAGATGCGTAGATTATCGGAGCTGCTGCCATACCAGTTGCCCACCAATAATTTGTTCTGATAAAGGCCCAATTTAATGGTACTCACGCCACCAAAAGCAGCAGCAGCTAGGCGCTCGCCCGTTTGCAAATCATATTTATAGATACTGTCTTGAGCGGCCACATAAGCGTATTGCTCTGCCTCAATCAAGAGATCTTGCACGGAGTTGGTCCCCATACTATCCAAAAACAAATAGCTATTATCAGCGGGATCATAAACGCCCAAATTGGCGGTTTCTGTGGCCGAACCAAACAAGCCCCCGTTCAAGACCAACAATTTTTGGCCCCAAAGGCCAGTGCTCAAAAGAGCGAAGCAGCATAAACTTAATAAGCGCATAGATAAAGATTAAGTATAAAAAAATAGCGCAAAGTATACACAGCTCGGCCCCTTTGTCTAGACAAAGTTTGCCCAAGCCGCCCATCTTTGACGCGAAGATGTTCTGGCGGAAACCTCAGGGCAGCGATCCGGCTTTACGGTTGCGCGACAGCAAGGGAGTTTCACCCTTTTCCCTTTTAACTTGCCCATTTTTGGACAAGACCCTTAGGTTCTTGAATCGGAAAATCTAGTTGTTGTTGTTTTGGGGCTGCCCCTCCCTGCGGTCGGGTCGGGCTGTGTCAGGGCTCGCTATTCGCTCGGCCCTGCGGCGGCTTTGCCGCCTGGGTCTGGCCCTTTGGGCCACCCTTTTCCATCCCTCAGCCGAGGCGCTGGCTAGCGGCCAGCGCCTTCTACATCCAAAAAAAATCTTTCCGTCATTTGGCCGCAAAGCTAGTAGTTTTTGCCTGCTTTGCAACTTATATCTTTGTTAAAAATGGAGGAAGTGGCCTCGCCATTGCCCTTGGCTGTTGTACTCTAGGGCCGGAAAAGGCAGTTTAAAAACATTGAGCATCATCAGAAAGGACTTTAGGCTTTTAGATTTAGTCGGAATCCGCTCAAAGTCGATATCTAAGGATAAATAATATTGGCTCATTCGAGGATAATTGGCGGGGGCTTCAAAAACGGCCAAATCTTCATTGTACCAGCGGTTGCGCTCGGCCCCAAAAACGTTTTCAATGCCATAACCAAAGGCTACATTTAGCCAAGGGGGCAGATATTTTGGGCGTTCGGGCAAAAAGGAGGCGATATTGACCGACATCCAGATTGTTTGTCCATTATATTCCTTAAAAAAGAGTTCGGGAAAGCTGCTCCCATAGAGTTGGTCGGCTCGTTCTTGCAAACTCGTTTGGGCCAAGGGATTGTTGCGGGCGTAGATGGGGGAATTGGCGTAATTGGGCCGATGCACAGAGAGCTTAAATAAAACTCGCTGCTCTTCCCAAAAGAGTTCTTGGGCCAAATAGGCCGAGGCACCCAAGGTATTAAAGCCGACATCTCCCCAACTGAACCCCCAGGCTTCGGAATAGCCATCCATTAGCTCAACAGTGCCTTGAAAGAGCATACTGCCACCAAAGCCGACCCAAGCGGCTTGTTTCTTAGGCATTCCGGACCAGTGGTACAAATGGCCCAGCCATTTGGCTTCAAAGTTAGTGGTCATGAGATGGCCCATTTTGTCCATTTGTCGCCAACCGTAATTATCATTAAAAAAATGGAAAGAAGTTCGGTCGTAATTGGCGTACCAAGCTCTGGCCAAGGCATAAGAAGTGGCGGTATAGCCAGCACCTACGGCTGCCGTTACGGACCAAAAGCGCGCTGGATGAAATTGGGGCGCAGGCGCCCAAAACGAAAGTCGGCTACTATCTTGAGCAAAAGCGTCTAGTAGCACAAAAGAAAAGAGGAGAAGAAGAAGTAATTTTTTCATGCCTAAAAATAAAGAACTCCGCCAAGAAGATCATCTTAGCGGAGTTTAAATAAAAGGGAGTTTATGGTCCTTCTTTTTATAAATAGGCGTCTAGAAAGGAGCGAAGCGACGCGGCCTAGCGATGTGCAGGGGTGGCCGTCAGGCCAGACCGAGGCGGCAAAGCCGCCGAAGGGCCGAGCGAACAGCGAGCCCCGAAACGTAGCGCCGCAAGGCGAAGCCGCAGCGGAGGCCCTAAAAAAGAAAAAGGTCCCTCCTCAGCAAGGAAGGACCTAATAGTTTAGATCAGAAGATATCGATCTTATTGTTTAACAAACTGTTGGCTTAGTTGCTGGCCCTTGTTGGTTTGCAAAACGAGTTGGTAGAAGCCAGCGTTTAGGCTCGTTGTGTTGATTTCTTGTTGTTGGCCCACAAACTGTCCTTGCGCCACCAATTGGCCCAAGGCGTTGTAGATGCGGTATTGCTCGGCCTCAACCTCTTCCAAAGTAACGGTTAGGTTAGTTTGGGTAGGATTGGGAAAAATGCGGAAATTAGTTTGGCTAGTTGCTAAAACGGCATTAGAGAGGGTACCGTTATACGTAGCCGTGAGGTTATAAATAGCGGCTACTTCTTGTGGGTTAATTGCGCGATCGTAGATCATGATATCATCGAAGCTAGCCACGGTAGCATCGCCAAATCCGGTAGAGCCGATAAACATCTCTATAAAGGGATTGGCAGAGCAAGGGTTGGCGGGATTGGCAGAGATTTCAACCATTTGGGTATCTACATAAAGGCGCATAGTATCGCTAGCTCTGCTTAGAGTAAGCAAGTGCCATTCGCCATCTTGAAGGCCCATAGTGTTGAGGTCTGAGCTCAGGCTAGAGCTGTTTGCGCAGTTTCCGCCTTGCATAAAAGACTCTTGGCTAGCATCTACCTCAATACCCTGTACTTTTCCGTCTAGGTTAATTTCAATTTGTTGAAAATGTGCGGGGCTAGTAGTAGATCCACCAACCATTTTGAACAAGTTTGTATTTAGGGGCGTGCTATCTTGGCGGACCCAGATTGCGATGCTATAGTGATCTGAGTAGGAAATATTTATTCCACCTTCAAGGGTTGAGCTATTCACATTGTTAGTGTATTCAAAAGCGGCATCGGCATTACCAAAACGGTCAGTAGTGGTTCTTAGGCCAGTTCCTACAATTAAATTGAAGGGGCCAGTAGCAGAGCCAGAATAATCTGTACCACTATTATTACAAGGATAGTAAGCTTGTAGGCTATCGGCCAGATCTACTTGGGCATAAAGGCCTTGCATAGAAAAGCAAAGCAAGAAAGCAAATAGGGATAGGTTTTTCATCCTGTTAAGTTAAATAGTTATATAATATATACTAATATCAATTCAGGCCAAATGTAAATAAAAAAGTCAAAGCTTTGAAAAATCTAGCTTTGACTTTTAAAAAAATAAAGTTTAAAAAATCTCTCCCATTAAACGTGATTTATGGCCTACTCCAGCTTAAAATCTAGGCTATTGAGCCATTCAAACTTTTGGATGCTACCATCTGGATTTTTGCATTCTACGATGGGTGGATTTCCAGCGCCTTGTCCCCCGCCATAGCTAAGCAGATATTTTTGAGGCTTGCCTTTAAACTGCACCGTACTGCCGTAATAGACGCCCATATCAGTTCGTTGTTCCTCGCTAGAAATTAGTTTTTCGAACTTTTGGCGCTTATCAGAAGCGTAATAAATGTTTTTCCCTTCATTTTTGAAGTAGAGGTATTCGGTGCTTCCATCCGCATTTTTGCAGCGGAACATGCCTCGGCTGCCCTCGGCCTCCCAAAGCGATTTAAACTCCTGTTTGCTTCCGTCGGGATTGACAGAGATTAGGCCACAGGGCGCGCAAGGATGGTAAATCTTGTAGGCTGTTTTTTGGCCTGGGAAACTAAAACTAGGAGCCTTTTTGGGCTCTTCTAGCTGCATGTCTTCCCACTTTCCAGCGACCAACTGTAGCTCTACCCCCTTGGGGTATTTTTTAGAATGGTACATCAGCTTATTGCTGGCGGTTATTTTGAGCAGCTCCTTGCCTAAGCCAGGACTAGAAGAGACATAAATCTCTGTATACTCCTTTTCTTGATAGTCAAAGGGAAGTGCTTCTGGCTGCTCGCTGATGAGTTGGATGCCTTGGGGGGCGGTTTCTTTGGGAGTAGCTTCAGTTAGGCCCTCGCTTTGGTTGTTGGTAGCCGTAGTTGGTGTTTCTTGGGGCTCTTTCGTTTTTTCGGGGCCGCAGGCAAGGGTAAAAAGGGCTAAGGGGATAGCGAGGTAGGTCCATTTTAGTTTTTGCATCGGGTAAGTTTTGAGGATTTAATAATCCTCAAAAAATAAAAAACTTACTGGAATTATCCCAGTAAGTTTTCCCCACTCCCCTACTTATTTTTCCGTCCCAGTTCCTCTACCTTCTTCAGCCAATTGGCTCTAAAGGCATCTTTAGACATTCGGACAGGACCAATAGAAGTGATTTTCACCGATTTCACGCCAATGAAATTCATGGTCAATTTTTTCATGGCATTATGGCTAGGCGCTTTATATATCCATTTATAATACCAATTGGGTTGATCCATGGTCGAGATGATTCTAGAGGTTTTTCCGGTAAAAAACTTATCCCACCACAAAGAGTCGTCTCGCTTCTTAAAGGCAAAGCCTGGCAACAACACCCGATCTAAAAAGCCTTTCATAATGGCGGGAACAGAACCCCACCAAACGGGATACACCCAAACAATATGATCGGCCCATTTTAGGGTTTCTTGGCTTTGGAGTAGGTCGGGCTCTAGCTCGGTCCGCTTTCGATAACCATATTCTAGGTTGGGATTAAAATCTAAGTCCCGAATATTGATTTCTCGAACTTCGGCTCCCGATTGCTCGGCCCCAGCTTTATAAGCTGCAGCCAAGCTAAAGTTGTAGCTTTCCTTATCGGGATGCCCAACGATAATCACAATTTTCTTTTTCATACATTTTTTTAAGGCGTAATTGAACTACCTCAGGGCGTTCAAGGCCTGTGCCGCCTTTGCATTTCCTGCCAAACGTTCCAAAAGGGCTTTGGCTTCTGCCTTATTGCCCTGTTTTAATGACAAAGCGGCCTTATTGAAAATGGCAGATTCTTGTAATGGATCTAAATCCAAAGCCTTATCATAAAAGTAATTGGCTCGCTTAAGCTCCCCTTTTTGGGCAGCAATAAAGCCAATATTTGCATAGGTCAATGGCCGTTTGCGGTCCTCTAAAAGTACCTCCTGAAAAACTTGCTCGGCCTTGGCACTTTGCCCCAAACGCGCATAACAAACCCCCAGCTTTTCTCTAAAATCTAAATGATAAGGCAATAAGGCCACCGCCCGCTCCAAAAAGGGCAAAGCCTTGGCCCAATTCTGCTGCCGATAACAAGCCTCTCCCAAACGGTAGGCGGTCCAAGCATCCTTTTCTTCCGCTGCCTTGGCTTGCAAGGCAAGAGCTTCCAGCTCTGGATAACGCTCTGCTGCAAAGAACAAATGTATTTTGGTCTGCCGCTGCAACTCATTTTCTGCCTTTTCTTGCTCCAAATAGTATTGAGCTGAATCCAAAACAGCCTGCTGCCCCATAAATTTGTCATAAAGGGCCAAATACCCCCTGGCCATATCTAAATTGCTGGGCGAGTCTTTGCTCAAACAAGCTAGGCCCAAAAAGGCCGCTACCTCTTCGGTCTCTTCTTGAGTAAGGGCCATGGCCGATCGAGCCGTTGCCTTGGAGATATTGTGGTCCGTAATGGTCACATGCGGAATATCAATGCTGCCCGATCGAGGCATATGACAACTCACACAATCATCTTGCTTTTCTAAACGCTTGGCGGGCTCTACCGAACAGAAGTTGGGCGCAGTGGGCGCATGACAACTCAAACAGCTTTCATTGTAGCGGTTTTCGGTCCTCGATTTTACATCATGATGCGGATTATGACAACTAATACAAGATAATTCTTCGCTTTTTAGGTAGCAGGGACTCAAACGCAGCCGGTCGGCCTGTGAGGCCATAATAAAACGCTTATCCGAATTGCTAAAACGAGGCAAAAAGACCTGCATTACCGATGATAAAGGCATTCCAGGCTTAAAATCATAGAAGCTTTTGCCCGGATTCAAGACCGCTACCCCCTGCAAATGACAACGCTGACAAAGGTCCATTTGTAGCTCTCTAGACAAATGCCGCGGATTGACAATGCTATAATCTATCTGCTTGCTAGTATCTACAATTAATCCCGCCAATTTCTCTTTGGCATGAATGCTCCCCGGCCCATGACAACGCTCGCACTCTATTCCCTCAGGCATTTCTAGGTATTTGTTGAGCCCGCCTTCCTCCGCCTTGGGCAAATGGTTGTGGCAGGTCAAACATTCATGCGCAATTAAGCGATCAAAACGGCTGTTGTGCCCGCCCTCAAAACCTGGCGCCAAATCCCAACGCCCATCCTGTGTATAATAGGTCACTGGCGCCTGATATACATAGCCATTGCGGTTAATTAAATGGGAGTTGGTATGATGCCCCGAACCAATAATGTAGCTAATTTGCTCCAAACGCTTATGTGTGGTGTCGCCTGTTGGTCCCAAACGATACTCCAACACATAAAGCTGTGAATCTTGAGCAAAGGGCAAATAATAATACTGACTAGCCGTATCAAATATGCTTTGATGGCCCTGCCAATCCGCCGAAGAATTGGCCTGATGCGCCTTGGCAAAGGAACGGCCCATGCCCGTTTCTACATAGCTCTGATGCACATTGCCATGACAACTCTGGCAAGTCGCCATGCCCACATAAGTAGCCGAATCGCCCAAATTGCGAAAGCGATGATCTGCTGTGACTGCCTTTTCTTCTGCCCCACCTCCACAATAAACCAACAAGAGCGCTAGACCAAAGCCCAGCATATATATCCATTTTTTCATTCCTTGCTTTTCTTCCAAAGATACAAACTGTAAAATATTTTCTAATCATTTCTATTCTTTGGGGCTTGCCCGCCCTATAGGCGGGCCGGGCTGTGCGCGGGCTCGCAGGTCTGCTCGGCCCTTCGGCGCTGCGCGCCTCGGTCTGGCCTGCGGCCACCCTTACAGGCCCCTAGGCCAATTTGGCCTTCGGCCATGGGCTGCTGCTTGCAGCCCCATAATGAATGCAAACTTGCGCAAATCAAAGAAAAAGCTGAAGGACTAATAAAAAATCACAGGACCTGAAAACAAAATACCTCTTTTTCATATAAAAGGCTTCTTCCCTATTCTCTATCCCCCCTTCAAAAACTCTCAGAAAAAGTTGAGGGACTAATAAAATAATGTTTGGGCTCAAGATAGCGCTCCAATAAGTAGCCTTTGCAGAAAGGGAGCTAACACAAAATATCAAGCAGGATCAGAGTTCTCTATTATTTTTGCGAACTTGAGCCCCTGCAAAACCAATCTAGGGCACCATTAAGCCCGCCCGGCTTAGGGATGGACAGCAGTGGCCGTTAGGCCAGACCGAGCCGCTGCAAGCGCCGAAGGGCCGAGCGATCAGCGAGCTGCGACAACCAGCCCCGCAGGGGCGCCAGTTCGATGACCAACGGGAATACCCAGCCCGGCCCGCCCGCAAGGGCGGGCAAGCCCCAAAAACAGAAAATAAAACAAACTTGAATAAGAAACAGAGTATCAGCATCTTGCTAGCCACCGCCCTGATTAGCCTTTTTATGCTTTGGGGAGTCATTAGCCGACTACAATTTGATTTTGATCTGCGCCATTTTTACCCTCTAGAACATGAGGAAACCGATTTTTTTGAGGGTTATGTCGAGCGTTTTGGCTGGGATAACAACTATATTTTGCTGGGCATAGAGTGCAAAGGGGCCCATATTTACCAGCCCGAGTTTCTGAAAGAGGTGGATAGCCTGAGTAATAGCCTGCTGCAATTGGCCGAAATTGAGCAACTGATTGGACCGACCAAACAGGAAGTTTATCGCTATGTTCCTTTTATGGATCTGATGAATAGCAGTCCGCTGCTGGCCCTAGATAGCTCGGCGGCTCGGCTAGCTCAAGATAGCCTAAAGGTAATTGAACGGCCCGATTTGCTGGGCCAACTTTTTGCCGAGGACCAGCAATCTGTTTTGATTTTGATGCAACAAAAAGAGGGCATGCAGTACGAGGATTGCGCCCAACTAATTGGCCAAATAGATAGTCTAATTCAGCCTTTTGAGCAATTTAAGGCCCTGCATTTTGCGGGAAAATGCTATGGGCAAACCACTTTTGTCGACTTGTCTAGGCAGGAGGTGGCCACCTTTGTCGGTCTCTCTATTTTGGTCATTATTATTGCCCTTTTCTTTAGTTACCGAAGATTTTGGGGGATATGGATGCCGCTTTCGGTGGTTGGCGTTACCGTACTTTGGACCTTGGGAACGATGATGTGGTTGGGCTTTACGCTTGACTTTATCTCTAACATGATTCCGACTATTATCCTCATTATTGGGATTTCCAATGTCATCCATTTGTTTAGTAAATTCTTGCTAGAGCTACAAATGGGACAGCCCAAAACACAGGCGCTCAAAAGGGCCATAAAAAAGGTAGGAACGGCCACTATTTTGACCAGTGGGACCACCATAATCGGCTTTTTGAGCCTGCTATTTTCCAATGTGAGTCCATTGATTAACCTAGGCGCCTTTGCTTCTTTGGGCCTTATTTATGCGTTTTTGCTGACCTACAGCTTTTTTCCGGCCCTAATCAGTATAAGTCAAAAAAATTTCCAGCTCAAAGCGGCCAAAGACGACTTTTGGCAACAGCAACTGGGGCATTTGGCTCTTTGGGTGGAGCAGCATTATGGGAAAATTATCATTAGCGCTTCCGTCTTGATGGTTCTGGGCCTTTGGGGCAGCAGTCAGTTGCGGATCAACCAGCATGTACTAGACGATTTAAGTGAGCGGCACCCACAAATTGTAGATTCTCGCTTCTTTGAAAATGAGTTTAAGGGGACCAGGCAGTTTGAGATGGAGATTGTCTTAAAAGACAGCAGCAAAACCCTAGCAGATACGGCCGTTTTGCGGGCCTTGGACCAATTGGAGCAGTACTTATTAAAGGATTATGGCTTGGGGAGCATGTTTAGCCCCTTGGCCCGCCTCAAAATGGCCAATCGGATGACGCATTCGGGCAAGGCGGACTATTATCGGCTGCCTCAGCGTCGAGCAGAATGGAAAAAGGCCCAAAAAATTGAGGCTAATTTCTTGGCCAATGGGCGTTATCCCTTGGTTGTTTTGGCTGATGGAAAAACGGGACGTTTTGCTGGCAAAATGCCCGATATGGGAAGTTTAGAAGCCCAAAAGCGGCATGCTGCTTTGGCTCAATTTATTCAAGACCAACAGCTCGATCAGCTCATTGATTATCGGTTGACGGGCTCGGCCTATCTGATGGACATCAACAATCAGTGTATTGCAGATAATGTCTTTTATGGGCTCTTGCTTTGCTTTGTCTTTATCTTTCTGCTCATGTTGTATCTCTTCCGTTCTTGGAGTATGGCCAGCATTGCCCTTTTGCCCAACATCTTACCCTTGACTTTGGTAGGCGCCTTGATGGCATGGAATGGCGTTGACATCAAAATCTCCACGTCTATCCTATTCATTATTGCCTTTGGCATTGCTGTCGATGATTCCATTCACTTTATGGCCGCCTATCGCTTGGCTAGCCAGAAAGCCAAGAGCAAGGCCGAGGCGCTTCGGGCTTGTTTCCGAGGAACGGGCAAAGCCATTGTCGTTACGACCTTGATTTTGGTTAGTGGCTTTAGTTGCCTGCTCTTCTCTAGCTTTATGGGCACCTTTTATATTGGCTTGTACACCAGTATTTGCTTATTTCTGGCCCTTTTAGCGGATCTCTTGCTCTTGCCTGCCTTGATTTTGCGCTTTGGGGAAGAGCTGCAGGAGTAATTTATCGTTTAAATGATCCTATTTTTTTGGGGCCTGCCGCCTTCGGCGGCCGGGCCCTTGCAGGGCTCGCAGGTCTGCTCGGCCCTTCGGCGCTTGCAGCGGCTCGGTCTGGCCTAACGGCCACCCTTACAGGCCCCTAGGCCAATTTGGCCTTCGGCCAGCCCTAGGACCAAGGCCCTAGGCTATCGAAAAAATCGTCATCCCCTCATTCGAGGGGATTTTTTTCAGCGCTTATTGTTTGGCGGTTGTTTTTTTTGAACCTGTGGGTTGAAACCCACAGCGGGCTTCAGCCCATGGGCCCAAAACTGCCCAGCCGCCGAAGAAAACAGCCCAAAGAAAAAGACAGCTGAGCGGCCTAGCGATGGTAGGCAGTGCGGCAAAGCCGCAGACCCAGCAAAAACTTGTTTTTTGCGCAGGGCCGAGCGAGCAGCGAGCTGCCGAACGTAGCGCCGACGAGCGAAGCGAGACGGAGGCCCCTAAATAACAGTGAACTGCAACAACAAGGACTTTTGTCTGTCCTTGATGACCGAAGGGAGTAACCGCCGCCTCGCTTCGCTCGTCGGAGGCCTCAAATCCCTCCCCTACAAAATATTTTAGGCATTTCTCCCCTACTTATGCTTAGGGCTTCTTACATTTGCGAGAATCTAATACAGCGAA
The DNA here is from genome assembly GCF_028464065.1 of Saprospira sp. CCB-QB6. NCBI lineage: Bacteria > Pseudomonadati > Bacteroidota > Saprospiria > Saprospirales > Saprospiraceae > Saprospira > Saprospira sp. CCB-QB6. The sequence continues at coordinate 3,525,759 of NZ_CP116808.1, read as the reverse complement.
CATTTGGAAAAGAAGGAACTACCCAAAATATCTATTGTTACCGTAGCTTATAATTGCGAGGCGGTTTTGGCCCAAACCATGGAATCGGTGGCGGCGCAGGATTATCCCAATATTGAATACCTCATTATTGATGGGGGAAGTAAGGATAATACGCTCAAGATTGTAGAGCAATATGGGGAGCAGGTGGATTTTTTGCTCTCTGAGCCAGACAAAAATAATTATGATGCCATGAATAAGGGCATGAAGCACGCCACTGGCGATTATGTTTGGTTTTTGCATGCTGGCGACCTGGCCCTAGAACCCACTACTTTAAGCCAAGCTTTTGCGGCTGGACAAAATGAGGATTTTGTTTATGGTCGGGTGAAAGTATTGGATGAAGCGGGGACGGAAATTCCTTGGCATAAAAAGCATCCCTCGCCAGAGGAGTTGAGCTGGAAAAGCTTTCGGAATGGGATGGTGATCTGCCATCAGGCAATGTTTCCACACAAAGATATTTGGACCGATTACCGCTTTGAGGATTATGGTCTGGTGGCCGATCTCGACTGGTCGATTCGTACGCTTCAGCAAGCCAAAAGCTTTAGAGATACCGAAACGGTGCTCTGTTCCTTTCTAAAAGGGGGACTCTCGGCTAGAAACCGCAGAGCTTCTCTGATTGAGCGATTCCATATTCTTCGCCAGCATTTTGGCCTCTTCCCCACCCTCTGGGAGCATGTTCAGATCTTTGGGCAGGCTATCAAAAGAGGTAAAATTTCACACTAAAGTTAAGTTAGCGTCTCATGAAAAAAGCATTAATTACGGGTATTAACGGACAAGACGGCTCTTATTTGGCCGAGTTTCTCCTTGATAAAGGTTATGAAGTTTGGGGAATCCTCAAGCGAAATTCTGTAGCCGAAAACCAAACCTATCGCCTCAATGATATTTATGGGCACGAACGCCTAAAATTGGCTTATGCCGATATGCTCGATATGGCTTCGCTGATTCAGGTTTTGCAGAAGGCTCAGCCCTGCGAAATCTATAATTTGGCCGCCCAATCTCATGTTCGCATTAGCTTTGACCAGCCTATTTATACCGCTCAGGTGACGGGTATGGGTACCCTGAATTTGCTGGAGGCTGTTCGCCTAACTTGCCCTGAAGCCCGCATCTATCAAGCGAGTTCTTCGGAGATGTTTGGCAATAATATCGATGCCGATGGCTATCAAAGAGAGACGACGCCCATGAATCCAGTTTCGCCTTATGGTTGTGCCAAGGTGTTCTCTTATAATATCTGCCGCAATTATCGCAACTCTTACAAAATGTATATCTCTAATGGCATTCTCTTTAACCATGAGTCGCCTAGACGAGGAGTTAACTTTGTAACAAACAAAGTGGCCAAAGAGGCGGTGCGCATCAAATTGGGCTATACCGATAAATTGGTTTTGGGCAATACGCAGGCTACTCGAGATTGGGGACATGCCAAGGATTATGTGCGCGCCATGTGGATGATTTTGCAGCATGAGCAGGCCGATGATTTTGTTTGTGCTACGGGCATTTCGCATTCGGTCCAATATCTAGTGGATTATGTTTTTGATCGTTTAGGTTTGGATACCGAGACGCAGTTGACGACTTCTGAGCGTTATTTCCGTCCCGAAGAATTACACGATCTAAAAGGAGATGCGAGCAAAGCCAAAGAATTGCTCGGCTGGACTCCCGAATATAGCTTTGAGCAGATGATGGACGAAATGGTCGATCACTGGTTTGATTTCTATGAGAAAAATCCTAATATCCGCAATTAAGTTATGGCAAAACGATTAGTAACTGGCGGCACGGGCATGGTGGGTTCTGCTATTCCGGCCGACCTAAAAATTGGCCGTAAAGATTGCAATTTGGGTGATTGGCAGGCGGTCAATGCCTTTTTTGAAAAAGAAAAGCCCGAGGAGGTCATTCATACCGCCGCTAAGGTGGGTGGAGTTTGGGCCAATATGCATCAAAAAGGAGATTTCTTTCGAGAAAATGTTTTGATGAACACCCATGTTATTGAGGCGGCTCGGCTGCATGGAACCAAGCGCTTACTGGCCTTTTTGTCCACCTGTGTGTTTCCCGACCAAGTGAGTTATCCCCTAGATGCGCAAAAAATCCATCTGGGTCCCCCACACCGCTCCAATGACGCCTATGCCTATGCCAAACGCATGGTCGATGTGCAGCTGCAGGCCTATCGGGAGCAGTATGGTTTGGAGTATATTTCGGTCATTCCCACCAATATTTATGGGCCCAACGATCTCTTTGATTTGGAGAATGGGCATGTGGTACCCGCCCTCATTCATCGCTGTTTTTTGGCTCGTGAAAAAGGCGAGGATTTATCGGTTTGGGGATCGGGCAAGCCGCTCAGAGAATTTATTTTTTCGGAAGATGTGGCGCAGCTCAGTGACTGGGCGGTCAGCAATTATACGGAGGCCGAACCTTTGATTTTCTCTACTTCAGAGGAGGTCTCTATCAAAGAAATGGTCGAAATGATTGTCGAGCTTTTAAACTTTAAGGGCAAGCTCATTTGGCAAAGCGACAAGCCCGATGGACAATTTCGCAAACCTAGCGACAACAGTAAAATTCGTTCGCTTTTGCCCGACTTTCAATTTACGCCTGTTTATGAGGGCCTAAAGAAAACGATTAGCTGGTTTGAGGAAAATTATCCGCAAATCCGAAAGTAGTTTTTAATGAATAGTAGGCTAATTGTGGGGCCTCCGCCTCGCTTCGCTCGTCGGCGCTACGTTTCGGGGCTCGCTACTCGCTCGGCCCTTCAGCGCTAAAGCGCTTCGGTCTGGCCTTCGGCCACCCCTACACATCGCTAGGCCAGTCCTCCCTTCGGTCGGCCTATTGACACTAAGAAAATGATAGGGCTGCATTAAACCCTAAAGGACAAAAAGGTTCGAAACAGTTGTTTCGGACCTTTTTATTTCTGGTACAACAAATATCATTTTTTTTTATTTAAAAAAATGTACATTAGCAGCCAGAATATCAAACCCCATATTATCATGATAACAGAAGATCTCCAATTGCTTAAATCTATTGGGCCAATAGAGTACTATTTACGTCCCGATAAAATTTTGGTCGGTAAATTTACTAATAACAGTCCACAAATCACAGCTGAAAATATTAGCGATACATTACAGTTTTTTAAGGAGTACTCTCTCCAAACACAAAAACCGCTTTGTATTCTCATTAACTTTAGTGCCCTTAAACATCTTCCTCTCAAAGCCCGACACCACTTGAGAAGTGAGCAAGTAAAAGAATTTTCGCCTTATAGTAAAGGTATTGCCCTTGTTATAGAAAACTCTATTTCAAAGCTGTTGGGCAATGTTTTACTTTCTGTCGTAAAAGGTTATAATTTAAAGCTATTTACCCAAGAAGAAAAGGCAATAGAATGGTTACAAAGTTTTGATTGAATACTTATTGCAAAATTAACAGACAGTTTATCTTCATAATTTAGTGGTTGTAGAATTATCTAATTAGTTTTAGCCTCTCAACAACCCTAAAAAAATAAGATGAATAACGAAAAACTAGAGCTACTCAAAATTATTGGCCCAACATATTATTATCGTAGCGTAGACAATATTATCTACATGGACTCTCCCAAAGAGCAACAGGTTCCGATAGAATTGGATCATATGAAAAGTAGTTACCTCTACTTAAAAGAGCTGTCCATTCAAGAAAACAGGCCCTTAAAGGTACTTGTTGATTTTTCTAAAGTGCGCAGAATCTCTAAAGAGACTAGAGATTACATGCGTGGTGCAGAAGCCAAAAGCTTTGCTCCTTATATTCAGGGAACTGCGCTAATTACCAATAGCCAACTTTCTAAAATGCTTGGAAATTTTGTGTTGGGTACCCTAAAAGGCGATGAGGAGACTAGGCTGTTTACAAATGAAGAAAAAGCGATAGAATGGCTAAAACAGCTGTAAAGGATGCTAAAAAGTTTAGCATTTTTTACTTAGTTTTGTTACCTTGAGTTTAACAAGGGCCTTCTGGCCATAAAACGACATAAAGATGGACTTTCTCAACGATGAAGATCGCTTAAATAACCTCATTGAAGTCATTAGTGGAATGGCTGGCCTCGACTTTTCTCAAAAGGCCCTAGTTGATGAGTCTGACAACCCACTAAACACAATTGCCTTAGGAATTAATATGCTAGCGGAAGAGCTAGAATCTTCGGTAGTTAGCCGTTCGGAGCTAGAGGCCCAGAATGAAGAGCTGGAACGCCTTACTCGTGAGCAAGAAGGGGCTCTACTTGAAATGTCTACCCCTATTGCTCAACTTTGGGAGGGTATTTTATTACTTCCTTTGGTTGGTTTTATGGATGCTAAGCGTGCAGAAGATGTACTACATACGGTTTTACATGAAATTGCTCGCAGTCAGGCCAAAATTTTCATCCTAGATATCTCAGGTGTGACGGTCGTAGATACATTTGTGGCCAATCACTTTATTAAAATTGCCAAGGCTACTCGCTTAATGGGATGTCGTTCTATTTTGTCTGGAATTACACCTGCGGTTTCTCAAACTATTGTGGACCTAGGGATTGATATTGACAAGCTCAAGACTACAGGGAGCATGAAAGATGCTCTAGATTATGCCTTCCGTCAAACGGGCTTCCAATTGGAGCGCCAGGATGAGGATGAAGACTAAAAGTTGATCTTCAAGCAAGAATATTCAGCCATTTTCTGTCTAAGTTGCCAGAAAATGGCTTTTCTTTGCCCAGAGGAAAGGAACATTTTGGTCCAAACAGCGGCTTTAGCCGCTGCATTTTAACGATCGCGTAGCGATGCCTTTGGCGGCTTTTAGCCGCCTTGGCTGAGGGATGGACAGCCGTGGCCGCAGGCCAGACCAAAGCGGCAACGCCGCTGCAGGGCCGAGCGAACAGCGAGCGGCGACACAGCCCGACCCGCCCGATGATTCATGAGGGTTTTAACCCTCATTTTGTATAGCTTCGCAAAGCGATACCGCTTTGCGCTGGGTTTCAACCCAGCGGAAGGGGCAGCCCCAAAAACAGCAGAAAAAATAGATACTCGTGAGTAAATATCAAAAAATTAAAATTGAGCAGGCCGTAGGCGTTATTGGTGCCGGTAGTTTTGGTTTGACCATAGCTGGATTGTTGGCCGAGAATGTGGAGGATATTCTGATTTATACCCGCAGAGAGGAAAATAAAGCTAAAATGCAGGCTCGCGAAGGGGAATATGCCCAACTTTCGCCTAAAATTCGGGTCACGACTTCTTTAGAAGAAGTCGCTAAGGATTGTCAGTTAATTTTTCCTGTTGTTCCCTCTAAGGGGTTCAGAAGCATGATGCAACAGTTGGGGCCTTTGCTCAATCCGCAACATTTTTTGATTCATGCGACCAAGGGCTTAGATCGATCTTTGGCCCCTAAGGAGGGAAAAATTAAGCCTGAGCATATTAAAACCATGAGCCAATTGATTGAGTTGGAGAGTTTGGCTTGTCGGGTGGGTTGTCTTTCTGGCCCTAACCTAGCCTCCGAGATTCAGGAACATCAGCCTGCGGCTACCCTAATTGCGAGCCGTTATACGGAAGTGATTAAGATGGGGCAGGCGGCTTTGCGCAGTTCTCGTTTTCAGGTTTATGGAACTCATGATATTTTGGGGGCGGAACTGGCTGGCGCCTTGAAAAATGTGGTGGCTTTGGCTGCTGGACTTTTGGGAGGAAGAGGATTGGGAATGAATATTTGGGCCTTATTGGTAACTCGTGGACTTTCTGAGATGGTTCATATTGGTAAGGCGATGGGCGCCGATGTAAAAGCTTTTTTGGGGGTGGCTGGTATTGGCGACCTGATTGCGACGGCCTCTTCAACCAAAAGTCGAAATTATAAGGCGGGAGTGGCTTTGGCCCAAGGAACGCCCATGCAGGAAATTGTGGGAGAAGATGGCGATATGGTGGAGGGTTTTCGGACGCTTGAGATTATTAACCAGCTTTGTCAAGCTTTAGAGATCAATAGTCCCATCTTTGAAATTGTTTACCGTGTGGTTTTCAAGGGAATGGAGCTAGAGCGGGCCATTCATTTTTTGATGACCTACCCTTATGCGGTAGATGTAGACTTTTTGTAAGATGCGGTATTATTGGCAAATTTTGGGCATCTTGATTTTGCTTTGGTTGGGTCTTTTTACCCTGGCAAAAATAGAATTGCCGCCTAGTTGGAGTATTACATTTGATGCGCCAGGGCTACGCGCATGGCTGCAAGATGAACAAGCAGAGGAGCAAGTAAATATTCCTGCCCCTCTGTCCAAAAGCGATAGTTTGGAGCAAGAGAAGGAGCCCAAAGAAGATAAAACAGCGGCCAAGAGCCAGCAAGATAGCAGCTCAAAATATATCTTATTGGCTGGTGACTCGATGATTGAGCATTTCAAGGCGAGCATAAAAAAGGAAGCCAAGGCTCATGGTCATCAAATCATTAGTTGCATTTGGTATGGCTCGCATACGACCCAATGGAGTAAAAAGAAAAAGCTGCAAGAGTTAATCAAGGATTATCAGCCTGATATTATTTTCTTTTCGGTGGGGGGAAATGAAACGCTCTTTAAAAATATAGAAGATCGGCGGCCTTATATTAAAGATATAAAGGAGCAGGCCAAGGGAATTCCCTTTATTTGGATTGGTCCGCCCAATTGGAAGGCGGATAATGGCTTTAACCAGATTTTGAAAGAAGAAATTGGCCCTAGTTACTACTACCCTTCTATTGAATTGCGTGATCAATTGGCCCGCAAAAGCGATGGAGCTCATCCTACTCGAAAGGCCAGTGCTATTTGGGCCAAGGCTTATTTAAAATGGTTTGCTGAGCAAAGTGCCTATAAAAATCACTGCTGGATTTGGCCACCTCTGCCCAAGGCAGAGCAGCGAACTTATGTAAAAACCGAATTAGATAGTCTATTGCCAGAGCGGGCATTAGGGCATTCGGTCCGTATTCTAGAACTCAACAAATAAGCGAGATGCAAGCGCTCTTAGACCTGCTAACTTATCAGAAGGATATGCCCTTTATCTTTAATAGTGGCCGTTTTCTCTTCTTTTTCAGCCTTTTATTTTCGGCCTATGGCTTGGTGGTTAGCCATAAAGGGGCTCGCTTAGCCTATTTGACGGCCTTTAGCCTGCTATTTTACTATATTTCTAGTGGGAGCTTTGTCTTCTTGCTGCTCTTTTGTATCCTCTTCAATTTCTTTTTTGCCCAATTACTCCCTCCTAAAGAGGAGGAAAAATCGCCGCCAGAACTCTTAACCCTTGGCATTTTGGTCAATCTTAGCTTTTTGCTCTATTATAAGTACGCCAATTTTTTTATTGGCAACCTTAAAGCTTTAGACTTTGACGTTTCTTTGATTGACAATTTGGTCTTGCCCGTGGGCATTTCCTTTTTTACTTTTCAGACGATTAGTTATTTGGTGGATGTGCGGCAAGGAAAGATTCCCGTAGCGACTTCTTTGCTTGATTTTGCCTTTTACCTTAGTTTTTTCCCGCAATTGGTGGCGGGGCCCATTGTTCGAGCTATTGATTTTCTGCCCCAATTGGGACGCAAAATTTATTATCGGCCAGCTCAGGAAGAGGAGGCCAATAGCACTGCCTTTTTCTTAGACAAAGCGCTATTAGGTACGGGACTTTTCCTTATTCTAAAGGGTTTGCTCAAAAAGGCGCTTTTAGCAGATTATCTGGGCCAATATGTAGATTTGGTCTTTAGTCAGCCCGAAGGGCAAACAGCTTTAGAGGCTTTGCTTGGCATTTATGCCTATACGGTCCAGATTTATGGCGATTTTTCAGGCTATTCGGATATGGCGATTGGCATTGCCTTGCTTTTGGGTTTTGAGTTGCCCGACAACTTTCATCGGCCCTATCGCGCCTTGAATATTACGGATTTTTGGCGGCGTTGGCACATCAGTTTATCTTCTTGGTTGCGCGATTATATCTATATTCCCTTGGGGGGCAACCGCAAGGGGCCGCTTAAGCAGTACCTCTTTTTGATGATCACCATGTTGGTTGGTGGGTTTTGGCATGGGGCTTCTTGGGCCTTTGTATTTTGGGGTGGCATGCATGGTTTGGGCTTGATGTTGCACAAAGCTTGGAAACTTTGGACCAATCGGCCCAAAGGCAAAGTTTGGGCGGTTTTGGCTTGGGTCCTCAACTTTCATTTTGTGGCCTTTCTTTGGGTTTATTTTCGGATGGGCAGTTTTGAGGGCAGCAATTTATTGATTGCTCGCTTGTTTACAAATTGGCAGTTGGCCCAATGGGATGCTTTTTGGCTGGCGCGGCCTACTGTGCTCGTCTTTTTGGGCTTAGCCCTTTTGCTGCATTTATTTTCGGATCGGGACAAACAGAATATGCAAAACTTTTTTGGGCAATTGCCTTGGGCTTTTCAGGCTTTGATTTTTTTGTTGGCCCTAATTCTCATTTTTCAGTTTCAATCGGCTGATGTAGCACCTTTTATCTACTTTCAGTTTTAGTTTTTTGGGCCCGCGGCCGCCCTTTATCGCGGCCGCCGCTAGGCTCCGCCGCTCGCTGTTCGCTCGGCCCTGCAGCGGCGTTGCCGCTTTGGTCTGGCCTGCGGCCACGGCTGCGCAGCGCTGGGCCGCTCAACGATCTTTTTTTGCTTATAAGCATTTTTGTTCCGCCTTTAAATTGCTTCCTTTTAAAGTGGTATTCGTCGCTAGGCTCCTCATGCTTTAAAATAACCCGCCCACCCTCCCCTCTGCGGGATTCCTTAAGGAATCCCTTGGGGAGAATGGGCCATTTTTTGGGTCTCGCAGGCGGCGAAGCCGCCGCAGGCTGAGGGATGGACAGCAGTGGCCCGAAGGGCCAGACCAAAGCGGCTTTGCCGCTGCAGGGCCGAGCGATCAGCGAGCTGCGAAACAGCCCGACCCGACCAAAGGGAGGGGCAGCCCCAAAAATTGATACAAAGATGCGCCAAAGAGCGTCTTAGTAACATCTAAAAAGAAAATACATAACTATGAGAACAATTTTTCTATTTCTTTTTTTGGCCTTAAGCAGTTGGTTAGCGGCACAGGTCAAGCTTAGTCCACAGGCTGAAAAGGACTATAAACTGGCCCAAAGTTACTTTATTAAGGCAGATTATCGGGCGGCTTTACTTGAATTTCAGGAGGGGAAAAAGCAAGTTGAAGCTGAAAATAAGGATCTTTTTCAGTTGCAGATTGGCAATTGTTATTTGCGTTTAAAGGAGTATCCTAAGGCCGAAAAGGCTTTTCAGTCTTTAATAAAAAAGGGAGAGCGTTTGCTTCCCTCTGCATTTCAGTCCTTATCCAGCTTATATATTGATCAGAAAGAGGCTAAAAAGTTAAAGCGTTTGACCGACAAGGTCATCAAATTGGAGGGGGAACAAATTGACTTTTTGCGGAACTACCACTATTTAGCTGTTTTGGAAAAGGATCAGAAGGCGCAGCAAAAGTACTTAGAAAAAATTTGTGCCTTACCCAAAGCGACGGGCAGTGATTTCATTCAATTAGCGCAATTGGCCGAGCGGCAAAACGAGGTTGAATTGGCTGTTATGGCGGCTAGTTATGGCTTGGTTCGGGAGCCACAAAGCAGTTATAAAAAGGCGGCTTGGCAGATTTTGGAGCAGCAGTTGATGGGGGAAGATTGGGCCAAGCATTGCGAAATAGCGGAAAAGGCGGCTCGGGAAAATCAAAAGCCTGATTTTGGTTTAGACTTTTCGCCTTTAAAGGGGGCGGCGCCTAGTTCAGAAAGTTTGCAGCTCGTTCATCCGTTAAAAGCTGCCGAGTTGCTTCAAGATACAAGTCAGGCGCTCTATTTGGAGAATCCGACGGAACAATTGAGTGAATTGATTGCTATCGCTTGGTTATTTTTGGGCCAACATACTGAGGCGAAATATTGGCAAAAAACCAGTCTTTTTGAGGTTGTTTATCAGGAGTTTTTAGAGAAAGTCAAAGATCCTCAAAAGCGGAAATTATTTAGTCATTTGGCTTTGGTGGGGCGAGCTGAGGGCTTAAAAAACTTACAGGCTAAAGCTGATTTGATGGAGTTATTAAAAGGCAAATAGTTGATAAAAACCAAAGGCCCCAGCGCGTAAGCGTTGGGGCCTTTTATCGTTAGTCCAATTGAGGTTTATGGTCGAATCACCGTAAACTTCTTAGTGGTTTTAAAATTGGCATTTCCAATTTGTAAAAAGTAAGCTGCTGCGGGTAAATCGTGTAAATCAAAGCGAACTGTTTGACTACCTGCGCTTAGTTCTCCTTGGGATAGTACTCGACCTTGAAGATCGATGAGTTTCCATTGAAAATCTTGGCTAAGGGGTTCTGCAAAAAGCAACTGCGTATAATTTACTGCGGGATTTGGCGAAAGCAAAGCCATGTTAATTTGATGGGCTTGGGCTTGAGCTTCGACCAACTCTTCTGTGCTTAATGCATTTATATACTCTGTAATATCTCTTGTCATTACTGCTTGATAAATGGTTCGGCTGTTAGCAGCATCCTCTTGAACAAAAGCTACGGCCTCCAAATGAGCAGTATCAATATTATTCGGATTATAGGTCCATACTTCTGAAACCTGAACGCTATCACCAGGCAACCAGCTACGGTTAAATCGCGTACCAGCAGCATCGGGTAACATTTTGCGAAGCAAAGAGTGTGTTTGGAAATTCACTCCATTGGCAAAATAGACTGCAGAATCTTCTGTCACGACTAATTGTAGGTCATAATCTGCGGCGGCCAGCGTATCCTTTGCAATTAAGGTTGCATTGATTTGCAAATTATTATTTCCGATAAAAGCTATTGGTTCCAGGCGAATATCAAAACGGGCATCTTCCAACATATCCATTTCAAAATCCACTGTGCGCAAATCTGCTGAATTTGGTGGATTTTGGCCATAGCGGCGACCATCAACTACAGCCTTGGCACTTACACCGTCTATACCATAAATAGAGGCTCTAGCAGAGGGGTCATCTCGGTTCAGGCTATTCATTGGGTCAAAGGCTGGATCTTCATTGTTGATTTGGAGTAAGATTACGTCTCGAACGGCTGGCGTGCGATAGACGAGATTGTAGACATATTGGTTAATTGGGTTCATATTGACCACTCCTGCATTTGAGAAATGCTCCAAAAGAACATTTCGCTCTCGGTTTCCTATCCATACATTATCAAAGGCAAAACCTCGGAGAGGCGTTTGAGATGCTCCAATTGCGCCAAAAGCCACTCTAAATCGGAAATTATCATAATTTCTGAAGGCATCTAGAGAATAGCGTGCATCCTCCCAATCTGTGTTGATCCCTGACCAGCCTCTAGGAGCTAAATCTTGTACGCCAGGACGACCCGCCACTACAGCTTGATTATACCAGTTAATTCCTCGATTTACATTCCCTAGTGGCAACCATTTTTCTGTCTGTGGATCAAAGTATTCGATTACTGTTCCATCATTTCCAGCATCTGTCTCATTAAAGAAATCCAGTTTCAGCATTGGGCGATCTAGAGCGGTTAAGTCTATACAAGGGCTATAGACCCAACCACTTTCATCAGCTCCATAAGTACTATCTATTCGGGTAATCCATACTTGGCCATGATCTTGAGCAATATCTAGGTCTGCGGGTGTGCCCCACTCCCAAAGATTACTCGATTGCGCTTGACCTTCTGCTTCTTCTACCCAACCATTAGCCCCACTATCAAAGTCTTCGCTATAGGGAGCCAAGGCATTAGGTTGCTCATTTGGCAAAACCAATACACGAATCGTATCTGAATCACTACAGTAGTTATTATTTTCTACATAAAGCGAAGCTTCAAATATCCCTGTGCCGTTGTAGGGATAATTAAAGGAGGAGAATTGGTTATTATTATCATAAGTAGCTGCAAAAGAATTTCCATCGCCCATGTTCCAAACTGCAGTGGTAATCGAATCATAAAGCGTTGTTGTTCCGGGTATTGTTCCAGTCAAGTTCATACTATCATTATTGATCACAAATAGAACTGAATCCGTGGAACAGCTATTATCTGCGCTCAACTTTACATTTGGTAGGCTATGCACATGGAAGCTGGCCCAGGCGGTATCTAAGCAAGATACAAAAGCATTTGACGTATCTTGAAATACAGCTTGGATACGATGTGTACCGATTCCTGCAATATCAGAAATCATAAATTCCTTTTCAAACAGCACCCCTGGCCCACTGTAATTAAGGACCACCCCACTAAGTAAGTGCGGATAGAAAAAGAGCGTATCTCTTCCAAAACAGGCATCTACAGTAGAATCTGATACTAAGCCTGTTGTATCATGTGTAGCATAAAAGCTATATTCTGGATGAGGATGAATTTGTACAATCTGAGTATCTCTAGCTGTACAGCTTAGCGCTTCTGTTTCATAAATCAAGGTATCCTGAACCATCACGGGGTAGCGAGTACTATCCGAATAGTTTGGATTAGGTACATATTGACCATTCACCAAAGCACCATGCATAATTCCATTTGCTACTGCTGTATCTCCAAAGAAATAGCGTCCACCTGTCGGCAAGCCAAATAGCTCTTGTGGTTCAGCGGCCTGACAAAAATGGTAACTGGCCATACTTAGATTAGAACTAGGCAATGGGTTAATCTTTACCTCAATCTCTACCGTATCTCGACACAGAGTAGTTGGATCTTCATATACATAGGCATAATTCACATAACCTGGGGTATTGGGCAAGTTTGGACTATACACTATAGAGGGGTTAAACTGGACATCTGTTGGACCAGAAATCGTGGGGCCAGAATATGCTCCACCAGAAGGCGTCCCAGTCAAAATACCTAGCGTATCATCAGCACAATAAGTCGTATCTGTTTGATCGGTCTCCAATCCCGCAACAGGAGCTAAATTAACTGTAAAAGTAGAATCTAGAGAAGAAATACAACCATATTGGCTGATATAAGTATAGGTAATCGTCTTGGATCCTGTTCCTGCCAAAGCTGGATTAAAGAGAGGACCATCTCCAACAATACCAGGTCCACTAAAATTACCATGAGAAGCAATAAGTGAATCCAAGGAAATATAGGATGTAGGAGAGGGCAACCCGGATAATAAATCTACACCTCCATTTGTGCAATAGCGGTTATTCGTATTTCTTAATCCACTAGAATTTCGCCCCGCAATTGCTAGCGCTACATCCGCAAGAATACGAACATTAGCAGTGTCTCTAGCAGTACAGTTTCCTTGTCCTGCCTCATAAATTAGGTAGTAATTTACATCTGTGGTTTCATTAGTTGCAGTATAAACAGCATTCGGATTAAAGACAGACCCCAAAGTAGTAGAACTATTCGCTGCATTTCCATTACGTGCTGTAATATAATGACTTCCATTGCTAGGCGTAGAACCGCCTAAATTCACAAAGGTCTCATAATTACAATAGTTTTCTGCAATCGTAGAATCTATAACAACCTCTGGTGGGTCAACTACATAAACCACTTCCTCATAACGAACAACTAAATGCTCTGTAGGCGTCGAGCTAGATACTGTTCCTGTAGATGTATTATAAACCTGTGTTCTACTTTCCCGATAATAAGCAATAACTACTCTTACACTATCTACACCTGGAGCTGGAGATAATGCATACACCTCCTGACCTGGAGTCCCATTCACTGTACTTAAAGCAGAAGAAGGATTAGCAGATACAGTCATCTTATAGGCTCTCGTTTGTGTAGTTCGAGTATTGCTGGCACTAGCCGATAAACCATCCCAGTTTGGATCCCAAGGAAAAGTTACCGTATCACGACCAAAAATCAAAGCCGTATCCAAACGACAATGCGTTTCTGGCAATACACGAGGCGGAACATCTAAAATTTCCGCAGTATCAGACAAAAGAGCTGTACAACCATTATTATTATACAAAACACCAATTTCATAACGTCCCGAATCAGCAGTTGCTCCCAAAAAACGATCATTCAATACATACACCCCCGAATAACTAATTGGAATAGGAGGATTAGAGTTAATTAAACTCGCAAAATAAGTAGGATCACTAGCATTAACAGCAATAGATACCGTATCCGAATTATTCGTCAATGGAGCCAAACTCACCGAATCAATACTATTATTATAAATAGTGGTTGTCGCTTCATAAGTAATTGCATTACAACTAGCTGCCGTTGTAACCATATAGGGAGTATAGACATAACGCAAACGAACATCTCTATTCGCTAAGTTTTGCGTCAATGGGGTCGTTACTGTATTTAAGCCGTCTGGAATGAAATCATAACTCGCTCCAACATAAGCAGGTTGAGCAGATGGACTTTGCAAATATGCACCACTAACAGGCCCTCCACCTCCATCACGTACCGTCAAAGAAGTTCCTGTTGATGCACCAGTACTAGGTTGCGGACTCAACTGAATTGCAATTGTATCTCTTGAACAAATCGCATTGGCCAAACCAACAATATCCAGCTCTGGCTGAACTACCGTAATGAAAAAAGTATCAATCGCTATCGCATAATCATTACCTCCAACACTATTCTCATCATGCTCATAAAAGATAATCCGACAAGACTCCATATCATTGGGAATAGTAAACGGTATCGTTCCATTCTTAGGACTAGCAGCACTCTGCGTCGCCCCAGAAACAAACAAAGCATCGATATCCCCCCCATTTCGTCTAGTCTGAGCATTGGGGCCCCCAAAATCTCCCGTCATATCATCTATGTCCTCTTCAGCCTCACTATCCGTAGCCGACCAATTCCCCTGATATAAATCACCTTCCCGAATGATTACAGCCGAATTAGTCCCATTAGTATGTTCCACATAAAAATAGTCTGGCCAATAAACCAAATCCGTATAACTAAAAACGACGACATCACCAGGACAAACCTCAAATATAGCCCCCGGATGACTCGTATTTTGCATACTCACCGAACCTTGTTGGGCATATAAAACTTGTCCCAATAAAAAAAGGGATAAAAAAATTAGTACTGTTTGCTTCATAGTGTATGACAATTTAAAGGACATAAACGCCTTATTTTAAACTCTATAAAATCAGCTAAAAGCCCTTAGCTCCTAGAAGGTTTTACTTAATAGACCTCTGATTATCTGATCTCTAAAAAAACGAATTTTTTAAGAGAAAAGGCCACTGCCTAAGCCCTTTTATCTCTTTTTTTTTATTCTTCCCTTAACTTTTAGGACAGCTCAAAGCACTCTAGTAATTTTACCCTAAAATTTATCTTCCCCACAAAAAACAGTAATTTCCCAGCTAACTTCTTCCCCCCCTTTTAACAAAAAAAAGATGAATCAACGCTCTATAAATATTCTACTCTATTTAGTTATGGCCTATATCCTGCTCGCTGGCAGTTGGTGGGCCTACCTCCTACAAACAAAAACTGATGCCGTTTGGACCGCCCAACAGGCAGAAATTGAAGCCAAACACCCCCAACTCACCAAAGAAGAACAACAAAACCTAATCAGTTTTCAAGTGGCCCAAAGCCACTACTTCCGCCAACGCATGATGATTATGGGCGAAGGCCTTGTTTTTCTCTCCCTCCTCCTTCTCGGCGTCTACAAAATTGTCCAAAGCCAACGCAAACAATGGGCACTAGCCCAACAACAACAAAATTTTTTACTCTCTATCACCCACGAACTAAAATCCCCCATCGCCTCGGTCCAATTGGTCCTAGAAACACTCCAAAAACGACAACTTACGCCCGAACAAATCCAACGACTTAGCAAAAATGCCCTCCAAGATAACCAAAGACTCCACAAGCTGGTCCAAGACCTCTTGCTGGCCGCCCGAGTGGAAGGCGGCCACCAATATATTTTTGAATGCCTCGACCTCAAACAATTACTCCAAGAGGTGATCCAATGGGTGCAGCCCCGATTTCCCAACGAAATTCGATTTATCTCAGACGATCAACTCGATTGTATGCCCCAAGGCGACCGCAGTATGCTGCAATCCGCCTTTCATAATCTACTCGATAATGCCGTAAAATACGCCGGCCAAAGCCCCTTTCTATGCGTAGAGTTACGGCAAAAAAAAGATCATTTCTTGATCGAAGTTAAAGACCAAGGCCCCGGCATTCCCAAAACCGAACGCCTCGCCATTTTCCAAAAATTTTATCGCATCGGCGATGAACGCACCCGCAAAAGTAAAGGCACTGGCCTCGGCCTCTATATCCTCCAAAAAGTAATTGCCGCCCATCACGGACAAATCCAAATCCGAGAGAACCATCCCCAAGGCAGCATTTTTTCTATCAAGTTGCCCATCAAATAATTTTTTGTTTTTTGGGGGCCTCCTGCCTGCGGCAGGCGCTGCGTTCCGGGGCTCGCTGCTCGCTCGGCCCTTCGCAAAAAAGCTGCGCTTTTTTGCTCGGTCTGGCCTGCGGCCACCCCTGCACATCGCTAGGCCATACATCAGCCCAGCCAAAACAGCTCACTAAACTTATACTATATATAATATATGGACCATATTGCTCGAATCCTTTTAGTCGAAGATGAAGAAAATATCCGCGAAACCCTTAGCCTCAATTTAGAATTAGAAGGCTATGAGGTAGTTGGCCTAGCCGATGGCAAAAGCGTGCTGCCCCAGTTTTTGGGCCAACACTTTGACCTCGTTCTGCTCGATATTATGCTGCCCGAAATGGACGGCCTCGATGTCTGCGAACAAATTCGCCTACACGATAGCGAAATTCCCATCATTTTCTTAACCGCTAAAGATAATAGCGCCGATAAAATCCAAGGCCTCCGCAAAGGAGCCGACGATTATATTACCAAACCCTTTATGCTAGAGGAATTGCTCCTCCGCATCCAGATTTTACTCAAAAGAAGCCAAAACCACCGCGCCAATACGCTAGACGAATATCATTTTGGTCCAAATTACGTCAACTTTAAAGAACAAAACGCCAAAGGCCAAGATGGCCAAAGCTTTAAACTGACCAAAAAAGAAGGCATGCTCCTCAAATTGCTGATTGAAAGAGCAGGAGAATCCGTTTCTCGACAACAAATTTTACAAGCCGTTTGGGGCTATGATGTCTACCCCTCTACCCGCACCATCGATAATTTTATCCTCTCTTTTCGCAAGTATTTTGAAGAAGATCCCAAAAATCCTCAATTTTTTCTCTCGGTCCGTGGCGTAGGCTATAAGTTCCAGGCCCCAGAAGAACATTAGGCCCAAAAAGAGCAGCGAGCGAAGCGAGCTGCTTGGCCCGAAGGGCCAATCGGCCCAGCGCTGCGCAGCCGTGGCCGCAGGCCAGACCCAGTTTTTTTGAGCAAAGCGAAAAAAACGCAGGGCCGAGCAGACTTGCGAGCGGCGAAGCCTAGCGGCGGCCGCCCCAATATAAAGGGCGGCCGCGGGCCCCAATATAAAAAACACCAACAAATAGTTGCAAAAGCAAAAAAACGCCACTAATTTGTTGCAAAATTAAAGAAATGGCTAAAACGCAAAAAAGTTTTGTATGCACAGAATGTGGCAATGTCTCCCTAAAATGGGAGGGCCGCTGTAGTGCTTGTGGCGAGTGGAATAGCCTGCAAGAGGAGGTCACGGTGAAGGGGAGCGCCAAGCAGGAGGCCAAAAAGGCGACTCAGGGCGCTTGGACCCAAAAAAGAGGGCGAAAACAAGAACATGCCCGCCCCACGCATATTTCTAAGGTGCAGGGCGATGGAACGGTGCGCAGCCCCACCGATGATGAAGAATTGAACCGCGTTTTGGGCGGCGGCATCGTGAGTGGATCAATTGTGTTGATTGGTGGAGAACCTGGCATCGGAAAATCTACGCTGATGCTGCAATTGGCCCTGAGTTTTTCGGGCAAAGTGCTTTATGTTTCAGGCGAGGAAAGCGAACAACAGATTAAAATGCGAGCCGAACGCCTCGGACTGCGCGATAATGACTGCTTTTTGATGGCCGAAACTAATTTGACCAACCTTTTGATGCAAGCGGCCACTTTGGGCCCCGATGTTTTGGTGGTCGATTCAATTCAAACCCTGAGCTCGCAATATGTTGAATCGCCTCCAGGCTCGGTTTCTCAGGTGCGAGAATGTGCTTCTGAATTGCAACGCTTTGCCAAAGAGACTAATATTCCCGTCTTTGTAATTGGCCACATCAATAAAGATGGGGCGATTGCGGGACCAAAATTGCTGGAACATATTGTAGATGTGGTGCTGCAATTTGAAGGCGACCGAAATTATACCCACCGCATTTTGCGAACCATCAAAAATCGCTTTGGTTCTACGGCCGAACTCGGTATTTATGAAATGCAGGGCCGCGGTTTGCGCGAAGTTTCTAATCCCTCAGAACTTTTGCTCACCCAAAAAGAAGAAGACCTCAGCGGTTCGGCGATTACCGCCACGGTAGAAGGCATTCGCCCCATGCTGATCGAAATTCAGGCTTTGGTCTCCACTTCTGTTTTTAGCTCGCCCCAACGCTCGGCCACGGGTTTCGATCTCCGCCGATTGAGTATGCTTTTGGCCGTTTTGGAAAAACGCTGCGGTTTTCAGTTTGGCAATAATGATGTCTTTCTCAATGTGGCCGGGGGACTAAAAGTGAGCGATCCCGCTATTGATATGGCCGTGGTGGCCGCTTTACTTTCTTCTTTGGAAGATGTGGCCATGCCTTCTAATGTTTGTTTTGCGGGAGAAATTGGTTTGTCGGGAGAAATTCGCTCGGTCCAACGAATCGAACAACGCATACAAGAAGCCAATCGCCTCGGCTTTGAAAAAATTTACGTTTCTAAGTTTAATATGAAAGGAATTGATCCCGCCAATTACGATATAGAAATTATCCCGCTCTCTAAGGTAGAGCAACTTTTTGAGGATCTGTTTCAGTAGAATAGAAAAGCCGAAGAGATGATCTTCGGCTTTTTTGTTAGATTTAAGCGATTACAATTACCCCCTATTCAGCTAAAACAAAATGGCCATTTATCAATACTATTTAAAAGTTCTGCCCAAGCAAGGCGTTGAAAAAAAGCATGATTCTCTTCCAGCTAGAATTGCAGTGAGTACAGCAAGCGGATATTTTGAATCCGACGCAAAAATTTATTGGAAAGAAGTGGCAATAGAAGCAACAGCTATTGTATCAAAAGTTGATGCCCTGATTAAGCGAGCCAATTGGGGAAATAACAAAACAAGCTTTCACTGGAAAACCTATTCAGATAAAACGGATAATGATGCAGATCTTTATTTGGCGGAAGATTCATTGCTGATTAGTGAATTTTCTTTTCGTGCAGATTTGAGAGAAGAGGGCTGCAACTTCCTAAAAAATATGATTCGCTTAGGCCAAGAAAATGACTATTTATTCATGGACCGAAAAGGAAACTTAATGCCTCCTGACTTTCAGGAAATAAAAAATAGTATTCAAGCCTCCAATGCTTACCGCTTTTTGAAAAATCCAGTTGCCTTTTTAAAAAGTTTGGAGGACGAAGAGTGATCTTTTTTTTTCTTTTGGCTTTTTTCTTCGGCAGTTTTGGCCGCTGTTTTTTATTTGCTCCGTCTAAACTGGGCTTTTTTCTTCGGAACTAATCTATAAAATCCCCTCCCCTATCGGTACAACAACATTTTTTCCTCTGTTTTATCTACTTTTAGCCAGAGACAACACCCTAGTGTTTGTCTCTTTTTTTATGCCCAACAAAAACTACTTTATCTAGCCCCTATATATCTATTATCCATACTATGCTAATATTGCTTTTCTATTGCTTATCCCTCATCGCCCTAGCCATCGGAACGGCCTCAATATTTATGGCTTTAATTGAAGCCTTCCCCGAAAAATGCTTGTATTATCACTTTTTTATCCGAAGGCCAATTAACTGGTCTATATTTTTGGGGCTGATTATATGGAGCTGCATTTTATTCGCTCAACAAAATGAATTTCCAATTTGGAGCATTCCCCCCTTAATCCTAAGCGGAATGGCATTGATTTTAACCTATAAAATGGATCAAAACAAGGCTTTTCCCGCACTGTTTTTTCCAAAAATAGCCGAAGATGCCGAAAAATTGCCCTTAAAGGACGATATGGAAATGGCCGTAATTGAATACAATGGCCTCACCAAATGTTATCCGCTTGATTATGTGATGCATCATCATATCATCAACGATAAATTTAATGATAAAATCGTAGCCCTGACCTATTGCGCCATGTGCCGAAGCATCATCCCTTTTGATGTCACCGAAATAGGTCCTTTGTTTGTGGGCTCCTTCAAAAATGCCAACATGATTGTCGCCGACAAACGAACAAAGACCTTTTTTCAACAAGCGAGCTTTAAGTCCATCATTGGCAAATTGCATCCATACGAATTAAGCATGATTCCCTTCCAAATACTTTCTTGGGCAGAAGTGAAAGCAACTATAGAAAAACCCGCAGTTGTAGCCGTTTCGGAAAAAGATTTCAGAGATTTTGAACTCCCCATAGCTGGCCTTTGGAAAAAAATTGTGGCCTCAGAATCTACGCCAGGACTTTCCGCAAAAAATAGAGATAAAACTTTTCCCGCTCGAACGCATGTGATCGGAATAACAGCAGCTTCTATTGAACAACAGCCCGTCTACCTTAAAAAAGAAGTACTGGCCAAAAAAATTGTGGAAAACAATGAACTCGATTTTGTCCTTGTTGCTGCAGGAAAAACAGTGAATGCCTTCAATAACAGATGGAATAACCAAAGATTGGCGCTAAGCGTTGAAGGCAAAAAAATTATTGACCAAAAGAGCAATAGCTGCTGGAATATCCGTGGAAAATATATTTCTGGAGAAATACAACAAGATCTCAGCCCCATTTCCATTTCAGATGAATATTGGTTCTCTTGGATTAAATTTCATCCTAAATCCAAAATTATTAGATTATAATTGTTTGTCCTGAACTCCCCCTCGCTCAAAAAACAAACTAAATGAAAAATCAAACCCAAGATTTATTCCTCGGCAGCTTTTTTTTAGCCCTAACTATCGCATTCATTGCCCTAGCCATGAGCAACCGAGCATTTTTTGATTGGGTTTTCGAACGACACCACAATCAATGGAGCTGGTATCTACGCCCTTTATTTTTACTCCCTTTTTGCTTTTTCGCCTATAAAAAAAGTTTTACGGGAATGATGATTTCGGTTTTCGCCCTCTTCACAAGTATGTTCTGGTTTCCTAAACCCGATCTCATTAACAAAAATGTAGTCGATTTTTTGGCCTTTGAAAAAGACTACCTCTATGGCGAATGGACATGGAATAAAGGCCTATTAACCTTAACAATTCCTATCTCCTTTATTGCCTTAGGACTAGCTTTTTGGAAACGAAGTTTGCTCATGGGCCTAGCCGTCATTGTCCTCATGGCAACGGGAAAAATGATTTGGAGTCTTCAAAATGCAGCCGAAGCAGGAAAATCAATATTGATTCCCGCCATTTTAGGCTTATTCATTTGCTGCGGCCTAATTTACTATGGCTTTAAACGATTAAAAAATTAGCCTTTTCTATTTCCGCTACTCTTCCGCTAGCCCCTTAGAAAAATACTGCTGCTTGAAATCGATCTCCTTTTACAGGCTGCACAATTGCCCTGATGAGTAAAATATAGCGCTGCTAATTATTTCTTTTTTTTAGGGGCTTGCCCGCCCTTCGGGCGGGCCGGGCTGTTCGCGGGCTCGCTGCTCGCTCGGCCCTGCGTTTTTTTCGCTGCGCTCAAAAAAACTGGCTCTGGCCTGCGGCCACCCGCTGCCATCCCTAAGCCGCTCATCTATTTTTTTCTTTTGGCTTTTTTCTTCGGCAGTTTTGGCCGCTGTTTTTTATTTGCTCCATCTAAACTGGGCTTTTTTTATTTCGGGAGAAAAATACTCTCGTTTTTTGAGCTACAGTCTAATTGAAAGCCGCTAATTGAAAGGGCGGTTTTAGCTTGCTTTTTTGAAGTTGTTTAAGCCCAGTGGGTTAACACCCACTGCAAAAAGGGAGGAGGTTCTACATCCAAACAAAGGAGCCCAAGGTTAAAACCTTCGGCTCATGAAAAATTTTAGTGGGAAGCTGCGAAAAAAACATTCATTGCTTAGACACAGAAAAGCGAAAACATAAGTTCTTAAGCAATCCTTCAGTCCATGAAGAATTGTAGTGAAAACCATTCTTTTTTTTGCAGTAGAAAAACTAAGCGGCCTGCCCCAATAACTTCCTGGGCAATTTTTTCATTTCCTGTCCCGCCATAGCCTCCCAAGCTTGAAAGAGCAACTGATAATAGAGCGCAATAAAGCGATTGAGCAAGGCTAGCGGCTCTCCCAAAGGCCGTAAAATAGGCGCAGCGGACCGTCTTTTCTTTGTTTTTATTTCTTTTTGCGGCAACTCTTTTTGAGAGGCCCCTTGCAAAAGACCCAGCGCCAAAAGTTGTTCATAAATTTGCGCCAGCTCTTCTAGCTCCTTATAAATTTGCTCGGGCTGGCCCAAGGCCTTAAAAATGAGCAGAAACTCCCCAAACAAAAATTTTCGGCGGCCAATAAATGCGTCCAAACCCGCAGCCCTTAGGCGTTTGCGCAAAGTAGGATAAGAAATACCATAAAACGCCTTGAGCATTTTTTTGCTCAGCTTATAATCCTGAAACTTTTTATCCAACTGGCCCATAAGTCTTTATATTTTTTGTTGCTTTTTAAAGCTAAGTTTATTTTTGGGGATTGCAAAGGTAAGAGCAAAAAAAAGGCCGAAAAACCTAAGTAATTTTTCGGCCTTTTGCTATTTGAAAAGGGCTAATTGAAAGGGCGATATCTAGTAATTTTTTTCCTAATAGTCCTTATTCTTTTTTTTCAACTAAAAAGCTAAACAACCACTAGGGTCCCAACAATGTTTTTACTTATTTTAGCCTTTATTTTACTAAGACCTAAAATGGATAATCATGAATTCTGATAAAGATGACGTTAAAGAGCTTTTGAAAAAAGCTGAAGAGCTTCAAGAAAAGCTTGAAACTATAATAGCGGAAAAAACTAAGCTAACACAAAAAGCCATAGATAAAATTGACCATGAGTCTAAAGGTAAAGAAAAAACAATAAACTCGAACATAAAAAATATCGATAACCTTAAAAAATCCTTAACAAACCTAGAAAGAAGAAAACTAATAACTGAATTAGAAATAGCAGAACTAAAGACACTTGGATTTACACATCTAGAGGCAGAAGATATAAAAAGTATAAATAAGGCATTAGACGCCTTAAAAAAAGCTGAAGAGGAAAAAAAAGAAGTACTAAAAAAATTAACTACTGAAACAACTCTCAAAACATCTAGTCTATCTGTTTTAAGAGAAGACCTTAATTCTGACGAAGCTAAGTTTAAAGAACTTGCCTTACAAAGAAAGTATGAAGAAGCTAAAAAGCGAGCATCTATAGAAACGTGTACCAAGGAAAAAGAACTCTATCAAAAAATTATCGAAAGAGAGGAAGAAAAGTTAGGATCCAATGACCAAGAAAAATTAAAATCATTAAATAAACAAATAGAAGAATTAAGAACTGCTCTTGTTGAGCAGAATAAGAGAGAAGCACAAATTCTCGATAAAAAGATATACAAGATGACACCTCCAAAGAAAAAGACTAGCCTCAGAAAAAGGCTAGTCAAATTTATTACTTTTTGGAGTCAAAAAAAAAACTGCTTTTCTATCCTCTACTAGCATTCTTAAGTATTGCTTTTGAGAAGTCATTTTTATATATTATTTCTCTAATAAAATTCGAGAAATTTATCACATTCAACCAAGTCAATTATACTCAGCTTGTTTTTTTCATTGTTGTAGCTCTTATTATTATTGCTATTCGATTTATACGCATTAAAATTAACAAAAAAACAGACTTCTACATGCAGCTGTCTTTTTGGTTATCTTTTAGCTTAAGTCTTTTATACTATCAATTTTGCATAAGTAAAACTACAGTCATTTTTTTTCCCTCTAGTAGCAACTTTAAGTATTTACATCTAATACATCTAATTTCAGGTATGCACCTAGTCTTTTTTTTATGGTGGAAAATAAAAAATTGGCCAGGGAAAAATACGCTTAAACAGGACTCAGCAACGTCTCTTTTTGTTGCCGAAGACGATTTATCTATCATCTTTCCAGATGAAGAAACTAGCCCTAGAAAAGATTTAGCTAAAAAAATTGCGACTAATATTATTCATATAAATACGGAGCAAGCTTTTGCACTAGCCATTACAGGAGAATGGGGCTCAGGAAAAACAACTTTTATTAAGCACATCAAAGATGAACTAGAAGAAAATGATCGTGCAATAATCATCCCTTTCTCTCCCTGGAAGAATAAGGGAGAAGAAGCCGTGATTGCCGATTTTTTCTATAGCCTAAAAAAATCACTCTCTCCTTACAATGAACAATTAGCTCCGGAAATTTCTAACTACCTAAATAGTTTACTTAATATTTCTACGGCTATTCCTGCAGCTGGAGTTCCCAAAGTGGGGAAACTAGGACTACAAGCACTAAAACTATTAACTCCTAACATTGAAGGAACAGAAGAAAGCTATCAGAAGCTAGCTAAAGCCATTGACAGTATTGAAGAACCCATTGTTGTTGTTATTGATGATCTTGACCGATTAGATGCAGGAGAAGTAGTCGCGGTACTGAAGCTCATTCGAAATGTTGCCAATTTTAAGGGAATTACTTTTATTGTTGCTTATTCTAAAGCTTATGTAGAAAAAGCCATCAAAAAAGCCTTAAGCGACCACAATAGCAAATATTTTCTGGAAAAAATTGTACAAAAAGAAGTTGTTCTGCCCAAACTTGATTATAACAATTTATTTCAAGTACTGAAAAATTTATTAAAAAATAGTAAGGAAGAGAGCTTAAGAGAAGTAATTGAAGCAGAAGAAAATAAGGATTGGCTAAATGCTGATAGTAAAATACTATGGCATTATCTCGAAACGCCTAGAGATATCGTACGCTTTTATAATAGCATTATATTGGACTTCATTGAAATGGGGGAATATATTCATAGTAAAGACTTCTTTTACCTCTACCTAATTCGATTAAAGTATTATGAGGTCTATGAAATGCTCTGGAAAAAACAGAAATATATTTTTACCACAAACACAAACACAAACACACTACACATAGAAAAGGATAAGGAAAAAATTATTTCAATCTTACATTTGAGAAATAGATCCACACTTCCAATCATAAAAACTCTTTTCAATGTCCAAACTTTTGAAGTTACAGATGATTATGATCTTATAGAAGAGTCTAGCCCAACAGAAGAAGAGCCCGAAGTCTCTACTAGAAAAAGAATTTATCATGTAGATAATTTTAGCCTTTTATACCAAATCTTTGTTCCTGACATTAGCCGTATTACAGAAACCGTTTTTCTATATATTTCAGGAACAGAAAATAACTTTATAAATGACCTAGCTTCTATTTCAGAGGAGAAAAAAATTATTCTCAGAAAAAAGCTCTCTACTAATCTAAAATCTGATGTCATTCACTCTATTCAGTCCAAAGAAAGTTTAAGCCGATGTCTACATATCTACTTTACTATTGAAGTGAATCCTGACCTAATTCATGCTACTTTATACAATAATGAGTTGCAACAAAGAGTAATTGACTCAACGGATGAAACAGACTTTTTATCTGTTTTAAGACAGATTCTGGATGGAGAGGAGTTCAAAAATAACGAAAATGTAGTGCGTCTACTTGGGGCAGTATCATTAAATGATTATAAAATCAAATTACTTGATCAAGACTTGTTTGAATATGGATATATGCAATTTGAAGGCTTTATTAAAAAGATTGAGCAAGGAGATCAACTTGATGCTAGAAATACTAAGATTTTATTTTTCTGTCTTGGGGAGTTATTTAGAATCCAATCCATCGATAAGAAGCTCATTATGTCTAATGCGACTAAATTGAGGATCAAGCAAGTATTGATTAAATTCTTTGATCCACTTTGGATAGGCAACTTTTTACACCCTCATATAAATCCGTTTGTTTTAAAAGGCACCTTCTTCTATTATTTATCCTTATTACTATTTCCTGACGACATAGAAGACTTCACTAAATTCATAACAGCTTGTTCAAGCAAATTAAATAACAATCAACACAAAGCTTTAGAGGAGTTTTTGGATGCCTACAAAAGTCAAGTCCATAGAACAGAGATAAAACAAGAACCACCTGTTATGCACCCCAACTGGGGGCGCTATTTTGTAGCAGACTTAAAATACGCTCCAGTTATTTATGGTGAGGCCGAAAATATCACTGATTTTATAGCAAATGTTAATGCCTATAACTCTGGCATTCAAAAACTCTATCTCAAGCATGCTAAAGAGTTATTTCAGATAAGACGTAAAGTAGAAATTGAAATTAACCAAAGTAAAATGGCCTCCACTCATAAACTGTACATCGCGGTTCCCTATGGTACAAAAATTGACGATTTAGAAATGGATGATACCGCAATAACTACAGGAGATGTATTAGAAATATACTCTACGGCAAAAATAGATATTGATGATATCGACCTTCAGAAAGGTAATCATCTAAAGTTCAAGTACAATATTTATGAATATAACTCAGCAGGATTTTATTTGATAAAAGTCTTTTAGCTTCACCAAGCGCCAAATGGAAAAATTTCCATTTGGCGCTTTTTCCTCTCCTCCCCCACAAATCCCCTCCCTTCAAAATAAATTCATTATCTTTTGGCCCAAACTCCGCTCCTTTTTTTGGAGGGGACAGGCGGCGAAGCCGCCGCAAAGGAGCGCAGCGACGCGGCTGAGGGATGGACAGCAGTGGCCGAAGGCCAGACCCAGCAAAAAACTTGTTTTTTTGCGCAGGGCCGAGCGAACAGCGAGCTGCGAAACAGCCCGACCCGACCGATAATTCATGAGGGTTTTAACCCTCATTTTGTATAGCTTCGCAAAGCGATGCCGCTTTGCGCTGGGTTTCAACCCGGCGGAAGGGGCAGCCCCAAAAAAATTAGAATTAGAAAAAAGATCAATGCAAAAAAAATTATTCCTACTCGATGCGATGGCCCTAATTTATCGGGCGCATTTTGCTTTTATCAAAAACCCATTGATTAACTCTAAAGGCTTGAATGTATCGGCCATGAATGGCTTTACCTCTACCCTTTGGGAATTATTGCGCAAAGAAAAACCTACGCATATTGCCGTGGCTTTTGATTTGCCCGGCGGGACCTTTCGACATGAAATGTATGAGCCCTATAAAGCGAATCGAGAGGAGCAACCAGAGGATATTCAGTTGGCCATTCCCTATGTTAAGCAAATTATTGAGGCCTTTAATATTCCGGTGGTGGCCGTGCCCAATTATGAGGCCGATGATGTGATTGGGACCTTGGCCAAACAGGCTGCCCGAGAAGGCTTTTCGGTTTATATGATGACCCCCGATAAGGATTATGCGCAATTGGTGGAAGATCAGATCTTTTTGTATAAACCCGCTCGTTTTGGCAATAAGTTTTCTGTTTTGGGCAAGGCGGAGGTCTTGGAAAAATGGAATATTGAACGAGTAGATCAGGTCATTGATATTTTGGGCTTGCAAGGCGATGCGGTGGATAATATTCCGGGCATTCCGGGCATTGGTCCCAAAACGGCCCAAAAATTATTGGCCCAATATGGCAGCATCGAAAATTTGTTGGAGCATACGCATGAGCTCAAAGGCAAACAAAAAGAACGAGTAGAGGAAAATAAAGAACAGGCGCTTTTGTCTAAGGAATTGGCGACCATCAAATTGGATGTGCCCGTGCAATTTGATGCGGAAAAATATGCCCTGGAAGAATTTAATCGCGACGCCCTATCCGAAATTTTTAAGGAGCTGGAGTTTAGAAGTCTGAGCAAACGGATTTTGGGCCAAGAAGCCCCTGCCGCCGCCCCTCAACAGGTCGATCTTTTTGGACAGCCCATCGAAGAGGCGCCTAAGAAAAAACTCAAGGCCGCCAATGAATTATTGGTCGATCATACGCATAGCAATACCCAGCACGAATATATTTTGCTGGATACAGCCGAAAAAAGAGCAGCCCTGATTGCCGAGATCAAAAAAGCAGGCATTTTTTGCTTCGATAGTGAAACGACGGGCCTAGAATTGGGCTCCGAAATTGTGGGCCTTTCTTTTGCCCTACAGGCCCATAAGGCCTATTATTTGGCCCTGCCCGAAGATCAGGCGGCCACAAAAACACTGCTCGAAGAGTTTCGCCCCATCTTTGAAGATCCCGAAATTGCCAAAGTGGGCCAAAACCTAAAATTTGACCTGCTCATGCTCCGCTTTTACGATATAAAAGTGGCGGGCAAACTTTGGGATAGCATGTTGATGCACTATTTGTTGGAGCCCGATAAAAAACATAGTCTGGACTATTTATCGGAAACTTACCTCAATTATTCGCCCATTCCCATCGAAAACCTCTTGGGCAAAGGCCGCAAGAAAAAACGCAGTATGCGGGATGTGCCTTTAGAAAAAGTCATTGAATATGCCGCCGAAGATGCCGATATTAGCTGGCAACTTTATGAAAAATTGCGTCCCCAATTGTCTAAAGAATTATTGGCCCTCTATAATGAAATGGAAGCGCCTTTGATTTATGTTTTGGTGGATATGGAATTTGAAGGCGTG
The DNA here is from genome assembly GCF_028464065.1 of Saprospira sp. CCB-QB6. Taxonomy (NCBI): domain Bacteria; kingdom Pseudomonadati; phylum Bacteroidota; class Saprospiria; order Saprospirales; family Saprospiraceae; genus Saprospira; species Saprospira sp. CCB-QB6. The sequence goes on along the minus strand of NZ_CP116808.1, from coordinate 3,497,316 downwards.
GCCTTGGATAGCGACTTTTTGAACAATTATGCCGAAGAGCTCAAGCAAGAAAGCGATGTTTTGGTCAAAAAGATTTTAGAAAAGGCCGAGGCTCCCTTGCTCAATTTGGACTCGCCTAAACAGTTGGGCGAATTGCTTTTTGATAAATTGGAAATCCCCTACCGCTGGAGAAAAACCAAAACCGGCCAATATTCGACCAATGAAGAAAAATTGAGCGAATTGGCCCATGAATATGAAATTATTGCCTGGATTTTAGAGTATCGCCAATTGGCCAAATTGCGTTCGACTTATGTGGAGGCCCTACCCCGCTTGGTCAATAAATTTACGGGCCGTTTGCATAGCTCATTCAATCAAGCCCTGACCACAACGGGCCGTTTGAGTTCTAATAATCCGAATTTGCAAAATATTCCAATTCGTACGCCCAGAGGCCGAGAAATTCGCAAGGCTTTTGTCGCTAGAGATGAAAATCACTGCTTGTTGGCGGCGGATTACTCGCAGATTGAGTTGCGCCTAATTGCCGAAATTAGCGGCGATGAGGCCATGTTGGCCGCATTTAAGGCGGGCCAAGATATTCACTCGGCCACGGCGGCCCGCATTTATGAGGTGGATATTGAAGAAGTGACCAAAGAACAGCGCTACAATGCCAAAACGGTCAACTTTAGTATCATTTATGGCGCTGGGGCTTTTAATCTTTCGCAAAATTTGGACATCAAGCGCAAGGAAGCCGCCGATCTGATTGAGCAATATTTTAAGCAGTATCCCGGCCTCAAAAAATATATGGACCAAACGGTAGAAACGGCCAAGGAAAAAGGTTATGTGGAAACTTTGTTGGGCCGCCGCCGCTATCTGCGCGATATCCAATCAAAAAATGCCGTGGTGCGCGGACATGCCGAGCGAAATGCCATCAATAGCCCCATTCAGGGCACCGCTGCCGATATGATTAAACTGGCCATGATTAAGGTACAAAATCGCATTAAAGCCGAAGGTTTGCAGAGCAAAATGATCCTTCAGGTGCATGATGAACTCCTTTTTGATGTGCCCAAATCAGAATTGGCCAAACTTCGCCAATTGGTGGAGGAAGAAATGAAAACCGCTTTGCCCAATTTACAGGTGCCCATTTTAGTCGGCATCGATGAAGGCGATAATTGGTTGGAAGCGCATTAGGAAACTGTTTTTTTGGGGCCTCCCGCCTGCGGCGGGCGCTACGTTTCGCAGCTCGCTGTTCGCTCGGCCCTGCGCCAGCTTCGCTGGCTTGGTCTGGCCTTCGGCCACTGCTGCACATCGCTAGGCCGTTTGGCCTTCGGCCATAGCTGTAGGTTGAAACCATCGGCCCATAAAAAATTAAACTAAAAACCTTTTCCATTTTACAGCAAACAAGGGCTTCAGCCCGCCAGTTTGCATAGACCCGCAACCATGGGCTGAAGCCCATGGCAGAAAAGGCGAGCTGCTAGAATATTTAAGCTTAGTCAACAATGGCTATGCTTACCGCCCTGGGCTGAAGCCCAGGGTTATTAACTGAGCGAACTGACGGACTAAAGTCCTTGTTCGCTTTTTTTTTCTTGATGGTTTTGGATCCATTAGTTTTTTTACCGCAGAAAAAATTCATTGTTTTTTGGTCCAGTTGCTAATTGAAAGCCAGGATTTTTCTTGGCGGTTGTGCTTGGCTGCTTATTTTTTTGAAGTTTTTCTAAACCAGTGGGTTAAAACCCACAGCAACAAGGGAGGACAGTCTACATCCAAAAAAATGGGCCGATGGTTGAAACCATCGGCCCATAAAAAATTAAACTAAAAACCTTTTCCATTTTAAGCAAACAAGGGCTTCAGCCCGCCAGTTTGCATAGACCCGCAACCATGGGCTGAAGCCCATGGACCAAAACAACTCCACACTAAAAATTCAGGGATAAAAACAATTGCTATTAGTTCTGTTATTTCGGCCCTGGGCTTCAGCCCAGGGTTGTAGACTTTAGCCAAAATGGGCCTTAATATGTTGGGCCACTTCTTCGGCATGAGAGACAATCATATAATGTGTAGCTTGATCGACCCAGCAATCGGCCTGCGCTTTTTTTGCGGGAAAAACATGGTCCTTTTTGCCATGAATATGCAAAACTTGGCCCACGGGGGCGCTATTGGACCAATGAACAGCAGCATCGCGAGCCCAGCGCAACATTTTTGGGGTCCAAGTTCGCAACATTTTTTTGTAGAGCTCATAACCGTCTTTATCAGAAATCACGCCCGCCCAATAACTAATTCTGGGCACCATCTCCCAACTAAAAATGGCGGGGACCAACCAATAAAGCGGTAAAATTTTGCCCAAAGAAAAAATAAAGGGCGCTTCCTCATTAGTTTTAATGGTAGAGACCAAAATCAATTGGCTATCTGGAAAATGATGCTGCAAGCGAGTCGCTAATAATCCGCCTAAAGAAAGTCCCATAAAATTGGGTTGCTCTCCTGCTTTTAATTCGCTTTGCAATTCAGGCAGCAAATGGGCCAGATAATCATCGCAGCCCTTGCCCGGGCGGCAATATTCTTCTTTATAATCTAAAAAGCGAACATCTTCAAAGGGGAGCAAAGGCAAAAGCTGCTCAAAAATTCGATGATCGGTTCCTAAGCCAGGCAAACAATAAAGCGGCTGCTGATATATAGAGGATTTAGGCATTGTCTTGATTTAGTGCAGATTTATAAGTGGCCAAACAACGCTGCCGAGCAAATTTATGCTCTACAATGGGCTGAGGATAGCGGCGGCTGCCATATTCTTTCACCCATTTTTTGACATATTTCAGCTCGGCATCAAACTTTTTGAGTTGGCTTTCGGGACTAAAAATGCGGAAATAAGGCGCGGCATCGGTGCCAGAGCCTGCGGCCCATTGCCAACCGCCATTATTGCTGGCCAAATCAAAATCGAGTAATTTTTCGGCAAAATAGGCTTCTCCCCAGCGCCAATCAATCAATAAATGTTTGCACAAAAAGCTGGCCACCAGCATCCGTACACGGTTGTGCATATAGCCCGTAGCATTGAGTTCTCGCATTCCCGCATCGACCAAGGGATAGCCCGTTTTTCCTTGGCACCAAGCCTCAAACTCCTCCTCATTATTGCGCCATTCGATTTGGTCGTATTGGGGGCGGAAGCTCTGCCCGACCACATTGGGAAAATTGGCCAAGATTTGCGCATAGAAATCTCGCCAGATCAATTCATTGAGATAAGTAGCATTGAGTTTTCGGGCTTTTCGGGCCTTTTCTCGGATAGAAATGGTCCCAAAACGGAAATGCAGGCCCAAACGAGAAGTTCCTTCTTCTAGAGCGGGAAAATCGCGGGTCTCCTCATATTTTCTAATGCGTTTTTGCTGCAGCAATCGGCTAGGGAAATTCATTTGGCTGGGTGCAAAGCCCATACTTTCTAGACTAGGGATCTCAAAATTGCTGGGGAGAGTTGCATAATTTTGTTGGTAGTTTTCATTGGGATAAGATTGCAGGAAAAAGGATTCGCCTGCTGCTGTTTTTTTGGTCTCCAGCTTAGCCTTCCATTGTTTGCTATAAGGCGTAAAAACGGTATAGGGACCAGAAGTTTTCTTTTCTACTTCTAGCGCTTCAAAAATAACATGGTCTTTTTTGGTCAAAAAGGGAATGTTTTCTTTTTGGAGAAGTTCGGCAACAGCGGCATCTCTTTTTTTGGCGTAGGGTTCATAATCTCGGTTGGCATACACCTTATTGATGGGCCAGTCTTGCAGCAATTGGGTCCAGACCGCTTGAGGGCGGCCATAAAGGACCAATAAATCGCTGCCGAGTTCTCGCAGCTCCTTTTGCAGGCGCTGCAGCTCTTGATGAATAAAATCTACTCGCGCATCTTGGCGATTATTTAAATCCTCTAGAATATTTTGGTCGAAAATAAAGATGGACAAAACGGGCCCGCCTGCTTTGAGGGCCAGATATAAGGCGGCATTATCCTTTAGGCGAAGATCTCTGCGGTGCCAAAAGATGCTATATTTCATAAGTAGGGATAAGTTATTTTTTCAACAGATTTTGAACACTAAAAAAGAGAAAGAGTTTAAGCCCATTGGCTTCGGCTGCATCTAAGGAACTATTTTGGGTGTAGAAGCGGGCGAAGCCCGCTGGCCTAGCGATGTGCAGGGGTGGCCGAAGGCCAGACCAAGCCGGCAAAGCCGGCGCAGGGCCGAGCGAGCAGCGAGCCCCGAAACGTAGCGCCCGCCGCAGGCGGGAGGCCCCAAAAAAGTAGATCCTGAATAAAAAGAACAAAAATTGACAAAATTTTATTAAGTTTATAAGCTAGTTAATGGACTAGAAAAGATGCTTAAATGAAACAGAATTAAGGCATAATAGCGTAAACAATAGCATCAGCGAGCTAAGGATAGATCCGTCCTTGCTCGCTTTTTTATAACATAGGGGCAAGAATTGGGAAGAGCAGTGGAGGAGAATATTGGCCCCAAAAACACATTTTATATGTCAAAAACAAAACTATATCCGGCTCGTTACACCTTGCGATCCTTTGCCGTTTTAATTGATTTTATAGTCATTATGTTATTGGTTTGGCTTGTTATCTCTATAGCTGAGGGCAATTTTTATAACCTTTTTGAGCATTTTCAGCAGAGTACGCCCAATGATCCCTGGGCATATCAGCATTATTACTATGATGAGTCCAAACTTTTATGGATGGAGATTCTGAATGGTTTGCCCTTGAAATTTGCCATCAGTTTGGCCTATTATACTATTTTTGAGCAATCGGCCATGCGGGCCACTCCCGTCAAATGGTTATTGGGGTTAAGAGTAGTGGATGCCCAAGATAAGCGACTCGATTTTTGGAAGAGCCTGAAGCGCAACAGTCTTAAAATAGGGCTGCTCTTTTTCCCTTATATACTCACGAGCTATGTTTCTCCTGAGTTTTTCCCCCTCCTCTTATTATGGTTCTTTCTGAGCGTTGCTTATTGGGTAAAAGGCAGCCAAAGCCAGAGCAAACAGATGTTTTATGATCGTTGGTTGGGGAGCTATGTAAAAGTCTTGCGATAAAGCTTATTTAGAATAAGTCAAAGAAAAGCAAGCCATCCTAATTTTATTTGTTCATCTTCTGTAGAGAAGTTATATTTGTGCGAATTTTGGACGAAAAAGTCTTGAAACGAAAAATAAAACTGAACAACAGATATGAATTTTGAACTAAGCGAACAGCATTTGGCTGTAAGAGAGGCGGCTAGAGAGTTTGCCCGCAAAGAATGTCTACCCGGTGTTATTGAGCGTGATAGCAAGATGACTCACCCCACAGAAATCTTGAAAAAGATGGGCGAAATGGGCTTTTTGGGTATGATGGTAGACCCCAAATACGGGGGAGGCGGAATGGACTCGCTCTCTTATGCCATCGCCATGGAGGAGTTCTCTAAAATTGACAACTCTTGCTCAGTGGCCATGTCTGTAAACAACTCTTTGGTATGCTGGGGATTAGAAACCTTTGGTACAGAAGAGCAAAAACAAAAGTATTTGCCCAAATTGACTACTGGCGAATGGATTGGTGCTTTCTGCCTTTCTGAGCCCGAAGCAGGTTCTGATGCTACATCTCAGCGCACAACCGCTGTAGATATGGGCGATCACTATATCCTAAACGGAACCAAAAACTGGATCACTAACGGTGGTACCTCTCAGCTACATTTGGTTATTGCACAAACTAACCCTGAATTGGGCCACCGTGGAATCAACTGCCTTATCGTAGAAACTTCTTGGGATGGCGTTGTGATCGGGGCCAAAGAAGATAAACTCGGTATCCGCTCTTCTGATACACACACGATCATGTACAATGATGTGAAAGTACCTAAAGAAAACCGCGTAGGCGAAGATGGTTTCGGATTTAAGTTTGCCATGAAAACCCTTTCTGGTGGACGTATCGGTATCGCTTCTCAAGCCCTCGGCATTGCCGCCGGTTCTTATGAATTGGCCGCTGCTTATGCTAAAGAAAGAGAAGCTTTTGGTAAGCCGATCATCAAACACCAAGGTATTTCTTTCAAATTGGCCGATATGGCTATGCAGGTAGAAGCCGCCCGTATGTTGGTCTATCGCTCAGCTTGGCTCAAAGACCAAGGCATGGACTACGATATGGCCAGTTCTATGGCTAAATTAGCCGCCTCTGAAGCTGCAATGAAAATCTCTGTAGAAGCCGTTCAAGTACATGGTGGCTACGGTTTCGTTAAAGAATATCATGTAGAACGCCTCATGCGCGATGCTAAAATTACACAAATCTATGAAGGGACCTCTGAGGTGCAACGCATCGTTTTGGGCCGCTCGATAGAAAATGGAAAGCTCTATTTGCCTGATCACAAATAGATTACCTCCTATCTAATAGAAAAGAGACTCTAGTTTTAGAGTCTCTTTTTTTTGGCCCAAACTATTCCTTCTTCTTAGCCGCATATATTTTTTCAAAGGCATGATAAACCGCCTGATGTAAAGCATCTCCATGCGTTTTATCGGGCAAAAACTCAAAGAATAAATTACGCTTTCCAGCCCCTTCCTTCCTCAGTTTTTTATAGAGTGTTTTGGCGGTTCGCTCCATTACTTTGCCCTCTTTGCCCACCGCTATATATATAGATGTCGCCTCCTTGGCCAAAGACATATCCCAACTCAACAGGCGCTCTTCATCCCACCAAAGGCTTGGGCTAACAATAATATAATGCTCAAAAAGTGCCGTCTTCTTAAGCAAAATCTCTGTAGCCAATAATCCCCCTAAAGACTGCCCAATTAGCGTTTTATCTCCCGCTGTTCGATAGCTCGCCGCAACAAAGGGTTGCAATTCTTTTTCTATAAACTCAATAAATCGCTCAGATTGTCCCGAACTAGGAAACTCCTTTTGATCTAACTCATTTTCAGAAGGATAAGTAAAATCTCTCTTTCGATCCACATTCTCAATGCCAACTACAATAGAGGCCGGAAGCATATTTATCCAAGAAAAAGTACCAAATTGCACAATCCCTGAAATATGTATAAAATCCTCCTCCTTCCCCCCATCCAACAAATAAATGACTGGATATTGTTTTAAACTATCTTGGTCATAATCTCCTGGCAAATAAACATTTATTCTCCGTTCCTCACCTAAACTATCCGACCACAATCGAATAGTTTCCCCAATCACAAAGTCTGTCTCTCCCAAATTTTGGGGCAGATTTTGTCCTTTTCCCAACAAGCAGAAAAACACTAAACCCAATAAGCAGATATAAGCTCGCATCCTAAACATTTTTTATTTATCTAATCAATAAGGGAAGATACAGCTTTTTTGGGGCTGCCCCACCCTTCGGGCGGGTCGGGCTATTCCGCAGCTCGCAAGTCTGCTCGGCCCTGCAGCCCTGCGGGCTTTGGTCTGCCGCCTTCGGCGGCCCTGCTCCAGCCCCTCAGCCTGCGGCCCTTTGGGCCTGCTAAACGCAGAAAGGACCAACGCACAAAAAAAGGCTCCCGATCGGGAGCCTTTTTTCTTTTATCGAATCACTACAAAGGGCAAAACCTTTCGGAAACCCTTTTCGGGTACCGAAAGCAACAGCCAATAATTTCCAGCTTCAAAAACAGCCGGCAAATTATAAGTGTATCGCCCTTCCGTAAAGCGGACCTTTTCGGACCATATTTTTTGCCCCAGTACATTTACTGCGGTCAGTTCAATTGCTAAGTCTTCACTCAGCCAACCATCAATACTGATTTGGGCCCCAGTTCGACTAGGGTTGGGATAAAGGGTAAACACATTCGGATTGAAGGCACCTTCCTGCTCATCTATAGCCACTACATTAGAGTAGTAAAAACTACCATCAAAATCCTCTTGCTTATAGCGGTAATACTGAATACCAGGCTGTAGTTGCTCGTCCCAAAACTCATAGGAAGTAGTCTGTTGGCTATAGCCTTGTCCAGCTACCCAACCCAAGGCCTCCCAATTCAAACCATCTCGGCTCTTCTGAATTTCAAAGCCCTCACAACCTATTTCAGCAAAGGTCTGCCAATGCAGTCGCCCTTTTCGGCCTTCTTTTTCTCCAAAGAGCGGAGAACCTTCTATCGGAAGCGTAATCACAGCACAAACGCCCTGATCATCGGAATAAGATCGATTATAGGTTCCACTCCCCCCAGCAGCCGAAGCCATAAACTGAGGACAAGATAGGCCATCATCCAAATAAGCATACTGCGCACCAGAAGCACGATCACCAGAAAACTGTAAACAGTTAACCGCAGCCGGCATAAAGGCATTCGATTGACCAGAAAGACTATCTCCTGTAAATAACATACAGTTGACTGCAGCAGCCACCATAGCCTGACTCTGGCCCGAACTGCTGTTTCCAGTAAAATGAATACAATTGACCGCTGCTGCTAGCATGCTTTGGCCATAACCAGAGCCTCCATTTACAGATGAACTAGTAAAACTACTACAAAGCAATCCTCCTATTCCCGCACTGTCTACCCCAGAGCCACTCCCCCCCGTGAATTGTCCAAAAAGAACAGCCGGGAAGCAGCATAAAAAGAGATAAATATATCGCATAAGGAATAAGTTTTTTAACGGACACCACGGCCCCCAACATAATTTAGACGAGTACCATCATCAGCATAGGTCGATCCATAATAACGTTCGGCTACTCTAAGGTAGGTATAGGTCATATAGTAACTCCCCCCTCTAATCATACGACCAGGAGCTGTACTTGAAGCATTTGCAGCCTCTGGGCGAGCCCATGATATATTATTCGCATGTCCTGCATTAGGCGCCACAGAGATTTCTCCATCGCCAAGATCACCCGTAAAGAATTGCCCATCACTATACGAATGAATCATCTGCTCACAAACATTTCCAGACATATCCATTACTCCATAGTAAGTGGCCCCCGACTGCTGACGAGTTGTACCCGGCTTAGCCGCATAACCACAACGCATTGGGCCCAATACTGTACTATTGTTGTAATTACAAAGTCCCGAACCAGGCGTCACTGCATTAGAAGCCGTTTCTGTGGCTGTTCCATCAGTCACCAAGGTATTCGCATCCGTCACTAAGCTTGTTCCCCAAGCGTACTCATTCGCTACAGGATTTAATGGGCCTCTACAAATTTTTTCATACTCAAATTCAGACATTGGACGCAAAGCCGCCCAATCCAAATAAGCCAATAAATCAGCCCAACCCAAATACCCCATAGCTCGATGAGGCGTATTGGCCACAATCACGGGCCAGTTTCCAGTAACATTAGTTCTAGAAGCTGCGCTTCCCACAATTCTTCTAGCAATCGCTTGATCAGACTGTAAAGAGTTCACAAAATCGACATACTGTCCCTGAGAAATCTCATACTTCATGCAGTATACCTCCGCAAATCCTTTAGGAAAATCCGCCGCAATAGTCGCAGTTAAAGCTCTAGAAGCAGCATACAACTTCCCTGCAGTATTACCATAAGCAATAGCGCCCTCAGAAGTCACTTGATAAGGTGTTGTCGCTGCTCCCTCTCTAAAAGAAGAACCTGAACTCCCCCCATCTCCTAGATAAAAGGCCCCCTCTGGAATATTCACCATCTCAATCCCAAATACACGAAAATCAAACTGGCCCGGAACCAATCCCACCATCCGCAAGGATACACTCACACTACTAATGTTGCCAACCCCATCCGTTCGACGACGAACAAAGACGCCCTTGGCTACCGAACTACTGTCCTTTCCATCAACATAGACCTCTAAGGGACTTCCAGCCGTATGATGTGCCGTAGTAACACTCAAATCCGTATGGCTCCACAAACTAGAAGCACAATCCCGCTTCTTTACAAATAACCAAACTGCATCATGATTGTAAGGAGGCGTCCCATCCATCCGCCAACTGTTCTCCCAACTAATGCTGAACGTCAAAGTCGAGTCATTGGTCAAAGTCACATTACTAATCTGTAGATTGTTGGCCCACAAACCAAAACTCAAGCTGCAAAAGAGCAGCAGAGGTAAAAGCTGTTTCATACTAAAATATAAGTTTAGGTACTAAAAATAATTACTCGTTCTCAATTGCCCCTAAAGGCCTTATATCTCTGTGCTCATCTACACTTTTAGGTAATGTAAATTGACGATACCATTGGCAAATCGCTGCGTCTCCAGCAACTGCCAATTAGATGGGGAACAAGAAGAAGGGAATAAGGGAATGCCCTCGCCCAAAAGACAAGGAACTACTGATATGATCATCTCATCAATTGCTGAAGCCGCCAAAAAGCCCTGTATTAAACTACCTCCACCCACTAACCAAATCCCTTTCTGACTCAATTGCTTCAAACTCGCTATTGTCACAGAATCAATATCCTGCAACTGCCAACTGTCAGGCGTTGGACATTCCAACTGCTCCGACCGACTAAAAATAAAGCTCTGCTTACCTACATAAGGCCAGTCTATACCAAAAGACAATATGGCCTCATAGGTCTTACGACCAAACAATAAAAGATCAACACTCTCATAAAAAGCCGTATAGCCAAAGTCCTCCTGTTTAGGGTTCGGAACCTCCTCCAACCAATCTAATTCTCCATTTGGTCCCGCAATATAACCATCCAATGACTGGGCAATATAAAGTTTGATCTTCATCGATCTGAACTATCTTTTTTTCGCTACGCAATCAATTTAACAAAACAAATATACAGAAGCTATTTATAAATCGACTCATATATTCGCTGTTAAAATATTAGAATCTTTAAAAAAGTGACATTCGCAAAAGGAGCCTTTTTCCAATAAGAAACTGTGCCCCCATAAAAAAGGCCCACTACAACTTGCTTGTAGTGAGCCCGTTTTATCGCTTAAACAGCTTATGCTATTCCTCCAAGAAGGGGTAACGATAGTCTGTAGGCGGTACAAAGTTCTCTTTTATCGTACGTGGAGACACCCAACGCAACAAATTGAGATAAGAGCCCGCCTTATCATTAGTACCCGATGCACGTCCACCACCAAAAGGCTGCTGCCCAACAACAGCACCTGTTGGTTTGTCATTTACATAGAAATTACCAGCAGTGTGACGGAGTTTTTCAATTAACTCATTGATTACCAGGCGATCCGTAGCAAAAATAGCACCAGTCAAAGCATAAGGAGAAGCCGTATCTAAAGCCGAGATAGCTGCATCCAACTCATTATCCTCATAAACGAAGATCGTCATGACTGGACCAAAGAGCTCTTCCTTCATCGTAACATAATGCGGATCCTTCACTACAATTACTGTGGGCTCAATAAAGTACCCCTCTTCTTTAGAATGATTCCCTCCAGCAATAATTTCTACGCCCTCGTCTTTCTTGGCTTGCTCAATATAAGCCGTGATCTTGTCATAGGCCCGCTCATCAATCACCGCATTGACAAAATTGCTGAAGTCTTCTACGGTTCCCATCTTTACGGTCTTCAAATCAGCGACTAGCTTCTCTTCTACCGCAGGCCACAAACTCTGAGGAATATAGGCCCGTGAAGCCGCCGAACATTTCTGCCCCTGATACTCAAAGGCACCTCGCAAAAGAGCCGTAGCCACCTGCTCCGCCTTGGCATCCTTATAAGCCAAAACATAATCCTTACCACCTGTCTCCCCAACAATGCGAGGATAAGAACGATAGTTATGAATGTTCTCCCCTATGGTCTTCCACATATACTGAAAGGTCTTCGTGCTCCCAGTAAAGTGTAAACCAGATAATTCAGGATGCTTGAAACAAACCTCTCCCGCTACAGGACCATCCGCAAAGACCATATTCACTACGCCCGCAGGCAATCCCGCCTCCATGAAAAGGTCCATAATCACTTTGGCTGAATAAATCTGCGTATCAGAAGGCTTCCAAACGACAACATTACCCATCTGAGCAGGCGCAGCACATAAGTTGGCACAAATTGACGTAAAGTTGAAGGGCGTTACCGCAAACACAAAGCCCTCTAAAGGACGATGCTCCAAACGATTCCATATCCCCGCCGCCGAATTGGGCTGATCACTGTAAACCTGCTCCAAATAGGCCGCATTAAAACGGAAAAAGTCTACCATCTCACAAGCCGCATCAATCTCCGCCTGAAAAACGTTCTTCGATTGCGCCAACATCGTCGCCGCATTCATCCGATCGCGATAAGGTCCCGCCAACAACTCTGCCGCACGGAGAAAAACTGCCGCACGCTCCTGCCATGGCGTGTTCTCCCAACTACTTCTAGCCGCTAGCGCAGCATCAATAGCCATGTTTACCTCTTTAGCCCCTCCCTTATGGTAGTGACCTAATGTATGTTTAAGCTCATGCGGAGGATGAATGCTCACCAAATTGCCGGTGCGCACCTCTTTTCCCCCAATAATCATGGGAATTTCTAACTCCTCTCCCTTCAATCTCGCCAGTTCGGCTTTAAGCGATGCACGCTCAGGACTACCCTTGCGATAGGCTTTTACCGGCTCATTCTTCGGTGTCGGAATCTTGAAAAAAGCATTGGCCATATTAGCTGTGTTTTTATATTTGAACAAAACAAATGCTGTTCAGTATGTAAGCAATGCGGCTAAAATAGAGAATCAGCCTTGGCTTACAAAAAAAGCTCGTCTAAAAGTTTTTTTAAGCCCCCCTGTGACCATTTTCAACTTTGCCGCTCTCTAATTTGCCTTTTGGAAAAAGGAGTATGATTTATTATTTTATCTTGTGAGCAATCACAGCATTTTATTAACCCTTTACTTTTTATATTTTAACCTTATGATGAATATCGAAGAAATAATCAAACTAGTTACCGAGCTGGCTATTACCTATAGCCCAAAAATCTTTGGTGCCGCATTTATCGCCTTTATTGGCTTCTGGGTCATCGGCAAAGTGACAAAGATGCTCGCCAAAATGCTCGAGAAACAAAAGATCGACGATTCCCTACGTCCTTTCCTCGTTTCCCTAACCAACATGACCCTCAAGGTCCTTCTGGTCCTCAGTATCTTTAATGTACTAGGCATCCAAATGACCTCTTTTATCGCGATCCTTGGTGCAGCGGGACTTGCCGTAGGTATGGCCCTCTCTGGCACCCTACAGAACTTCGCCGGCGGAGTCATTATCCTTATTATCAAACCCTTTAAGGTCGGAGATGTTATCCAAGCCCAAGGCTTTACCGGTGTCGTTAAAGAGATCCAAATCTTTAATACGATCCTTAAAACACCCGATAACAAAACGATTGTCATCCCTAACGGCGGCCTATCTAATGCCTCTCTTACCAACTTCTCTACGGAGCCTTTCCGCAGAGTAGACCTTACCGTAGGGGTCGGCTACGGAGATAGCACCGAAAAGACCAGAGCGGTACTCAACGACATTATCGCTAAAGATGATCGTATCCTCCAAGAACCCGCTCCCCCCTTTATTGCCCTAGCCGAACTAGCCGATAGCTCAATCAACTTCACAGTTCGCCTTTGGGTCAAGTCTTCTGATTACTGGGGCGTAACTTTTGACATGAATGAGAAGATTTATAACCGCTTCAATGAGGAGGGCCTTAATATCCCTTTCCCTCAAATGGATGTTCATATCCATAAGAATGATTAAAAGCAGTTAGATTAGGGTATTTTGGGGCCTCCCGCCTTCGGCGGGCGCTACCTTCCGCAGCTCGCTCTTCGCTCGGCCCTTCGGCGCTTCGCGCCTCGGTCTGGCCTGACGGCCACTGCTGCAGATCGCTAGGCCGAGCGCCACAGCAAGAGCTCGCCCTAACTACTTTGCTGGCCTTTTGGCCAAATCTATAGCTCTAATAGAAGTTAAAAGGTCCAAGACAGTTGTCTTGGGCCTTTTTTTATGCCTTCTCCTCTCCTTTTTCCCCTCCCCCTCAAAACGATGGCCCTGTATTCCCCCTTTTTATTGCCTACTCTTTAGACGGCTTGAAGCTGTGGCTGCCACAGACTCAAATCCACTCTCCGTTTTACCTCTGTGGCTACCACAGCCCTAAATCCGCTCTCCGTTTCTACGCTGTGGCAGCCACAGCCCTAAATCCGCTCTCCGTTTTACCTCTGTGGCTACCACAGACCTAAATCCACTCTCCGTTTTACCTCTGTGGCGGCCACAGACTCAAATCCGCTCTCCGTTTTACCTCTGTGGCGGCCACAGACTCAAATCCGCTCTCCGTTTTACCTCTGTGGCGGCCACAGACCCAAATCCGCTCTCCGTTTTACCTCTGTGGCGGCCACAGACCTAAATCCACTCTCCGTTTTCACGCTCTGGCGGCCACTGCCCCCCTAAAAAGATCCAAACTAGGGCCTAGGACCAGCTTTAAGGGGCGGAACTTTCGCCAATTAGGACCAAAGAGCGGAGATTGAGGACCAACAAAAAGAAGATCCCCGCCCAAGCCCCCGAAGGATTCCTTAAGGAATCCTGAGGAGGGGTGGGTGGGCGGGGATTTATGGGCGAATGAGGAGCGAAGCGACGAATACCGCTTTTAGAGCGTACAGGCGAGCGCAGCGAGCCGCAGGCTGAGGGATATGGAGCAGGGCCGCCAAAGGCGGCAGACCCAGCGGGCAAAGCCCGCGCAGGGCCGAGCAGACCTGCGAGCTGCGAAATAGCCCGACCCGAAGCGTCGAGCCGCCCGCTAGGGCGGCTTGGCCGACCGAAGGGAGGCAGCGCAGGGGCAGCCCCAAAAAATCAGTCCCCTTGACAACAAGCAGGCTGTAGACAAACGTTTAGTGAAGAACTGCTAATGATTTCTTATTTTTAGCCCTCCATTTTGTTTGACAAAAAACAGCTATATGCGACATATCTACCTAATCGGCCTCCTATTTCTCTGTACTTGGAGCCTGCAGGCCCAAGTTCGTCTAGAGGTCATCATCAACTCGGGAACAGCGGGAACCAGTTGTACAGACGGCATCTTTGGCGGAAGTCCCGATCCCCAATGGCGGGTCAATATAGAAAGCCAAGGCTGGACCACCTACCCCCAATCGGGGGCCTGCTTTACCGATGCCCCCAATAGGCAATACGATGAGGACTTTATCTGTGCAACAGATTATCCCGCTACTATTCAGCTCTGCTTTAGAGCCTTTGAGGATGATGGAGCCGCCTGTGTGGTAGACCAAACTTGTTTGGCCCAGATTTGTCAGAACTTTGCAACTCCCGCTGCAGGGACCTCTGTCAATTATACCCTAAGCATTCCCAACTGTTGTGGGAACAGCAGCTGGGGACAGGTAGATTTTACCGTTCGGGCAACAGGAAGCTTTGTCAATGCAGGCCAAGCCTATGATCAGATTTGTAATGCCATCAACCTAGGCACCCTAAATAGCAACAGTTCTATTGGCGACAACAGCCTAAGCAACTATGGGAACTTCTGTGCAACTAATACCTTAGAACCTAGCCCCTGGGGCAATGCCAATGAACAAGGCGTTTGGTTTCAGTTTACCACAGGCCCCAACCCCAGCGCTAGCCTCCGCTTTGAGGCTATCTCTGATCCCCAAAACTTAGGGGATGGGATTGATCTACAATTGGCCCTTTATGAAAGTTCTACAGGAACTTGTAATGGCGCCCTTAGCCTAGTGGCCGAAGATTATCAGGGCGCAGGCGCCCTCTACGATGAAGAAATGAGTGTAGAATGCTTGCAGCCTAATACCACCTACTTTCTCTTAGTAGATGGGGAAGATAGCGGCATCCCCTTCACAGATGACGGCCAAGGTTACTTCGGCTTAGAAATTTTTGACCTTGGGGTGCAGCAATCAGCCGATAGTATCTGTGCAGCTACCCATCTGGGTGCCGTTCCAGCAGGGGGGCAAGTTCAGACTATCGCCCTCAGCCAATCTAACCTTTGTGCGAGCAATGCCAATGAGCCTGTTCCTGGCAATTGGAGCAATGAGCAGGGCGTATGGTTCTCCTTTGAGGCCCCTCCTTCTGGGCATGTCATCATTGAGGCCAATAGTGACCAACCGGCCCCCTTCGGGACAGATGCCGTAGACCTTCAGTTGGCCCTTTATAGCAGCTCGAACAATAGCTGTACAGGAACCCTCAGCGAAGTAGATAGCGACTATGATCCAACTGGCTTTGGAGAAGAACTAGATGTGCGCTGCTTGGAAGCAGGCCGCATCTATTATATTATGGTAGATGGCTCTACCCTTAATGTAGATGGTATCTTTGATCTGGAAGTGCGAGACGGAGGAATCCCCCCCGCTCCCAATGACCAGATTTGTAATGCAATTGCCCTAGGGGCCCCTGCTGCTGGCGGTACCGTAGGACTAACCGATCAGAATAACTATTGTGCAGACAATCTCTTTGAGCCCATCCCCAACAACTGGGGGAATGATCGTGGCGTTTGGTATACCTTTGTTGCGCCCCCCTCAGGTAAGGTAGAAATTCGAGCAGAGAACCAAAGTCTATTCGGCTCGGACCAAATTGATCTACAATTGGCTGTTTTTGATGCCGCTAACCAAACTTGTACCGATCCCTTGACAGAAGTGCAAAGCGAACATGATGGAATTGGAGTCGTCTGGGATGAAAACATGGAGGTAGAATGCCTTACTCCAGGGCGAACCTATTTCCTTATGGTAGATGGAGAGGGCGCTCTTTTTGACCCCGACCTCCAAGAGGGTATCTTTGATCTGGAAATCTATGGAGACCCTCGCGATCCCCCCGCAACAAATGATGATCCTTGTAATGCCATCTATTTGGGCGACCCAACAGGAGGGCAGATAGGAAGCAGTCCAGGTCCACAACATGGAAGTCAGAACAACTTCTGTGCAACAGGAGCTGGAGAGCCCAATCCGGGCGCCTTTAACCCTAACCAAACAGTTTGGTATACCTTTACGGCCCCCGCTAGCGGTAATGTAGAGATCGAGCTTAGCTCTGATGATCCACTTAATGGAGTGGATCCCATTGATTTACAAGTAGCTGTTTGGGAAGCGGCTAGCTGTACGGGCAGTTGGCGAGAAATGAACAGCGGAGATGACCTGGTCGTCTTTGATTTGGACCTAGAGGTCTATTGTTTGAACCCAGGGGATGTCTACTATGTACAAGTGAATGGTGCAGACCTCGCTATTTTGGACCCCGAAGAAGGATATTTTGATATTACAATCCGCGAGATTCCGCCTATCCCCGTAGCCCCTAATAATCTTATCTGCAATGCGATTCCTTTGGGAGATCCCTTTACTAATGGCCCCCAAAGCATCAGTAATCAGCATAACCTCTGTGCCGATGCCATTGGCGATCCGAATCCAGATGATTTTGATGCGGACCAGACCGTATGGTACAGCTTTACTACCCCTGCCACAGGGGGACCTTATGCCGTAGACATTTCGGCCACTACCTTTACGCCCTTTAGTTCTCAAGACGCCATAGATATTCAATTGGCTGTTTTTGAATCTTCTAATAACAGTTGTACAGGTACCCTCACAGAAGTAGAAAGTGATTATGATCCAGGCTTCTTTGATGAAGATATGGACGTACAATGTCTAGATGCGGGCAAGACCTATTTCATCATGGTGGATGGCTCCTTCTTAGATGTGCAGGGCTACTTTGATTTGACCATCAGTCAGGCCCCCTCTGTGCCAATTCCCACTAATGACCTCCTTTGTAATGCAGAAGCCTTGGGCGCTGTACCTATTGGAGGCCGAATCAATAACAACATCAACTATTCTAATTTTTGTGCAGATACGGAATCGGGAGAACCCGCTCCCTTTAATATAGAACAGACCGTTTGGTTTAGCTTTCAGGCACCTGCACATGCTGGGGCCAGCACTTCTTCAGAGGTTAGCATTCGTGTAGAGTCTGATCCCAATAACCAAGGCAATGGCGTAGACCTACAGTTGGCCGTTTACCGCTCTTCTAATGGAAGCTGTACGGGCAACCTCCAACTTTTGGAAGAAGGAGTAGACAATCCCACCCTAAGCTTTGATGCGGAGGTCAATTTAACCTGTTTGGTTCCAGGAGAGACCTACTGGGTCCAAGTAGATGGTTCCCTCATTGATGTAGAGGGTTACTTTACGATTGAGATTGAAGATGATGGGGCTGGCGCTTTCCCTGCCAACGACAACATTTGTAATGCCACGCCCTTAGGAGCCGTTCCCAATGGAGGCAGCATCAACAATAACGTCAGTTACAATAACTACTGTGCTACGGTAGAGCCCAACGAACCTAATCCCTCGGCCTTTGCGGTGGATGAGACCGTCTGGTTTAGTTTTGAGGCCCCTACTTCTGGAAATATCAGTATCAGCTTAGAATCAGACCCCGCAAGTTTGGGCGACAACCCCAACTTGCAGCTTGCCCTTTGGTACAGTCCCGGCGGCACTTGTGCAGGCCCTTGGCTAGAAATGGGTAGTGATTACGACCCCCTACTGAACGATGAATCAATGAGCATTACTTGCTTGGTTCCAGGGGCAACCTACTATCTACAAGTAGATGGACAAGAAGATTACTTTGGGGTAGAAGAAGGTTACTTCACGATTGAGATCGAAGATGATGGAGGAAGCACCAGCTTCCCTTATAATAACAACATTTGTGATGCCTACGACTTTGGACTGCCCACAGGCAGCTTTGCTAGCCTAGGCAATGAGACCAATGAATGTGCTAATGTAGAATTAGGAGAGCCAGGTTTGGGCGGCTATGCCGAACATAGCGTTTGGTACCAGTTTACGGCTCCGCCTTCAGGCCGTGTAGAGATCGAAGTGGAAAGCAATGATCCTATCTTTGGGATAGACCCAGAAGTCTACATCTTCGGCTCCTCAACAAATAGTTGTACGGGCCAACTCAGCCTAAGTGATGGCTCGAACTTCCCCACGGCAATCATTACCGAGAATGTCGAAGCAACTTGTTTGACGCCCGGCAACATTTACTTCATCCAAGTCGATGGAGAGGGCCTAAATCGAGAAGGGGAATTCACCATCCGAGTTCGGGATATGGAGCCGCTCTTTGGTACAGGGCAACCCAATGACCCTGAGCCCGTCAATAACTACTGCCAAAATGCCATCAGCATTCCCGTTCAATCAGAATCTTGTACCAATGGCAGTGGCAGCTGGAACAGCTACAATTATGGCGTGCCTACCGCTAGCCAAGCCAGTAGTTGTGGACAAAATTGTGGAGAAACTTGGTATAGCTTTACCATGCCCAGTAGTGGTGTAGCTCTTGTAGAGGGTAATGATGATGGGATTAGCTCCTCCTCTCCTATTGGCGACTTCTCCGACCTAGTAGTTGTGGCTTATAGCGGTGGATGCGGCAACCTCCAACAGCTAGCTTGTGGTACAGGCGGCCTTAGTGGCGATGTCGGCTTTGAGATTGCCGCTCCTCCTGGCAGCCAAATCCTCCTCCAAGTCTTCAACGATGGTGGAGATGATGATAATGAGAACTTTGAACTCTGCGTATCGGAAGGTTGTGGGGCCGACAACTGCCTCAATGCCATTGCCTACCCCATTCAACCGAATGTTCCTTACTGCTTCAACACGGCCTCGGCTACTGGAGAAGGAGTTGCAGCTGGCGCCCCAGGTTATTTTGAATGTGGAGAGGGAGATGACCCTGAGCATTCTCTTTACTACTACTTTGTCTCTGACTGTAATGGTAGTGCCGTAACTTTAAGTATTATCAATGCCACCTCTAGTGGAAACTGTATTGGGGGCACCGTGCCCGGCGATGGTTTTAATATCTCTTTCTTCCAAGATAGCAGCCCTTGCGATAATAACCCTGATGTGCTGGTTGATTGCCAAAGCTTTAATAGCTGTATGACCCAGCCGATAAACTGGTCATTCACTTATACCAACCTGCAACCCAACACCCCTTATATTGTCCAGATTGATGGTGGGTTTAACTTCCTTGGAGGAAGCAACAATGGGACATTCATGATACAGACGACGACTAGCCCAGTGCCTATGCCGACCTCTACTCCTTCGGGTTGTGGCAGCAATAATGGTACGGCCACAGCAACGACTGTAGGGGGAACACCTCCTTTTAGTTTCCAATGGTCGAATGGTGCCGTAGACTCTGTCATCACGAACCTTAGTCCGGGCTGGTATACCGTTACAGTCACCTCTTCTGGACCTGGGGGTTGCTCTGCTATTGATAGTGTTTTTGTCGATAGCACCAACGCTTTGGGGTTGCAGCTTGCCTCTCAAAGAGATGAGAGCTGTTTGGGCAGCTGTGATGGTTCTGCTACAGTTTTACCCCTTTCAGGTTTGGCCATTAACTACAACTATTTATGGGATGCGGCCGCAGGCAATCAAACTACAGCCACGGCCACAGGCCTTTGTGCAGGAACTTATAGCGTTACCGTTAGTAGCAACAATGGATGTCAGGATAGCATGACGGTCCAAATTGGCAGTCCAAGCCCAGTGCAGGCAACTTTAGTCAATGGAAGCCTGCCCCAATGTCCAGGTCTTTGTGATGGTTCTGCGGCTATAACGGCAATTGGCGGAAGCATTTCAACAGACTACTATTATGAATGGTCTCATGGAGATAGTACCTCCTTGGTCACTAATCTTTGTGCGGGCAATTATAGTGTGACCATTAGCGACCGCAATGGTTGTTATGACACCCTACAATTGAATATTCCTGTGCCGCCTAGTCCTATCCAAATCAGTTTACTGGCTAGTCAGGACCTCAATTGCGCTGGCGATAGCTCTGGCGCCTTTAGCTTAACCGCCGCAGGCGGACAGGCTCCCTACAACTATATCATGGCTGGAGATACCAACCAAACGGGACAGTTCTCAGCCTTAGCAGCGGGCAACTATTTAGTCCAAGTTATTGATGATGTAGGCTGTATGGACACCATCTTGGTAAGTATTCAAGAGCCTAACCCCTTAATAGCAAACATTACGATAGATCAAGACTACAATGGTAGTCCAATCTCTTGCTTTGGGGCCACGGATGCTGCGCTTAGTGCAACAGTAACTGGCGGAACGGCTAACTATAGCTACAGCTGGAGTACAGGAGCTAGCACGAGCAGCATCAACGGATTGGCTGCTGGGAATTACGCCATTACGATTAGCGACCAGAATGGCTGCCAAGATAGTAGCAGCATTAGTCTACAAGCCCCTGCTGCTATACAGTTGACCATTGATACCCTAAGCTTCTATAATGGCTATACCACCTCTTGCGCCACTGCCGAAGATGGACAGCTAGAAGCTAACTATAGTGGGGGCTGGGGAAGCCTTCAGGGCCAATGGAGCAATGGTAGTCAGCAAGCCCTACAAAACAGTCTAGCAGCAGGCAACTACTGTTTTAGCGTAACAGACATCAATGGCTGCCAAGACAGTAGCTGTGTGCTGCTTATTGCCCCCGATAGCCTACTATTAGATAGTATACAGCAGCAAAACATCATTTGTGCGGGCCAACAGAATGGGGAATTGAGCGTCTTTATGCAAGGCGGCCTTCCCCCCTATACTTATCTTTGGTCTAATGGACAAACAACAAGCACGATTAGCAGCCTAGCCGCTGGACTTTACCAACTTACTGTTACCGATGCTAATGCTTGTAGTTGGATGGGCAACTGGACAATTACAGAGCCTACAGCCTTGGCCCTACAACTAGATGCCGACTCTGTACGCTGTAATGCTGGGGCAGACGGAAGCATTTCAGCCCTAGTCAGTGGAGGTATTGCGCCTTACAGCTACCTTTGGTCCAATGGACAAACCACAACTAATATCAATAACCTAACAGCGGGTCCCTATCAGCTTACAGTTACCGATGCGTATGGCTGCAGTATTGCCGCTTCGGCTTTCGTACAAGAACCCAACAATGCCGTTATTGCCAATGTATTAAATAGTCAAAATCCGAGCTGTTATCAAGGAACAGATGGCTGGATTGATGCCGATGCCCAAGGGGGAACGCCAAACTACAGCTTCCTTTGGTCTACAGGAGATACTACTGAGGATCTACAGCAATTAGCAGCAGGGAACTATAGTCTGACCGCCACAGATGCTAGAGGCTGTCAGGCCACAACAAGCATACAATTAGTAGCACCCTCGGCTATACAACCAACTATTAGTATTTACAGCAACTATCATGGGGCAACTATTAGCTGTGCAGGCGCTAGTGATGGAGCGCTTAGCGTTCAGGCGCAGGGCGGAACTAGCCCTTATCTCATCAGTTGGTCTACAGGGGAAAATACAGCTCTGATTCAAAACCTATCGGCGGGTTGGTATAGCGTCAGCTTTAGTGATGCCAATGGTTGTACTGCTGTTGATAGCATAGAGATTAGCGCGCCTTTGGCCCTTGCTGCCCAACAAACAGTAAGTGCGGCTAGCTGTGCCAATAGCTGCGATGGCCAGATTATCTATCAAGCAGTAGCTGGCACAGGCACACTAGGCCAAAATGGTTATGAGTATCGCCTTTTGGGCCCTGGCCAAAACGGTCAAGTCTTTGGTCCCAATAACAACTGGAGCAACCTATGCGCAGGCTGGTACATTGTTCAGCTGAGAGATGGCAATGGTTGCCAAATTCAAGATAGCATAGAAATTACATCTCCTGCGCCCCTGCAACTACAGCTTAGCCCAAATGATCCTAGCTGCTTTAATGGCAATGATGGAAGCCTAGTCGCCTTGGCGACAGGAGGAACAGCCCCCTATGCTTACCTTTGGTCCGATGGACAAACAACAGCTACGGCCACTAACCTATCTGCAGGGAGTTATAGCCTAAGCCTAACTGATGCCAACGGCTGTAGTTTGGTCAAAACGACCAGCTTGCATAGCCCTTCTCCCCTAGCAATTAGCTTCCAAGTAGATTCGGCCAGTTGTGCAGGCAGTAGCGATGGAGCGATCCTCGCCCAAGCGAGTGGAGGAACCGCCCCCTACAATTATCTATGGTCCAATGGCCAAAGCGGCCAACAAGCTAGAGGATTGACGGCGGGCAACTACCAATTGACAATTAGCGACGCGCAAGGCTGCCAATTTACAGCTAGCGTTTTAGTAGAAGAGCCCAGTAGCTTACAAATTCAATTGCAGACGACCGCCCCCAACTGTCAGGGACAAAACTCTGGTACGGCCACAGTGGTAGCTACAGGAGGAACGGCCCCCTACACTTACCTTTGGTCCGATGGACAAACCACTGCTACCGCTACAAACCTAGCCGCAGGCAGCTATCAATTGATTGTGACCGATGCTAAAGGTTGTCAGCAGAATGCCAACATTCAGTTGAGCCAACCAATGGGCCTAGGACTCGCCATCAATCAAATTCAGGCGCCTAGCTGCCATAATGCAGCAGATGGCGAACTAGAAGCCGTAGTGGTCGGTGGAACTTCCCCCTATCAATATAGCTGGTCCAATGGAAGCAGCAGCGCCAATGCCAGCAACTTGAGCGCAGGCTGGCATAGCCTTACAGTTAGCGATGCAGGCGGTTGTCAACTAGTCGATAGTTTTGAACTTTTAGCTCCAGCGGCTCTTCAACTCAGCTTAAGTAGCCAAGCTGCAGGCTGCTTGCAAGGAGTAGATGGTGAAGCGACAGCTAGTGTACAAGGCGGAACCCTCCCCTATAGCTTCCTTTGGTCCAATGGGGCCCAAACGCAACAAGTGACGGGCTTGGCCGCAGGAAACTACCAACTTACAGTTACCGATGCCAATGGTTGTAGCATTCAGGGACAAGTAGTTGTTGATGAGCCAGCAAGTGGCTTGATGGGCTATATCAATGTACAGGATGCCCTTTGCCAAAATGGCGCATCGGGCCAGCTCACGGCAATCATCAGTGGAGGAACGCCCTTAGCCAATGGCGACTACAACTATAGTTGGTCCAATGGCGGCAACAGCGCTATCCTCTCTAACCTAACTGCTGGAAACTATAGCCTTACAGCTACCGATGCCAATGGTTGTGCCCTCAATTTAAGTGCTCAAGTGGGAGCGCCTGCTGGCATACAATTAACCTTAGTTAGTAGCCAAGACCCTCGCTGTGAAGGCGAACAAAATGGTCAAGCTCAGGTACAAGCTAGCGGCGGAACCTCTCCGCTGAGCTATCAATGGTCAGATGGGCAAACAGCGCCCACGGCCCAAAACCTAGGGGCAGGGAGCTACAGTCTGACCGTAACAGATAGACATGGTTGTACAGCTGATTTATCGCTGCAGATTACCGATCCTGCGCCCCTACAACTCAATATGCAGTTGAATATGCCCGCTTGTGCTGGAGGCGACGATGGCAGCATTAGCTATCAGTCTTCTTCGGTTCCAGTCAATGCCTTCCTTTGGTCTACTGGACAAGTTGGGGAGCCCTTAACGGGCTTGGCTGCAGGGCTCTATAATTTGACGGTAGTCGATCAAAACGGCTGTAGTTCAGACTTCCAATATGTCTTGGGCGGTCCCCCCGCCTTGGGATTAACCCTCAAGCCGCAAAGCAATATTCGTTGTACTGGAGATCAAACGGCTAGTGTGGAAGCCTTGGCCCATTCAGGTACAGCCCCATACAGCTATCTTTGGTCCCATGGCGATACACAGTCGCTGGCCCAAGGCCTAGGCGCTGCTTGGTATGCCGTAACGGCCACCGATGCCAATGGTTGTCAGCAAACAGACAGCATTCAGTTTGTGGATCCCGCTCCGCTTGAGCTATCTGCAGAGATCGATTCTGTGCGCTGTTTGGGCGAAAGCAATGGAAGTATCTTAATCTTGGCCCAGGGCGGTTCTACTGCATTGGGCGGTTATAGCTACAGTTTGGATAGCATAAACTGGCAGGCATCTCCCTACTTCCCTGCTTTGGCAGCGGCTGATTATGCGCTCTATGTTCGAGACAATAATGATTGTGTGGCCGATACCCTAGTGAGTGTAGAAGCGGGCTTGCCCTTCTTCTTGCAGCAATTTGGTCCAGCCGATACCACCCTAGCTTATGGCGATAGCTTGCTGCTTTATGCCTTGCTCAATGATAGTTCGGGCGTTAGTTTCAGCTGGAGCGAAAGCTTGAACAATCAGTTATTGACCGATAGCAGTTATCAGTTGTGGGTGCGGCCTTTTGATCGGGCGATTTATGAATTTGTGGCCCAAAACGAGCGCGGTTGTCGCTTGGATAGCAGCATTACAGTCTTCATTGACAAAGAGCGAATTGCGGCGGCGCCCAATGCCTTTACGCCCAATAGTGACGGGGCCAATGATCGCTTCTTTATTCAGGGAGATGATCGCCTACAGCTGGTCAAACTCTTCAGAGTTTATGACCGTTGGGGCGAGTTGGTCTTTGAGGGCCAAAACTTAGCACCAAACGATCCCCAAGGGGGTTGGGATGGCAGCTTTAAGGGCCGACCGATGAATTCTGGGGTTTATGCTTGGTATGCTGAACTAGAATTTATAGATGGACATACTTTAGTTTTAAAGGGCAGCATTCAGCTCTTGCGATAAGTTGTATTTTACAAAGGGACTTTCCATGAGGAGAGTCCTTTTTTTGTGGGGCTGCCCCTCCCTTCGGGCTCGGGTCGGGCTGTGCGGGGGCTCGCAGTTCTGCTCGGCCCTGCGCTTTTTCGCTTTGCTCAAAAGCTTGGTCTGGCCTGCGGCCACCCCCTGCCATCCCTCAGCCGCGGCGCTCTGGGCCTGTAGGACGCCAAAACATCTAGGCGGATTTTAGTGGGCGGCCCTTGGGCCGCTGCTCGCCCACAGGGCTTTCTATTGGCCTAGGGGCCTGCAGGGGTGGCCGAAGGCCAGACCAAGCCAGCTTGCTGGCGATGGGCCGAGCAGACTTGCGAGCCCCGCAAGGGCCCGGCCGCCAAAGGCGGCAGGCCCCAAAAAATATTCACATCTCTATTTTGAATCCGTATAAATTTACTTTAATAGATTAAAAATTATATTTTTGCGCCTAAGCCGATTAACCCTTAGTGCTCAAAGACATTTTGCCCAACCTACTAGCCAAGTATAAAGCTTGCCACTCCTTATGAAAAAATTCTTCAACTTCTTTACCCAAGAGATTGCGATCGACTTGGGGACTGCAAATACACTTATCATCCACAACGATCAAGTAGTTGTAGATGAGCC